>JANXVG010000096.1 GCA_025351795.1 Salinibacterium sp. | reverse complement strand
GGATTATCCAGCAGTCGGCCCTGTCAGCCTGAAAAGCGAGTCGCATCAGTGGGCCAGCCGCTCGTGCCACGCCATCGCCGACTGGTCGGTGAGGCTCGCGACTTGGTCGACGACTGCGCGCTTGCGTTCGGCATCCGTGGTCGCGGCATTCCAGTCGGCCGCAAAACCCACATCCAGATTGCGTGAGGCCGTCGAGTGCAGTACATCGGCGAGCTCGGTGAGCATCTCTCGCTGGTGCGCATAAATGGGCTTGCGCGAGTTCGTCGACATCACAAACGCCGCAACAATGCCCTTGAGCACCGCGATCTCGGCCTGAATCTCCCGCGGAACGACAATGCGCGCAGAGAAACGGATGAGGCTGCCCTCCGGGTAGGCGCCACGAGTGGCGCGCGTCGCAGCACTCGCAAACCGCCCGATCAACTGGGATGTGAGGTTCTTGAGTCGTCCTTGGGCATGGCGCGAACCGTCCCAACTGTCAATCCAGACGTCGAGGTTGTCGAGCCGGTCAAAAGCCATGATGAGCTCGTCGTGCGTGAACTCGCCACCGATCCACTCAAACATCGAGTTGACCAGCGCGTCGTGGTCGACACGGGCGCCGAGCGCCCCCACATCAACGTAGCCGTTAACGATCGCGTCTTCGAAGTCGTGTACACAGTAACCAATATCGTCGGAGAGGTCCATGACCTCCGCCTCAATGCAGCGTTGCCGGTCGGGTGCGCCCGCCCGCAGCCATGCGAATGCGGCGATGTCGTCGTTGTAAAAGCCATACTTGGTGCGTCCGCTGGGGTCAGCAATCCCCTGCGCGCTCGGCCACGGGTACTTGCAACTCGCGTCGAGGCTCGCGCGAGTGAGATTGAGTCCGTAGCTCGCGCCATCCGGACCAAAGACCTTGGGCTCGATGCGAGTCAGCAGGCGCAGAGTCTGCGCGTTGCCTTCGAAGCCGCCAATATCATTCGCCCAGTCATTGAGAGCACGTTCACCGTTGTGACCGAACGGTGGATGCCCGAGATCGTGGGCGAGGCACGCGGTGTCAACAATGTCTGGGTCGAGCCCCAGACTTTCGGCCAACTCACGCCCGACCTGCGCCACCTCGAGAGAATGCGTCAGCCGATTGCGCGCGAAGTCGAGACCCGCAGTGGGGCTCAGCACTTGTGTCTTGGCAGCGAGCCTGCGAAGCGCACTCGAATGTAGCACCCGGGCACGGTCGCGAGCGAAGTCGCTGCGACGGCTCGAATGTTGTTCGGGAAACCAGCGCTCCGCGTCGGCCTCCGAGTAGTGGTTATCCGCCACTGGTGCTGAGTTCGGCTTCGGCGAGTGCGACACGGTGCGTCTCCTGCAACTCGCGACTGTCGAGCCAGCCGTATGGCAGTGACGGATTCTTGGGCGTTCCGGCGCGCCCGCGCTGGCCCTCCGCGTCTGCGCCCGGGTACGGCTGCGTCCAGTCGAGTTGGGAGAGCAATTCGTCAAGCTCCGCGAGGTCATGCACGGTCGCGAGGCCTGCACGAAGCTCGCCACCAACCGCGTACCCCTTGAAGTACCAGGCAACATGCTTGCGGATGTCGCGGCAGGCCCGGTCTTCGTCCTCGAAGAACTCGACGAGCAACTCAGCGTGCCGGCGGAACGCGTGCACAACCTCGCCGAGCGATGGCTCCAGCGTCGTAACCGCCGAGTTCTCGGTCGGCCAGGAGCTGGCGCTCTGCGCGCCACGAAATGCCGCCGCGAGGTCGCCGAACAACCACGGGCGACCGAGGCAACCACGGCCAACAACGACTCCGTCGCATCCGGTCTCATCGACCATGCGGAGCGCATCTGCCGCGCTCCAGATGTCGCCGTTGCCGAGCACCGGCACGCTTGAGATGGTGTTCTTGAGCTTCTCTATTGCCGACCAATCTGCGGTTCCGGAGTAGAACTCGGCAGCGGTGCGCGCGTGCAGTGCGATGCTTGCAACGCCGGCGCCCTCAGCTGCCCGCCCGGCCTCGAGGTAGGTGAGATGGTCGGAGTCGATGCCCTTGCGCATTTTAATGGTCAACGGAACATCCCCCGCCGCTTTCACCGCTCGCTCCACGATCTCACGAAATAGCCCGAGCTTCCAGGGGAGCGCGGCTCCCCCACCCTTGCGGGTGACCTTGGGCACTGGGCATCCAAAATTCAGGTCAATGTGGTCAGCGCGATCTTCGGCAACCAGCATAGTGACCGCTTCGGCGACCGTGTTCGGATCAACGCCGTACAGCTGGATGCTGCGCGTCGTTTCAGACTCATGGTGGCGGATCAGCCGCATGCTCTCGGCCGTGCGTTCAACCAACGCGCGACTGGTGATCATTTCTGAGACGTACAGCCCGGCGCCGTACTCGCGGCACAGCCGTCGGAACGCCGTGTTGGTGATCCCAGCCATCGGCGCAAGCACGACGGGCACATCGAGCGCGAGACGCCCGATGCGCAGCGCAGGCGCTGATCGTGTGTCGGCTGCGGCCAAAATGGTCATGTGTCAATTCTCCCAGACAAAAGCGGCTACGAGCACGGCGGCGCCGATCGAGTACGGGCAGATGCCGCCGCACGCAACATCCAGATCGAGATTGTTGAGCGCCCCGCCACAGCATCCTTGGAGGAGGCAGCGACCCTGCTCGGCATACAGCCGTCAGCCATCGTCAAGTCGCTCGTCGTAAAACGCCACGACGGCACATTCCTTTTCGCCCTCATCCCCAGCGACCGCCAGATCTCGTGGGCAAAGCTTCGCGCTGTCGTCGGCGTCAACAAACTGCAACTTCCGGATGCCGCGGTCGCCATCGCGGCAACCGGCTACGAGCGCGGCACCATTACCCCGTTCGGCAGCACGACAGCGTGGCCGGTGTTTGCCGACTCGCGCATTGTCGACTCGCACGTTGTCGGCCAGCGGATTGCGCTGGGTGCCGGCGAACGTGGCTACAGCGCATGGGTACACGCCGACGACCTGATCCGCGGGTTCGACGCCATAGTCGCCGAGATCAGCGACCCGTCGGCGCGAGACCGGTGAGCCTCGACAACAGCCGCTGGTGTTTTCGCTTCGAGGGCAGCCTGTGGGTCAGTGAGCTGTCCCACGACGAGGCACGGCAGCAACTTGTCGAGCAACGAGCCTGGGATGCCACACATCTGCGCACTCGGCACTGGGGCGGGGCAATCGGTATCGGCGCCGTGCTCGGCACTACCGTGATCCTCGGGATCGGAATCGCCGCTGGCAGTCCGCCGACGAACTACCTGCTCGGGCTCCCCATCGGATTTGCCATCGGGGCGGTGCTCGGTGCGGTGGTGAACAAGCGGATCATTGGGCCAGAACTGACGACCTCTACGCCTCGCCCCACGATCGTCGCTCTCACCAGAGTGCCTGCCGGGGTCTCACGAAAGGCGCCGGAAGACGCGAGCGCGAGCGCGATCATCCGATGGTCGAGCCAGCGCTTCGTCGACTGAAGCTACACGGCGTCGTCATCCAGCCGGCGGTTGACGACGGCTTGGGTGTGATGCTCGGGAATCGCGCAGAAGTCGCCGACACAGTAGAGCGCGTTCGGGTCACCCAGCGCCGTCAGGGTGATAACGGGTATCGGCATCGTGGCGGCATCCGTCATTTCGCGGCTTCCTGCATCGTTTCAGTCAGCGCTGTTTCGCGCTGTGCTGGTGCTGTTTCGCGCTCGGTCTGAACCTGTGCAAGCACGTTAGCAAATGCCGAAGCCTCCTGCGCGCCCGACACCCCGAACCTGCCGTCAATAACGAAAAATGGAACGCCTTGAATGCCGTACTCCTGCGCAAGCGCCACGTCTGCTTTAACGTCGGCGAGAAAGCGGTGGGACTCGAGTGCTTCGGTGACTTCGGCGCGATCGTACCCGAGCTCCGCAGCGATCTCGACGAGATTCGGGATGCGGCCCACATGCTCGCCGTTCACGAAATAGGCCTTGAGCAGGCGCTCCTTCATCTCCAGCTGGCGATTTTTGCTCTTGGCGAAGTGGATGAGTTCGTGGCTGATGACGGTGTTCGTCTGGTGAACGTGATCGTAGTCGTAGTCGAGACCCACGTCTTTGGCGATGCCAGTCACCCGCGCGAGCATCTGCTCCACTTGGTCAACCGGCATACCCTTGCGCTGGCTGAGGTAGTCGACGGGGGTTCCATCGAAGTCCACCGGAGTGTCTGGCGACAACTCGAACGAGTGGTACTCGACGTCTACTTGTCCGCCCCCGTTGCGACCGAACTCTGCTATACCAGCCTCGAACTTGCGCTTGCCGATGTAGCACCATGGGCACTGAACGTCTGACCAGATGTCTACCTTGATGGGTTCGCTCATGCTCGGCATAACGCCATGGGGGCTTGACGGTATTCCCGCCTGCATGTTTTATACCGTGGCAGCCCGCGTCCCGCTGTCCAAATCGACGGACGGCCGGTGAAACTTCGGCGGAGATTCACTACTTCTCGGTCAGGCGCGATCGCGATCCGTCGATTTGGACACGAAGTAGAGCGGTGGGAACTCCGCGGGCATGCCCAGAAGTGCCCGTCGAATCGCCTTCTCGGCCAACCACCATTGGTCGGTCACTTGACGGTAGGAAAAGCGCAGGACTCGGTATCCCAAGGCCGTCAACTCGGCATCGCGCCGACGATCATCCTCGAACTTTTCTCTGCCAGCGTGGTGCGCACGACTGTCACATTCGATCACAAGATGCTCACCAATAAGCAGATCAACCCGCCGATTGCCAATCACAACCTGCGGTCGAGCGCGGATGCCTACGAGCGCCAGTTGCACCCGCGCAATCGACTCAATCCCGCTCTCGGCAGAGCCATCCACGAGCCCGCTCACTCGCTGCCCGAGTGCTGGGCTGAGCTGCTCGATGGCAAGCCTCAAGGTCGACCGCGATAACAGACCGAGATGGAGCGCCGAATCCCAGCTCGCGATCGCTACCGGCAGTGGCTGACATCGAGTTAGCTGCACAAGCGCCTCAACGAGCGTTACCCGGAGCCGGCTCGCTGTGGTGGCAGTGGGCCGGCGTCTCCAGTGGATGCGAACTCGCCAGTTGGGACCGAGCGCCCGTCGATAGTCAGCGGGCGAACGCAATCCCCGAGCGTGGGAATCCACTTGCACATGCACACAACCGTCTGAAAGATTCCAGAGTCCATAGAATTGCGCGGCGGAGAGGCACGTCAGCACACCGCCAACGCGTGCTGCCTGCGTGGAGGCATCCACAACTCCCGCCGAGGCATACCAACCGCACCGCACGCGAACGATCCGACCGGTAGCGGCAGCGCGGCTCATTGCCCGATAGGAGAATCCCAGGCGAAGGAGTTCTGCTGCCTTAGCGATGCCTCCAAGCGATTCGATTGCGGCAGGAAGTGAACTCATCACCCCACGATCGTCGCCGCGCTTCATCGGTTCCCGATCGCGGTGGAACTTGCGCGATTCCTGCGGCTCCTCGCTGCGGTGGAGGAGAGGTCGGCACTTCGGCGGCGCGGCACCCTCGAGCCCTTTGCTGCCGTCCAATTCGACGGATGCCGCAACTGGCCCGACCTAAAACGGGCCGATCCCGATCGACCGTGCCTCCAACATCCGTCGAATTGGACAGGAGGGGGAGAGAGGGAGGTCGGAGAGGGAGGTCGGAGAGGGGGGCGGGCAGCTGCTACGGCACAACCCTGCGTTGCGGCGAGCCCGGCGGCAGCTACCCGAGGTCAGCTACTCCGCGATCGGAGACTCGCCGACCAGCTAGGCCCCGATCAGTTGCTCGGCGAGGTACGCGCGCAGCCCCTCAAGCGGAATGCGCTCCTGAGCCATGCTGTCGCGTTCGCGGATTGTCACGGCCCGGTCATCGAGCGAGTCGAAGTCGATCGTGACGCAGAACGGGGTGCCAATTTCGTCTTGGCGTCGGTACCGACGCCCGATCGCTCCGGCATCGTCGAAGTCGATATTCCAATATTTGCGCAGATCTGCCGCCACCGAGCGCGCGAGCGGCGAGAGCTGCTCGTTTCGCGATAGCGGGAGCACCGCGACCTTCACCGGCGATAGCCGGCGGTCGAGTCGAAGCACGGTGCGCTTGTCGACCCCACCCTTGGCGCTGGGGGCCTCGTCCTCCGCGTAGGCGTCGAGGAGAAAAGCCATGAGCGCCCGCGTGAGACCGAACGCCGGCTCGATCACGTAGGGAATCCAGCGCTCGTCTTTCGTCTGGTCGAAGTATGAGAGGTCGGTGCCCGAGCCCTCCGAATGTGTCTTGAGGTCGAAGTCGGTACGGTTCGCGACACCCATGAGCTCACCCCACTCACTGCCCTGGAAGCGAAATCTGTATTCAATGTCGACCGTGCGCTTTGAGTAGTGCGACAGCTTGTCGGCGGGGTGCTCGTAGAGGCGCAGGTTGTCTGGATTAATGCCGAGATCCGTGTACCACTTAAGGGACTCATCGATCCAGTACTGATGCCATTCCTCGTCGGTGCCAGGCTCGACAAAGAACTCCATTTCCATTTGCTCAAACTCACGTGTGCGGAAGATAAAGTTTCCTGGAGTGATCTCATTGCGGAACGACTTGCCAACTTGACCGATGCCAAACGGCGGCTTCATGCGCGCCGCACCCATGACGTTTGCGAAGTTCACGAAAATGCCCTGTGCGGTCTCGGGCCGCAGGTAGTGCAGGCCCTCTTCGTTATCGACGGGTCCGAGAAACGTCTTCAGTAGGCCGGAAAAATTCTGCGGTTCGGTCCATGACCCCGGCTGGCCAGTATCCGGATCCTTGATATCGGCGAGCCCATTGACGGGCGGATGACCGTGCTTCTCCTCATACTGTTCGAGCAAGTGGTCGGCACGATAGCGCTTGTGGGTATGCAACGATTCGACGAGCGGATCAGAGAAGACTTCGACGTGGCCGGATACCTCCCAGACTCGTTTCGGCAGAATAACCGCCGAATCGATGCCGACAACATCATCGCGCCCGTTAACGATGGTTTGCCACCACTGCTTCTTGATGTTTTCTTTGAGCGCCGTGCCGAGCGGCCCGTAGTCCCAGGCCGAGCGGGAACCGCCGTAGATCTCCCCAGACTGGAAGACGAAACCTCTGCGCTTGGCGAGGTTAATAACGGCGTCGAGATTGCTGGGCGTGGCCACGCGGTACTCCTCTGCGCGCCGCTGCGAGTGCGGCGAGATCTCTTGGTGTCAACCGAGCTGGGTGCGCAGTCGGCGAAACGCCAGTCTATCCAGCGTGTAGATCAGAGCCGTGCTCGCAAACCGTAGGCTGGTGGTCACACGTCAAAGGAGTGGGCATGGATTTCACACTTCGTCCTGCGATTGCGAGCGATATTGACTCGCTACGCCTCTTGGACGAACTCGCGTTTCCCCCTGATCGCCTTGACCGGGAACCCGCCCACCCTGGCGAAATCGAGTTGGGTTTGGAGCGAAATCAGTTCACGGTCTGCGAAGTCGCTGGGGCTGTCGTGGGGATGCTCCAAAGTGAGCACCTCGGGCCGGACCACGTGTACCTGGTGGCCTTGGCGGTGCACCCAGACAACCAGGGTCTGGGAATCGGCCGAGCACTCGTGAAGGAGTTTGTGGATAAGGTACACGCGATGGTCCCGCGGCCGTCGGCGACCACAGTTACTAGTCCCGTCAACGTCGCGATGATTTCGCTCCTTGTGAGCCACGGCTTCATCGTAAGAAGTGGGATGCGCAACTACTTTGGTCCGGGGAAAGACCGCGTGTATTGCCAGCTCAAATCACGCGGACAGATTGTTGACCCTGACGATCGAGTTTTGGTCCCCGTAGAGGCAATTGATCACGTGTTTACCCTCTTGGTCGAAGACGAGTACGCGATCACGAACGTGCTGAGCAGTGTGCAAGGCACACTATTTGAGATTTCTCGATTCGACCTCGAAGATCGGCAGGGACTCAAGGCCAGCGAAGCCGCAATCAGCGTGACGGAAGCGGGTGCGATCGTCGCTGCTCTCACGTTCCTGCTCGGACTGTCGTTTACGGTTCCCGACTACTCAGAACCTCTGCGAATCTTGATATTGGTCGCAACAATTCTGACTGCGGGCGCACTGCAGATTTACGCAAACGCCTCGGGCAGTCTGGCGCGAATCAAGGATGACTCATTCGATCAACATATGAAGTGGGGAAACCTGCTGCTTGAATTCGGAGGCGTCCTGCCGCTCGTGATCGTGTTGCCGGCTGTTTTCGCCCAGGCGTCACATAACTTCGCGCTGTCGCTGGCCGTAGCGATAATCGTGTCCATCGCGATCGGGGCCTATGAGTACTCGCCGTTCGCGATCACCGCTCGTTACACGCGCGGAATCACGCTGCACGCGCTTCTGGTGGCGACCATTCTTCTTCCGCTCGCGGCAGCTCCGCTGACCGAACTCACGGGCCGGGACACCCTGTGGGTCTCGATCGTCGGCATCGTGATGGCTCTTCGACTGGGCTGGCTGGTTCCGAACAATCAGCACGAGTTAGCGGCGAGGACTCGCAGGTACACCGGGCAGCGACGCACCAAGCCGCTGCGCTAACGTAGTGCCGCGACGACGGCTGCGACATCCGCTTCGGTGTTCCAGAGGTGGAATGACGCCCGCAGTCGACCGGCGCGTCCGGAAGCGCGAATGCCAGCAGCGTTGAGCTTACCGAGGTCACCGCCCGAGGAATCCGGCCACGTCACGATCGCCTGATGCTGCAACGGGATGCCTAGCGCAGCACACAACTGATCGCCGAGACCCGAGGCACGGGCCCAGACTTCGGCGATGTCGAGCCCGGCAAAGAGTGCAATGGACTTCTCTGCACCGATCCAAGCCTGCCATGCCGGCGAGACATCAAACCGGCGTGCGCCGGTCGCGATCCGCATGTCTGGTCCATAACAGGACTGCCAGACGTTTTCACCCGCGTACCACCCGGCCTGAAGCGGGGTGAGCAGCGAATCGGCGGCGGCGGAAAGTGTCAGGAATGCGACACCTCTGGGTGCACACAACCATTTGTAGCTGTGGCACACGGTCACGTCGAAGACGCTGGCGTCGACGGGCAGCACGCCGGTTGCTTGCGTCGTGTCGCAGAACGTGTATGCCCGGTGCGCGGCGGCAGCCTCGGTGATGGCAGCGACGTCGGCCACCGTTCCTGTCGATGACTGCACGAGCGAGAAGACCACGAGCCAGGTCGTCTCTGCGATCGAGTCGGCGAGTTGCGCGAGTGGTACCTGGCGCACTGTCACGTCTCGACGTTGCAGGAACGGAAAGACAATCGACGAGAAGTCGCCCTCAACGCACAGCACCTCTGCACCGGTCGGCACGGCAGCCGCCACGAGTGCAGCCATGACCGAGGTTTGTGAACCTTGGGCGACCCGATCGACTGAAACACCGACGAGTGACGCGTACGACGCTCGCGTGCGGTCGATGACGGCGTCGTACCCTTGTGGATCGCGATCCGCTCGAGACCAGGCGTCAAGGTCAGCGGCAAGCGCAGCAACGGCTTGGCGTGGTGGGATGCCGATGGATGCAACAGCCAGGTAGCCGCGCGGGTCACCGAATGAATCGATGGCTGACTGCAATGCAGGTGTGATCATGCTCCAGCATCCCGTGGTTCAATTCATGCGACAAGTGCATGTTTTAGATGCCATGCATAACGTGACATTATTCACTGATGGATATCGGCCTAGACCTGCATTCGATTCGAATCGTGCGCGCCATCGCCGAACATGGCACGATCAGCGGCGCTGCACGCGCCCTCGGGTTCAGCCAGCCAGCGATCAGCCAGCACCTCAGGCGGGTCGAAACGCGACTGGGTGTACCACTTGTCGTGCGGGCGGGCCGCGGAGTGCGGCTCACCGAGCCGGGTCAGGTGCTCGCCCGACACGCGATCCTCATCACCTCAGCACTTGACGCCGCGAGCGGAGACCTCGCAGACCTCGTCGGGCTTTCGTCCGGGGTGGTTCGGGTTGCAGGCTTTCCCACGGCGTCATCCACGCTCGTGCCGCGATTTCTCAGCCTCATGCGCGAGAGTCGCCCCGGTATCTCACTCAGCTACGTCGAAGCAGAGCCTCCTGAAGCGATCGGGATGCTGCGCGACGGACTCGTCGATATCGCGATCACTTTCGCCTATCCAGGTGATCGCGCCGACCCCCACCGAGACGGCGACTCAACCCTCGACACCATCGCACTCTTCACCGAGCCGGTCGTGATTACGCTGCCAGCGTCGCACCCGCGAGCGGCAGACGAATCCGTCGAACTGGCCGCGCTGGCCGACGAGCGTTGGATTGCCGGCTGCCCGTTATGCCGCGGGCACCTGCTAGCAGCCTGCGAAGCGGTCGGCGTGAACCCGCGAATCGACCTCGAGACCGACAACGCCATTGCGGTGCTCAACCTCGTCGCCGCGGGACTCGGCGTCGCCCTGCTTCCCCAACTCGCCCTGGCAACAGCGCCGGTGCCCGTCGGCGCTGTGGTGCGGTCGACCTCTCCCTCGAGTGAGCGCAGTATCCAGCTTGTCGTTCAGGCCGGTTCGCGACGCGTGCCGAGCATTGCCGTCACCCTCGCCGCGATCACCGCACTAGACGGTGCCGACTGGGGATTGGATCGCGCCGCAGCTCACTACGCGGAGATTACCGAGAGCGCGTGAGCGCGCTCCATGATGCGCACCACCTCGAGCGCGTCTCGCGGGTTAACTGGCGAAGGGGCGCCATCCCGGATGGCCGCGGCCACCCCGGTATAGAAAGCCGGGTAATCACCACGCTCGGTTTCGAGCGGCGTCGCGCCGACATCCGACTGCTCGATGCCGAGGGTTCCCCAGTCGGCTACCGGCGAAATTCCGTAGCCGTCGCTGCCTGGCCAGCGGCGCTCCTTAAGGAACGGCTCCTGATTGTCAAGCCCGTAAACCCGATATGAACTCTCGGAGCCGAGCACGCGAAAACGCGGTCCGCTCTGGCCAGCCGCCCGACTGATCGTGAGATGCGAGCGCACCCCACTGGTGTGTAAGAGCGAGATGAACGCGTCGTCGTCACTCACGCTTCCCACGCGCACGGTCTGAAGCTCCGCCTGTTCTACGGTCGCTGGCCCGAAAAGCTGAAGCGCCTGGTCGATGAGGTGGCTGCCAAGGTCATAGGTGATTCCCGCACCCTGCGCAATTGTGGTGGTGTCTTGCCAGCGGTCACGGTTGGGGCCACCCCACCGCTCGAACGTCGACTCAAACCGGTGGACTGTACCGAGCGACCCGTTGCCGATGAGCTTCTTCACGGTGAGAAAGTCGCCATCCCACCGGCGGTTGTGGAAAACATGCACTCCCCGGCCGACCTCTTCGCCCTTAGCGATGAGCTTCTTGGCATCGACGACGGTTGGAACGAATGGCTTATCGATCACGATCGCGACACCCGCCGACAGCGCAGCGAGACCCTGTTCGAGGTGCACGTGCGCCGGACTAGCGAGCACGACGAGGTCGAGGTCCGCCACCCGAGCCAGGAGTTCGGCTGGCGTCGAAACGATCGTGGCACCAGGGTGATGAGCTGCTGCATCCGCCGCCCGTTCGGGGCTGCCGGTGGCGATGAGGTCGAGGGAGAAGGCCGGGTTCGTCTCGAGGAAAGGCGCGTGGAACACGCGGCCAGACAATCCGAATCCGATAATCCCTGTGCGAATAGTGGTGGTGGGCATCAGCCAAGACTAGATGAATCCCCGCGGGGAACTGCTAAGCGGTAGGTGCGTCGATCGCCCCGCCGAAGCGCCGGTTGCGGGCCGCATAGGTAGTTACTGCTTCCCACAGGTCAATGCGGGTGAAGTCGGGCCACAGCGTGTCGAGGAAGACTATCTCGGCGTATGCGCTCTGCCAGAGCATGAAGTTGCTTGTGCGCTGCTCACCGGAGCTGCGCACAAACAGATCCACGTCGGGCAGATCCGGCGCATAAAGTTGCCGTTGGATCGACTTCTCGGTGATGCCGGAGGGCTTCATGCGTCCGGCCGCAACCTCGACCGCGATCGCGCGCACGGCATCCGTGATCTCGTTGCGACCGCCGTAGTTCACGCACATCGTGAGGGTGAGCACGCTATTGCGCGCCGTAAGCCGCTCGGCGTACTGCAGCTCATCAATCACCGACCGCCAGAGCCTAGGCCTGCGGCCTGCCCAGCGCACTCGCACTCCCCATTCGTTGAGCTGGTCGCGCCGACGATGCAGCACGTCGCGGTTGAAGCCCATCAGAAAGCGCACTTCGTCGGGCGAACGCTTCCAGTTCTCGGTGGAGAATGCATAGACGCTGAGATGCGTGACGCCGATCTGGATCGCCCCGGCTACGACATCCAGCAGGGATGCCTCACCCGCCTTGTGGCCTTCGACGCGCGTGAGGCCCCTGCCGTTCGCCCACCGTCCGTTGCCGTCCATGACAATCGCGACGTGGTCTGGGACGGCAGACTTTGCGAGCGCGGGCGGACACAGCCCTGTCCAGTCGACGGGCTTAAAGTCCACGGCATCTCGGTGGGTTTTGTCTACGCTCACGCCGAACGTTCCACATGCTGGAGTGAACGGAGGCTACGTTCGAGGTGAAACTGCGTATACGCGGCAACGACACCGCTCGCCTGCGCTCGGGACTTCTCGGTAGCGAGTTCAACGGTGTCCCACTCCCCCGCGAGCAGTGCGCCAAGCAGTTCCAGGGTCATGGCGTCGAGGCGTGGAGACCCGGGAGGAGCTACATCGTCAGAGACGACACCGCCCATCTGCACAACGAAGACGGTATGCGGTCCTGGAGCACCGGTGACCGCGCAGTCCACGAAGCTGGGAGCCCAGCCCGCAATTGATAAGGCGCGCAACAGATACGAGTCAAGGGTCGACGTGGGGGCATGCTCGCCGCGCGCGAGGGATCGCAGAGCGCCGACCAACAAGAGATATTGCTGCAGCGAGCCGTCATCATCCGTGATCTTGTCCGCGGTTTCGACCATGACGCTCGCGGCGGTGTAGCTCGCGTAGTCGCTCGTGATCTCCGCGCCGTATGAGCCGAGCGACTCGGCCTGCTGCACGATGTCGAGGCTGCGGCCGATGTAGCACTGGATGTCGGCAACCATGAACGGTTCGAGTCGCGCCCCAAACTTTGATGCCGTGCGCCGCACGCCCTTCGCTACCGCACGAATCTTGCCGTGCTGGCGCGACAGCATCGTGACAATACGGTCGGCTTCGCCCAGTTTCTGGGTGCGCAACACCACGGCTTCGTCACGGTATACCTTAGGCACCGTGCTCCGAGCTGCGATATACGCCCGCATCAGCTACAACCCTGAAGTTGCCGCGACCGCCGACCAAATCCGCCGTCGCGAAGAGCTTGCTGCGCGCGAAGGTTACGATTTCGTCACCCGATACGCCGACGACAATATCTCGGCATTTAGCGGGAAGGTAAGGCCCGGCTAGATCGCACTGCAGCATGCGGTCAAGGCTAAGCGACTGGACATCATTCTCGCTGTAGCCGACGACCGACTCGCACGATGCTGCTGAGAAGATCGGTTTTCAGGTAGCCTGCGCGAAGGCAGGAATCAGGTGAAATCGGAGCGTGTTGCAGCGTTCGTCGTGCGCCGCCGACTCGAGGGGAAGGACATCGGCGCTCCACGCCCCTTCCGCTTCACCGGCGACCGCCACAGGCTGGTCGAAGCCGAGCTAGTCCGCGCCGGACATCGTTTGGCCCTGAGCGGTGCAAGCATTTACGCCATTGTCAAAGCATTCATGAACTCGGGCGTGACACCAGTCCGAGCACAAGAATGGCGCTACATAACCGTGCCGAAGATCTTGACCCGACCACGCAACGCAGCCAACTCGGGCCTTGGCAAGATCAACAGTCGGGTGCACGCGTCCGTAAAAGCTGCCGACCTGGGTGCCCAGATAACTGAAGACATAGTCCCCTCACTTGCCGGTAGATTGCGCCGCGGCGCGAATGGAATGACTGACGCTGACGAGATGGTGATGCGCAACTTGCTCCTGCAACGTGCAGAGATTGAGCGCCAGCGTGATGCGGCTCAAGATCTGTACCTGCTGCTGGGCGCAAACAAGGCCCGCGTCCGCGTCACCCTCACCGTCCTTCGCGGAGCAGGTTGCAGACGCTCGCGGAGCAGGGTCAGCGGCGGTGCGAGCAATAGCCGCAAGCTTCGCAGGCGTAGAGGGCACCGAGGGCGCCGGTACGTCACTCGGCAAATTCAACTGGTGGAAGTAACACCTCGATTATGGAGGTGTTACTTCCACAAGTTGAATTCGCCCAGCATCCTGCCTTTCAATCACGGCAGCCGCCAACTCGGCCGTGCTCCCACCCGTTCCACCTGCTGCCGGAGGTCGTCCGCGAAACGGGTAAGGACACCGAGATCCTGCTTGACACCCTCGTTGGCCGGGCCGACCTGTGCGGGCTGATGGCCGGCGAACGCGACGACGTGGATCAGGCGATTGAGATCTTGTCCACGCAGCTCACTTGCACCATGCGGATACCCGGTGTGACTTCACTTGATGGACGCGAGCCGGGGCACGTCACCCAGCTGCAGCAGCTGATTCTGGGGACACGTGCGGTAGCGGATGCTTCGTCAGCAGCGTGACCGTAGAAATGGCCAGGGACTAGAACACCCCATAAACTCTGATCATGGCCGTCACCGACGAGGCGATCCTCAAGATCAAAGGCATGATTCTCTCCGGCGAGCTGAAGCCCGGTGACCGCTTGTCTCCCGAGAAGGAACTGAGCGAGTCGCTCGGACTGTCCCGCAGCTCTTTGCGGGAGGCCGTGAAGGCGCTCGAGATCATCCGGGTGCTCGATGTGCGGCGCGGCGACGGCACTTACGTCACGAGCCTCGAGCCCCAGCTGCTGCTGGAGGCGATGGCGTTCGTCGTCGACATCCACCAGGACAGTTCGGTGCTCGAGCTGTTCGAGGTGCGGCGCATCCTGGAACCGACGGCGGCCGCGATGGCCGCGGCGCGCGCGACACCGGATGACATCGAGCGTCTCCGCGACATGCTCACCGAAGTGGACGAGAATACGTCGATCGACGGCCTCGTCGCCCACGACATGCTGTTCCATCGGTACATCAGCACCCTGTCTGGGAACGCATACCTGACCAGCCTGCTTGACGGCTTGTCGGGCAAGACACTGCGTGCGCGGGTATGGCGCGGACTCACGCAAGAGCATTCGGTCGAGCGCACGCTCGCCGAACACCGCGCCATCGTCGATGCCCTCGCCTCCGGCGATGCGGAACTCGTGCGGTCCCAGGTCACCGTGCACATCAGCGGCGTCGAGCAGTGGCTGCGCCGCGCCGTCAGCTAACGTACAGTCGACCGCGCAGGGCTAGATCGCAACATCCCCACACAGATGCACCCGCACACCGAGCTCGTTGAACAGCGCGGCCTTGGCTAGCAGCGCCTTATCTGCAGTGGCGGCATCCAGCGCGTAGACGACCTGCACGTGGTTGGCCTTGTGCCTTGCCATCAGCTGATCGCGAGAAACCCCGTGCAGCACCGCGTGCATGATCGGCCACTCCGGATTGGTTGCGTCCAGGCGCCGTTGCGTCTCCTTCGTCGGGAGCTCGACCACGTGCCCGCGCCCGAGGTCGACGTGCAGGATGCCATCCATAATGAACACCCGCGACCAGACGATCTCGCCCGGCTTCGAGCAGCCGGATAGTGTGCCGCCGCCGAGCGGGAAGAACATCGGATTCTGCCGCATGCTGTAGCTCTTGTCATACCCGCCGTTGTGCGAGGCGGGTACCGATCCAGAGATCTCGAAGACCCAGACGAACTCGCCGTCGTAGTCTTCCCCCCAACGGATGTCGTGCAGCGTCGTAGCGGGATCGAGCCCCATCGCAGTCCAAATGCGGTTGGTCACGAGCGCGTCGACGGCCACGCCCTCGTCCACCTCGTTGAAGTGCGGCAGCGCGCGTCCGGCGTAGAGCTCGCGGCTGCCGTCGCGGCTGAACACCGGCGGCCGCTGCACGTTGTTGAGCAGTCCCTCGGCAAGGTCGCTGGCCGGCACTGTGTCCTTGAGACCCTGCTGGTACTGGATGCCCACGGCATCCAGTCCGTAGTCGTCGCTGATTCGCAGCGCGGCGATGTACATCTTGAGTTGGCTGTGCACCTGGGCTGGGGTGAGTTCTATCGCCTCGTCGCCGCCGAAGTGGAAGACCAGGCCGGCATCGTCGAGCCAGGCCTTCACCGCGTCTGCTTCCGCATCCGACACCGTTTTCATTTCGGCAACGAGTGCGCTCTGCGAGAGTCGTTCCTTGTAGAGGCCGAGCGGATTGAGCAGCTCGTCGTCGATTATGGCGTTGTACATACCCATGCAGCCCTCATCGAAGACGCCGATGATGGCCTTGTCAGTCTTGAGCTGCCGGGCGAGGGCGATACCGAGCTTGACCTCGGGGCTGGATGCCGGCAGTGCAGGCAGCTTGCGCACGTGGCTCGTCTCGTGCACGAGTTCACCGGTGTTGAGCCAGGTCGCCAACCCGTCGATCGCCCACTCATCGGTAAAGTCCTTGCTCCACAGCGCCGAGTACTTAACCCCGGCCTTGGTGAGGCTCGCGGTGAGGTTGAGCAGCCCGACGAGGCCGGGGAAGTCGCCCGCCCAGTTCGCGACGACCAAGATCGGTCCACGATGCGTGCGCAAGCCGGCGAGCACGTGGTGGCTGTACTGCCACACGGCCTCCACAACGACCAATGGAGCAGTCGACGGAATGTTCGTGAAGACATCGATGCCCGCGCGCTGGCTGTCGATGAAACCGTGGCCGGTGACCGGGTCGACTCCGTGGCCGCGCTGCACTCCCCAACCAAGACGTCGGACCGCTGCGGAGAAATCCGCCTCGAGTCGCTGCTGGGTGGGCCAGCACTTGACGTTCGCGGCCAAGCGCAGATCGCCGCTGGCGACCGTGTAGACGGTCTTCTTGAGCGCAGCAGGCCGCTGGGCGACCTCGGGCAGGGTGTAAGAACTCATGGCGTATTACCCTCCATTGGGTTTCGCGACTGCAATATGGAATCGATTTCAAGTATCGGATGGTTGTGCCCGCGGTGCAACACGTTCGGGCTTCGCGAACTCACGAGAGCCTCCGCTGTCGTTCGGCAAGCGCGTGAGAAATTCCCCGTGTGACCGGATAGAGCTCGCGGTACAGCCGGTAGAGCTCCTCGTAGTCCGCAGACGTCTCCGCACGGGCCTCGCGAATCTCCTTCGGCGGGTTCCAGTCGTCGATGTGCACCTCGGCTACAGCGCTTGCGGCAAGGAATGCTGCCCCGAGGCTTGCCCCGATCGTTTGCGTCGGGATCACCTGCGGGAGCCCGGTGACATCCGAGACAATCTGGGTCCACAGGGTGCCCTGGGCGCCGCCGCCGACCGCGACGATCCGTCCGATCCTGGCGCCGGCCTCCGTCATCGCCTCGATGTTGTGCCGCACCCCGAGCGCAGTGGCTTCGAGTGCTGCACGGTACAGGTCGCCCCGCGTGTGCGAAAGGGTCAGCCCGGCAAGGATGCCGCGCGCATCCGGATCGGCGATGGGCGTGCGCTCGCCGGCGAAGTAGGGCAGCATGACGAGGCCGCGCGCGCCCGGACCGGATGCCTTGGCGAGCGCGATCAGTTCCGGGTAGTCGGCGGATCCGAACAACTCGCGCAGCCATCCGGTGATCGCACCGGAAGTGGCCATCCCCCCGGCGAGACTGTGTGTGCTTGGGAATGCACCGACGGTGCCCCACAGCGCAGGCGAGGTAATCGGTTCCGCCACAGTGTTGATCAGGAACATGGTTGTGCCGTACATGAGCATCAGGTCTCCGACGCTCTGGGCGCCGACACTCACCGCCTCCGACCATGCATCGATCGTTCCGGCGATAACGGGGATGCCGACGGGCAGCCCTGTGAGAGCAGCGACGTCCGTGCCCACTACACCGGCGACATCGCCCGGCCAGACGAGTGGCGGGAGTTCGAGTTGCGGCGCAATGGCCGATGTCCACGGCGCGTACCAGCTGCCGCTCGCCACATCGTAGAGCGGAGTGCACTGGCTGGCGGAGTGCCGGTCGAGCAGATAGTTCCCCGTCAGCCGCCAGACGAGCCAGGAGCTCGGCATGAACAGCCGTCGGGCGCGTGCAAATACATCCGGTTCGTTCTCGGCGAGCCAACCCAACTTCGGACCGACCGCCTGCGTGGACAGTGCAGAACCACACCGGGCCCTGATGACGTCGGCCCCGCCGAGTTCCGTGGTGAGTCGCTCGATCTGGGCAGTGGCCCGGGAGTCGATGCCATAGAGGATCGCCGGGCGCAGCGCGACACCGGCCTCGTCGGTCACGAGCACGCACGGTCCCATGCCACTGACGCCGACCGCGACGACATCGGCCTCCACGGTGACGAGCAGCTCGCGGCTCAGCTGGACGAACTCGTCCCACCAGAGCTCAGCATCCATCTCCACGTATCCAGGATGCGGACGGTCGACTGCGTGGACACGGGTGGCGGTCGCAAGAATCTCCCCGTCGAAACCGACGAGCACTCCCTTGCTGCTCGAGGTTCCGATGTCAACGCCGAGGACGGCTGGGGCTGGCACGCTAGACCGTGCTGATTTCATTGCCGAGCACGATGGAGCGCGACGGCTGCTTGTCGCCATTGATGCGCTGCAGTAGCAGGGTCGCCGCAATGGTCCCGAGCTCCCGGGCGGGCGGGTGGACGATCGTGATGCCGGACGGCACGAGGGTCGCGAAGGGCAGGTCGCCAAACAGGGCGACCCCGACTGCGGGCGGGGTGAGCCCACTCTCCACCAGTACCTGGAGCGCTCCGACGCCCATAAGGTTGTTGGCGACGAACACGGCGTCCGGAGGCACGGCAAGCGTGAGCAGCTCGCGCATGGCCGTCCGGCCACCGTCAACTCGGTAATCGCTGTATCGCAAATAGCAGTCGGAATCACCATCGACGGAGACGCTGGAGGTGAGCGAGGCGTGATCGGCGATCGCCCGTCGCCAACCCGCGGAGCGCTGCTGGGCGGTTTCGACATCCGCCGGTCCGGTGATGCACGCGAGGCGGCTGTATCCCTGATCCAGGAGCGCCTGGGTGGCCGCTCGTCCGCCGGCGAAGTTGTCAACGGTGACTGCGTCGGCGGCGAAGCCATGCGGCGACCGGTCGACCGCGACGATGGGACGCCCACGCGCGATCAGAGCACCGACATCTGAACTGGCACCGATAGCGGCGAGGATGACGCCCGCCATGTTGTCGCTCACGGCGATGCTGAGGTACTTCGCTTCCTTGGCATGGTCGTCGTCCGTATTACACAGCACGACGGAGTAGCCCGCCGCCTGGGCAACGTCTTCGACACCCCGAGCCACGGAGGTGAAGAACGGATTTTCGATGTCGGGGATCACTAGGGCGATCACCTCGGAGTTCTGCCTTCGCAACGACTGCGCCGTGCGGCTGGGCGTGAAGTTGAGGGCGGATGCCGCCTCCCGCACCCGCCTGGCTTTGTCCTCGGACACGTTCGCGCCGTTGAACACGCGGGAAACCGTCGCCGGAGACACTCCGGCAGTGGCTGCCACCTCATAAATTGTGCTCATCGGCTTTCCATCGTGTGCGCGTCAAACTGCGGCGAGCCAATCGAAAGGGGTGTCGCGGCAAAGCAGCCCCGACACCCCCCAATCCAGTGGCACGCGAGATCAGGCTCGCGCGTCATTGTTCTGCTATTGGTACAGTACGGCGGCGACCTTCGGATCAGTGATGTTCGTCTTGTCGTACCAGTAGTACCCGGTGTCGATCACCTTCGGCTGGCTCTGCTTCTTGATGGCTTTCATCGCTGCAGCGACCAGCTGCTCGCCGATCCCGACGGGGTTCTGGGTGATGGCGCCCGCCATGGTTCCGTTGTTGATCGCGTCGATCTGGGCTTTGCCGGAGTCGAATCCGATAATCGTGATGCCCTTCTTCCCGCTTTCCTGGACACCCTTGACGACGCCGATGGCGGAGCCTTCGTTGGAGCCGTAGATGCCCGCGATGTCGGGGTTCGCCTGGATGATGGACTTGGTGATATCGGCAGACTTCGCCTGGTCGCCACCACCGTACTGGGGATCCAGCAGGGTGATGCCGGGGGCATTCTTTTTCATCCATTCGACAAAGCCGTCACGACGCTCGGTGCCGGACTTGCTGGTCTGATCGTGGATGACCATGGCAACCTTGCCCTTACCGCCGAGCAGGTCAGACATGTGCTTGGCTGCCTCGCCTGCTGCCGCCTTGTTGTCGGTCGACGCGGTCGTCACCGGAACGTCGCTATCGACACCGGAGTCGAACGCGATGACCGGGATGCCGGCAGCCTTCGCCTGTGCCAGCAGCGGAGCGGCTGCCTTGCTGTCCAGCGCAGCGAATCCAATCGCGGCTGGCTTCTTCGCCAGTGCATTGGTGAGCATGGTGATCTGCCCCTCGATGTCTGCCTCGGTAGCCGGGCCGTCGAAGGTGATCGTGGCGCCCTCCTTGGCGGCCTCGGATTCCGCGCCCTTCTTCACGGCCTGCCAGAACTGGTGCTGGAAGCCCTTGGAGACGATGGCGATGTATGGCTTCGCGCCATCGGCTGCGCCGGAACTCGTGCCACCGCTCGGCGAACTGCACGCGGCGAGCATCATGGCGAATACAGCCGCTGCGGCGAGCGCGGCGATTCTCTTCTTATTTGATGACATTGTGATCAACTATCCTTATCTGCTGTTTGTTGTGCTGGTGGATTGGGTTGCCTGTTGAGAAGCTGGAGTTGCGGCCTATCCTTCCTTTCGTCTTATGTTGTCCGCGTAGACGGCGGCGAGGATGACGCCGCCGAGGATGACGTTCTGCCACTCCTGCGGCACGGACACGATCTGCAGGCCGTTGTTGAGCACGGACATGATGAGCGCGCCGATCACGGTTCCGACTATGGTTCCCTTGCCGCCAAAGAGGGATGTTCCACCGATGACGACGGCCGCGATGGCCTGAAGCTCGTAACCCATTCCGGTGGCCGGCTGGGCGGAACCGAGGCGGGCCGATATCATCACGCCGGCCAGGCCGATAAATAGACCGGCAAGTGTGTAGATGATGATCAGCCACTTCTTCGTGTTGATCCCGGAGAGCGCGGTGGCCTCCTCGTTGCTGCCTATCGAGTAGGTGTAACGACCGAGCACCGTCTTGTTCAGGACCACAGCGGCAACTACGGCTACAACCGCGAGGACAACGACGGCATTGGGGAAATTCACACCGGGAATGAGATTGCCGGTCGAGATCTCCAGGTAACCCGGGACGTCGGTGAAATAAATCGGTGCGCTGCCCGACACCACGAGCGCGAGGCCCTGGGCCACGAGCATCATGGCGAGTGTTGCAATGAACGGCGGGATCTTCAGGATGGCCACGTTGAAGCCGTTGATCAACCCGATGAGGCCGCCGAACAGTATGGCGGCGAGGACTCCGAGCAGCAGTGGCATGTGCCAGTTCACGAGGAACACCCCGGACATCACCGCGCACAACGCCATACCCGTGCCGATCGACAGGTCGATCCCTGCCGTGATGATGACGAAAGTGGTGCCGACCGCGAGCGTGCCGATGACCACCGTGGAGAACAGGACGCCCGTGATGTTGGAGAAGGTCAGGAAATTAGGACTGGCAAACGCGAAGAACACGACAATGACAATGAGGCTGCCGAATGCGAGAAACTGCTGGAAGCGGCTTTTGATGGTCGCGGCCAGCCCACGAGTCGGCCTATCCTGAACCGCGCTTGTTGGGGTCATTTCTCTCTTGCTTTCCTGGTGGTTTGCACTGATTCATGGGGTCCGGCAATGCCGAGCTCGATAGCATCCGCGATGCTCTGCTCGGGTCTGAGGGTCGCGTAATGCATGACCGATTCCTGTGTCGCCTCGTCTGCGGTGAGTACGGCGGTGAGCCTGCCTTCGCTCATTACGGCGATGCGGTGCGACATCCGCAGCACCTCCGGAAGCTCGGAGGAGATCATGATGATGGACTTGCCGTGCGATGCGAGGTCGTTCAGTAGCCCGTAGATTTCTTCCTTCGCGCCAACGTCGATTCCGCGAGTAGGCTCATCGAAGATCAGGATGTCGCAGTCTTTGACGAGCCATTTCGCAACGACGACCTTCTGCTGGTTGCCACCGGAGAGGTTCTTGGCGATCTGCGCAACCGACGGGGTTTTAATGCGCAGGGAACCGACGAGTTCGCGCGAACGCGCTCGCGCCTGCTTGTCTCGCACAAATCCGAACCGGGAGAACAGCTCACGCAGCGAACTCAGGATGATGTTGGCATTGACGTCCTGGTTGAGCAGCAGGCCGAAGCGCTTCCTGTCTTCCGAGAGGTAGCCGATGCGGTGCCTGGCGGCGTCCGAGGGGTCATTGATCACGATGGGCACGCCGCGCAGGGTGATTGTGCCCGCGCTGATCTTGTCCGCACCGACGATGGCGCGGGCTACCTCGGTGCGTCCGGCACCCATGAGCCCGGCGAATCCCAGGATCTCACCCACCTTCAGCTCAAAGCTCACGTCCTTCAGAAGCGGCTTGGTGCTCAGACCCTCGACGGCAAGAAGCACTTCCCGATCGTCCCGCACCCCCTCCGGCCCGAGATCACTTGCGAGTCTGCGCCCGACCATGAGGGAGATCACCTCCTTCATGCTGGTGGCCGCGGTGTCGAGCGTGTCAACGTATTGCCCGTCCCGGATGACTGTCACCCGGTCCGAGATCGACTTGAGTTCGCCCATCCGGTGGGAGATGTAGATAACACCGGTGTCGGGCTTGATGAACCTGCGGATGAGATCGTGCAGGGTGGCGACCTCGGCGTCGTTGAGCGCCGCGGTCGGCTCGTCCATGATCAGGACCTTCGCCTCATAGGAGAGTGCCTTCGCGATTTCGACCATCTGCTGCTTGGCGACCGTCAGCGAGCCCACGATCTGCTTCGGGTCGAGGGGCAACTGGAGGCGGTCGATCAGTGTGCGCGCTTTCACATTGAGCTCGCGGTCGCTGAGGAACCCGCCCGCACGCCGCGGCTCCCTTCCAATAAAGATGTTCTGGGCGACGGTAAGGTCCGGCATCAGGTTGAACTCCTGATGGATGATGCTGATGCCTAGTTCCTGTGCCTGCCTGGGGCTGGTCACCTCGAATGGTTCGCCGTTGAGGGAGAACGCACCCTCGTCGACGCTGTAGATGCCGGAGAGCACCTTCATCAGGGTGGACTTTCCCGCACCGTTTTCCCCAACCAGTGCGAGCACCTCACCAGGGCGCAGTTCGAGGTGCATGTCGGAGAGCGCCTTGACGCCCGGAAAACTCTTGCTGACCCCTTCGATTTTCAGCAGCAGTGGCCGATCCATCACGACGTCTCCGTTCCCACGACGCCCTTGCGCAGCAGAGCATTGCCGTACACCCGAGTTTCGCCGGTGCGCACAACGAGGAAGGCATCCGCCGCGAGGTCGTAGAACTCCTGGCGACCGAGGAATCGGATATCGCTCTCACCAGCATCCGCCGCCGCGATTAGTTCGTCCTGCACGGGCAGTCTGGACCCGTCCGCGGACGCCATGAGGTCGAGCGATGGCGCGTCGTCGAGTGGGATGACGCTGCGAATTGCGCGCAAGACATCGGGTGTCTTGAGGCCAGGGAGATTTACCAATCGACGGCCAAGGCGTTCGGCCGGAAAATGCGCGTCAGCAACGATGACAGCATCGGAGTGGCCCATGGCGTCCAGTTGCGCCAGCAACTGACCCGTAAGGATGGGGTTGATACCGCTCAGCATGGCGCTCCTCTTCTTTGAGAAATCGATTAAACAATATGAGAGACAGCTAAAAATTACTAAGTAAACAGGCAGCCGTTACAGCATGTTCACACGTATAGGTCGGATCTATGGTTCGGTGCCGTCGAAAGTCATTTCCCATGGGCGCTCTCCAGCCGGTAAGTTGCGCTCGCCGTTGCGGACAACAGCGAGGCCTGCTCGCCGGGTGACAGCTCGCCGATGAGCTCGGCGAGCACTGCCCAGGTGGGTTGGTATCCGCCGACCGGGACGGATATCGGCCAGTCGCCGCCATACATCAGACGCCCCGTGCCAAACAACTCCAGCGCACTCTCCCAAGCCGGTCGGACCGTTTCGGTCGAATAGGCGACTCCCGGCCAACGCAGGCCGGACACCTTCGCCACGGTGTTCTCATGGGCGGCAACTCGGGCAAGTTGCTCCCGCCACGAGGCAAAGCTCGGAGTTCCCAGCGGCGGCTTGGCCAGGTGATCGACGACGATTGTGAGGCCGGGCAGTGCCGCGGCCAGCTCGTCCACCGCCCCAAGGTGCCGAGGCCAGGCATCCGGAATATCACAGCTGAGATCACGCTCGGCAACGAGTGCGAGCGAGCGACGCACTTCGGGCAATTCCAAGAAGTTGTCGCGCGGGTCGTCGTGGACCAAGTGGCGCACGCCTCGGAATACCGGGTTCTGTTGCAGGCGGTCCAGTTCCCGTTCGGCGGAGGCAGGGTCATCCAACGGCACCCAACCGACGACACCGACGATCCACGGATGCTTCGCCGCAGTGTCCAGAAGGAATTCCGTGTCGCCGGTGGAGTCTTCCGCCTGCACGAGGATGGCCGAGTCAATACCCGCCGCGTCCAGCTCCTTGCGCGCCTGCTCCGCCGTAAAGGAGGAGAACAGCGCCCCATGCTGGGGACCAAGCCAGGAATAGCGCCCCACTGTGAGATCCCAGACGTGAAGATGCCCATCGATGCGCGGAGCAGTGCCGATCATGAGGGGATCAGCCCTCCGGCAGCGAGAGCGGCCCAGAGTTCCTCTGGGATAGGAGCGCGCATCCGGTCGGCGTTCTGCCGGATCTGCTCCGGCCTGCCACCGCCAACAACAACGGTTCGCACCGATGGTTCGCGCAGGGTGTACTGGAGTGCCGCCGACGCAAGCTCCACATCAAACTCCGCACAGATTGCAGCGATTGCGCTGACCCGCGCGAGCACATCCGCGGGAACCGTGCCGTAGTCATATCGGGAGTCAGCCGCTGGGGAGGCGCAAGCCAGCAGCCCAGAGTTGAAGACAGCTGCAGTGACGATGTCGATGCCACGTTCGCGACACTCGGGAACCACCTCAGCGAGCGCCGACTGTTCGGCCAGCGTGAAGCGGCCGGCAACCATCAGCAGGTCGAGCGCACCAGAGCGCGCACCCGCCAGCAACGCCTCAGTGGACATGGAGCCCATGCCGACAGCGGAAACAAGGCCATCCTCCCGCAGCTTCACGAGCCCAGGGATCCCGGTCGCCAGGTTGATACCCAGATCGCCCAGTTCAGGATCGTGCAGATAGAGTATGTCTACCGAGTCGAGGCCGAGGCGTTCGAGCGACTCCTCGAGGCTCCGCCGGATACCGTCCACGCTGAAGTCCCTCACCCGCTTGAGATCGGCTGGCACCGCAAAATCATGCTCGTCGTCGAGGAGCCCCGCACCATCCGGATTCGGACGCAAGAGGCGGCCGACCTTGGTGGAAATTATGAACTGGTCTCGCGGCTTCGTCGCCAAGAACGTACCGAGCCGCTTCTCGGAGAGTCCGAGTCCGTAGTGCGGAGCGGTGTCGAAGTAGCGGACACCGACCGACCACGCAGTCTCGAGTGCCTCGCGCGCGTCCTCATCAGTGAGGGCCCGGTAGAGGTTGCCGACGTTGGCGGCTCCGTATGAGAGGGGAGCGAATGCGAATTCAGTCATCGAGTGGCCAGGAGTAATCGGCGATGGAGGTGGCGCGCATTTCGGTGCCGGCTCCCGGTGCCGACGGCGGCCAGTAGCGTCCGTCGTGCACGTCGACGGGCGTCATGAAGTGTTCGTGCAGGTGGTCGACGAACTCGATCATCCGCTCGTCGTTTGCGCCGGAGACGGCGACGAAGTCGAACATGGAAAGGTGTTGCACGGCCTCGCACAGCCCGACGCCGCCCGCGTGCGGGCAGACCGGCACGCCGAACTTCGCCGCGAGCAGCAGAATCGCAATGTTTTCGTTGACGCCGGCAACGCGGGTGGCATCGATCTGCAGCACCTGCAGCGCATCCGCCTGAAGGAACTGCTTGAACATGACCCGGTTGGCGGCGTGCTCTCCGGTCGCGACACGGATCGGCGCGATACCGCGCGAGATCGTGGCGTGCCCGAGCACGTCATCCGGACTCGTCGGCTCTTCGACCCAGGCCACGTCGAACTTCGCCAGCGCGTTGGTCCAGGCGATCGCCTCGGCGACATCCCAGCGCTGGTTCGCGTCGATGGCGATGCGGATGTCAGGGCCGCACACCTCGCGGGCAATAGCCATGCGACGGATGTCATCGTCCAGCTTGTCGCCAACTTTGAGCTTGATCTGCGCGAACCCCGCGTCGACGGCCTCGCGGCAGAGGCTGGCGAGCTTTTCGTCGGAGTACCCGAGCCAGCCGGGAGTCGTCGTGTATGCGGGCACACCCGAGACCAGGAGCTGCTCCCGTCGCTCTGTACGGCCGGGCTCCGCGTTGCGCAGAATTTCCAGAGCCTCGTCCCTCGTCAGCGCGTCGGTGAGATACCGAAAGTCCACGAGGTCGACGAGCTGCTCAGGTGTCAGTTCCGACAGCAGTAGCCAGAGGGGCTTTCCCTCACGCTTGGCCTTGAGATCCCACAGGGCATTGATCACGGTGCCGATGGCCATGTGCATAACGCCCTTTTCCGGGCCCAGCCAGCGCAGCTGCGAGTCATAGACGAGTTCGCGCCAGGTGCCTCCCAGGTCGCCCAGGAGCGCTTCGACGTCACGACCGAGGAGGTGGCCGAAGAGAGCTCGGATCGCAGCAACCTCGACATCGTTTCCGCGCCCGATCGTGAAGACAAAACCATGGCCGACCAGTCCATCCGGACTATCGGTGTGAATCTGAAGGTAGCTCGCTGAATAGTCAGGGTCCCGATTCATCGCGTCGGATCCGTCGAGCGTCTTTGACGTCGGAAAACGGACATCGCTCGTTTCCAGCTTGATGATTCGGCTCACGCGGTATCCCTTCGCAATCAGTATCCATAGACTAGACATCGGATGTCTAGTCTGTCAATTGCATTAATATGCTGAATATGCGCAAGAATGATCTTGACAGTTCGGATGTCCGCCGACGCATTCAGCACGTTTTTCGAGAGAGACACCCATGAAACTGGCCCGATTAGGCGACATCGGCTCCGAGATCCCGGTAATCATCACCGGCGATGCCACTTATGACCTGAGAAACCTCACCGCCGACATCGACGGGCATTTCCTCGAGGGCAATGGACTTGATGCTGCGCGAACCGCACTGCAAGCCGGCTCGCTCCCCGAGCTGGCCAGTGCGGAAGCATCACGCATCGGTGCTGCGATCGCGAGGCCCAGCGCGGTGATCTGCATCGGGCAGAACTATGCGGCCCACGCCGTCGAATCCGGCTCCCAGCCACCGACCACGCCGATCATTTTTCTGAAGACCCCCAACACGGTGGTCGGCCCGAACGACGCGGCATCGATCCCCCGCACGAGCGTGAAGACGGACTGGGAGGTCGAACTGGGTGTGGTCATCGCCCAGCGAGCTTCCTATCTCGAGTCGCCCGCCGACAGCATCCACCACATCGCCGGCTTCGTCACCGCCAACGACCTGTCCGAGCGGGACTTCCAGTTGAACGTCTCCGGCGGGCAGTGGAGCAAGGGTAAGTCTGCGCCCGGATTCAGCCCGATCGGACCGTGGCTGGTCACGCCCGACGAAGTGGACTACAAGAACCTCCGACTGCGCAGTTGGGTGAACGGCGAGGCCAGACAGGACTCGTCGACCGCAGACATGATCTTCGACGTCGACTTCCTCGTGTGGCACCTCAGCCAGTACCTCGCCCTGGAGCCGGGAGACGTCATCCTCACCGGCACGCCACAGGGTGTCGCCCTCTCCGGCCGGTTCCCGTACCTGAAGGCCGGCGACGTGGTGGAAATCGAGATCGACGGTCTCGGTCGGCAGCGCCAAGAGTTTGTCCAGGCCTAGAGAACTAAAGAAGAGGTAAAGAGATGGCAGCGGAATTTGACGGGCTCGTCGCGGTGGTCACCGGCGGAGCATCAGGTCTGGGGGCGGCGACTGCGATGAAACTCCATGAAGCCGGCGCGAGCGTCGCGGTGCTCGACCTGAATCCGGACCAGGCCGCGGAAGGCCTCTTCGCAGTGAAGACGGATGTCGCCGACGACGCGTCCGTGCGTGCCGCGATCGAGGCCGTCGCTGCCCACTTCGGCCGACTCGACATTCTCGTCAACAATGCAGGGATAGGCGCGCAGGGCACCATCGCAGACAACGACGACGA
>JANXVG010000095.1 GCA_025351795.1 Salinibacterium sp. | reverse complement strand
CTCGAGAACGAAAACCGGCTCGAAGACGATGTGCACCGCGCCGAAGTTGCTGAGTCGAGCGAGAAGACCTTCCGCACCCAGATTCTTCTCGACGCGATTGCCGAGAAAGAAGATGTCAAGGTGAGTCAGGATGAACTCACGCAGTACCTCATCCAGGGCGCTGCACAGTATGGAATGGAGCCGGGCGAGTTCATCCAGGTGCTCGACAAGAACGGGCAGATTCCCTCGATGATCGGCGAGGTGGCGCGCGCTAAGGCGCTCGCTACCGTGCTCGATCAGGCGAAGGTCATCGACTCCAAGGGCAAGACCGTGGATGTTTCGGAGTTCACCTCGGCGATCAATGCGCCGCGCGGTGAAGACTTCGTCGAGGCTAGTGCCGCCGACCATCAGGGCGATGACCATGATGGGCACGACCACGAGGGCCACAGCCACTAGTCGCGCCCGGCCATGACTGCGCGACCTGACAAGCGCGACCCGGCGTCGTTGCGCCCGAACACTCAGGCGGTGCACGCCGGCAACGCGATCGATCCCGGATCGGGGGCTCTACGCACCCCCATCGTGATGGCGAACTCGTATGCGCTTCCCGACGACCCGAGCACGATGGACTGGTCGGGCATCGATGTCATGAACTACACGCGCAGTGGCGCCGTCAATCAGAACGGACTGCAGCGAAAGCTGGCCCTTCTGGAAAACGGCGAAGATGCCGTCGCGCTCGCGAGCGGTGTCGCCGCCCTCCACGCTGTGTTCTTCTGCTTCCTGAAGAGCGGCGATCACGTCGTCGTGGCAGACGTCGCGTATGAAGCGACGTGGCGGCTATTTACCGAGTTGCTGCCGCAGAAGTATGGCATCCACGCCACCTTCGTCGACATGTCTGACCTTGGTGCCGTGCAGGCAGCAATCCGCCCTGAAACGCGACTCGTGCACATTGAGGCGATCGCGAACCCCACGACCAAGGTCACGGATGTGGCGGCAATCTCTCGACTGGCGCACGAGGTAGGCGCCCTGCTATCGATCGACAACACCTTCTCTCCGCCGCCGTTGTTTCGCCCGCTCGATCACGGCGCAGACCTCGTCGTGCACTCCCTCACCAAGTACATTAATGGCCACGGCGACGCTATGGGTGGCGCGGTGATCGGTCGCGCCGACCTCATCGAACGCCTCAAACGCGACGCAATGGTCGAGGTGGGCGGAGTGATTAGCCCCTTCAACGCGTGGCTCATCATGCGCGGCTCGGTGACGCTGCCCCTGCGGTTGCGCCAACACTGTGTTGCCGCGCAACTCGTCGCCAACTTTTTGGACGCCGACCCGCGCGTAGCCTTCGTTGCCTATCCCGGGCTCACTTCGCATCCACAGCACGACCTCGCGACACGGATGCTGCACGGCGGTTTCGGGGGCATGCTCGCGTTTGCCGTCGACGGCGATCCCGAGGCCCAGAACCGCTTCGTGTCGAACCTGCGCGTGGTGACCTCGGCCGTGTCGCTTGGCCACGATGAGTCGCTAATAGTGCACGTCGGCACGACCGGAGCTCGCGTGGCTACGTATCCCGATGAGTTTCGCCGCTGGGGTCACTTGCGATTCTCGGTCGGGCTCGAAGATCCCGATGATCTCATTGCCGATCTCTCTGCGGCCCTCGACGCGACCTTCGCCTGACCCGCGATCCGTTGACGTCACGCCAGGGTGCCAGGCGCACCTCTGCGCACGGCACTGCGCGGGCACGCACCTCTGCCCACGGCACTGCGCCAATTGTCGCCGCGGGCGCCGCTTCGCTCTGCCCACGGCACTGTGCCAATTGTCGCCGCGGGCGCCGCTTCGCTCTGCCCACGGCGAACAGCCCGGTTTCAGCGCGTTGGCTCCGATAGATTCGTCACCAAGCGATAACTGAAATGGAGCGCAACAATGGCCCAACCGGCATTGGTCAGTAGTGTTTTCGACCAACTCCTCAAGGACCGCATCATCTGGCTGGGTTCAGAGGTGCGTGACGACAACGCCAACGAGATCTGCGCAAAGATCCTGCTG
>JANXVG010000069.1 GCA_025351795.1 Salinibacterium sp. | reverse complement strand
CCAATGACAAAGCCCAGGACGTCACAATCATGAAGCTCACTAAGAACAACCCGACAATGGCGTCGAAGTTCGCTGAACTCGACGTGAAGAAAGAGGAAGGGGCTGAAGGATGAACCGTTCACCAGTAGTCAGCGGCAATGTTGCCGCGGTTGGCTATGACCCGAGCACGATGACCCTAGAAGTCGAGTTCAAAAAAAGTGGCGTGCATCAGTACTTCAATGTGCAGCCCGCGGTTCACGCCGCTATGGTCGCTGCTCCGAGCGTGGGGCACTATCTCGATGTCAATATCAAGAAGGCGGGCTATGTGGTGGAGAAGGTCTCGAATTAGCCTCGACCATCAGGGGGATCTTCATCGAACCCGACCATGTGCATCCCGCGTCACGACTCCCGCCTTGCGTAGCTGAGTAAGCACCGTGCTCGGATTGAATCCGAAGCGTTCACCCACCTTTGCCAGAGACAGTCCTGATTGATAGAAATGAACCATTTCATGGATCTGCTCAGGTGTCGGCGAGGTAAATCGGAGGGCGACCCCTTTCCGGTGCAGGACAGCGCTGACTGTCACTCGATGGCAGCTATAAAAAGTGGCAAGTTCGTTGACGGTCTTTCCCGCCTCATACGCTGCGACGATCTGAGAGGCTTTCTGATCCGAAAGTCGTGGCTGTGATTTGCGCTTGCTGCTCTGGGGTGTAAGCGGCAGGTTACCGGTCGACACGTTCGAGAGATGCCGGTGAACCTTCCCAAGCTCGTTTGCATGGGAGGAGAACAGTCCCACCAGAATGCTCTTACTCGAACCCTCGACAAGAGCAGTGAGATTATCGGACACGCCGAAGGCAACGAAATAAACACGACTGTAGTACTAGTAGATCGCGGGAGTGATGATCCACAGAACTCGGCTTGATTCGTGATCGGGGTTTCGCCACCGATGTGGCAGACGGCAGAGATAGGTGGCCGAGTCTCCTGGGTTGAGCAGGTACTCGCGGCCATCCAGCCAGACCATCAGGTGACCTTCGATCACGAGTACGCATTCCTCGTCACCCGGGTGGGTGTGGGGGTTTATGCCGCTGGCCTGCCCCGGCTCGATGACGGATTCCACCACGACCAGGCGGGAGGCCCATGCTGGACTAACCCGGTAGTCATCCACCCCGTGGCTATGTAGGGGTACCCGCTCTTGTGCGCGTACGATGGGCCCCTCCGCTTGGGAGTCGCCAAAAAGACTGGCGAAAGTTTCGCCCATCGCCTGAACCGTCTTCCCCAACGTCGCCACGGTGGGACTCACTTTGGCATTCTCGATGCGACTGATGTAGGAGGCGGTAAGCCCGGCCCGGTGCGCCAGTTCGCGGCCGGAGAGTCCCTTGGCCTGGCGAAGTTGGCGGATGCGAGTGCCCACGTGCTGAGTGTCCGACCCGGTTGCTGGTGTTGCGGAGTCAGTCATGCTCGCCTCCTCGGCGGTAAGAGAGGATGAATTTGCCGGCCGGAACTTCGCGCCGTCGCCGGTTTCCTCGTGCCGAACCTTCATTGTGGTCAACTCCAAACAACTCGGGTTGGCGCTGGTATTGAGGCTATCCTCCGCTATCACTTCCACACCCGGGCAATCCAGCCGGTCACCGATTTGCGCTGCTTGCCGCCGTGCAACAGACCCACTCCTGTTGAAATATGGTCACGCTGATTGACTTATCGTACATAGGTGGTCGATACTAATGCCCACTGCAAACCTTGGAGGGTCCTTGTCCATAATCAATGATGATTTACAAGCGACGGAGTCAGTCGAGCACTCGCTCATGCCGATTCCTGAGAAGGCACGAACATCCACGGTGGCTCACCAGTTCTGGATCTGGTCAGGGGCGAACGTGGCCCCCATCAATTGGGTTCTGGGTGCTCTCGGAATTGTTCTCGGGCTCAGCCTCCTGCAGACAATTCTGGTGCTGGTGATCGGCAACCTAATCGGGATGGCGGTCTTCGGTTTCTTCGTGCTGATGGGTCAGCGCACTGCGGTGAGCCAGATGGTGTTATCGCGAAGCGCCTTCGGTCGTCGCGGTGCTTATGTCCCTGCACTGCTGCAGGGTCTGCTCGCGATCGGTTGGTGCGCGATCAATACCTGGGTCATTCTCGATCTCGTCGTGGCTCTGTTTGCCAAGCTGGGTTTCGACGGCGGTCTTGTGTTCAAAATCCTTGTGGCAGTGCTCGTCATGGCGCTACAGGTCTGGCTCGCTGCCGTTGGATTCCGCGCCATTGCCCGTTTCGAACGGTGGACTGTTCCCATCACGCTTGTTGTGCTGGCGGCAATGACGGTCTTCGCGTGGACTAGTGGCGGTGTGCACTGGGGATATGCAGGAGGCGGGCTGGAAGGCACGGCACTGTGGAGCGCCCTCAGCACTTTGATGACGGCGATCGGCATCGGCTGGGGAATAACCTGGTTTGCGTACGCCTCGGATTATTCGAGATTCGTGTCGCGCACTGTCTCCCCGCGCAAGCTCTATTTTGGTAGCGTTCTCGGGCAATTCATTCCCACCGTGTGGCTGGGAATCTTCGGTGCGACGCTTGCCACCATTTCCCAGACGGTGGACCCCGGCCAACTCGTCGTCAACGCGTTTGGGTTCTTAGCTATCCCGGTGATTTTTCTTGTTATCCACGGCCCGATCGCCACAAACGTTCTTAATATCTACTCCTGCAGCCTGTCGGCGTTGACACTGGACTGGAAGGTTGACCGGCGCAAGCTCAGCTACGGCGTCGGAATTCTCGCCCTGGCTTTCAATATCTATCTGATTGTGAACGGGCAGTTTGCCTCGGACCTAGATGCTTGGCTCAGTGGCCTTGTGACCTGGGTGGCACCGTGGGCGACGATCATGCTCATCCACTTCTATGGGGTGAAGAAGGGAAACGTTGATGTTGACGCCCTGTTCCAGCCACCGCGAAGCGGAGCCCTTGTTGATGTGTCGTGGGCGGCAATCGTTGCCTTCGTGCTCGGGATCGTCGCAACCTGGAGCTTTGAGTACGCGGTACCGACGTGGTTGCAGGGGCCGGCGGCCAGCGCGCTCGGGGGCATCGACCTGTCATGGTTGGCTGGTTCGATCGTTGCTGGGCTCGCCTACGTGATCGGGCTGCGTATTCAGGGCGATCGGATGCACGTCAGGCTCGCGACGAAGTGATTCCGACAGCTCAGGATGCCACCCGCCCCGCCGAGCCCATCCAGTGGCCGGCGGGAAAGCGGGCGGCTGCTGTGCTCGGGTTTGACATGGACGCCGAGTCGGTGGTGCTCGCGATTAACCCCGAGCACCGCCGACGACTGTCGGTGATGTCACATCAGGCGTACGGGCCGGTTACCGGAATGCCTCGAATCCTCGCGATGCTGCGGCGCCACGAACTGCGCGCGACATTTTTCTGCCCTGGTTACACGGCCGAGCGGTATCCGGACCTGGTCCGTCGGGTCCTCGACGACGGACACGAGGTGGCCCATCACGGTTACCTGCACGAAGCGATCCAAGGCATGAGTGTGCAGCAGGAAGCCGACGTGTTGGATCGCGGGCTCGACGCGCTGCAGCGTATTACCGGTCAGCGGCCGGTCGGATACCGCGCACCGATGTGGGAAACGACCTACGCGACGGCGCAACTTCTCCTCGATCGCGGATTCCTCTATGACTCGAGCCTGATGGACTGTGACGTTCCCTACGAACTCGCTGAACGACCGGGTGACGGCGCACGGAGCATCGTCGAGATTCCGGTCTCGTGGTCGCTCGATGATTGGGAGCAGTACGGCTACTTGCCCGACGTTTTCGGATCAGGGCTCATCGAGGATCCAGCCAAGAGCTTGTCAATGTGGCGCGGCGAACTGGTGGAGGCGCATGCCGAGGGTACCTGCTTCACTCTCACCGCTCATCCGTTTCTCACGGGACGACTCGGGCGACTGCGAGCCCTGGAAGACTTGGTGACCACGATGACCGGCTGGGCTGACCTATGGGTGACCACGGCTGCAGAGGTCGCCACGCACACCCGGTCGCTTGGCCTCATTCCGCGTGCTTTCCCGCAACCAGAGATCTGAGCCTGACGTGCATGAACAACCCATTATCGGTCCGGTCGACGGCACGAAAGTGCCCCGATACGCCGGTGCGCCGACCTTCGCCCGGTTGCCTCGCATCGACGAGGTTTCGCGGTACGACGTCGCGATACTCGGGGCACCGTTCGACGGCGGAGTCTCGTTTCGTCCTGGCGCTCGATTCGGCCCATCGTCGATTCGTCAGGCATCACGCCACCTGCGGCCAGCTTTTCATCCTGACCTCGGGGTATCGCCGTTCCGGGTGCTGCAGGCCGTTGATGCGGGTGATGTGCCGTGCAATCCATTCGACATCGATGAAGCGCTGCAGCAGATTGATGATGCCGCTAGCGAGGTAATCGAGCGGCAGCAAAAACTTGTCACACTGGGGGGAGATCACACAATCGCTCTCGGTGCGTTGCGCGCCGTGGTGAAGAAACATGGGCCAGTTGCGCTCATCCATTTTGACGCACACCTCGACACGTGGGACAGCTATTTTGGAGCCGACCGAACGCACGGAACGGTCTTCCGTCGTGCGTATGAGGAGGGCCTGCTGATACCCGAGTCCTCCATCCACGTCGGAATTCGAGGCCCGCTCTACGACTCCAACGACCTCGTCGCGGATGTCGGATTCGGGTTCTCGGTAATCCGTGCCGGCGATTTCGATCGGCTCGGTGCGGCAGAAGTGGTGGGTCGAGCACGCGAAAGGGTGGGTGATGCGCCGGTGTACCTCTCGGTGGATATCGATGTCCTCGACCCTGCATTTGCACCAGGTACCGGTACCCCTGAGATGGGCGGTTTCACCTCGCGCGAGCTTCTCGCCCTGCTGCGAGGGATGCCAGGTGAGCAATTGGTCGCTGCGGATGTGGTTGAGGTCAGCCCGGCCTATGACCACGCCGAGATTACCTCGCTTGCGGGTGCCACTGTCGCGTACGAGATCATGTCCCTCATGGCTGGTGGCGCGCTGTCAGCACCGGGAGCGCTGTCGTGATTGATCTAATTGTGCGCCGGGCTCGCGTGATCGGCAGCGACAGCAATGCGTTGGTCGACATCTCCGTCGACAATGGCCGTTTCACAGCGATTATTCCGAGTGCGATCGATGCGGCCGCCGCGGAGGATTCCGGTGCAGCACAGGCTCGTACCACCATCGATGCCGGTGGCGCACTGATCAGCGCACCGTTCGTGGAGCCGCACGTGCATCTTGATGCGACGCTCACGGCGGGCGAGCCTCGGTGGAACGAGAGCGGCACGCTGTGGGAAGGAATCGCCTGCTGGACCGAGCGCAAACCGCTGCTGACTCGTGACGACGTTGTGGCTAGGTCTGAGGAAGTCTTACGGTGGTATGCGGCCAATGGCGCGCTGCACGTGCGCTCGCACGTTGATGTCACTGACCCCGACCTGGTTGCTTTGGACGCCTTGCTTGAGGTACGAGACCGCGTTCGCGACGTCATCGGACTTCAACTGGTCGCGTTTCCGCAGGAAGGTATTTGCTCCTTTCCCCAGGGCGCAGAGTTGTTGGAGGAGGCGGCACGCCGCGGAGTGGACGCCATCGGAGCCATCCCACACTTCGAAGACACCCGTGAAGACGGAGTTCGTTCGGTGGAGATCGCGATCGACATCGCTGAGCGGTACGGTCTGCAGGTTGACGCTCACTGCGATGAGATTGACGACGAGCAGTCGCGATTCATCGAGGTGCTCGCTACCCAGGCGCATCGCACCGGACTTCGTGACCGGGTTACGGCCAGCCACACGACCGCTATGGGTTCATATAACGCGGCCTACAGCTACAAACTGCAGCGCATCATCGCGAGGTCGGGTATCAACATTGTCTGCAACCCGATCGTCAATCTTCACCTACAGGGCCGGTTCGACTCCTACCCGAAGCGTCGTGGTCTCACCCAAGTGAAAGAGTTGCTCGCTGCCGGGGTGAATGTGGCTTTCGGGCATGACGACATCATGGATCCGTGGTACCCGATGGGCACGGCGAACCCGATTAGCGTGGCATTCGTCGGTGCTCACGCCACGCAGCTCACGTCGCCCGCCGAGGTTGCCGAGTGCTTTCGAATGATCACCGACCGACCGGCTGCGGTTCTTGGGCTGTCAGCCGAATACGGCATCGCGGTCGGTCGCCCGGCGAGCTTCGTTATTCTTCCGGCCGCGGATCCCTTCGATGTGATTCGTCGCCAGGTGCGGCCCACGCACGTAGTGGCCCACGGCGCACTGATAGCGACGGCGCCGGCCGCTGTCAGCACACTGCGCTGGCCGGGGCGTGACGTGGAAGAAATTAACTTCGTCAGAAAGCAGGATGCGGTCGACTGGGCAGCAGGATAGCTATCGCGTCCTAAAATTCATGACCGTGTGCCGTAATAGCACCCCATCGTGTACGGGTATTCGAGGGTCGCCGAGTAGTGATATTGGGTCGTCGCTTTGCCGTCGACGGTAATACTGCTGGTGCGTCCGTGACACGCGTCGAGATCGGCATTGTTGGGTAGGTTGCCGGCGGCATCCCGTTCGACGACTATGGGAAATCCGTCATTTGCCCAACCGACCACGGTGGATTGAGCGACCAGTGCGTTTTCAAGGCAGGTGGGGATCTCGTGGTAGTGATACTGCCCGGTTCTCTCGGGGTGTCCGTCGCACGCATCCTGCTCTTCATGTGCCACGGCATCACGGCCTGGCCCGTCGAGCGCGTCGTACAGAAATACCCCGTTGAGCAGCACACCGATGGCGCCACCGCCTAGACAGGTTGGAGTCGCTGCCGGCTGAGCCGTCGCGGGAAGGATGATCGTTGTCGATGTTGCTGCGCTGATGGTATTCGGATTGCGATCGTAGGCGTACGCGGGGTCTGCTGTTGCGATTGGGAAGATGCCGGTCGCCTGATCGGTGGGTAGATCGTTGGTGACGATGACTCGAGTCGCGTTTTCCGCTGTGATCGTGACTTTCGCGGTCGGCCAATTGACCTTTCCATTGACCGCAATTTTTTCATGCGCATTCCAGAAGGCACCGGTTATCCACGGACCGTCCGTTTGCGAGCCTCCTATGTTCGCATTTCCGGCAGTGCACGAGAACACCGAACCGACTGCAGCGGTGATCGTAGAAATGTGACCGTCGCCGAGAGGAATCGCGGTGGCTAGCACGCTGCCGGGCTTCAACCAAGTATTTCCGGCGACCGTCGCGCTCGGGGTCGAAGCGCTCGGTGACGGCGACGATGCGACCGGGATCGTCGATGCGGTGCACCCCGTTAAGGCGAGTATCGCCCCGAACGCGACAATATGGATAACAGTTCGGGTCATCGGGATCCTGAGTCTATGGGTACGGAGAGTACTCATAAAGATAGCGGGCCACGAGGGGACCTGTCGCAACTGGCATACTTCGCGGTGGGGTGCCGCATGCGGGTTTCCCACACATTGTTCGAACGAACCGGCTGACCCGGAAGGCTGAAAATGAAGAAGTACGGAATTTTGAACCCAGCACTAAACGGGGCGCTGAGCAGACTGGGCCACACCGATCTCGTGTTCGTCGTGGACTGCGGCATGCCGATTCCGCTGGACGTGCCGGTTGTTGATCTGACGCTGGTACAGGGTATCCCGCGACTGGAAGACGTTTTAGACGCTCTGCTCGCTGAACTGGTTTTTGAGGGCTGCATCGCGGCGAGCGAAGTAAAAAATCTGACAGCAGAGCCGTGGTTGACCGCGCGGTTCGCCGACATTCAGTACATCAGTCACGCCAAGTTGAAAGAGCTGTCCACCTCTGCCAAGTTGATTATTCGCACCGGCGAGGCGACGCCTTATGCAAACGTCGCATTGATCTGCGGCGTCGCATTCTGAGCTATGCCGGGCGCGAGAACCGCAGCACGGGTGATGGTTAACCGCGAACCTCGGAGGTGTTTGCTGTTTTGTGCAGTGTTTCCTTGAGCCACGCGCCAATCATGCAGGCTACCGTTTCCACGAGCGTGGGTTCGCAACCAACGAGCTGACGAACAGTCACCCAGCGTTCTGCGATGACCATGGCGTGGCTGATACCGATGACCGCTTGGGCGACAGCACGCGCAACGGCAGATTCGATGTCGCGGCGCAATAAGAGCAGCCCAGGACCGGCAGCGGTCGGATCGAGGGTGAGCACGATCCGACGCTCCTCGGCCGGAATTAACTCACGGAAGAGTCAGGAGAGCACCAATTGGCTTGTTCGGTGCGGGCAGATATCAGGAACACGGGAGCTCAGGGCCGTTTCGGGAATTGCGCGAAATCTGGATTGCGCTTTTCCTTAAACGCTTCCCTGCCTTCCTTGGCTTCTTCGCTGCCGTAGAACAACAGGTTGGCATCGTGAGCGAGTTGCTGGATTCCTGCGAAACCGTCTTCGGCCGCGTGGAAGCTCGCCTTCATCAGGCGCAGTGCGAACGGCGAAAGCGCCAGCATCTCCCGGCACCACTTGACGGTTTCGCGCTCGAGGTCGGCCAGAGGCACGACGGTGTTGACGAGGCCCATGTCCAAGGCCTGCTGGGCGTTGTACTGGCGGCAGAGGAACCAGATCTCCTTGGCCTTGCGGGCGCCGACTAGCTCGGTCAACAGGGAAGCGCCGAAGCCGCCGTCAAACGATCCGACCCGAGGTCCGACTTGCCCGAATCTGGCATTGTCGGCCGCGATGGCGAGGTCGCACACCATCTGCAGCACCTGCCCACCGCCGATTGCCCAGCCAGCGACCATCGCCACGATGGGCTTGGGGGTGCGTCGCATCTGCACGTGCAGGTCGGTGACATGGAATCGGCCGACGTCGGATGCCGACGACGTGTAGCCGCTGTCGCCGCGCACCCGCTGGTCCCCGCCCGAGCAGAACGCCTGGTCGCCTTGGCCCGTGAGGATGATGACGCCGACCGTCAGGTCTTCACGTGCAATGTTGAGGGCCTGCGACACCTCGATCAACGTCTGCGGCCGGAAAGCGTTGCGCACTTCTGGCCGGCAGATGGTGATCTTCGCGATGCCGTCCTCGGTCGTCGCGTAGCTGATGTCTTCGTACTCGCCGGACTCGGTCCAGACGATGTCAAGGGGATCGGTCATTACTCCATTGTTCCTTCTATCGGCGCCGCTTCCAATTCGGGTCGTGTCGTTTTTTGACAGCACTCGCGCCCTCGGCGATGTTGTCGGTGGTGACGGGGAGTGCCAGTTGGCCTCGCCAGAACTGAAGCGCGTCATTCAGGAAACGTTCACGCCTCGCGTTGGGGCCATCCTCGCCCATCGGTATACGCACGGGTGATCGCGAGGCGACTTCGAACGCACGCTCATTGACTTCGGCGGTCACGGCATCGCTTGCGCCGTGATCGATAGCGCCGGTTGCGGTATCACGCACGCGTGCGCCGTATGTGTCCGATGCCTCGGTGACGAGAACCGCAATCGTCACCGATCACCCTTTCGAAACGTGTCTAGCTCGGAAACGAACTCGCCTGCACGCGGCGCTCAGAGCATGCGGAAGCGGTTGTCACAGTATTATGTGCCCTTCCAATAAAATACAAGCAGCCCCTAGTAAATCGTTGGGATTCCACATATCTTATGAGAAGCGAAGTTACCTGGGTGTAGCTCGGGAAATACTGGAGAAACAATGGTTCGCGAGGTGACGCACTTTGTTGGCGGTAAGCACATCGTCGGCACATCCGGCAGGTTTGCCGACGTCTTCGACCCGAGTACGGGCGAAGTCCAGGCGCGGGTGCTCCTGAAGTTTCTTGACCTCATTGCCAGGGACATGGATTCGCTCGCGCGCCTGCTGTCGTCAGAGCACGGCAAGACCATCGCGGATGCCAAGGGTGACATCCAGCGCGGCGTCGAGGTCATCGAGTTTGCCGCCGGTACCCCACATCTGCTGGAAGGTGAATACACGACAGGCGCCGGCACCGGAATCGACGTCTACTCGATGCGGCAGCCCCTGGGCGTTGTCGCCGGTATCACCCCTTTCGATTTTCCCGCGATGATTCCCCTGTGGAAGATGGGCCCGGCACTTGCGGCCGGCAAATCCTTTATCCTCAAGCCGAGTGAGCGCTATCCTTCCGTGCCAGTGCGCATCGCCGAGCTATTCCTCGAAGCTGGACTGCCCGAGGGAGTGCTCAACGTCGTCAACGGTGATAAGGAAGCCGTTGATACGTTGCTCACCGACGACCGGGTCAAGGCCATCGGCTTCGTTGGGTCGAGCCCGATCGCTCAGTACATTTATGAGACCGCTGCCGCGCGCGTCAAGGATCTGAAGATCGGCCACGCGCACGATGAGAATGCCGACTACGGGCCGCTGATTACGCGCGACGCGGTCGATCGCGTCTCCACAGCCATTCAGGCGGGCATCGATGAGGGCGCTGAATTGCTCGTTGATGGTCGCGGTCACACGGTCGACGGCTATGAGAACGGCTTCTACCTCGGCCCAACGCTCTTCGACCGCGTCACACCCGAGATGACCATTTACAAGGAAGAGGTTTTTGGGCCGGTGCTCATCATCACCCGGGCAGACAACTACCAGGAAGCCCTCCGTTTACCGTCGGAACACGAGTACGGCAACGGCGTGTCGATCTTCACTCGTGACGGTGACACCGCGCGCGACTCTAAGACCCGGGTCAACGTGGGCATGGTTGGTCTGAACGTCCCCATTCCGGTGCCGATCGCATATCACACCTTCGGCGGCTGGAAGCGCTCCGGGTTCGGCGACCTCAACCAGCACGGCCCGGACGCATTCCGTTTCTACACGAAGACCAAGACGGTGACCGAGCGGTGGCCGTCTGGCATCAAAGAAGACCCCAGTTTCGTCATCCCGACGATGCACTAGTCGGAAGAGGAGACGCGATGTCGCAATGGCCAAAGCTGAGTGACGATCAGGTCGCGATCGTCGATGCCGTTCGTGAATTCGCGGAGTCGGCGCTCGCCCCGAACGCCGTCGAGTGGGACCAGACGAAGCATTTTCCGATCGACGTGTTGCGACAGGCCGGCAAGTTGGGCCTTGGCGGCATCTACACGCGGGAGGAGCACGGCGGTTCGGGCCTGAGCCGGATGGATGCGGCTCTCATTTTTGAGGAGCTCGCCAAGGGGGATACGACGATTGCCGCCTACATCTCCATCCACAACATGGTCGTGTGGATGATCGACACCTACGGTACCGATGTGCAACGCGCCACGTGGATCCCGGGCCTCGCCGCGATGGAGCAACTGTCGAGCTACTGCCTGACCGAGCCGGGTATGGGGTCTGATGCGGCCGGGCTGACGACGACGGCGAAGCGCGAGGGCGACGAGTTCGTGGTGAACGGAACAAAGCAGTTCATCTCCGGTGCCGGTTCATCGAGCGTATATCTGGTGATGGTGCGCACCGGCGGTGCTGGTGCGAAGGGGATCAGCGCGATTCTGGTACCGGCCGATGCCCCCGGCCTGTCATTCGGTGCGAAAGAAAAGAAGATGGGCTGGAACGCGCAGCCCACGCGCCAAGTGATTTTCGACGACGTTCGGGTTCCGGCGTCGAACTTGCTTGGCCACGAGGGCACCGGCTTCAGCATTGCTATGAAAGGACTCAATGGTGGCCGTCTCAACATCGCGGCCTGTTCGTTGGGCGGCGCCCAGTGGGCGATGGAACGTACACTTCGCTACGTGAAGGAGCGCGAGGCATTCGGCAAGCCGCTTGCCGAGCAGCAGGCGCTCGTGTTTCGGCTCGCTGACATGGAGGTGGGTCTGCAGGCGTCGCGCACACTGTTGACGCGCGCCGCCATCGTGCTCGAGGAAGATGCCGCCGATGTGGCGGTGGTGTGCGCGCTGGCGAAACGCTTCATCACCGACACCGCGTTCGATGTCGCCAACTCGGCGCTGCAGCTGCACGGCGGGTACGGCTACCTGAGCGAATATGGGCTTGAGAAGGTGGTCCGCGATCTGCGGGTGCATCAAATTCTGGAAGGCACTAACGAGATAATGAGCGTCATCATCGGCCGCACCGTGCTCAAGGACGCGGCATGAGCGCCGAGCACGCTCACGCTCCTTCGGTGATTGACGAACGTCGTGGCCACCTCGGTGTGCTCACGCTCAACCGGCCTGCGGCGATCAACGCCCTCACGCATGAGATGGTCACGCTGATCGATGCGGCGCTCGACGAGTGGGAGCGCGACGATTCTGTGGCGGCGGTGATGCTGCGTGGCAACGGCGAACGCGGGCTCTGCGCGGGTGGCGACGTCGTGGAACTGTATCGAGACGCGACCGCGGGGGATGGCCGCGCATCCGCTCGCTTCCTGCGTGACGAGTATCGACTGAATGCCCGCATTGCGAACTTCGCGAAGCCATTCGTCGCGATCATGCGTGGCATCGTGCTCGGGGGTGGGATTGGATTGTCTGCGCACGCGTCGCACCGCGTCGTGACAGACAGTTCGAAGCTCGGGATGCCCGAGACGGGCATTGGCTTCGTACCGGATGTGGGAGGGACCTGGTTGCTCTCGCACGCACCAGGCGAGCTTGGCACCTACCTTGCGCTCACGGCAGGTTCGGTGGGCCCCGGTGACGCGATTCTGCTCGGACTCGCTGACACGTTCGTGCGCGTCGACCGGCTGGACGAACTGGAGCGACGGCTCGAGTCGGAGCATGTCGACGCGGCAATCGCCGCCGTCGCCGCTGAGCCCCCGGAGGCACGACTTGCCTCGAAGCGCGCGTGGATTGATGACGCGTTCGCGGGCGATAGTGTCGCCGGGATCATGGCCCGGCTGCGGGCGAAGCCTGGCGAGGAGCAGGGCGACGCAGCCGATCTGATGGTGGCGAACTCGCCGACCGCTCTCGTGGTCACGCTGGAGGCCCTGCGGCGGGCGGCATCCTTCGATCAGCTCGAGGAGGCGCTGGTGCAGGAGTATCGGCTCGGCACGCGCCTGCACGGCTCGCACGACTTCGTTGAGGGGGTTCGAGCCCGGGTGATCGACAAGGATCGCCATCCGCAGTGGCAACCAGCAACGCTCGAAGAGGTGAGCGCCGACTCGGTGGCCGCATATTTTGCGGCCCTCGATGATGACCTGACGTTTTTTACACGGGTCGCTGACGCCGTGGTAGTCACGAACCCCGAAATATGAGAAATGAGGAACAGATGAGCACAACCATCGCGTTCATTGGTCTCGGACACATGGGCGGGCCGATGGCGGCCAACCTAGTGCGCGCGGGGTATCGGGTGACCGGGTTCGATCTGGTGCCGGTGGCGATTGAGGCGGGTCGAACAGCCGGGCTCTCCATCGCCGCATCGGCTGAAGATGCGGTGCGCGATGCCGACGTCGTGATCACTATGTTGCCGGGTGGTGAGCACGTGATCGGGCTGTATGCGGGCGGACTGCTGGCCGCGGCCCGGCGGCCGGGAACGCTGTTCATCGACTCGTCTACCATCGCGGTCGACGACGCTCGTACGGCGCACGATCTTGCAGTCGTCGCGGGGCATCGCGGCATGGATGCCCCGGTGTCCGGCGGTGTGGTCGGTGCGGAAGCGGCGACTCTGGCGTTCATGGTCGGCGGCAACGACGAGGACTTCGCGGTTGCGTTACCGATTCTTCAGGCCATGGGCAAGCGCATCGTGCACTGCGGCGGAAGTGGCCTCGGCCAGGCCGCGAAAGTCTGCAACAATCTCATTCTCGGTATCTCGATGATCGCTGTGAGTGAGGCATTCGTGCTCGGTGAGCGGCTCGGACTCAGCCACGAAGCGCTCTACCAAGTCGCGTCCAACGCGTCCGGCCAGTGCTGGGCGCTCACCACGAACTGCCCGGTGCCCGGCCCGGTTCTCACAAGCCCGGCCAACAACGACTACCGGCCAGGATTCTCCGGTGCGCTGATGGCGAAGGACCTCGGTCTCGCCGAGGCTGCATTCGCACTCACTGGCACGGATGCGAAGGTGGGCGCTCTAGCCAGCGAGATCTACCGAAACTTCGCCGCCGGCGACGGTGCCATGCAGGACTTCTCGGCGATCATCAATGTGATCCGTGCGCAGAACGCGGAGGACGCGGCATGACCGACTACACCAGCATCCGGGTGGAACGGCACGGCCGTGTCGGAATGATCACTCTCGATCGGCCGGCGGCGCTGAACGCGCTGAACGCGACCCTGATGAACGAGTTTGTGGCAGCGGCGATTGAGCTCGACGCCGACCGGGGCATCGGCGCGATCGTCGTCACCGGCTCTGAGCGCGCCTTCGCGGCGGGCGCTGATATCACGGAGCTGGCGACGAAGTCCTTTCAGGACATCTACCTCGAGGGGCTGTTCGCAGCATGGGACACGTTTGCGGCGATCCGCACCCCCACGATCGCCGCGGTGGCTGGCTACGCTCTCGGCGGCGGTTGCGAACTCGCGATGATGTGCGACATCATCCTGGCTGCCGACACCGCGAAGTTCGGGCAACCTGAGATTAATCTGGGCGTCATTCCCGGTATGGGGGGCACGCAGCGACTCACTCGCGCAGTAGGCAAGTCGAAGGCGATGGACCTCGTCCTCACGGGCCGCATGATGGGCGCCGACGAAGCTGAGCGTGCGGGTCTCGTGGCCCGGGTGCTTCCCGCGGCCGAGCTGCTCGATGAGGCCCTCGCGACCGCGACCCTGATTGCGGCTAAATCGCTGCCCGTGGCGTATGCGGCTAAAGAGGCCGTCAGCGTTGCCCTCGAGTCGACGCTGGCGGAGGGCATCCGTTTCGAACGCCGCACTTTCTATGCGCTTTTCGCACTCGACGATCAGAAAGAGGGCATGGCCGCGTTTACCGAGAAGCGACCTGCCGTGTTCGTGCACGGCTGAGTGCGCAACACACCTGATATCCCTCGGTCTGGGGACCCCATGTCGTGGGGAGCACCGCTACGACAGTGGCTCGGGGAGCGGCTGCGGGGGAGAAAAATCGCCCGCATCCTGACGGAAGTTAGCGAGGATCCGTACCAGTGTCATGAGGTCGTCGTGTGCGATGCGGGGTGTGGAGAAAACGTCGGTGTTGAGCGCCAGCGTCGCGCGAGCGGCCAGATCGCGGCCGGTGTCGGTAAGCACGATGATGGTCGCGCGGCCATCGGTGGGGTGGGGCTGGCGCCGTACAAGACCGTCACGTTCGAGCCGGTCGACGGTGTTCGTGACGCTCGTGGGATGCACCTGCAGGCGGGCGCTGGCGCTTGCCATCGGAATGACGCCATCACGGGTGAAGCGGAGCAAGGTGAGCATTTCGAAGCGGGCAAACGACAGGTCGAACGACTTCAGTGTGGCTTCGACGCGAGCGAGCATGAGCTGCTGGGCTCGCATGACCGAGGTGACGGCGGCCATACCATCAGCGGAATCCTGCCACCCATGGTCCATCCATTGGCGGCGAGCTTCGGCGATCGGGTCGATCGGTAGTGGGCCTGCTGCTGCCAAGGGACATCCTTTCGACGGAATTGCAAGGTTATCCTATGAATTCGCGGTAGATCCGATGATCTTTTGCGAGTCTCGGTGGTCGCCGATTCGACCGAAGTGCCGTACCACCAGCACGCGGCGCACACCGTGAGATTTATTCTCGGAACTGCTCGTGAGCATCCGCAGACGAGGCTCCGGCAGTGATCGGTGGCGGATGGCACAGGTGATCAGGCCCCAGCCGGCCCATGCCGGGCAGGTGGGCTTAGACGACCACAATGACGCCCATCATGCCGTTGTCTTCGTGGTCCAGAATGTGGCAGTGAAATACCGACCTACCCGTGAAGTCATCGAAGGCGATTCGAACCCGAGAACTACTGTGGGCCGGCACGTTTACGACGTCCTGCCAGATCGGCGAATCGATACGTTCTCCACCGATCTCGATCAGTTGCATCGGCCAGACGTGCAAGTGGAAGGGGTGATCCATGGGGCTGGTGTTGACGATGGTCCATTCCTCGACTGCGCCAGCAATTACGGCCTGGTCTACGCGAGTGGGGTCAAACCGTTTGCCATCGATGGTGAATCCCATCATGCCGCCACCCATCCCCGCCCCGCCCATCGCGAGAGTGAGAGTTCGACTGCCACTGAGTTGTGCGTTCCTGAGGTCGCGAGGCGCGGATGTCGGAACGGTCGCCAATGACGTTACCGCGCCGCCACTCACCTGCAGCGTTGCAAGAATCGCGGAACTTTCGGTCGGTGCACCTCCGCCCATCATTCCGCCAGCGGATCCGCGATTGACCGCGATCACCCGCAATATTGACGTGCCAGCAGCCATGGTGACGAGCACATCAGCGCGGCTTCCCGGTGTCAGGGTGAGTTCATTGACGTCTCGTGGTTTCTCGAAGCGCCCCGAATCGTTGCCGAGAAGCTGAAGAGTTTGTCCATCCAGCCGAAGGTTGAGATACCGTGACGTGCAGGCGTTCACGATGCGCCAGCGTTCGCGGTCACCAGGATGCGCCGTCATGGTCGAATTGACCTGTCCGTTGAGAAGCACGGTTGATCCTTCTCGTCCGCTCATCCGGTCCATTTGTGACGCCGCGGCGATGTGGCCGGCCGAATCGAAGGTCATGTCAGACACGATGAGCACTCGCTCTTGTGTCGACGAAATAGGAATCGCGTCTTCCACAATGATCGCGCCATACAGGCCGCCAAAGACTTGGTCGGCCGCCATCCCGTGATGGTGGGGGTGGTACCAGAAGACACCCGGCGGGTGGTTTTCGGGGATCTCATATCGGTACTCGGCGGTGGTTTCCGAGTCAACGCGTCTGAACACGTTGTCGCTCGATCCCTCGGGCGATACGTGAAGTCCATGAGTGTGCAGGTTCGTGGGGTCGCCGAGCTGATTGCGCAACGAGACTGTCACGGTGTCGCCCGGTGTGATGACGAGGGTGGGGCCGGGCAGCGCACCGTTGTAGGTAAGGGCCGCGACCGATATGCCGCCTATCGAGACTGTCGACCGAGCGGCCACCAGCGCAACGTCTAGCCGGCGGTTTGCGCTTCGAAGCACGGTGGGTTGTAGCAGGGACTTCCCGTTTCCGGTCGGGATGGCTGGCTGGGTATTCGCGGTCACATTCCACAAGACACCAGACACGCCTGTGACGACGAGCGCGGCGCCAATTCCTCCCAATGTCAGAGCGGTCCGTCGGCTCATTGGTTCGGTCACGGGTGATGTCCTAGCGCGGTCAGCCGTTCACGGTATTCCTCGGTGGTAAGTTCGCCCTGCGCGTATCTCTCATCGAGAATCTGCTTCGGCGATGGGCGCACCTCAACGACCGGCGGAGCACCAGCATTCGATCGAGTACGCGACGATGACGTCACCCGCACGGCCAGCACCACGAGAACGATGACTCCCACAACCGCGAGCGTGCCGAACACCCAACTCCAACTCCAGCTTCCCTGACCGTCGTTACCCCACATCATGAAAAACCTCCTTGGCAGTAGCGGCAGGCCCCGTTCACGTGCACGCTCACTCAGTGAGTATTGGCGGGGTCGGTTCTGGGAGTAAGGGCCTTTAGTCCCACGGTTGTGATGCTGGGCAATTGTTTCACTGTCATTGAGCTCGCGGGTTTCGTCGCTCCACCCCGCCGCCAGCCGCTTTCCAGGCTGGCATCCCACCGCTAATCGACGACACCGAAAATCCACGATTTGCTAGATTCTGTGCGGCGATTGCCGAGCGGTGACCCGACTGGCAGACCGCAATAATTCGAGCGTCTGAGGGCAGTTCGGATGCGCGACGGCCCACCGATTCCAACGGTAGGTGGAGCGCTCCGGGAGCGTGTCCGGCATTCCACTCGAGACCGGTTCGCACATCGACCAGAATTGCGCCGGCGCGAAGTTCGCCGAGCGCTTCTTCCGCTGTGATAACCGCGTAGGCCGCTCTGGGGCCACGTTTTCTCAAGAACCTCATCACGTCTCCTCGATTCAGGGGTGGCGAATCTGATGCCGTAGTCGCGTTTCGCGACGTCGTCATCTTGTGCTCACCTGTTCGCCGCTGTGGCCGACCGGTAGCTACCGTCGACCGAAGATTCGTGCAAGAAACCCGCCACCGCTCGCCTGAGCCTTCGCGTGGCCTTGGCAGCGATCGGCTGCCGGCACACCACGCATGACCTGATCGATGTGTTGGCCGCAACCCGCCCACGTGGTCTTGCCGCATTTTCTGCACGTCACCGCTGAACACATTGTGCGCTCCATCCTGTCGACCGAGAGTTCAGTAATGAACTTCCATGGAATAAACTATACCCCCTAGGGTATCGGTTCGGAGTTGAAATTCATCTCCTCAGTGAATGATCAGCGGTCAGGCGGCGCCCAGCATCGCGTGTCGAGCGCCGACAATTCGCACCACAGACCAGGTAGTGATGACCGTGACCAGAATCATCGCGATCCAACCGAGTCCGGCATAGCCGGCGCTGATCATTACCGGTCCCGCGATCGCGCCGCCCAGTGCGCCCGCCGCATTCATCGTGAGGTCCGAGAAGCCCTGAAGCGGCGCCCGCTGCTCGCCAGTGACGGCTTCGGCCACGAGCGCGGATGCAGCGAGAACCGACGCCGACCAGCCAAGCCCGAGCAGGATGAGCGCGGTGATCATCATCGCCTCGGTTGTGCCGCCCAGAGACGAAACCAGCAGGGAGGCGAAAAGCATGACCTGGCCGATCACGATGACCGGCATTCGTCCGATGCGGTCTGCGAGGCGTCCAAAAACCGGCGACAGTGCGTACATTCCTGCCACGTGCAGGCTGATCGAGAAACCCACGATCGTGAGCACGGCACCGTTGTCGCGAAGATGAACGGGAGCCATTGACATCAACGCCACCATGGTCGCGTGGCTGAAGGCAATGGTGACCACGGCGAAACGCGCTGTGGGGTTACTACGCAGAATGGACAGTGCACGAAGTCGGTGGTGCGATGGCGCGGTCGGCCCTCGGGCGGCAAGCGCGGTGAGGAGAGGATCTGGGCGAAGGACGAAGGCGTAGATCGCGGCTGCGCCCAGTTGCGCTAACACGGAGAACGCGAAAGCTCCCGTCAGTAGCGGCAGGCCGAGAGCGGCACCGACAATCTCTCCCGGGCCGAACAGATTCGGCCCGACAACCGCGCCAATGGTGGTGGACCACACCACGATCGAGAGGTCGCGTGCACGGGAGTGGGGTGCCGACAGGTCGGTTGCCGCGAAGCGGGCCTGCAAGTTCGTTGCCGAGCCCGCACCGAGAAGCATCAGTGCCCCTAACAGGAGCGGAAATGCGTGGATGGCTACCGACAGAATCGCAAGCACTGCACCGAGAGCAGCGACGAGCGATCCGCTGGCGAGGGATCTACGTCTGCCGCGCGCCTGAGCCAACCGAGCAAGCGGAACGGCAACAACGGCCGCCCCCAGAGTACTCATGGTTGCGGCCATTCCGGACCAGGCGCTCGAGCCGCTCAGTTCAGCCGCGAGAAGAGCCCCGAGCGACAGGGTCGCACCGATACCGATCCCGCCGAAAATCTGCCCGGCGATCAGCACCCGGATGATTCGACGCTGGGTGGCCGCCCGCTCGACCGACGGCATCCCTGACATGGGCACGATGGGAAGTGTCGAGCGCTTCACGGTGCGAGCCGCGCGAACACCATGACGATGATGCACTATGCCAAGGTGAGGAAGAGTCGCTCGAGTTCGTCGACCGTGAGTGAGTTTTCTTGGTCGTCGCCCGACAGACACTGTCGCATGGCGCTCGATACGATCGTGAAGCCAGCCCGATCCAGCGCGCTGGAGACCGCGGCGAGTTGGGTGACAACGTCTTTGCAGCTGCCACCGGTCTCGACCGCGGTGATGACCGCGGCAAGTTGTCCCTGAGCGCGGCGAAGTCTGTTGAGGATCCTTTTCTGCTCTGCGACGCCGTCAACTGAGCTGGCCTGTGTCATAGCACCGTTCCTCCTAAATCGCGTGTCACGTCACTGCCGTCCTTCATGCCGCGCTCTGCCGGGCCGTGGAATTAACGGTGGAGCTGCCCGCAACCCATGTTAGGTACCCACCGTCGAGATTGTGCACGAGAAAGCCGCGCTGGCTAAGCAGGCGGGCGGCGGTGTGGCCACGTTGCCCAACGTGGCAATGCACGATCAGCGGCGCGTGAGGAAGCTCGTCGAGTCGATCCCGAAGCTCATCGAGCGGCATATTAAGCGCCCCCGGAATGCTGTCAGTGGCGAACTCGGTGCGACTCCGCACATCGACCAGAATGGCGCCACGCTCGAGTTCGGTCTCGAGTTCGTGCCATTGGATGCTGGACGTGGTACCCGTGGCGAGATTGTCAGCAACGTAGCCGAGTTGGTTGATCGCGTCTTTCGCGGACCCGTATTGAGGCGCATACGCGAGTTCGAGCCGGCTCAGCCCAGACGCTGTGACCCCGGCCGACATCGCGGTCGACAATACGTCGATGCGCTTGTCGACACCCTCACCTCCGACGATCTGCGCCCCGAGGATTGCATCGGTCTGTGGGTCGACCAGCAGCTTTATGTGCATGGTTTCCGATCCGGGGTAGTACGTGGCATGCGATGCCGGATGAGTATGAATAATCCGGTGGTCACGTCCAGCAGCAACGAGCCGCTTCTCACTCCAGCCGGTCATCGCGACGGTGAGGTCGAAGAGTGCGACGATCGCAGTGCCGAGGGCCGGGGCTGCGGGCGTAGGAACCCCGGCAATACTGTCGGCGGCCGCTCGCCCGTGACGATTGGCTAGTCCCGCCATAGTGACGAGCACTCCGTTTCCATCGACAGCATCCGTTTTCTCAGTGCCGTCCCCGACCGCATAGATGAGCGGATCGCTGGTGCGTTGCTCGGCGTCTACCCATATCCCGCCGGATGTGCCGATGAGCAGACCGGCTGCGCGCGCAAGTTCACTGTCGGGATGCACGCCGCTCGCATCGATAATCAGGTCAGCCAGCACGCTAGTTCCGTCGCTGAGCCGCACGGCCCGGCTACGTGTTCCGGTGATGGTTACCCCGGTCCTCACGTCAACTCCTGAGGTCGCCAGCTGCTGCTGCACGATCACGGCCATCTCGCTATCCAGTGGCGAAAGAACGTGCGCACCGCGCTGCACGAGGACGACGTGAACCCCCCGGCGTACGAGATTCTCCACCGCTTCGACTCCGATAAACCCGCCCCCGATCACGACAGCGCTGACGCGGGAGGCGCGGCTGAGAAGGGTGTGTGTGATCTGGTCCACGTCGTCGATTGACCGTAGCGTGAAGGTGGGAATCTCGCCCGCGTGGGCAAAGTGGTTCATCGTTGCGCCGCCGGCAAGAATAAGCCGATCGTATGGATGCTCCGCAGCTGTACCAGCACCCAGATCGCGCACGGTAACCACGCGCTGTTCGCGATCGATCGAGACTACTTCGTGCCCGGGCCGTACATCGAGACGAAACCGGTGGGCGAGAGACTCTGGTGTCTGCAGTATCAGCGAAGCGCGATCGGGGATCAAACCACCAACAAAGTAGGGGAGCCCACAGTTTGCGAACGACACATATGGTCCGCGCTCGAAAACGACTATGTCGGCCGTCTCGTCGAGGCGCCGCAGCCTCGTGGCGGCCGACATCCCCCCGGCAACGCCACCGACGATAACAATCTTTTGTGCAGGGTCCATTTGTCCATGATACCCCATGGGGTATAAGTATCGGCTATTGCCGAGGGCAGTGGGGTTCGGGATCTGTTTGCGGATGCTGTCACCGCGACGCGCACTCGGTTCACGTTCTCGGCTCGTGCGGAAGACGTCGGGTGGCGCGGCATGATGGAGCGAACCGGTGCGTAGCTCGGAGTGGTCTTAAGGGATTGTCACCGGCGCGCTCGCCAGCGTGGCACTTCGCCCGAAGAGGGCAGATTGTGGAACCTTATAGAGGTCGTTGAAGATTGTGGACCAGACATCCCGTTCGTCAATCTGCGTGTCGGTCCAGTTGTTCAGATCGGTACTCGGGTGCATCGACCCCAGCATCGTCGGGAGTTTCATTGCGTTGCTGAGCACGATCATGCCGCCCGCGATACCGTGGTCGGTTCCCGAACTGCCGTTCACCCGGTCGGTGCGACCGAACTCGGAGAAGACGACTACCGTCAGTTTTGTCTGAGCACTCTCTTGGGTATAAAACTGAGCGAGGCTCGTGAAGAGGTCCTTAGCTAGCGGGTCGAATCGCGAGGCTTCCGAGGCGTGGTCGTCGTAGTTTCCCGTTGCAGACACGTAGTAGGTATTGCCGACATTCTTGTTGATGAGGCCGGACAGCGTCGCGAACTGTTGTGCGGTGCTAGACGCAGCGCGAGCGGTAACCGCCGAGCCAGTAGCCGCTGGTACCCGTGCGTCGTTCGCCAGACCGTTCAAAAACATTGCCTGACCGAAATACTGCGAGAGGATCGCGGGAAACGCTCGGGCATTCATGAGTGAACTGAAGGTAGTTTCAATCGCGGACCGCGCCGTCGAGCCAGCCGTGTGGGGAAACAGCCCTTGGTTGTTGGTTCCGATTTGGAGGCTCGCTGCTCCGCTCATCATGAGCGGTGGCGTTGGCGATAGCGAGATGAGGGTGCGAGTCGGGTCATTCTTCTGCAGGTTCGCCAGAATTCCTTCGCTCGCCAAGCCGGTCTCCATTTGACGGGAAGCGATGTCATGGGCTCGAATCTGGCCGGGTAACCCGACCGCGTTGATGAACGAGGCCTGCCCGGCGTTCACGATGGGCAGCAGCGCGGATGCGTCATTGTTGAGAACGTATCCGGCTGCCAACGGGGTACTATCCGCTGCGGTCAGCGCGAGTGACTGACGATCTGAGGCATACCCGGGGTCTGACGTGTTGGCCACCACCTGCTGATAGTCCATTCCGCCGCGGAGCCGAACCACGACCAACGTGGATTCGGAGCCGGTCGAACTCTCTTTACTCACCTGTATCGGCGACTGCTGCAGATTGCCGCCAATTGCGAAGAACTCGGGCTGGTCGAACATGAGCGCGATCACATCGAGCACGCGTGAGTTGCTCATATCCGCGCCGAGAAAGCTCACCAGTTGATTCACCGTGTTTGCCGGGAGACGTGCACCCAGATACAGCTGACTACTCACCGTCGCGACGAACTGGTCGGGTGTCTGAGAAGCCTTGCGGGCTGCAGCAATTGCCGGAGGCAGCGCCGTTTGCCCTTTCGGGTTCACCAGTCGATAGCTGGCGTTCACCCAGTTTTCGAGAATTGTTCCCGAGTAGAACAGCGCGTTGGTCGTGAATCCATCTCGCCCGAAAACGCTGCCAGGAAGGTACGGCGTGAAGTTCAGCGTGCCGAGGAGCTGACCGTTGGGGATGACGCTGTAGTCGTTGCGCCCGTACAGGTCCGAATAGTACGACGCGACAACTTCCAGGGGTGTCTTGTACCGTTCGGCCTTCATGTATTGCGGCTCAAACATGATGTCAGAGCTCAAAAGCCACTTCAGCGAAGGCAGGATCTCGAACTGGTTGTGGCGGATGACGTCGGCGAATGTACTGATATCTGCGCCGGTGGGGCTGTCAGAAAGGTAATAGTGCATAAGTTTACTGGCCAGGAAGAGCGCCATCTGCTGTGAACGCTGGTGGGCGATGTACTGAATCACGCCAGCCGGGTCATTGAACGACGTTCCGAGAAGATTCTTAGTTCCACTGAAATGTTGGGCGGGGGTAAATACGACCTGGTGATCCTGCGTTGCGGAGTAGCCGGTAAGAATGTAGGAGAGGCTGCTGACATCTTCTTCTGAGTAGTTCGGATGCGCGCTCGCAGTATCGAGCGGCGTGTATACACCCATCATGAATAGCTGCATGAGCTCGCGAGCAAAGTTCTCATTCGGGCTGGTGGCCTTGGACTGGGTGAGATTTAGATAGCGATCCAGTGCATAGTTGGTTTGTACCTTCTGAAGCATCGTGAGGTAGTTGCCGGTGGCGTTGTCGTACAGAATCTTGTGCAGCGCGTCGACATCCGCATAGGTAATACCTTCGTCCTTATCTTGCGCATCGACGGAGAAAATGTTTTCCCACAGGTAGTACAACTTGAGTTCGGCTTGGTTCGGATCGTGCGCCAGCTGATAGGTGTATGACACGTCGGAGAACGCGGCGGGTGTCTTATATGACGTTGCCGTTGACTCAAGCGCTCTCTGGCCAGTCTGGTAACTGCCCACCTCTGCGGCGGACGGAGTTGCGAATAGTAGGGTGACAGCATCCGAAACCGAGGCGCTCGCACCCAGCCGCTCGATGTCGGAAGGGGTGGGGTCAAGCAACACTCGTTGAGCGAGGTATTCGGCCTTTGCTGCGCCAATGGTCGGTGCCGTGACGTGCTCGAAAACGATGTAGCCGGATCCGACGAGAGTCGTAACGACCAGTGCCGCGATCGCAATTCGAACCGTTTTCATGGTTATCATGGGCCAAGCATCCAGCACCGGGGTGTACGTCGTGTAAAGAATATGTTCGAAATACGTTTGGACGACTGCGCGGTTCGCAGGCGCCAACGGGGTGATACGCGGTCAGTGTTGACGCGAATCACGCAGATGCGCCACGGTCAGGGCATCCATTTCTTCGTCGGTCAGCTCATCGAGGGACCGCGCTTCGCCGCGGTCGATGCGGGTCCACCGCACGAGCAGGATGATCAGGATGGGCACGTCGAGTAGCTCGGCCAGAAACCACAGCATGTCGCCAGACAACTGCTGGTCGCGCAGCGGGTTCGGAAACCAGTACGGCAGCACATTGAGCGGCGCGGCGACCCGATCGAGCACGGTTTCGTTGATTCTGAGCAGGATGCCGGGGATCGCGTCGAAGACGAACGCCACGAAGGCGAGAACGAACTCCACGGTGATGAAGAAGCTCGTGCGGTGGGCCGCGTTCTCGACGATCGGAAGCACCGTGAGTAGCCCGATAACGGGTATCAGTACGGTGAGCCCCCCTTGCGCGTAGACGCTCAGGCGCGCCATTCCGGCGAGCGGCGTCAGAAAGAGCATGAACAGGCCGAATGTGAACAGTGGCTCGAAGACCGCGTTGCCGATAAAGCGAATCGCTCTCGAATCGAGCAACCGTTCAAGCTGGAGCAGCCCCGCTTCAGGCAAGGCTACCCTCGCGAGGCCGATCGGTTTACCGAGGCTGATCAGCCACGGGACGACCAGCAGGAGCAGTGCAATTCGCGTACTGAAGGCCCAGCGCAAGTCGACGGTGTGTGCGCCCAAGAATCCCCATGACACCCAAGCGTACGAACCGAGACCGAGCACGACGAAGCAGACAGCACGGTACAGGGGCCACCGCGTGCCGCGATTGCGTGCCGCGATCATGCCGACGACATACAACGCGAACGCGGCCGCGATCACCACGAGCGCGACGGGATCGCCGCGCCAGGTGGTGAGAATCGTGACTACGGGTGGCGTGTTGTCTCCGTTTCGTCGGCCGGTTGTGCGTCAGCAATCGTACGCCGCAGGTGTCGTGCTGACTATTGGCTGGTTGCCCCCGCATTCTGGCGGTGTTTGCGGCGCGTGTAGGACTTTCAGCACTGGCATACGGCGCTGCGATGGTGAATCGTAAAGGTATGTGGAAAGAGGCACGAGCGGTGAAGGCGATCATCCGGTACCCGACGGTCGCAGCAACCATTGGGGTCGGGGCGATTGGCGGGACGATGGCTCTCACGGGGCTCGGGGGGGCTATTCCGTGGATATTTAGCGCGTTTGCCGTAATAGCCGCTGCTCTGCAGGCAGTCCAGATGGTTGCCCAGTTGCGCCGAGGCACCTTTGGCGTGGATTTGCTCGCCATCATTGCTATCGTCTCGACAGTGCTCGTGGGGGAGTACGTCGCGAGCATGATCATCGTGCTCATGGTTACCGGCGGCAAGGCGCTAGAGGATTTCGCTCAGGGGCGGGCGCAGCGCGAACTCACCGCGCTTCTCGCGCGTGAACCGCAGGAAGCACACCGACTGGTTGCCAAGACCGATCGCGTCGAGGACATTCCGGCGAGCGAAGTTCTCGTGGGTGACCTGATTCTGGTTCGGCCGTCGGAGATAGTGCCGGTCGATGGCGAACTCATTTCGGCGAGCGGAGGTTTCGACGAGTCGTCCATCACCGGCGAGAGCATGCCCGCCCAACGAGTTGCCGGGGACACGGTGCTGAGTGGCTCAGTTAACGGCTACGCGGCTGCGACCATCGTCGCGACCGCTACGGCGAGCGACAGCCAATTTCAAGGAATCATCGCGCTTGTCAAGCAGGCATCAAGTAACCGGGCGCCTGTGGTGCGATTGGCCGATCGATATGCAATTCCGTTTACCGGGATATCTCTGGCAATCGCGATTGTTGCGTGGATTGCGTCCGGTAATCCGGTGCGATTTGCCGAGGTGCTCGTGCTCGCCACGCCATGCCCTCTGGTGCTTGCGGCTCCCGTTGCTTTCATGGGGGGGATGAGCCGAGCCGCGCGCGCTGGCATCATTGTCAAAGGCGGTGCGGTACTCGAGACTCTCGCGCGCATCCGAACCGTGGTGTTTGACAAAACGGGAACCCTCACCCACGGCACGCCGACGATTGCCCGAATTCTGCCAGTGTCGCCCAGTGATGAAGACCAACTGCTCACTCTGGTTGCTTCAGCAGAGCGGTTCTCTTCGCACGTATTGGCCGCGTCGATCGTCACGGCAGCGGTAGATCGTGGACTCGAGCTGATGCCGGTCGCTGAGGCAACCGAGCGAGCGGCGCAGGGCGTTGACGCCGTTGTTGGTGGCCACCAGGTGAGTGTTGGCACGTTCGCATTCGTTCAGCAACGCGCTGCGGATGCTTCGACGACGACGACATCAGGCAGTGAACTCGCCATCTATGTCGCAGTCGATGGTCAGTTTGCCGGAAGTATTGTTGCCTCTGACCCGGTTCGCGCCAACGCCGCTGTCACCATCGCCAGTCTGCGGCGTCGGGGCGTCGGTACGGTGATGATGCTCACCGGAGACGCCAGATCCACCGCCGATCACGTTGCGCACGAAGTCGGGATCACGAGCGTGCACGCGAATTGTCTGCCCGCCGACAAGGTAGCAGCCGTCAACGGGGTCAGCGAACGTCCGGTCTTGATGGTCGGTGACGGCGTCAATGACGCTCCGGTACTGGCTGCGGCGGATGTCGGCCTAGCCATGGGAGCGAAAGGTGCGACGGCAGCAAGCGAGTCAGCAGACGCCGTCATTCTGGTCGACGACGTCTCGCGTGTCTATCAAGCACTCGTAATCGGCCAGGAGACGGTACGAATTGCGCTGCAGAGCATCTGGCTCGGCATGGCGCTGAGCCTCGGCCTGATGATGGTTGCCGCGTTTGGCTTTATCCCCGCTACAGTCGGCGCGGGTATTCAGGAAATTGTCGACCTCGCGACGATACTCAATGCCCTGAGGGCCAGCCGCTCTCGAACCTAACGATTATGCGACTGATCCGCCGATAGCGCATGGCAAACGCTAGGCGGCAACTCCGTACTTCGCCATCGAGGTCTCGACGATAGTAAGGCCGTCGAGGCCGGGCATTCGCGAGATGTGCTCGTCGAGCTTGCGAATCTCGCGCAGGCCCTCCTGGCCAGAGAAGATATGGCCCATGACGTGCGTAACTTCCGCGGGATCCATGATGCTGGAACCCACCGGTCCCCACGCGTTTTTAAGCGCGAAGCGTGCGAGCACCTGCGCTTTGCGACTCTTGGCGAGGCGCTCGCGGGCCTGAGTCGCATAAAACGCAACGTGTCTGGCCTCTTGCTTCGCGATACGTCGCAGCAGTTCAGCGAGCACTGGGTGCTTCTCAAGGTCAGCAAGGCGGTTGTAGGCGGCGACGGCCGACCACTCGTTCGCAGCGCCCCAGATCATGTGTACGGCGATGAAGTCTTTGCCGATAATGTTACCGAGCAGCGACTGCTTGATGGGATCGAGTCGATCCTTCCAGCCGAGCTTCACGCGCGAGGACTTGAGCTCATCGAAGTCAACGATTACACCGTGAGCGCCGAGCACAGCGGCGAGTGCCTCACCGTGCCAGAACTCTTCGCGGTTCCACATGGTCATGAACGCGCTGACGTCTGCCTCCTTGTGTGACGGAGTCACGAGCAGATCGCGCAGGTAGCAGACCGTGTGATATTCGACATCGCACATGTACCGCAGACTACGGAGGGTGGCTTCTGGGAGCGGATGTGTCTTAAATTCGTCGAAGTCGAGGTCTGCCCACGCCACACTCGTCGAGGTGCTGGTGTAGTTGTCGATGTCAAATGCCATGGGATGACGCGAGCCGACCTAGGAGGCCTGCTCGACTCCTTCCGTGATGTTCGAGGTGTCGGGTGGGGAGCTCTCAGGGCGCGGGCTCTCGGTTGCCCGGCGCTTCCAGTCAAGCACATTCCAATGCTTTTCCTGCGCGTGTCGGTAGAGCTGGATGTCGGGGTTCACGGCATTCGGATTGCCGAGCAGCTGCAACCAGACCAGATCGGCGTGGCTGTCGCCGTAGCCATAGGAATGGTCGAGATCGAAACCGTTCTTGTCTGCGTAGTGACGCAGCCAGGCCGCACGTGCTTCGTCGACGAGCGGCGGGTCAGCGAGGAAGCCGGTAAGTACTCCGTCGCGCTCGTGCATACGACCGGCGACGACCTCATCGAAGTAGGGCAGGAACGGCTGCACCATGAGGTCGATTGTGCCCGTCACGAGAATCGTGCGGTGGCCGGCATCCCGATGCTCCTGAACGCGACGCAGCGCGTCCGGCAAAGCGCGGCGCATCATGGCGCGACCAAAACTGCCACGAACGAGGCGCTCGATCTCGCTGACCTTGAAGCCCTGATAGCGGCGCATGAAGGTGCGGATGAACTCGCCGCGGTCTCGCTTCTCGGCCCGCATGTACTTGCGCAACGAGAAGACGAAGTTCGCCAAGTCGTGAGCCACCCGAGCGCGTGGCACGCTTCCCGACCACAACATGAGGTACTGCTTGACGAGGTTAGATTCGAGAACCGTGCCCTCGAGGTCGAAGATCGCCACGACATCCGAGCGAACAGGAAGAACTTTGGTGGACTTTGTCTTCGCCGATGGGCGCTTGCCGAACGCTCGTGTGAGTGTGGTGACTGCCGGAAAATGGATGTTCTGGAAGTACTGCTCCCAGTCGATCTCGGTCACGTCGAATCCCTCCGACTCCTGCACTCGCGTGGGCAGGGAGAGAAAGAGTGCACGCGTATTCGTGTCATCGAAGATGATTTCGGTCTGCACGTACGCGCGGTACAGCTCAGTGAATGCTCGCAGTTGTCGCAGACCGTGCGTGCCGCTCGTGACCGTGTCGAGCCAACTCCGGGTGCGCGGCGTCGTGGGAAGTCGCGTGATTACCCGCTCGGCACGCGCGACCTGGCGTTCGCGCTTGGCAAGGGCGTTCTCAACCTTTTGGCCGCCAGGGAAGCGCCAGAGCGGAACCTTGATGTCGCCCTTGTCGTCGGGGAGTGGGTTCGCAGTGAAGTAGGAATTGACGTTCTCGTACATGCGGTGAAACGGAAGGGGGTTTGATGCTCCCGAGCTCACGTGAAAGTATCTGGGCTCGTTGGGCTGGGCGGGTCGCGCGGCGACAGCGAGTGCCGCATTCACCACGAAGTCAACGGGGATAATGTCCAACACGGAGTCGGGTAGGCCAGGGAAGTCGGGCAGCTGGCCTCGACCATAGGCGATGATCAGCGGATCGGCGACCTTGAAACCATCGATCCATCCAGGGAACGGGTGGTGCAGTGCGCTCTCGATGATCGACGGGCGCACGATAGACAATCGGTGGCCAGCCTGTGCCCACAGTTCCTCGGCCGCGCGCTCGGCGAACGCCTTGGTGAGCGTGTACACGTCTGTCCAGCCGAGGCTCTCGGCACGGGTGCGCCCGAAGTCGACGAGACGCTCATGCACCCAGTCTGCGCGGGCCGCCTCTGCGAACTGCGCAACGGCCTGCGGTCCGGTCTTGCCATGACGCGCTCGTGCTTTGGCAAGTTGGCGGCGCAGCGCTTCAGGCTGACGCGATTCCAGCTCGACGCGCTCGCGGGCAGACTTCGCGGCGTCGTACTCGGCGCGCCAATCGACAGTGTGGGTGAGCGACGCTTCTGGCACGATCCCCTTACGAATACCGCCCACGTACGCCGTCGAAATGTGTACGACGTGGGGGTCGCTACCGCTGGCTAACAGCGCCCCGTAGATGCCATATGCCCCACCCACGTTGGTGTCGAAGGCTTCGTCGATCGGTGGATCGAATGACACGGTCGACGCGCTGTGCAGCACCACATCGATATCTGCAGGTAGGGTGCCGACGTTACCGAGGCTGCCATCGTGAGCCGTGACTCGCGTGGCAAACTGGCGATGAGCCTCGTCGTCACCGACCGAATCAATCCACCGCTTGAAGACGGGTTTGCGCAGCATGTTGGAGAGTCGTGCTTCGCCGCTCAGACTGCCCTTACCGCGCACCAACACCGTGATTCGGGTGTCTGGATGCGACGACAACAATCGCTCGAGAATGGCCTGACCCACGAAACCGGTTCCGCCGGTGAGAAACACGTGCTCGTTGGTGAGTGAGCGGGCTGTCGCTACGCGCGTGGTGGTCGTGCGGGGGAGAGTCACAGCCGGGCGGCCTTTCGAATGAGTGAGAGCCCGGATTGGCCGGGGAGGGTATCGATTCGGGCATCCAATTCGGCTACCAGCGCTCGAGCCGGCACGAAAAGACGATCAAAGAAGAAGCGGGTTTCGCTTGCCGGCTCTGCCTTCGCGCCGATCGGCCACGGGGTCTTCGCAAGGCGACGTCGGGCAATACGACGAGCCTGCTTCGATTCGGTGAGTCGGTATCTGGCCTGTGGCTCGAAGAACTCAAGCTGGCGTTCTTTGAGGCTGACGATCGTGGTGATGGTCGCTGAGAGCTGCGCGTGGCCCGCGAGTGCCGAAATGCACCGGTATGCGGCGACCGTGAGCCACTGGTCGACGGTACCGAGGGCCATGTGAACTGCGATCATCGGCCCACCGACGATGTTCGCCACGATGGACTCGCGGATCGTGCGCTCGGCCGGGGTCGTGAACGGCGCGCGGTCGACATCCGTGCCCACTGGCTGGTGCGCGAGCTGGATCTGCTCGAGCGCATCGGCGATCCAGTACTTCTCGAATGCCCACGTGGTGAGGAACGCGGTGATGCGCGCATCTTTGTGCGTTGCGGTGACCAGCACACTGCGCAGGTGCGTCATCGTCGCACGTTCCACCATTTGCATATAACGAAGGATGCGCAGAATGTCTGCGCTGAGTGGAGCCTGACGATAGCTCTCGAGGTGGAGCTTGTCGCGGTGGGAGCCTGCCGCTTGGCGGGCGAACTCTCGTACGTCGAAGTCGGGGGCCGGGAATCTCATGATGTCCACGGACGCCTCGTGATGGTCAGGCATCCGTAATACCTCCAGAGAGCAGGGCGAGTCAAGAGAAGTCTACCCGGCTGACGCTACGGTGACCGTAGCGTATTGTATCCAGCATGGCAACGGCTCTCATCACGGGCGGCACATCCGGTATTGGTGCCGCATTTGCTCGGCAGCTGGCGGCCAGCGGGCACAATCTGGTGTTGGTCGCACGTGACCACGTGCGCCTCGATGCGGTCGCCGCTGAGCTACATTCCGTTACAGGCATACAGGTAGAGACGATCTCTGCTGACCTCGCGAACCGGGCCGATGTCGCACGGGTCGCCGCTCGTCTCGAAGATGTTGATCGCCCCATCGACCTCCTCGTGAACAACGCCGGGTTCGGTCTGCACACCGCACTCATCGATTCAGACACTGCGCAACACGAACGAGCTTTTGATGTCATGTGCCGTGCCGTGCTCGTGCTCGGTGCGGCGGCCGGTCGCTCGATGAGCAAGCGTAGTGGCACGATTATCAACGTTTCCAGCCTGCAAAGCTTTCTCGCGACCGGGTCGTACGCTGCGATCAAGGCATGGGTCACCTCATATAGCCAAGGCCTTGCCGTTGAACTTCGTGGCACGGCAGTGACCGTCACGGTGGTGTTGCCGGGGTGGGTGCGCACCGAATGGCATGAGAGGGCGGGGGTGCAAAGAAGCTCGCTGCCCACCTGGTTATGGACGGACCCGGATGTTGTCGCTCGCCTCGCCCTGCGCGACGCGCGGCGTGGTCGAGTGGTGTGCATACCCACTGTTCGGTACCGAGTGCTCGGGTGGTTTGCTCGGCATCTTCCGCACCGCACCATCCGGTGGATCTCTGCCGGCATCTCATCAAGCCGGAACGACGAGCGCTCCAAACAATCAGCTGTGAAGGCCGACGAACACTTATGACCCAGAAGACCGACAGGTTTACGTCGCCGACCGTGGCGGGAGTGCGCTTCGTCGCGCAACGCGGCATGCTAAAACCTCTCGTCTGGCGGCTCACTCGCGTGACGGTGCATGGTACCCATGAGCTCGTTGACCTCAAACGACCATTTATCGCTATCGCTAATCATTCGAGTCACCTCGATGCGCCTCTCGTGATCGGTGCGCTTCCGCGGCCACATGCACGGTATCTCGCCGCTGGTGCAGCAGCGGACTACTTCTTTGACGTGCGTTGGCGCAAATGGCTCACAACTCTGTTTTTCAACGCGTTCGCGATCGAACGCAATTCAGAAGGAAAACGTTCGGGCTCGTCGCGCGCCCTACTCGAGCGCCGCGTGCCGCTCCTGATCTTCCCCGAGGGCGGCAGGTCGAAGCATGGCGAGATCGGTCGATTTAAATCGGGGGCGGCTGCACTGTCGATTGCGACACGGGTTCCCTGCGTACCGATTGCAATTGTCGGGGCTAACCTAGCCATGCCGCGTGGCGTCAACTGGCCAAAGCGCGGACGACTGCCGGTGGCCGTAGTCTTCGGTGAGCCGATGTTCGCGAACGACGGCGAGAGCGCCGAGAACTTCTCCACTCGACTTGGTGATGCCGTGCGCCGGCTTCACGCATCCGTCTCGCTGGCGCACTCAGGAAAGGAATCGGCATGACTGACGTCAAGCACATGAAGTGGTGGGGGTGGGGAGTCGACGGTGTGGGATTCCACCACGAAGACAAGCCAGGATTCGCCCCATTCGTTGAGTACGCCGTTGGCCTCGATCTCGGCACGGCGAAGCGTGCGGGCGAACCGTCGTTCGCCGACCTTAAGGTTCCGAAGAGCAACGCCACAGCCGCGTTCACGACGGCGCTGGTCGCAGTGGTCGGAGCGGGCAATGTGACGACGGATGACATGGTGCGCGTCATCCATACCTACGGCAAGAGTCTGCGCGACTTGGTTCGCATCCGAAGCAATTCGATCCTGCGCAGCCCAGATGTCGTGGTCTACCCGGCTGATGAGTCCGAAGTTCAGGGCATTGTGGATGCGGCCATCGCCGCCAACGCGGTCATCATCCCGTTCGGTGGCGGCAGCAATATTGCTGGCAGCCTTGAACCGATCCCGGCCGAGAAGCGCACCATTGTGTCGCTCGATCTCGGTCGCCTGCGCACCGTGCTCGACATCGACGCCGACTCGGGTCTCGCTCGCATTCAGGCAGGCTCTCAAGGCCCTGACCTTGAGGCGCAGCTCAACGCGCGGGGGTGGACTATCGGTCACTTCCCAGACAGCTTTACCCATTCGACAGTCGGTGGTTGGGTCGCGACCCGGTCGTCGGGCATGCAATCTGACAAGTATGGTGACATCGCGGATATCGCGCGTGGACTGCGCGTCGTGCGCCCGGGCGGTGTGCTTGTACTGCGCCCGCTACCGTCGACATCCAGCGGTCCAAGCGTGCGCGAAATGATTCTCGGCAGTGAGGGTCGACTTGGCGTGATCACCGAGGTCACTGTGCAGGTGCACCGCATCCCCGAAAAGCGCGACGTCTATGCGTACTTCTTTCCGAACTGGAAGGCTGGCATCGCGGCCATGCAGGCCATCAGCGAATCGGATGCCGCGCCATCGATCACCCGGGTGTCGGACGCCCGCGAGACAGGTTTTTCGCTCGCGACCAGCAAGGATCGCAAGGGCTTCGACAAGTTTTTGGCTGGCACGGTTCTGCCTGGTCTCATGAAGTCGAAAGGATGGAATCTCGACGACATTTGCCTGTCATTCATTGGATTTGAGGGCGCACCGGCGCACGCCACACGACAGAAGTCGATGGTAGACGCGATCGTGAAGAAGCACGGCGGCATGGGGGTGGGCAAGGGTCCCGGAATCCTCTATGACCAGAAGAAATTCGACACGCCATATCTGCGCGACTTCCTACTGGACATGGGTGCTGCTGGCGACGTTTCGGAGACTGCTGCACCGTGGTCGAAGCTCGTTTCTCTTCACGAGAACGTCTACGCGGCCGCCCAAAAGGCGTACGACGAGATCGGTATCAAGGGCTGGATCATGTCGCACATGTCGCACTCATATCACTCGGGTGCCTGCCTGTACTTCACGTTCGCGTTCGTCTTTGGCAGCGACCCGATCGCCGAATACAACACCGTGAAGAGCGCGATTCAGCAGGCCTTCATCGATAGTGACGGCACGATCTCGCACCACCACGGTGTCGGACTCGAACACGCCGCGTGGCTCGAACAGGACATCTCTGCCGAGGGCGTCGGTCTCGTGCGCGGCCTCGTGGGCGCGGCCGACCCTGGCAACAACTTCAACCCAGGGAAGATTTTCGCGGGGTAGGAAGTCGCCTCCGGCGCACCGCAGTGCTGGCCACCGCCCGTAGTGCTGCAGACTCCCACTTATCAGGACGTGTCCTGACAAGTGGGAGTCTGGTCGGGGATCGGCGACTGGGCAGGGATCGACCGCTACGTGCGTTAGAGCTACCCGCGGCACGAGCGGCTTAGGGTCTCGCAGCTGGTACGCGCACGGTGACAGCACCCGGCTCGATGCTGAATTGCGCCCAGACGACGGAACCCAGAGCATCGCCATCGGCTTGGAACGTCGCGGCGCGGTCGAGGGTTGCGGTAACACCGGTGGTCTGCGCGTAGTACAGGGCGCCACCCGTGTCATCCGGGTTCACGCGCAGAGCGGGCATCACTTTTGACGAACTGTATGACTGGCCGAGCCAGCGGATGAAGGTGGCCCGGTCGCGCGGTCGCATCGACCGGATGGCGAGCACATCGAGCATCCCGTCATCGAGCACAGCTTCTGGAAGCAAGCGCAGGTTGGCCGTCACAGTGCCCGCATTGCCGACGATGAGCGAATGGAGGCGGCCAGATCGCTTCGCATCGTCGCCGAGTGAATAGGTGGTCTCGTGGCCGGTGCGGCGCGCGAGCGAGCCGAGGATGGGGCCGACGTACGCGAGCCAACCGAACCGTCGTTTTAGCTGCGGGTCAGTGCCGGCCACCATATCGGCGTCGAGCCCGAAACCCGCCATGACGAAGTACGGCAGCGCGCCCTCGCTGCCGTTCTCGAGTCGATAGTGCAACCAACCGAGGTCGATCGGGCGGTCTGCGCCCTCGAACGCGATTATCGCGGCTGCGGCAGTGTCGCCCAATGGCAGTCCCAGATTGCGGGCCAGGAGGTTCGCTGTGCCGCCGGGAATGAGCGCGAACGGCACATCCTGACCCCGCATCGCGGCGCCGACCTCACGCACGGTGCCATCTCCTCCCGCAGCGATCACGAGTGAGACGCCCTGCTCGATTGCCGCCCGCACAGACGCTTCGGCGCTGTGCTCGACGGATGTCTCGAGCCAGAACGACTCGCGCCATCCGGCCTTCGTCTCCGCGGCGGCGATGGCCTTCCGCAGCCGCGCCAGGTTCACCCGGGCCGGATTGACAACGACAGCGGCCTGCCGGCGGTCGGCCGTCATGCGGCGAGTGCCGGCCACAGCAGCCGCAGCACGTCGTCGGCCCAACCGTCGCGGTTCGTCTCACCGCGAATTGACTCGGCCACAAACGTTCCCAGCAGGAGGCTCAGAACGAGTTCAATGTCTACGTCTGCGCGTAATTCTCCGGCGGTAACCCGAGTGCGGAGGTGATTGCGGATGGGTCTACTGCGAACGCGCAGCATTTCGACCAGGTGGGCAGTGAATACTGGATCGTCGTTGATCAGGATCGCAGCGATAGCTCCGTGACCGACGATGTTGTCGATCGTGTCTCGGGCATCCGCGAGAAACCAATGCAGAGTTTCGTATGCGGTGGTCTCCGGCGTGATCGACACGGCGGTCGTCGCGGCATTAACGACGGCGCTCAACAGGGACTCGCGATTTTCGAAACGACGGTAAATCGTGGTCTTGGCAACTCCGGCAGCGGCGGCAACCGACTCCATGTTTACGGCGACCGGCCCGCGCTCACGCAGCAATTCAAGGGCCGCGGCAAAGATGCGGTCGTCGATGCTGGGGCCTCGTGGGGTGAGCGCTGCCGCAATGTCGGTCACGGCAACCCCCTTCGCCTCGGTCGTCGCGGCCTCATTCGCTACGCTACCCGTAGCGCACGACTTGTGAGGTGGGTTTTCGGCGGCTTGACAGCTAGCGAACGCGCGGTTCCGGTGCCGGGGGTACTTTCTTCGCGGCGATCACGGCCGCGAGTTCTATTGTCTCAAGGCCTCGCTTCGTTGCGATAACGCAGTGCGTCTCGTTACTCGCGTGCAGAAAGCCGAGCGCGTCTGTTGCGCGGCCATCATCGAGCCGATGGCGCACGACGACCCGCGTGCCCGGCGGGGTCATGCGCAGATCGATCACCAGGAACTCGGTGCGTAGTCCTTGAGGAACACGCCAAAGACGTCTTCGCCTGCCTCGCCGCGCACCACGGGGTCGTACACCCGAGCTGCGCCGTCTACGAGATCGAGCGGGGCGTGGAAGCCCTCCTCTGCCAAACGCACTTTGGTGGGATGCGGGCGCTCATCCGTAATCCAGCCGGTATCGACGCTCGTCATGAGAATGCCGTCTGTCTCGAACATCTCCCTCGCGCTCGTGCGGGTGAGCATATTTACGGCGGCCTTCGCCATGTTGGTGTGCGGATGCCCAGGCCCCTTGTAGCCGCGTCCGAAGACGCCCTCCATCGCAGACACATTCACGATGTACGTGCGGCGCGCTGTCGAGGCGACCATCGCCGGCCGCAGCCGTGAAATCAGGATGAACGGAGCCGTCGTGTTAGCGAGCTGCACCTCAAGCATCTCGAGGGGGTCAACCTCATGCACGTGTTGGGTCCACGAGTTTGCGTCGTGCAGGTCGGGGAGCAGACCACCCGCGTCGATCGCGGTGCCTGCGGCGAGTCGTTCCAACGACGACGAGCCAGCAGCCATTGCCTGCTCGCTTAACGCGCGTGCCCGGTGCCCGTCTGAACCCGCGGCCGCGAGGATTGGGTGCGCGGTCACCGACCTGGCAAGCGCGAGCGGGTGGGCGTCGTTCGTGTGGCCGAAAGTGACGAGCTCGGGGAGCGGGCCATCTGGCAGCGGAGCGAGCTCGGCATCCACCAGTGGTTGGTACGCACCGGGGGAGCGGCGCACGGTCTGTGTCGCGTTGTTGATCAGGATGTCGAGCGGTCCGGCCGCTGCAACGGAGTCCGCGAGTCCGATCACCTGGGTGGGGTCGCGCAAGTCGATGCCCACCACGCGGAGGCGGTGGATCCACTCCGCGGAGTCAGGCAGGCTCGTGAAACGACGCACCGCATCCCGCGGAAACCGCGTCGTGATGGTCGTGTGTGCGCCGTCGCGCAAGAGTCGCAGCGCGATGTACATGCCAATTTTCGCGCGGCCACCGGTCAGCAGGGCGCGCCTGCCGGTCAGGTCGGTGCGGGCGTCACGTTTGGCGTG
>JANXVG010000053.1 GCA_025351795.1 Salinibacterium sp. | reverse complement strand
CCGACCGCATTCGAGAAGAACTGCTGGTCAGGCCTGTTATTTTTGGTGCGCCCGGAGGGATTTGAACCCCCGGCCTATTGATCCGTAGTCAATTGCTCTATCCGCTGAGCTACGGGCGCGTGCTGAGTCGAAACCCAACCAGACGACTATACCAGCGCAGCGCGTGAGCGCTGCGCCGCAAGGAGGCGAAGCCCAGCGGGTCCAGCGCGCGAGCGCCGCGCGGCGAAGACAACGTGCGTTGTGCCTAGCGAACGCTCTTGATGGGGAGGATCGCGAGCCCGCCTAACGCTGCTGCCGCGGCCGACGCAACGAAGAGTCCGAAGTAACCGCCGAGCTCGGCCACAATGAAAGCACCCAATAGGGGCGCGACCGCCTGTGGCACTGCGGTCGCAATGTTCATGATGCCCAGGTCTTTGCCGCGAGTGTATGAACTTGGCAGCACCTGAGTCGCAAGGGCCTGGTCGACGGCCATGAAACATCCGTAACCAAGGCCGAGAAGGCCAGCTCCCACCTCGACGATCGTGAAGTCAGGAACGAAAGCAAGCAGCAGAGCGGCGAGGGCCTGCAGGTACGCAGCCAAATAGACAAAGATCTTGCGACGCCCAATCTTGTCGCTCAATTTGCCGAAGCCGAGAGCCGCAATGACAAAGAAAACGAGGTAGATCATCGTGAGCCCGAGCAGGTCATCTGGGGCCGTCGTTCCGCGGTGCAGCCCGTACATAAGGAAGTAGAGCAGCAGAGTCGTGCCGAGCGCGTTGCCGAGGTTGACGAAAATGCGACCGAAAAGCGTCCAGCCAAAGTCGGGATGCGCAATGGGGCTGACCCAGAACCCCTTCAGCAGGTTGCCGAGTGTGAATCGCGCGCGCAGCACCTTCGGCAGCACCTCGTCTGGCACGAAGAGCAGGAACGGGATGACCAGTAGAAGAAGCGCGACTGCAACCACCGTGTATCCCACGAGGATGCTCAAACTGAGCAGTGTCACGAGCAGGATGCCGAGAACAGTTCCGATGGCCTGCGGTGCAGACACCCAACCGGACACGAAACCGCGCTGGTCGACCGGCACCTGATCGGAGATGGTCGCGGTGATTGCGGCTGAAACGATGCAGAAGCCAATGATTGCGAGCGACCAGAAGAAGCCGATCCCCACCATCGTCGACTGGATGCCGAGCAGAAATAGCGCGACGGCAAATACGACGGTGCCCACCAGTATCCATGGCCGCCGGCGGCCGTAGCGTGAGGTGGTGCGATCGGAGAGCGCACCGGTCAGAGGAAACGCGATCAGCGCGCACGCTCCCGCGATGCCAGAGATAATGCCAAACGCAACGACGCTCTGGGTGCCGTCCGCCGACTTCAGCAAACTATCGATCTGCTGCGGCAACAAAAGTTGAATGGGCGTGAGTTGGGCCATCCAGATGCCAAGCCAGGCCGTGGCGAAGAGGGTTATCCACACCCCAGGCACCTTGCGTTGGGGTTCGGAGAACGGCGTGAAAGCTGAGGGCATGGCGGGTGCGGTCACGGGTGCCAGATTACTGCCCCTGAGTGGCTATATCGCGAATCTGGACCTCGAATTCGCGGCAATTTACGGCAATCGCGCGCGGCGGCCGCGATGCGCCTCTCCCCAGCGACCACCCGGGCATCGTATGCTCACAGCATGCCTGGCGCGCAAACTCCTCAAGCGCTCGTTACCGGAGTCGACTACGTGGGCTTGGCGCGTCGGCTGCAAGTACAATGCCCGTACTGTGGCGAGTTCGACGTGCACGAATGGCCGCGCGACTCTGACCACAGCGACCCGGGGCAATATCTGGCAGCGTGCGGGGCAGGCGACTATTACATTGCCTCACCAGAACCACCCCCGCCACCCAGCTGAGAGCAGCATTGCCAGCGTGTCACCAGCTGCCGGCAGGCGCCTTTACAACGGATACCGGGGTGTACGACCAGTGGCCGCCATTTGCGTAATGGCTGGCCGCCCACGGTGAGGCCCAGATCGCATTCTCGATAACTTCTGTCGGCGCTGAGCTGGCGAGCGCAGCGAGAATCGCACTGTAACCCGCATTGCGCTGAAGACTCTCGGCAGCCATCTGTGCGGCAACGACAAGGCCTGGGTAGCTACCGGTGCCCCCTCCGCCGCCGGAACCCCAACCGTTGTTCAACGGGTTGTTACGGTTCCACCAGTTGTCTGCGCCGTTCTCTTGGCGCATCCAGCGCGTGAGCACAGTGACATTGGCGTCGGTCATGGGCCATCCGCCAGACAGCAGCACGAGCTTCGCCCAGTCGTAGTTGGTACCGCCTGCTGCGAGGGTCTGGATTCCCGGGGTGGCCGAGTAGGTGTCTCGCGCGACACCGACTATCGCCACGTTCTCTGACACCGTGAGCTTCTGGGCGTGAGCTGCGTTGTACGCCACTATGAGATCAGCCGCGCTCGGCGGTGGCGGTGGGGCCATCGCGGCGATCGCGGTCAGCGAAAGCGCGATGGTCGCCGCGCCCACGGCCAGAAACTTTCTCGTGCGCGGAGGGGTGCGCGCACGTCGAAATGCTTCGCGCATGGCTACATAAAAAGACAAAGGAGAGTTCATGAGGCTGGGGACGAGTTCGGAATTCCCGGGGCAAGTCCTCACGCAAGGGTAACAGGCACGCTGGGAAACGGCCCGGGTGAACGCTCAGACCGCAGAGGAGCAGCCCCGGTTAGCGTTTCTCTGGGCGATGTCCGTGCCGTGATGTGGGAACCAGGATGCGTGGGAAGCGGTCGAGAAGTCGAGATAGTCCGCATCGCGTGCGCGCGAGACTTAGTGCAGTTCGCTCTACGGTTGCTTCCTGAATTGACCAGTAGTGATCAATATGACAATCACGAGAGCCATAACGATCCAGGTTACCCAGCCAAGCGGATTGAGTGCCACTGGGTTCGCTGGTGAATGCGCATCTGAAACAAGAATGAGAAGCCCACCCGAAGCGTTGAAGGCACCGTGCGCGAAGACGGATGGCCAAATGGATGCGGTTCGCAGTCGCAGCCAGCCGACGATCACTCCATACAACACGCACCCGACGACCATCAACCCGACTCCGAACAGGTTGGGCTGGCTAAAGTTATAGCCGAGCAGCATTACCGGACTGTGCCACAGGCCCCACACCGCGCCGGTGATCACGAGCGCCGGCCATGTGCCCAGGGGGCGCAGACTGGGTAACAGCCAACCGCGCCATCCAAGCTCTTCGCCGATCGTAACAAAGCCGTTGACCAGTGCACCGACTGGTATTGCCAGCAATTGAATAGCAACGAGAGTCTGAATCGGGAGAGGAATCGACCGCGGACTGAGCGCTGCAAGTTGAGCAGCAAAGCCGGAGAAGTTTACGAGGTCGAGGCGAACGAGCCCCAATGCGACGGCGAGCAACCCGCCGGCAACCACAATTGCAACGCTTCCAAAAATCGCGAAAACGATCATCCAGATGGTGCGTGTGGCTGGGCGAAGTGGCCACAGCCCGAAATACCTCGACACCGATTCTGGCCGCGGCTTCTGCACGACGAACACCACAAACAGCGCGGCAATCAGCGGCGTGAACATCATCACCACAAACAGGATTCCCGCTATCGGATTCGTGAGACCGCCGCCGAACCACAACGGGAGAATCACAAGCCAGGCGAGAGCACAAGCCAGAATGATGAAGGTGATGACCGCTATCCATGGCACCGTTGTTGGCGTCACCGAAGTTCGATCTTTCGCCAGTGACACGCCAGTCATGGGTTGTGCAACGCCGAGTTGATCTGGTCGACGATCGTCCGTGGCTCGCGCACCGTGAGAAATAGTCGGTCGAAGTGTTCGTTCACCAACTGCACGACGATCGTTTCACCGGGCGTACTGACGTTCCAAAAGGACTTCCCGCCGTTGCGCGTAAAAGTACCTGACCACTTACCGGGCATCCCGAGCCCCGGTCCGCGAAAACCTTTTGGTTCGTGATTGGCGCCAGGGTCAAACGTTGCCCCGCGAACATTGGCTAACGGGATTTCGAGCCGATTCGTGAAGGACCAGACCTTATCCAATCCGCGTGGTTCTACGGTGAGGTTTTCTGCTGTGATCGTTACCGTGTTCATGACTACCTCACTTTTTGTTGATCAATTGTTCTGATTCGGCACCCAGGTGTGCGCGCGCGAGTAGGCGAGCACCGAGGCTTTCCGGCGTTCCCCGATCGGCAGCCGCTGCAAGGATCCGTGCCGCCAGTTCGCGTACCGCTGCATCACGGGGGGCGAGTTCAAGGAGCGCGACAAGCACAAGGTCCATAGACTCCGCGCTGCGTATGCCCGTCAACGCGAGTTGGCTCAGTACGGCGAGGAAGAGCCCTCGTTTGCTACCGAACGCCTGGTAGATACTTCCGCGATGGAGACCGGTCGCTGCGACCAGATCGTCAATGGATGTCGCCTCGTAGCCGGTCTGCAAGAACGCGCCAGCGCATTTCGCGAGCACATCGACTTCGTTGAAGCTTCTGGTTCGTCCCACACAGCTCAGTATGAACTTTAGAGAACGATCAGTCAAGAACGGTCGTTCAACTAAATATTGGTAATCATCTCCACCCGCCGCTCGGGCGATCAGAACCCTAACCGCGCGCTGCATTTGGGGAGGTCGCCAGCAGCGGTCGGCGTCGGTCCGATTACCTGATCACTCAGGTGCATCGAGCCACCGAGACCGCTCGTACCGCACCCGACTCCGGCACGGTCAACGCCGCGTTCGAGTTCGCGTCCGGCCCCATCACAGAAGCGTGGGAGCGTCTGACCAAGGCCGAGGTACTCTGTCTGCCGATGTGCTCAGACCCCTGCTCGGTGTTGCGTCGGATCAGAAATGGATCCTGCTCCACCCCACCTACCGGTTGGCAATGTTGCCGCGCCCGCTCACGCAGGCCCGGTGTGGCGCTTCGGTGTATCAACCGAAGCGACAACAGTCCCGTCCAACGCATACTCGGTCAGGCATCCGCGGCTACGACTTGTGAGGTCTATGCGGATGCTCTCTAACTAGTGAGTCTTGACTCGCGAGAGGTACTCTCGCGTTGCAGGATGCTGCGGCTCATCGAAGACCTGCTGTGGTGTTCCCTGCTCAAGAAGAAAACCGTCTTTGAGGAAGATGACGTGATCCCCGACGTTGCGCGCGAACTGCATCTCGTGCGTGGTCATGAGGATCGTCGAGCCGCCGGCTTTCAGCTCGCTCACGAGATCGAGAACCTCGCCGACCAGCAGCGGATCGAGCGAGCTCGTGATCTCGTCGAGAAGTAGCAGCTCCGGATCACTTGCAATCGCCCGCACGATCGCCACGCGCTGCTGCTGTCCACCCGAGAGCCGGTCCGGGTAGTCCCTGAGTTTGTGCCCGAGCCCGATGCGGTCGAGCCAGTGCCGGGCGATCGTCTCCGCCTCGTCGCGCGACAGCCCGTGCACCCTGCGGTTAGCAAGCGCGACGTTGTCGAGCACGGTCAGGTGAGGAAACAAATTGAATTGTTGGAACACAACTCCGATGCGCGCCCGCGCTTTGTCAACGGCGATGCGCGGGTCGCTGATGTCTTCGCCTTTGAGGAAGATCTGTCCGTCATCGATCTGTTCGAGCAGGTTTACCGATTTGAGCAGCGTCGACTTGCCAGAACCGCTCGCTCCGATGACGACGACGACCTGATGTTGGAAAACCTCGAGGTCGATTCCCTGCAGTACGTGCACATCGCCGAACCGTTTGTGGAGGTTTGTGATGCGCAAAACCGGCTCGGCGGAGGTCATACCTTTCCCCCGATCTGCTCGCGGAGCTGGGCTCGACCGGCGAGCCAATCGGTGAGGCGGATGAACGGGAGGCTGATTACCACGAACAGCAGGCCGGCCACGATGTACGGCGTGAAGTTATACGTGTCTGCCACGGCGATCTGTGCCGCGCGCACGGCGTCGATGGAACCGAGCACCGACACGAGGCCGACATCCTTCTGCATGGAGACGAAGTCGTTCATGAGCGCCGGCACGACTTTGCGGATGCCCTGCGGAAGCACGATCAATCGCAGCGTCTGCGCGTGGGTGAGTCCCAGCGAGCGTGCGGCGAGTCTCTGGGAGGGATGCACAGCTTCCATGCCGGCGCGCAGCACCTCCGATACGTAGGCCGAGTAGGTGAGGATGAGCGCGAGCGTGCCCCAGACCTCCGGAGGCAGTCGCGGTGTGACTCCGAGCGCCGGGATGCCGAAGCCGACCAGGTAGAGAACGATGATGAGCGGCATGCCGCGAAAGAGGTCGGTGTACACGGTCGCGATGAGCCGGAGCGGGTAGAACACCGGCCCGCGCAGGGTTCGGATGACGGCGATGAGCGTCGCGAAGATCGCGACGCCGATCACGGCGAAAAAGAGGATCCGAACGTTGAGCCAGAGCCCGAGAAGGATCGACGGAAAGAAATTCGCTCCGGTCTTCGGGTCGAAGAAGGCCTGCTGCACCAGCGCCCAGCCCGGGGTGTTGACGACAGTGAGCCAGACGATGGCTGCCAGCATGACCGTGCTCGCGAGGCTGATCAGCACCGACCGGCCCGACTGCTTCTTGCGGAACGCTCGTCGCCCGAGCTCAACGCCGCTCAAGCCACTCTCTGTGGTCACGGGTGCCGAATTCACGAACCCACTCTACGATGCCTGCAGTGAGAGCCTCTGACGACGGCGCTACTTGAAGACGGGGACGTCAACTGACGTCGACAGCCACTTCTTGGTGATAGCGGCTAATTCTCCATCGGCGCGGATCGCCTCGATGGCTGCCGAAACCTTCGTCGTATTCGGCGAGCTCTTCGGCAACACGATGCCGAATTCTTCGCCTCCCGCGGTGTCCGAGAACTGACCGCTCACGACACCCTTCGTAATCTCGGAGCCTGCGAGGTAGAACCCGGTCGGCAGGTCTACAGCAACTGCATCGACCTGACCACTCTTGAGTGCAGCGACCGCATCATCATTCGAGTTGAACACCTGGAGGTTGCTGCCGCCGACAATTTTCTGAAGCAGCTTCAACGTCGTGGTCGACGTCGCGACACCGATCTTCAGCGCCTTGAGTCCATCGATTCCCTTCACCGAAGCCGCGGGTGAGTCGCTCGTCGTCACGATGGCCTGGCTCGTCGTGTAGTACGACGCCGAGAAGTCGACAGCTTTCTTGCGTTCGTCGGTAATGCTGAACTGCTGAATGTTCAGGTCGAAGTCCTTCGCTCCCGGCGCGATCGCGCTGTCGAAGGTCGAACGGATCCAGACGACATCCTTCGTGGCAAAGCCGAGCTTGCTCGCCACGGCATACGCGACAGCCGCTTCGAACCCTTGGCCGTTCTGCGGGTTATCGTCGATGACCCACGGCGAGTAGGCCGGCTGACCGGTAGCGATCGTCAGCTTGCCGGCTGTGACGGTCGCCAGGCCATGAGTTGTCGATGTCGCCGGCGAACTGCACGCGGCTAGTGCGACCATGACGACGCCGACGCCCGCGGCAAGTGCGAATCGACGGAAATGAGAACTGAGACGAGACACGGGTGACCTTTCGCTGCGACCGCTGATAGCCGCATCCAGATCTTAGAAGAGTTCAGTCCGCGACGGACGCAAGGTTACGGATTGTTATCTGTCGCCACACAAAACATGGTGATCGGGTTTCGTTAGGTGACCGCGGCGGGCCAGAGAGAGCCAGCCTTTCCCTACCCTCGATAGAGGTCTGCAGCCCAAAACCACACGAGCGAATCACGCGCGTCGATCGACACGGGCTTCGACCTTGACCCGATCGAGCTGCACTGCAATCGCAACTCCAGGCCGGTAGCGGGATACCCTCGTGGCCGCTGTCACACCGACGGCGGCCATGAAAAACGCCCAGTTCCTAGTGGCCATCTCGCATTCACCTGCTTCCCGCAACGCCATTGGCGCCAGATCTGGTCCACGAACCCCCTCGAGCGGGTCAACAAAGAAATCAAACGACGCACCGACGTCGTGGGTGTGTTCCCCAACCCCGCCGCCCTGCTGCGCCTGGCAGGGTCC
>JANXVG010000026.1 GCA_025351795.1 Salinibacterium sp. | reverse complement strand
GACCCAACCAGGTGGCTGCGCGAAGCCGGTGCGAAAGCCGCCCGCGAACTCGGGCGGCCGTAAACCGCGCAACGTGACAACCGGCGTGGGCTGAGCGATGACGCCTCACCCGCCGCCGCCCGCCCTTCGGCGCGCCCACTGTGCGCGCCGACGCCGACGCCCGCCGCGAGAGTGCACGCACGCGCCCGCGAGAGTGCAGAAACACCCGGTGCGATGCCGGCAGACTGCGCGGTTCTGCACTGTCGCGCAGGTTTGCGGCCGCGATGCCACGAGGAGAAGGCACATCACAACGCCACGCAAATCACATGGGCACCGCCAACGCCACCGGCGACCGGCGACCGGGCATCGAGCACCGTACGACCCATCGCGCGCGTTCACAACTCCCGCCGCGACGGATCGCTACCCGGCGTGCGACTCCAGGAATACGTACAACTCCTGATCGTCGACGCCCGGAAAGGTGCCGGACGGCAGCGGAGACAAGATGTGCGCATGCAGTTTTGCGCTTGACCACGCCTGGCCAGACCAGCGCTCAGACAGTCCTGACCCCGGACGCGTGCAGCAGTTCTCGTCGGGGCAGGTCGACCTGGTGCGGTTGGTGGTCTCCCGTCCGCGGAACCATTTCGAGTGCTGAAATGGCACCCCGATGGTAATCGAAAATTCACCGGCCGAGGTAGTTCCGGTCTGCGTCGACTCGAAGAAGGTGCCCTCCGGGGTGTCAGTGTACTGGTAGTACTCGGTCGTGCGATTGGTACGCGTGAAGGCCTCGCGAGCGCTCCAGTGCCGGCAGACGAGTTGACCTTCCGTCGACCCTGTGACATCCACCGGTAGGCGCAGGCCGTCGTTTTCGTAGGCCTTGTAGACGGCCCCGTCGTCGCCGACTCGCAGAAAGTGCACCGTCATGTCAAGGTGACTGGTCGCGAGGTTGGTGAAACGCAGCGCCGCGGCTTCGTGGGTAACACCGAACGCATCGCGGTAGTCCTCAACCGCAATGTTGCGGTTGGACTTTGCGACCGACAGAAACTCAATCGACTGGGTGAGGGGCATAAGGGCCGCCGCCGCAAAGTAATTGATCTCGAGCCGCTGTTGCAGGAAGTCGGCGTAGGTGGCCGGATGCTCGTGCCCGAGCAAGCGGTGCGCCATTGCCTGCAGAGCCATCGATCGCAAGCCGTGTCCGCCCGGGATCGAGGCAGGCGGTAGGTAGATACGCCCGTTCTTGAGGTCGGTGACGGAGCGGGCGGAGTGGGGAAGGTCGCCGACGTGCACAAGCTCGAATCCGAGATTCTCGGCCATCCTGCTCACCGACCGGTGGGTGAGTGCTCCCGTGGTGTGGCCGACCGCACCGACAACCTTCTCGGCGAGCGCTTCGATGTCGGGCAGGTAGTTGTCGAGGGTGCGCATGTGCTGACGCAATTCGGTGTTGGCGCGTCGCGCCTCCTCGGGGGTGGCGATCGCCTCTCGGGCACGCTTGGCGATTTCCCGGTGCAGACCGACGAGCGCCTCGAGGGTCTCGTCACTGGTTGAGCGCGACGGCCGGATAGCGGGCAAGCCGAGCGATGCGTACACGGAGGAGCGTTGCATCCGCTCGAGTTCGATCTCAAGGCCCGCTCGCGCAGTGGGGGGAGCATCGCTGAGAAGGTCGTTCACGGCAACGCCGAATACACCCGCCATCTGGGTGAGCACGGTAAGCCGTGGCTCGCGCCTGCCGTTTTCCATCAGTGAGAGCTGGCTGCCCGCCATGCCGACGGCCGCACCTAGTTGGTCGAGGGTCATTGCCTTCGCGGTGCGATAGTGGCGGATTCGTTGCCCCAGCGTCACAAGATCAGTCATGTATTGACCATATCGAAAGATTACACGATCTTTCAACCCACTTGCTAGATATAGCCGCCGATCTCTGACTCAGAATGGAAGAACATCACGTTCTTGACAATTGTTCTTCACGGAACACCGCTTCACCAAGCACTGAATGAGGAATGCACGATGACCATGACAGCTCCCCCCATTTCTGTCCGTTCGGGTGTGCCTGCTGAAGCGAGCGCCCGGCTAGTCGAATGGGTTGATCGCATCGCGACGCTCACTCTCCCCGACGACGTTGTGTGGTGCACGGGCTCTGCCGCTGAACGCGATGGACTATTTCGGCTCATGGTGGAGCAAGGCACGCTCATCCGAGTGAACCCGGAGCTGCGGCCGTACAGCTTCCTTGCCCGCAGTCACCCCGCGGATGTCGCCCGGGTTGAAGACCGCACCTTTATCTGCAGCGCTGATGAAGCGGATGCTGGCCCGACCAACAACTGGCAAGCACCGGAGGCGATGCGCACAACCTTGAATTCGCTCTTCGCTGGTGCGATGCGGGGACGCACGATGTATGTCATCCCGTTCTCGATGGGACCCCTCGGGTCGCCCCTTGCCCGGCTCGGAGTGCAGCTGACCGACTCGCCATACGTGGTTGCCAGTATGGGCATCATGACGCGGATGGGCACTGAGGCGCTACGGCTCATCACCGACCAGACCGAGTGGGTCGAGGCCGTCCACAGCGTGGGTGCGCCGCTTGGCGATCACGAAGAAGACGTGCCATGGCCATGCAACGACCTCAAATATATTTCGCACTTTCCTGAGACCCGCGAGATCTGGTCGTTCGGCTCGGCCTACGGCGGCAACGCGCTGCTCGCCAAGAAGTCGTTCGCTCTGCGCATCGCCTCGGTCATGGCACGCGACGAAGGCTGGCTCGCCGAACACATGCTCATCCTCAAGGTGACTAATCCACGCGGTCGGGCATTCCACGTGGCGGCGGCCTTCCCTTCTGCGTGTGGCAAAACGAACCTCGCGATGCTCACCCCCACCATCCCGGGCTGGACGGTGGAAACGATCGGCGACGACATCGCGTGGCTTGCGCCGGGCGACGACGGTCGACTGCGTGCAATCAACCCAGAGGCCGGGTTCTTCGGCGTCGCCCCGGGTACCGGCCGCTCGACAAACGCGACGGCCATCGACACGATTTGGGGTAACACGATCTTCACGAACGTCGCGCTGCGCGACGACGGTGACGTCTGGTGGGAGGGGCTCACCGACACGGCGCCGGCCCATCTCATCGACTGGGAAGGCCGAGACTGGACCCCAGCAGCCGGGCGCCCCGCCGCTCACCCCAACTCTCGATTTACCGTAGCGGCCGACCAGTGCCCGTCTATCTCAGACGACTGGAATGATCCGCGGGGCGTCGTCATCGACGCAATCATCTTCGGTGGCCGTCGCGCGACCAACGTGCCGCTAGTGGTGGAGGCACGGGACTGGGAACATGGCGTCTTCATGGGCGCCACGATCTCGTCCGAGCAGACGGCGGCCGCCGAAGGCATTGTCGGGACACTGCGACGTGACCCGTTCGCAATGCTCCCCTTTTGTGGCTACAACATGGCCGATTACTGGTCACACTGGCTCACGATGGGGCAGCGCTTGCGCGCCACCAGTACCGTGCCGCGCATCTTTCAAGTGAATTGGTTTCGCAAGGCAGCGGATGGCTCCTACCTGTGGCCCGGTTTCGGTGACAACTCACGCGTGCTCGAGTGGATTCTCGACCGTGTTGACGGGCGGCTGGCCGCCGTTGATAGCCCGGTCGGACTCGTGCCGATGCCAGGCTCGCTCAACCTAACCGGGCTCGAGATGAGCGACTCGACTCTGCAACAACTGTTCGCGGTCGATGCCGACAGCTGGTCTGCTGAAGCGGATGCCACCGAAGAGTTCTTCAACGAGTTCGGCGACCGCCTGCCCGCGGCTCTCACCCAGCAACTCACGACTCTGCGTGAGCGCTTGCACAACGTTTAGAGCTCGCCGCACGTCTTAGCAGGTGTGACCACAACCGCGATCTCGACGTCCAGGATCTCCGTCAAGATAGACCTGACGGTTTCTGGTCAGGGCGCGAGGAGGCACAGCATGGCGCGCGCAACGGCATCCGGCGAGCGGTGGGAAGACGTGGTGACGCAGCTCGTAGCCGAGCGCGGCGACGCCCTCTCGCGATACGCGTACCTGATCTGCGGTGATCGAGATACTGCATCCGATCTCGTGCAAGATGCGCTGGTGAAGACGTTTGGCCGCTTGAGCAACGGCTTCTCGATCGCGAGTGCCGAGGCCTATGTGCGTCGCGCGATCCTTAACACCTACCTGGACGCGGGCCGGCGCACCACACGCTGGCGCAAAATCGCCCACCTACAGGCCGAACCGGAGCTTCGCGAGTCGCGCGACGGCGACACCGAGGTACGCATCGACCTGCGGGGAGAGCTTCTGAAACTGGCCCCTCGTGAGCGCGCCTGCATAGTGCTGCGTTACTACGAAGACCTCAAGGTCGACGACATCGCGGAAACCCTTGAGATCAGTGCGGGTGCCGTGAAGCGTTACTTGAGCGATGGGCTCCACAAGATGGCTATCGCACTCGATGACAAACCGGCGGGAGTGACTCGTGCCCAGTGAAGCTGACCTGAAAGGAATGCTCGCGTCTACCGACGCTCCACGCGCCCTGGATGTGTCGCGCATTATTCGTAAGAGCCGGGCCCGCCGCGTTTCCCGACAGCTCGCGGCGGGCGGAGCTCTGGCAGTCGCTGTCGCCGGCATCGCGTTCGTGGGCATCACGAGCATCCCCGGCCAGCAGGCGTCGAGTGGCAGTTCAGTAACCGCGCTCAGCGCTCCGAGCACGACCACTGCGCAAGGAACACCGGATGGCTCGCTGCTGCGCGCACCCGCCGACGCGATCAACCGGTGCGCCGGCACCCTAGCCGACGTGGCACCCAGCCAGCCAGGCCTCGTGGTGAGCGCCGAGTTCGCGTCGCCCGCACCACGCGGAATGGCGGCGGTCGAGGGAATCGTGCGCCTCACCAACACGAGTGCAGCACGTGTGATCGGATCGGTCGGGGTGACCCCCACCATTACCGTGTCTCAGGGCGGGATTGTGCTGTGGCACAGCAACGGCGCTCACCGCGACGTCGCCCAGCACGTGGATCTTGCTCCTGGCGCATCGATCGAGTTGGCCGCATCCTTCATACCGGTGCGCTGCGATGTCGCAGACGACGACCTGCCCGAGTTTCGCGCCGACCTTCCCCCGTTGCCGGGCGGTGACTACCAAGTGTCTGCGGTCATGCACTTTCTGCCAGACGGGACGGCTATTTCGGCTCCCGGCCTCGAGCTCGTGACGGGGGCGCCATCGCCACTAACGCTTCGTTAACAAAGATTCGCCGTCACTCCATCGTGACGGCGAATCTTTGTTGTGGTGTAGAACCTAGCCCACCTCAGCGCGGTTCGACAAACGGAGCGACGACGTGAACGCACAGCGGATTTCGAGCCCGGCCGGGAAGAATGGCACCCGCGTTCGGCTTCTCGATAGATCTGGCGCTGCACGATCGGGTACCCGGCGATGAGTGCATTGGTACCACTCGCCGTCGCGACGGTAAGTTCTAGTCAGGTTGTCGAACACGACGTTCATCCGCACGACATCTATCACAGGGAAGGCACCACTCCATGTCTAAGCAAAGCATCCTCGGGCGAATCGGCCAGCTGGTACGTGCGAACGTCAACGCCATGATCGACGGCGCCGAAGATCCACAGCTCATGCTTGACCAGCTCGTGCGCGACTTCACCAACAACATCGCGGAGGCCGAGAGCGCTGTCGCGCAGACCATAGGCAATCTCCGTCTCATGGAGCAGGACCACCAGGAAGATCTTGACGCCGCCGCCGACTGGGGGCGCAAGGCTGTCGCTGCAAGCACCAAGGGTGACCAGCTGCGGGCCGCGGGTAATGCGATCGACGCCGACAAATTCGATAATCTGGCCAAGATCGCGCTCGGCAAGCAATTGTCGTCGGAGAACGAGGCGAAACAGGCTGAGCCGACTATCACGTCCCAAAACCAGGTCGTAGACCAGCTCAAGCACGGTCTCGACCAGATGCACGTCAAGCTCGGCGAGCTCACCGCGAAGCGCGACGAACTGGTCGCGCGCTCAAAGACGGCCGACGCCCAGTCACAGGTTCAGGATGCGGTCAAGAGCATCGACATCATGGACCCAACGAGCGAGATTAGCCGCTTCGAAGACAAGGTGCGCCACCAAGAAGCGTTGGTCGCCGGCAAGCAGGAGCTCGCCAACTCCAGCCTCGACGCCCAGTTCAACAGCCTTGACGATCTGGGAAAACAGGCGGAGGTTGACACCCGGCTGGCCGCTCTCAAAGCGGGCAGCGCCGCGCCGAAGGCCGTCACGGCGGGAGAATAGCGAGCCGGTAGCCGAAAGTTCGGCTGCCCGATTCGCATTCGTGGGAAGAAATCAGCCGGTAGCAGCATTGTCTTCACTATGACAACTATCGGGCTCATCGGAGCGGGAAATATCGGCAGCCAGATCGCGCGCAAGGCGATCGAGAACGGCTACGACGTGGTAATTAGCAACTCGCGCGGGCCAGAAACACTCGTCGACCTCGTGGCCGAGCTCGGGCCACACGCGCGCGCGGTCACGGTTGCCGAAGCCGCCGAGGCCGCCGACATTGCGGTCGTGACTATTCCGTTCGGCAAGTACGTGGATGTTCCGGCGGCGCCGCTTGCCGGGAAAGTTGTCATCGACACCAACAACTATTACTTCGAACGCGACGGTGAGTTCCCGGCGATTGATGACGGTACAGCGACGAGCTCGGGTCTACTGCAGAAGCACCTGAAAAATAGTCGGGTGGTGAAGGGCTTCAACCACATCAAATCGACCGAAATTACCACCGATGGAACGCCGTCAGGCACCGACAATAGGAGGGCCCTGGCCGCATCGAGTGACTTCCCGGACGCAACGGCAGTACTCACCGATCTGTACAACACATTCGGGTTCGAGACCGTAGACGTCGGGCCGCTCAGCGAGAGCTGGCGAGTGCAGCGCGACCAGCCGGCCTACGTTATCAAGCAGAACGCGGTCGAGCTACGCACCAATCTCGCGAAAGCCGTCTGGCCGGTCGCGGTGCGCCCCCCACACGAGTCGTAGACGCCATAGCCTGTAGCTATGGCAGGCACCTTCCTCGTCGTTCCCCAGTGGCAGGGATCCGGCTCTTCCCGCGCGATGCGACTCGCGGATGGGGCCGAGGCCATCCGGGGCGACCTGCCATCGTCATCCACCACTGTCGTTGACGTGCCACTCGAGGCCGGTGATGAGCAAGGTACCGGGGTCGCGCGCGCGTCGACGCTCATCATGGTGCGCGATCGCATGCGTGCAGAACTCGAGCAGGCCACGGGCCCGATCATCACGATCGGTGGCGATTGCGGTGTTGAACTTGCGGCAATCGGGCACGTTGTGGGTGACGACGTCGCGGTGGTCTGGTTCGACGCTCATCCCGACCTCAACACGCCAGCGTCGAGTCCGTCCGGTGCTTTTCACGGGATGGTGGTGCGCACCCTGCTCGGCGAGGGAGCCGGGTCGCTCGTGCCCGGGGCGATCCTGCCCACCCATCGACTGATCCTGGCAGGAACGCGCGCGTGGGATCCCCCAGAAGACGACTACGCACGTTCCGCAGGGATCGTGACCATAACGGTGGATGATCTAACCGGACAATCGCTTATCGCCGCGATCGAGGCGACCGGCGCTGCGTCCGTGTACCTGCACATCGATCTTGATGTGCTTGACCCCGGTGACTTCATCGGACTTGGCTACCCAGAACCCTTCGGTATCACGGGCGAGGCACTGGTGGCCATCATCACTGCGGTCAAAGCGCACTTTGGGTTCGCCGGTGCGGGAATCACCGAGTTCGCTCCGGCCTCACTCGACGAAACAGTGAACGATCTGCCCACCGTGCTACGAATCATCGGCGCACTGAGCGCCTAATTTTTTGTCGGCCATCGATAGGCGCGTTCGTCGTAGGCTCACAGAATGGATTCCCGAATCACCGTCGAGCGAGACGGACACGTACTTCTGATCGGCCTCAATCGTGCGGAGAAGCGCAACGCCGCCGACTTCGCTCTGCTTCAAGAACTGTCGCTCGCATACGGTCAGCTCGAGCGCGACCCTGAACTGCGCGTCGGTTTCGTATTCGCGCACGGTGACCACTTCACGGGCGGTCTCGACCTCGCGGATGTCGGCCCGCGCATCGGCGGCAGCGGCCTCGACATCGTGCCGGAGGCCGGTGTGCACCCGTGGCAAGTCGCCGGGCAGCAACTCACGAAGCCCGTCGTGATTGCCGTGCAAGGAACCTGCCTCACACTCGGTATCGAGCTGATCCTCGCGAGCGATATCGCGGTCGCTGCAGACTCAACGGTGTTCGGGCAGATCGAGGTGGCCCGTGGCATCCTGCCATTCGGGGGCGCCACCATCCGCTTTCCCCGAGCTGTCGGCTGGGGCAACGCCATGCGTTGGATCCTGACCGGTGACCGGTTCGACGCTGCCGAAGCTCACCGGATGGGCCTCGTACAAGAAGTGGTCGCGCATGGCGAGCAGTACGCGCGTGGCCTCGAGCTTGCGCAGCGCGTAGCAGCCCAGGCCCCGCTCGCGGTGCAAGCGGCTCTCGCCAACGCACGACTCGCCGTGCGAGAGGGCGACGAAGCGGCAGAGCGGAGCCTGCAGCCCGCGCTCGTTCGACTCGCCTCGAGTGAAGACGCTCGGATCGGCATGGAGGCGTTCGTCACCCGGCAGCCGGCGATCTTCGTCGGGCGCTGACCCCGCACCACAGAAAGATTCACGCCATCGACCACCGAACCGTTCGGCAATAGCTGTTCTGTTCCGACGGCGGGTAGTTCCCGTCGTGTCGCTGTCAACGGTCGATCGACAAAGAGCTAGCGGCTACCCGCCGGAAAACGGGTAGCTGACCTGAGCGACATCAGCGCATAGTCTGAAAACTATGGAACAGACATACGACGTGATCGTAATCGGTGGCGGCGCCGTGGCGGAGAACGTGGCGGATCGAGCCGTGCGGGGTGGCCTCACCGCCGTACTCATCGAGAGCGAGCTGGTGGGCGGCGAGTGCTCGTACTGGGCGTGCATGCCATCGAAGGCGCTCATTCGTTCAGGCATCGCGATGCGAGCTGCGCAGAACGTGGCTGGAGCACAGGAGGCCGTGATCGGCAAGATGGATGTCGCGGCCGTCTTCGCGCGTCGCAACGGCTTCACCCACGACTGGAACGACTCGAGCCAAGTGACCTGGGTGCACGACGCGGGCATCGGCCTCATCCGCGGGCACGGACGCATCACGGGCGAAAAACAGGTGACAGTGACGGCGGCCGACGACACGACGACCGTGCTCACCGCTCGACACGCCGTAGTCGTGAGTACCGGCTCAGACCCGCTGTTGCCCGACGTTCCCGGCCTCCTCGCGGCCGCGCCCTGGACCCCGCGCGAGGCGACCTCTGCGCAACAGGCGCCGAAATCGCTCGCAATTATCGGTGGCGGTGTGGTCGCCGTCGAACTCGCGACCGCCTACGCGAGTTTCGGCACGACCGTGACAATCATCGCTCGCAGCGGACTTCTGGGGAAGCAAGAAGACTTTGCGGCTGAACTCGTCACTGCTGGCCTCACCAAGCTCGGCGTGACGATTCGTTCCGCTGAGCCGACCGCGGTATCCCGTACCCCGAACGGGGTGACGATCGAGCTTGGCGACGAGTCGCTCACCGCCACCGAACTGCTCGTTGCGACGGGACGGTTGCCGCGCACCGCCGACCTGGGTCTCGAGTCGATCGGGCTGAGGCCAGGTGATTGGCTCGAGGTCGACGACACCCTTCTCGTCACCGGCTTCGACTGGCTGTACGCGACCGGTGATGTTAACCACCGCGCGCTGCTCACCCACCAGGGCAAGTATCAGGCGCGCGCTGCCGGCGACGTGATTGCGGCGCGCGCGGCAGGAACGTCCGTCGATGACCGGCCGTGGGGTTGCCATGTTGCTACGGCCGACCACCGGGCAGTTCCGCAAGTGACCTTCAGCGACCCCTGAGGTGGCCTCGGCTGGTCTGACCTCTGCTGCGGCGAAGAAAGCCGGCTACGACATCCGCGTCGTCGACTACAACCTCGGCTGGGTGGCCGGGGCGAGTCTGCACGCGGATGGCTACGAGGGTCAGGCGCGCATGGTCGTCGACGCGACACGCGGCGTGATCCTCGGCGTAACCTTCGTCGGGCAAGATGTGAGCGAACTCATCCACGCCGCGACGATCGCGATCGTCGGCGAGGTGCCCATCCATCGGCTGTGGCACGCAGTGCCGGCCTATCCGACGATGAACGAGGTCTGGCTGCGGTTGCTCGAAGAATATGGCAGGCCGTCGGCGCGCGCGCACTCCCCGTCGGGTCAGTCCGCGACGAGCGACGCGTAGATGCCCAGCAGACTGGCCGCTGAGGTTGCCCAGGAAAACCGCTCTGCGTGAACTCGTGCTGAGGCAACCAGCCGCTGCGGATCATCCAGAATGCCCTCGATCACATGCGCCCATTGCGCCGGATCACGAGAGCGCACAAGCATGCCGGATTGACCATCAGCCACCGAATCTATAAGACCTGCCACCCCAGATGCCACCACCGGCGTGCCACTCGCTGCCGACTCGAGCGCGACAAGACCGAATGTCTCGGAGTGCGAAGGCACAAGTGTGACAGTCGCACTCGCGAGCAGTGCAGCGAGCTGCAACCGAGTGAGCGCACCGACGAAACTCACGTTGCCGCCCAAGGCCCGCAGACTCTCTAGATACGACGCATCACCCGGGGTGGGCTCGCCAGCAATCACCAGGCGAACGTCGCGATTGAGCGCAGCCACCGCCTTGATCGCCAGATCTTGGCCCTTAAGCGGTTGGATGCGGCCGACAACGGCGATCACCGGCGGAGTTTTCGCAGTAGCGGCACGCACGGGCGAGAACAGCTCGAGATCAACTCCTGGCGGAATCACCCAGACCCGGCCAGCCGGCGCACCGACCAGGTCAATGAGACACGCAGCCTCGGCCGTCGATGCCGCGATCACGGCATCTGCTTGCCTGGCCAGAAAGGTCTCGGTGAGCGCGCGACGCGCGGGCTCGGTCTGCTCCCGCATCGCGGCATTCTTCATCGCGCCAAGGGTATGGAAACTCTGCACGAACGGCACGCCGAGCTCGATGGCGACCGGGAGGGTGGCCAGCCCGCTCAGCCAATAATGCGCGTGGATGACGTCATAACTCGGCGACTCGCGTCCGGCCACACGCGCCACCGCTTCACCAAACTCATCAGCGACCTCGACGAGTTGCTCCTTTTCGAGCGCGCTGGGAGGACCAGCGGCCAGCTCGTGCAACGTGACACCGGCCGAGAGGACGGTCGTGGCCGGAAGCCCGGTCGCCCGGGTGAGAAGGTCTACCTCGACGCCGCGAACGGCGAGTTCTCGAGCCGTCGCGATGAGCGCTACGTTCATGCCGCCGGCATCCGCTGTTCCCGGTCGCGCGGTCGGCGACGTGTGCATCGACACCATTGCCACTCGCCGAATTTCACCCGTCACACTGCCACTGTATTCTGCGAGGTATGGGGGCGAGAGCGCCGCCCCACCGGGTCGCGCACCGAACGTCGTACATCGCGGCGGGACCGGTCGTGATCACCCACCGTTTCGCAGCAAAGGCAGCACTCGACAAGGGCGGATACGCATGAGCAAGACCATCGTGATCACGGGAGCAAGTTCCGGAATCGGGGCGAACGCGGCTGTACGTCTCGCGAAAGACGGCTGGAATGTCGCCGTCGTCGGTCGGAACCCGCAGCGCACGAAGGCGGTAGCGGCCACCGTCGGCGGCACCGCATTCCTCGCCGACTACGACCGACTCGACGATGTGCGCGCGCTCGCGACCGACCTGCTCGCGACGTATCCAACGATCGACGTACTGGCCAACAACGCGGGCGGACTGTTGGCGAAACGCGGCATTTCGGCAGACGGCCACGAACGCACGTTGCAACACAACCACCTCGCACCCTTCCTGCTCACCAACCTGTTGCTCGATCGGCTTGAGAAGAGCAGTGCGCGGGTAATTTCCACTGCGAGCCTCGCCAACCGATTTAGTGCGATCAGGCTTGATGATCTCGAGTGGAAAAAGCGACTGTGGTTCGGCGGATGGCGCGCATACGGAACCAGCAAGCTTGAGACAATCCTGTTCATCCGTGAACTCGCAAAACGTACCCGCCTCGAGGCATACTCGTTCCACCCCGGCTATGTATCTACGGCCTTCGGGACGGATTCTTCGCTCGTGCGGTTGGGCAATTTCGTGAGCGGTGGAAGACTCGGCATCTCCGCCGACGAGGGCGCCACGCCGCTCGTACACCTCGCCGAAGTTGCCGAAGTCGACGCACCGAATGGCACATACTTTGATGGTCTCAAGCCAGACGGTTCGATGCACCCGCTGGCGAAAGACGACGCACTCGCGAGCGCATTGTGGGCCGCGACCTCGGAACTGGTGGGCCTCACACACTAGCTATTCCGCACGGACGGATGCCGAGACTGCCCGTTGAGGCGGGCAGCAGGGATGCCCGGCGTCAGTTAGCGCCCCATGCCAGCGGGCGCCCGGCGCTCGACGACGCTCGACGCCCGACGCCCGACGCCCGACGCCCGACGCGTTGAGAGTGCACTTTCGCACAGTTGCACTCTTCTCACACCACGCATTTCTGCACTCTCACGGGCAGGACGCCGCACGATCGTGTGAGGCCGAGCCGACACGGGCAGGACGCCGCACGATCGCACCGTCGAGAACCTGACGGCGGCGGTCGTATGCTGTGCGATCTGTCGGTCGCGCCATCCGCTCGCCTGATAGATTGCACCCAGGTCAGGGGGACGATATCAGGCAGCCTATTCGCACCGCGATTGGTGTAGGAACCGTAGCCATTCTTGCGCTCGCTGGCTGCGCACCACAGCAGCCGACCATGGAAACATCGGCCACGCCGACGACTTCATCAACGGGCACAGCCACGGCCGTTGCGACCCCGGCGGTGTTCTCGCAGCCGATCGCCTGCGCGGATATTGTGCCCCGGTCGCGGCTGGACACGTTCAGCCAGCACGGCCTCGTACTCCTCGGCGGGCCGGGCGGCAAGTACGGCGATAAGTACACGGCCGATCAAACGCCAGAGCGACAAGCCGGCGGAATTACTTGCATCTGGGGCGACGGCGCAACGGATGCCAGCAGTCTCACCGTGTCGGTCGCACCGCTCTCGGCAGGTACTCGCGCCGTGATCGTCGCAAGCCTCATTCAGCAGGGACTCAACGAACAGACGCAGGGCGGTCTGGTTACCTATGGACTGTTTGGTGATGAGACGTCAGCGCCCGCGATACTGAACGTACTTCGGCAAGACAGTTGGATCTCCGTGATCGGCACGCGTGGCGGCGAAACTAATTATAACCAGGCAGTGGACCTCAGCAACGACGTGGCCCTCACGGTCTACTCCGCCAAGTAGCATCACCACTATGGGCTACCTGTTTCTCGCGCTGGCGATCATCGGCGAGGTCATTGCCACAACTTTTCTCAAACTCACGGCGGGTGAGCGAGCGGTCTGGTGGGCGTATCCGATAGTCGGCGTCGGCTATATATTTGCCTTCGTCATGTTGTCGCTCACGTTGCAGCGGGGTGTGCCTCTCGGCATCGCCTATGCGATCTGGGCGGGCGTCGGCGTGGTACTGGTGGCGATCATCAGTTGGGCGGTTTTCCACGAAATGCTCACCTGGACGCAACTTCTCGGCATGGCGCTCGTCGTGGGTGGAGTAGTTCTGCTCGAGGTCGGAGCGAAACCCGCTATTTGAGGCTCTTCTGCATCAACACCGTACCGAGCCAGCGCCCAAACTTGAAGCCCACTTTGCCCATGTGGCCGATGTCTGTGAAGCCGAAACTCTTGTGCATGGCAATCGATGCATCCGCACCCTTATCGGCAATGACCGCAATCATTTCCTTAATGCCCGCCGCTTTCGAGCGGGTGATGAGTTGCCCGAGAAGCACTTTGCCGAGACCCTTGCCCGTCGAAGCCGGACCCAAATAAATTGAGTTTTCGACCGTAAACCGGTAAGCAGCCTTCTCTTTCCACGGATACACGTAGGCGTAACCAAGCAGCTGGCCGACGGGGTTCTCGGCAACGATGAACGGCATCCCGAGTTTCGTCACGGTGGCAAACTTCTTGCGGATGGTCGCGAGCGTCATCGCGGTCTCATCGAACGTGACCGTCGAGTTCATTACATAGTGGTTGTAGATCTCGCGGATGTACGGCAGATCGGTCTGGACGGCATCCCGGATCGTGTATTCGAACGGCGCCTCGGGAACCGGGGCCGGCGCGAGGTGCGGCGGAAGTTTGCGACGTGGCTGGTATTCCTCTTCAAGCATCGGGCCTCCCGCCGTATCCTACGAATGAGCTTACGCGGGCAGTGACCAGTCAACCGGCGGTGCTCCCTGCGCGTTGAGGAGCGCGTTTGCGCGGCTGAAGGGCTGGGAACCAAAGAATCCGTTGTGCGCAGAGAGCGGGCTCGGATGAGCGGAGATCACAGCGGGGGTAGTGCCAAGCAACGGGGCGAGGGATGCCGCATCCCTACCCCACAGAATCGCGACGAGCGGGCCTCCTCGCGCCACGAGCGCGCGAATCGCGGCCTCGGTAACCGCCTCCCACCCTTTACCGCGATGGGAACCCGCGTGGCCCGCCTGCACCGTGAGCGATCGGTTGAGCAACATGACCCCGTGCTCAGCCCATGATGTGAGGTCGCCGTGCGACGGCGTCTCGAGCCCCAGGTCGTCGCGCAATTCGTGGTAGATGTTCTGAAGGCTGCGCGGCACCGGCCGCACATCGCGGTCGACCGCGAAAGACAGGCCAATCGGATGCCCCGGGGTGGGGTACGGGTCTTGCCCGACGATGAGCACCCGAACCTCGGCGAACGGGTACCTGAAGGCGCGGAGCACGTTGTCACCCGCGGGAAGGTAGCCCCGCCCGGACGCCGTCTCCGCACGCAGAAAGTCTCCCATCGCTGCGATGGTGCCAGCGACCGGAGCGAGAGCGGATGCCCAACCGGGGTCGATAAGTTCAGCAAGCGGTTTCGGGGTCATCTCGTAGCTGACTCGACCGTGACCGGAGGCAGTGCCGACCACGGGAACGTGATCCATTGGTCGGTTCTGCGCCAGCTGTAGTGGGGCTCATGCGCGGTACCCGGCTTCGTGTAGAGCACGCCCGTACGCACCTCGGCGCCCCCCACTTCCAGCAACTGCACGACCATCGCGAGCGTGCGCCCGGAATCAGACACGTCGTCGACGAGCAGCACCTTCTTACCCGCAATCGATGCTTGGTCGAGCAACGGCGGCAGCATGATCGGGTCGGCCAGTCTGGTACCGGGTCCCGTGTAAAACTCGGCATTGACGGCACCGCAACTCTTCACGCCGAGCGCGTACGAAATAGAACCGGCGAGCAGAAGGCCACCGCGCGCGATCGCTACAACAACGTCGGGTACGAATCCACTGTGCGCGACGTCGTGGGCGAGGTCACGTGACGCCGTGCCGAACTCGAGCCATCCAAGCACCTCGCGATCATCGCTCGGCAGTGCCGAAATTCCGCTGTCATCGAGAGAAGAAGTCATTCCGACACGCTACCGCCACCATATTACGACCGTGTCGCCACGAGCCAGCTGGCGATAGCATCCGTTCATGGCATCCCTCGTTCGCAGCAAGTCCGGAGCAGTTACTCTCGGCCTCATCGGCTACCTCTTCCTCGTTGAGATCGTGAGCGGGGTGCTGCAGGGGTACTACGTTCCGCTGATCAGTGACCTCGTGAAGTACCTCGGAATCAAGGATGCCGACTTCAACTGGTTCGAAGCCGCCCAGTTGCTACTGTCTGCACTCGTCGTGCCCATTCTCGCCAAACTCGGCGACATGTACGGTCACAAACGGATCCTGCTGGTCGCGACTGTTCTCACCGCGCTTTCCAGTTGGGCACTGGTGTTTGCTGACACCTTCCCGACGTTTCTCATCGCATGGGCGTTTCAAGGGTTTTACGTGGTCTGGCTGCCGCTGGAGGTCGCACTCATTTTTGACCGCGGCCGGCGCACCGGTCGTGGAGCATCACAAACTCGTCGGGCTGCTGGCTTTCTGGTCGTTGCACTTGAGGCGGGCGCGATCATCGGCGCACTTCTCGGGGGTCGAATCCTTGGCTGGACGGGGCAGAACGTGCCATTTACCCTTACGGTTCCGGCTATTGCGGTCACCCTAGTGTTCTTCGCGATCGCGTTCGGGGTTCCCGAATCTACGCCGCTGCGGGGACGGACGCTCGACCTTGTTGGGTTCAGCATTCTCACCATCGGCTTGCTTCTGATCACCTCGGGGCTCACCTTCCTGAGGCTCAACGGGCTCGGCGCGTGGTGGGTGTACATTCTCATCCTTGTCGGGCTCGCCGTGTTCATTCCGTTCGGCAGGTACGAACTCAGGCATAGGGATCCGGCCATTGACCTGCGAGTTCTCAAACAACCGACCATGTGGCCAGTGCAACTCACCGCTTTCCTGATCGGTATCAGCCTGCTCGGCGCGCAAGCGCCGCTCAGCGCCTACGCGGGAACGGATCCGATCAATGGCTATGGGCTTGGCCTCGACTCGGGCGATCGGTCAACGCTTATCGGTGTGTATCTCATCTCAATGATCGGCGGTGCACTGCTGTTTCCGCTCGTCTCGAAGTGGACGAGTCCGCGCGTTGCGCTCATTGTGGCGGCATTTCTCGTCGCGACCGGCTATCTGCTGTTTCTGCCGTTCCATCTCGAGGTCTGGCAGGTGTTCATGAACATGTTCATTGCGGGGATCGGCTCCGGGGCGCTCGTCGGTGCCCTGCCTGCAGCGGCCGCTGCCGCGGCTCCACACGGGCAGACTGGCATCGCCGCTGCGCTCACGAACACAACGAAGACGATCGGCGGCTCGTTCGCCTCGGCAATCTTCGGCATCGTGCTCGCGATGGGGGTGGTGACGATTGCGACGAGCACAGCGTCGAGCCTGTTCGGATACATGACGGTGTGGGCAATCTGCGGCATTGGGGCGCTCGTGGCGGCTATGCTGCTGTTCTTCGTTCCAAAACTTGCATTCGCAGATGTCGCAGATGACGATAGCTCGGTGAGCGAAGCGACTACCGAGGCTTCAGTTCACCCCTGATCACCTTGTGGGGGGCGGCCTGAGCAACCGGCTTGATCGTGACTAGGTCGAGGTTGACGTAGAACGGCAGTTCGAGCGCATGCACGATTGCCTCGGCGACGTCTTCGGCATAGAGCGGGTTAGACACGTTGTCGTAGACCGCATCGGCTTTTATCTGGTCACCGCCGAAGCGCACGAGAGAGAACTCATCTGTCTTGACCATCCCCGGCGCGACCTCGAGTACCCTAATCGGCTCGCCGGCAAGCTCAAGCCGCAACACTGCGACCATCGATGCGGCAGCGTGCTTCGCGGCGATGTATCCGCTGCCGCCTTCATATGCCAAGTGACCCGCGATCGAGGTGACCGTGAGGATGTCCGCACTGGTTCCCGGGGTAACGCTGGCGCGCAACAGCGGCAGCAGCGCGCTCGTGACGCGCTTGACCCCGATCACGTTGACGTCATACATGCGGATCCAGTCGTCGGCATCGCTGTCTTCGACGCTCGCAAGCCCCAAAGCTGCGCCCGCGTTGTTGACGAGGGCGTGGATCGGGCCGAGCGTCATCAGGTAGTCGCGCAGCGCATCCACGTCTGACTGCTTCGTGACATCGGCCACGAAAATGTCAGCACCGGTCTCTCTGGCGAGGGTAGTGAGGCGGTCAGCGCGCCTCGCAACACCGACCACGTGCCAGCCATGGGAACGCAGCAGCCGAACCGTGGCTGCCCCGATACCCGAACTTGCACCTGTCACTATCGCGCGACGAGAAGTCATTCCTCAAAAATAGCGTGGCTTGCGTGCGGCCGAATACCGGACAGCGCTCAGCTACTCGATCGTTGGCGGCCCACCCCACGCCTGTACGCGCTTCGGAAGCGCAAACACGAGCAGGAATGCGACAACACTGAACGCGGCGCTCACTGCCATCGCGCTCGCAGCGCTATGCGTAAATGCCGGGGCGACGTCGTGCGGTCCCGTGATCGAGAGGGTGCCGAAGAACACGCTGCCGATGATGGCGATGCCCACGGCAGCACCCACCCGCTGCATGACCCCAATCACGCCACTCGCTGCGCCCGCCTCCGTGCGGTCAACCGTCGCGACGATGAACTGGGCGTTGGGAGCGATGAACAGCCCACTTCCCAAGCCGGCGATGAGGAGCGGCGTAAGGAGGAGCCAGTTCGTGAGGTCTTTCGCGTCAGTGAGGAGCAGAACAAGCCACAACCAGATGAGGCCGATCGACACCATCGCTAGGCCAATCACGAGCACAGTTCGGCCAAGCCGCTCTGCGAGTCGACCGCTCTGCGATGCTGCGATAATCGAACCGATCGCAAACGGAATAGAAACAAATCCAGACTCGAGCGCGGAATGGCCAAGACCCGCTTGCCACAAAATCGAGATGGTGAAGAAGATGCTCGTGAACGCCGCGAAGTAGACGAAAGCGAGGATCGTGCCACCGGTGAACGCCGAGTGACTGAACAAATGCGGGGAAACCAACGCATCGTGGCCGCGCTTTTTGTATGCGACCTCCCACGCTGCGAACGCGGCGATGAGCAGTGCGCCGCCCACCAGGCTGAGATAGGTCCACAACGGCCAGCCCTGGTCTTGACCCTGAATGAGCGGCACCAGGAGCGCGACGAGGCCACCGGTGAGTAAGAACAGTCCAACCCAGTCGATACGGGCTTTGCCTATTGCGATCGACTCGGAGCCACGTGGCAGCAGGAACGCTGCGGCGATGAGGGCAAGCGCGCCGATCGGCAGGTTCACCCAGAACACCAGTCGCCAGCCGTCCAGTTCGCCGAATGCCTGAATAATAAGCCCACCCACGACCGGACCGAGCGCACTCGAGACGCCGATGACCGATCCCATGATGGCAAAAGCCTTACCGCGAGCCTGCGGCGGAAACATCAGCTGGATCACCGCAGTGACCGCCGGCACGAAGATTCCGCCAGCCAGACCCTGAACGACCCTGGCAATGATGAGCTGCAGGTCATTCTGAGCGAGTCCGCACGCAAAACTCGCGACCGTGAAGAGCGCAAGGCCGCTGAAGAACACCCACTTGTGGCCGATGCGGTCGCCGAGCTTGCCCGCCGGGATGAGCGCGAGGCCGAATGCCAGCGCGTAGCCGGAGATGATCCACGAGAGGGTGGACTCCGAGGCGTTGAGCGAGGTTCGAATGGTCGGCAGGGCGACGTTCACGATGGTGGTATCGAGGAGCGCCATGAACATTCCTGCGAGTAGCACGGCTAGTGCCTGCCACGCTCGGCGCGGGATGGCGGCGGGAACCGCCCTCCCCATGATTGCGTCAGTCATGGTGGTGATCCTTTCGAGCCGACTCGTCGGCAATTATGGCGGAGAGTTCAGATAACAGTTGTTCGTGCCAGCTGACCTCGGCGCCAATTCGGTTGGCCTGGTGCCCCATCACGAACAGTTCGACCGGCGTGAGGTATTGCTTGATGGTCTGGGTGCGTTCAATCGATTCGGCAAGCTGGCGTCGCAACGTGGCCAGTCGAGTCTCGATTGTGGCAGGCAGGTCGTCAAGCTTGGTTCGATCAAGTCGCGTCATGGCGAGGTCGAACGGATCGGGCTTCATCACCGTTTCGCTGAGCCCGCTGAGGCGGAGTGTCGCGAGTGAGGAGCGACCGGCATCGGTGATCGCGTAGACCTGCCGCTCGGGATAGCTACCTTCGCGCTCGGTGCGCACCTCGTCGATGAGGTGCACCGCGGCGAGGCGCTTCATTGCGCCATATAGTGCACCGACAGAGATGTCTGTCCAGATCTGTACGTGCTCTTTCTCGGCGAGCAGCCGCAACTGGTGCCCGTACATCGCTCCGTGTTCCTCAAGCGCGCCGAGGATATACAGTCGAATAGAGGACACTTGAGTACTCTCGCATGACTAGTCTGACGTGTCAATTGTATGGTTACGTCATATGTCGGGGCCGATTGCCCTAGCCCGCCGACATTCTTAGGATCGCATGCGAGTGGGCCTCCGTCCGCCCACCGGAGATTTCAAGGAGAAGACCATGAGCGACTGGAAATTCGAGACCAAGCAGATTCACTCGGGCTCACAGCCCGACCCCGTCACAAACGCACGCGCAACACCGATTTACAAGACCACGTCCTACGTCTTCAATAGCGCACAACACGCGCAGAACCTGTTCGCGCTCGCAGAATTCGGCAACATCTATACGCGCCTGATGAATCCGACAACGGATGTCGTGGAGCAGCGTGTCGCAGCGCTCGAGGGCGGAACCGCGGCGCTCGCCGTGGCATCCGGCGCGTCGGCGATTACCTATGCCGTGCTCAACATCACGGGCTCGGGCGACCACATCGTCTCGTCCTCGTCGATTTACGGCGGCACGTACAACCTCTTCAAGTACACGCTCGCGAAGCTCGGCATCGAGGTCACATTCGTCGAAGATCAGGATGACGCAGCCGAGTGGGCCGCCGCCGTGCGCCCGAACACCAAGCTCTTCTTCGCTGAGACCATCGGCAATCCGAAGATCAACATCCTCGACATCGAGAAGGTGTCCGAGGTCGCGCACAAGAACAACCTGCCGCTCATCGTGGACAACACGATTGCGACGCCGTACCTCATCCGCCCGTTCGAGTTCGGCGCCGACATCGTCGTGCACTCCGCCACGAAGTTCCTTGGTGGCCACGGCACGGTCATTGCAGGCGTACTTGTCGACGGTGGCACGTTCCCGTGGTCGAAGCACGTTGACAAGTTTCCCGGTCTCACCGAGCCAGACCCGTCCTACCACGGGGCGAGCTACACGACTGTGCTGGGCGATTCCATCGCTTACGTAATCAAGGCACGCGTTACGATCCTGCGCGACACCGGTGCTGCGCTCTCACCAGACAGCTCGTTCACGATCATCCAGGGACTCGAGACGCTCAGCCTGCGCATCGAACGGCACGTGCAGAATGCCCAAGAGATCGCCGAGTGGCTCGAGAACCACGAAGATATCGCCTCGGTTAACTACTCCGGTCTGCCATCGAGCCCGTGGTACGCGGCCGCTAACAAGTACGCGCCGAAGGGTGTGGGTGCTGTCGTGAGTTTCGAGCTCAAGGGCGGAGTGGATGCTGGCCGCGCGCTCGTGGAGAGTGTCTCGCTGTTCAGCCACCTCGCCAACATCGGCGACGTGCGCAGCCTGATCATTCACCCAGCGTCGACCACACCTTCACAGCTCACCCCGGAGCAGCAGCTGACGACCGGTGTGACGCCGGGCCTCGTGCGCCTATCCGTCGGGCTCGAAAACATCGATGACCTTAAAGCCGACCTCCAGGCTGGTCTCGATGCAGCAAAGAAAGCAGTAGCGGCGAACGCCAGCGCGTAGCTAATCTCCACGAGTAGTGCGGCCTGGCGCGTAATATGCGCGCCGGGCCGCACTTTTTTGGGGATACTTGCAGAGACATGGACTGGCAGACTTCCGAAGACACCGTGCCATCGGCCTTCATCACCGAGGCGGACGCGCGATCGCTCGCCGGCAAGCCACCCACCACCGGTGCGTGGCGCGATGGCGACCAACCCGGTAACCGCCAGTTCATTTCGATCGGCGCTATGACGCTCGAGCGCGGCGGTGATCTTCCCGCGGTACGCATCGCATACGAAACATTTGGCACGCTCAACGCTGCCAAAGACAACGCGGTGCTCGTGGTGCATGCACTTACTGGCGACAGTCACGTTTCGGGACCGGCCGGGCCTGGGCATCCCACGGTCGGCTGGTGGGACGACGTGATCGGCCCCGGCAAAGCCGTCGACACCGATGAGTGGTTCGTGGTCGCTCCCAACATGCTCGGTGGATGCCAAGGCACCACTGGCCCGTCATCACCCTCGCCGACCGGCACAGAGTGGGGCTCCGGCTTTCCGTTCGTTACGATCCGCGACCAGGTCGCCGCGCAGGTCTCGTTCTCCGACCAGCTCGGGATAATGCAGTGGGCCGCGGTGATCGGCGGTTCCATGGGAGGGATGCAGGCACTCGAGTGGGCGATCGGCTACCCAGACCGGCTTGCGCGCGTCGCGATCATCGCGGCACCGTCGTTCAGCAGCGCAGACTCGATCGCGCAGAATTCGCTGCAGCTCGAGGCCATCCGCATGGATCCGGCGTTCGCCGGAGGTAACTACTACGAGGCTGCCGAAGGCGATGGTCCGCACGCCGGTCTCGCTCTCGCTCGCAGAATGGCGCTCGTCAACTATCGATCACCCAACGAACTCAACGATCGCTTTGAACGCAGCTGGCAGAGCGGACTCAGCCCAATGGGCGGAGGTGGGCGCTACGCGGTGGAGAGTTACCTCGATTACCACGGAAACAAATTCACCCGGCGGTTCGACTCCAACAGCTATGTTGCACTGGTTAATGCGATGAGTTCGCACGACGTCGGGCGCGGGCGCGGCGGGGTGGCAGCTGCGCTCAGCCGGATCACGGCCAAGGCGCTCGTGCTCGGCGTTGACAGTGACCGACTATTTCCGATTTCTGAACAACTACACATCGCGCGCAACCTGCAGGCCAACATTGACGGCACGGATGCCGTGGTGATCTCCTCGCCGTTTGGCCACGACGGCTTCCTCATCGAAGACGCGCTCGTGGGTCGGGAACTCGCCCGCCTACTGCGGAGTTGAGGAAAATTATGAATATCGGCGGTCGTCGCTAGACTCACAGCGAGGCCAGCAGAGGGGATGCCGGGGTGAACAATTCCAGCGAGGCTGACCGTAAGCGCATGGCCGGTATCCGGGTTGCCATCCTTGATGACCACCGTCTCGTCCTCGACGGTTTGGTAGCTCGCCTCGCTCGTGAGGAGCCGAAGCTTACTGTTGTCACGGTTCACGCCCGGTGGGCAGACCTGTTGGCCGATCCGGCGCTGCCCGTCGATGTCGTGGTGATCGACCTGCACCTGGGCGACAGCATCCCGATCACCTCGAAAGTGCGGGCGCTTGCCGCGATGGGTTCGACAGTCGTGGTGATGAGCAGGCACTCAGACAACGCCTCCATTAATGCCGCGTTGCACGCGGGCGCGCTAGCTTTTGTCGCCAAGACCGACTCCGCCGATGACCTCGTTGCGGCCATCCACTTCGCCGCCGAAAGCGAGCAATTTTTTTCACGGTCGGTGTCTCGGGCTATTTCCACATTGACTGAGGTGGCCGACGCTGGGCTCGGCCACCAGGAGCAGCGGGCCATGACCCTGTACGCGAGTGGCCGTTCGATTCGCGAGGTTGCCGAACACATGGACACGACCGAAGAAACCGTAAAGTCCTACATCAAACGTGCCCGACGCAAATACCGCGATATCGGTATCGACGTGGGCACGCGGAGCCTGCTGCGTCGCCACGCGAGTCGTGAAGGGTGGCTTGGCCCCTAGGAGCGCGCGGCGCACGAATACCGCCGTTTAACGGTGCTTTTCTTGCAAACGCGTGCGGTGAGCCACCCTCGAAAGTGGGGTACCGTGTGCCACTATGAGCGTGCAATGGAACTCATAGCGAAGGAACGGGACCGGGTGCTCCAGCGCACCGCCCGCGTATATGGGCTCAGCTTCACCGTTGTCTCACTGCTCTGTCTCGGCATTCCCGGAGCAGTTCCCAGCACTAACTTATTGATAAGTCTTCCTCTCTACATCATTGTCGGCTTCAGCCAGTACCGCATTGGAGCGACTCGCGCGCTCGGCTGGGTGATACTCGAGATCATCGCGGGGATAGCTGCCATGCTCGTGCTGACGGTATTCTCAGCCGCGCCTCCCGACCCGGCCGGAGTCTCCGCGATCACCCAGCTCGGCGCAGCATCGCTGTCGTCTGCCGCGATCGTGCTGACGACGGATCGCATTCGAGTCGCCGTGCTCGCAACATCGTTCGTCGCGGTGGGCGCGACGACACTCTTCGTCACAGCCGACCTACAGCCGCTTCCGCGCACGATGGCTCTCATTGTGCTCGGGTGGAGCATGGCCACGATCATCGGGTTCTGGGTCAATGCCGGCATTCCCCAGGTAGCTCGACGCATCGCAAGCATCGGTCGAGCCCACCGCGCTGAACGCCAGGCCAGCGAGATCGAGGCGCAGCGTAGGCAGTCGGCACGTCTGCTCCATGACACGGTGCTTGCTACCCTCACCTTGCTCGCGCACTCCGGCGTCGGTGTGGCGCCTGACGCCCTTCGCTGGCAGGCCGGCGATGATGCCCGCCTACTCCGCCAGCTACGGCTCGGTGCGACCCCGACGCCGCAGTCATCGGGCTCGTACAACCTCGAGAACGTCGAGGACACCGTGCTGGGGACCACCCTCGAGTCTGTGAAGCAACGTTTTGGCCGCATGGGCCTCGAGGTGAGTTGGCACGGTACTGGCCAGGTTTTGTTGCCGAGCGACGTCCTCGACGCGTTCTTGCTCGCCCTCGCCGAGTGCCTGGAGAACGTTCGCAGGCATTCCGGTGTCACCGAAGCGCACGTGACAATCACCGATGACGAGACCACGGTGCGCGCCATGATCACCGATGCCGGGGTAGGTTTCACCCTCGATGACGTGGATTCTGCACGCTTAGGATTCAAGGAGTCGGTGGTTGGGCGCCTCAAAGAAGTCGGCGGCAAAGCCCGACTGTTCTCCTCCCCCGGTTCCGGAACCACTGTCGTACTTGAGGTGCCACGATGACGTTCTCCCGTCCAGAGGAAAACACGCTCGGTGTGGTCGTCGGCGGCAACCGAAAAACAGCCAGGCCGGAGAGTGAGGTTGTGCGCCGAATCCTGCGTCCGGGGTTAGCGCACCGACCGAGCCTCGGCACGGGGTTCATCGGCGTGGGCGCAGCGGTGGTCTGCGGCATCCGCGCGGTGTATGGATTTGTGTGGTTCATCGGCCTGTGGGGCACGTACCCGAACCCACTGCCAGCGCTCGCGGCATGGGTGGTTCTCGTCGCCGTGCTCGTCGCCACATTTGTCGTCACGCGCGTGATAGGCGACCAGCTGCCCGACTGGATGTTTGCAATTTTCCTACTCGGACTCGCCGTGACCGTGTGGCTTGATCTGCTCGCCGTCTGGCCACTCCACGACATCGGGCGCAACGCCACCGCCGCCATCACAGCCGGAATGGCACTCATCGTGGTGATTACCGTACGCGGCACGCGCGAAATCCTCGTTGCGGTTGCAGCACTCGGTGTCGCCCTCGCCGTGTGCATATACGTCAACTCACGACTCGGCCCGCACGACCTCGCCCCACAGATCACCGCGCTGGCGTTCGCTGTGCTTCCTGCTGTCATCGCCGTCGTGATTGTCGGTGGGTTCAGGCGGCTCGTCCAGACGGAACTTGATCGAGTGCTCGTGCAAAGCACCGTATCTGCTCCGCGCTTCGCAGTAGGCATGATGGCGTCGGAAGAACTGGCCAGACTCGACCTCGCAGCAGAAGAGTTGCTCGACTCAGTGTCGACGGGCAAGACCAGGCTCCCACTCAACCCCAAGACGGCGTCGACAGCGGCATCTCTCGCCACCGAACTTCGCCTGCACCTCATCGAGGGCAGGCGCGAGACCTGGCTGTATCACGCGGTCACCGAGTCTGACCTTCTCGGAAAGTCGGTATCACTCATCGACAAAGGCAGCCTCGCTGGCCTACTCGACCCCGGCCAGCGAGACGGCCTCCTTTCGGCCGCGTGGCTGATCGTGAGCGACACCGTGAAAGCTGGCGTGGGCCGCACCGTGCAACTTGAGATCGGACCGGCAGCGGGTTCCCCGGCCGGCATGGGCAGCACGAAGGTGCTGGTACCCATCGTCATGACGACAACGGGTGTGCCACGAAATCGCGTCGACCCGGCCACATGGGCCGCGATCGGGCGGGTCGGGCAGTACAGTGACTCCACCCTCCACCAAAGCCTCCGGGTCGACATCCAATGCATAGTCGACAATCCGGCGGAATGACCCTCCCCCGAGCAGCAGAATCCAAAGGAATTGACGTGACGGACTCGCAGGATCCCATCAGGCTGGCAATTGTCGACGATCACCGCATGTTGTTGGGTGCCTTGACCGAGTGGATCAGGAACGCGGCGGTCGACATCGCCATGGTCATCGCCGTTCCGACCTGGCCCGAACTCATCACCCACCCCGAGTTCCCTGTCGACGTGGTATTGCTCGATCTCGACCTCAAAGACAACATCCCAGTTTCGCTCAAGATCAATACCCTCAAGACCACCGGTGTGCGCGTCGTGCTCATGAGCACTTACTCCGAGCCGAACGTCGTGCGCGAGGCACTGGGTGCTGGCGCGCTCGGCTACCTCGTAAAGAGCGAGGATGCGAGCATGATCGTCGAGGCGATCCGCGCGGCGGCTAAGGGCGAGTCATTCGTCTCTGCCGAGCTAGACCTCGCGCTCAATGGCGCTGAGATCGGCGGCTCTCCCAAGCTCAGCGCGCAGGAACGCCGGGTTATGGCCCTCTATGGCGGTGGCGAACCGGTTAAGGCCGTCGCGTTTCAACTGAGTATCTCGGAGGAGACAGCTAAGAGCTACCTCAAGCGCATCCGCGAAAAGTACCGTGTGGCGGGCTTCGACGTGGGAACGAAGGTCGCTCTACGGAAACGAGCGATCGAAGACGGCATCCTCATCGAGTCGGATCTTCCGCGCGGCTTCTAACGGCGGCGCGCTCGACCCAAGCCGGTCAGTTCTGCGCATCATGAGCACGCTCACGGCAACCAGTGCAACGCCAGGAACACACAGGGCCAGCCCAACCCAACTCGCGGAAAGGTAGCCGAAGCCGGCCGCGATCGCCGCGCCTCCGAGGGTCGCACCCACACTGTTGCCCACATTGAGTGCCGCATGATTGACGGCCGCGGCAAGGGTCTGGCTGTCACCAGCGACATCCATAAGGCGGGTCTGTATCGCCGGAGATAACGCTGCTGCCGACCCGCCGACGAGAAATAGGAACCCGAAAAGGCCGATCGGCGAGGTCGCGGTGAGCGCGAAGCCAAGCAGTGAGACCGCGAAGACGGCGAAACCGATGAAGAGGGTTGCGACAACGTTATGGTCGGCGGCCCGTCCCCCGATGAAGTTACCGACCGTCATCCCGACCCCGAGGCAGACGAGTGCGATGGGCACGACGCTCGGGCTGAAGCCTGTGACGTCCGTGACGACGGGTGCGACATAGCTGTAGACCGCGAAGAAGCCGCCGAAGCCGATCACGCCAACCGAGAGTGCGAGCCACACCTGCCGGTGTGTGAAGCCCGCGAGCTCCCGTCTCATGGTCGCCGCGGGGTCTCCCGGTTGAAACGGCACAAGGAGGAAGACGGCCGCGAACGTGACAAGGAATATCGCGGCAACCGCGACATATGCCCACCGCCAGCCCGCGGCTTGGCCGAGCAGGGTGATCAGCGGCACCCCGATAACGTTCGAGATCGTGAGCCCAGAGAGCACGATCGCTACTCCCCTGCCGCGCCTGCCGGGCCCCATCAGTGACGCGGCAACGAGCGAGGCGATGCCAAAGTACGCACCGTGGGGGAGAGCAGCCATGAACCGGGCGGCGACTATCAGGCCAAAAGTCGGCAGAATGGCGGAACCGATCGACCCGACTACGAACACGGTGAGGCAGGCGAGCAGCAACTGTTTGCGCGGAAATCGGGCGGCGAGCGCGGCGATCGTCGGGGCGCCCACCACCACGCCGAGGGCATATGCGGAGATAAGCCAGCCAGCCTGGGCATTGGCGGTGTGCGGCGACGCAGCATAGAGCCTCGGTAACAGGTCTGCCGCGATGTTCGGAAGAAGACCCATCGCCACGAACTCAGTCGCTCCGATACCGAATCCGCCGATCGCGAGCGCAAGAATCGCGAGGCGCACGCGAGCGGGAGACAGGGTTGGCATGCGACGGAACCGTTCGAGGAGCAGACAGCGGATGCTCGTCATCGAGCGTTGGTGGGCCAAAGCCCATCGTTAAAGGGTACGCCAGCTCACGCCGGAGCATCCCCGGTCGAATCTCTTATTGCGGCGTCAAGTCGCTCTACCTTGCCCGTGAGTTCACCGGTGTGGCCTGGACGGATGTCGGCCTTCAGTACGAGCGAAACTCGTGACCCGAACGCACCAACCGCCTCAGTCGCGTGCTTGATCACGGCGAACACCTCATCCCAGTCCCCCTCAATGGTTGTGAACATCGAATCGGTGTGGTTCGGCAGGCCGGACTCGCGCACGATCGTCACGGCAGCTGCGACCGCGTCATGCACTGAGTCGTGCGTTGTACCGCCGCTTGGCGCGACCGAGAATGCCACGAGCATGGTTACTCCTTGTCTGGCGCCGCGAAAGTGTCCACTGCGACGAGAGTGTTCTTGGTCACCACGTTCTTCTCGGAGCCGAACGGCCACACCGCGGGCAACCAGCCGGTGGACGGGTCGAGCGATTCGTGGGCTGAGCTCGGACGCGCGCCCTGCCAGAGCACTGCCATGGCCCAGCCGAGTAGTACGAAGTAGAGCAGGTTGCGGGCAGTAATAACGATGAGCAGCACTGGGTTGACGGCAAGCAACCACGGGTAAAGATATGGGTAGATAATTTGCGTGAGCACGGCGATCACCAACCCCAAAATCGCCGGAACGCGAAAACTCTTGCCGTGACCCGCCGCCTCGGTGGCAAGCCCCAGAACGATAGGCACCGCGAACCAGCTGATGTATTGTGGCGAACCGACCTTATTGAAGGCGATGAACGCTGTCACGAGGGCGAGCACGAGCGAAGGCAGTATCTCGGTCACCGGCGCACGATTACGTACCGCGATAATACCCAGCAAGCAGATGCCGAGCACCACGACGGCAAAGATCGGCGTCATCAGGCTCGCAGCGATCTCGACCCCCGAGCCCTGAATCTGGTACGTGAGAATTTGGTTGTCGTAGTACACGTAGGTCGAGGGCACCCCGGCGTACGACTGCCACAGCCAAAAAGTGCTGATCGGTGCCTCGACCTGGAGTCCGCGACCGGTCTGCTGCGTGATGAAACTGAAGACGTTGGTGCCGCTGCCAAGCGCAAGCGCAATCGCCACGATGATTGCAGATGTCGCAACGGCAGCCCCGAGCACGCGCCACCGCTCGCGTGCTGCGATCACGATGCTCAGCAGGATTGCGGCGGGCCATACCTTGATCCAGGTCGCGATGGTCAGAATAACGGCCGCAGTGCGTGGACGGGTCGCCAGGGCGAGCACACCAATGATCGCGAGCGGCACGGTCACCGAATCGATGCGTCCTAGCGCAATCGGACCAAGCAGCACGAGGAATGCCACCCACCACCAGGCGATCGTGATGTGCGCGCGTGAGCGCCCCCATCCGGTGAGAACGCCGAGGGCAACAGCGTCTAGCAGCATGATCATGGTGAGCCAGGTACTTGCCACGAGGGCTTTGCCAAAAACAAAGGAAACAAGCATGGGCACGATCGCGACAATCGGATAAACCCACTGGCTGTCGATGCCCACCCAGAAATGCCCGACGATTCCTTGGGTCATCCAGAACTTGTACACGTACGTGACGTCGCCGAGCGGCAGGCCGGGCGCGTAAAGATTAAGGAGCCCCAGCCAGAGGTGCGCAATCACAAACGCGATCCACACGGTAATGGGCCGCTTACCGATCGTGATAGCCCGCGCAAAGACGCGACGGACAAGGGGCGCGGGGTCCGTCATGCCTCCAGCGTAGCCGGGGCTTGCTTAGGCTCTGGCCACCAGCTCCGCAATCGTGCGTGGGAGCGCCTCTGCGAGGTCCAATATCGTGAATGGGCCACCACCAGAGGCACGGCGTGCGGCGAGTCCGTGCAGCACGGATGCCGTTGCAGCGAGCCGAGCAAGCGCCGTGGCATCCGCCGCAATCTCGGTCGAGTGTGTGGCCACAAGTGCCCCGAGTACACCAGCGAGTGCATCACCCGCGCCCGCCGTTGCGAGCCACGCTGGGGCCGAGCGGGCCACAAGGGCGATGCCGGCACCAGCCACGTGCGTCTCGTGGCCTTTCAACAGCACGGTGACCCCCAGTTTCTCGGCCGCCGTTATTGCCCATGCCGCAGGATCGCTCGCGATCTCGTGTACCTCGACGCCGAGCACTCGCGCAAGCTCTCCGTAGTGCGGGGTGATCACCACTGGTCCGGTTGCCTGATCGCAGAGGTCATAGGCTCCGCCGTCGAGCACCACAGCAACCGTCTGCGCCATCGCTTCGGCCATGAGGCCTTTAGTCACGTTATCGCGTGTGGCATAGTCCATACCCGAGCCAATCACCCAAGCCTGCACTCGCCCGTTGGAAGTCACAGCTTCGGGCCTTCGTTGCAGAACGAGTCGGGTGGGGTGACCAGGGCCGAGGTAGCGCACCATACCGACTCCGGTGCGCAAAGCCGCTTCGACCCCGAGTACCGCAGCGCCCGGATACTGCGCAGAACCGGTAATCATTCCCAGTACCCCGCGCGAATACTTGTCGTCGCTGTCTGCTGGCACTGCGACGTATTCGGCCGCGTCGTCTGCTGTCCACTCGGTGAAGGTACTCATGGGACTCACGATAGTTTGATGGGGTGAGTATTTCGATCCCAGGTCGTGTCGTCGTGTTCGACTACGGCGAGGTGATCTCTATGTCGCCCAGCGAGTCGGACCGGGCTGCGCTCGTCGCGATCGCCGGTGCGCCCCCGGTCGCGTTCTGGGCTACCTACTGGAAGTACCGCGAGGGCCTCGACCAGGGCACCGTCAGCACTGCCGCCTACTGGGGGCTCGTCGCGAGCGACCTCGGCCTGACGTGGTCGGCGTCACTCGTGCATGCGCTATGGGCCGCGGACTTTCGCAGCTGGATCAGCGTCGAGCCTGGCACGATCGACGTGATCGAAGAATTACACGCCGGAGGCACCCGCATTGCGCTGTTGTCTAACGCCGGGTTCGACTTCTCTGGGCCATTTCGGCACTCTCCGATGGCCCAATTCTTTGAGCGGATGTTCGTGAGCGCCGAGATGGACGCCATCAAGCCCGACCCGGCGATCTACCGCGAGGTAGCGAGCGATCTGGGAATAACCCTCGAGAATATGGTCTTTGTGGATAACAAGGGCATCAATACAGATGCTGCCGCAGCGATCGGAGCTACTGTGCATCACTTCGTCGGGGTTGCGGGCCTGCGCGCCTTCCTCGAAGCGCTCGCGATATGAGCGCACTGTTCAGCCCGCTGACGATTCGTGAAACGACGTTTCGAAACCGCCTGTGGGTTTCGCCGCTCTGTCAGTACTCGGTCGAAAAGAACGACGGTGTGCCCACAGACTGGCACCTCGTGCACCTCGGATCCTTCGCGCTTGGCGGAGCCGGCCTTGTCATGACAGAAGCCACCGCCGTCACCCCGGCTGGGCGCATTTCGCCGCAAGACACGGGGCTGTGGAACGACCGGCAGGCGGTCGCCTGGTCTCGAATAGTGGAGTTCATTCATGCGCAGGGCGCGGTCGCTGGCGTTCAACTTGCCCACGCCGGCCGCAAGGGGTCTACCTGGCGCCCGTGGGCGCCCAACCACGGCACCGTTGCACCCTCGGCTGGCGGGTGGCGCACCGTCGCCCCCTCCGCCATCGCGTTCGCGGGCTACGACGAGCCGCTCGCCCTGTCGGCGGCGGAGATAGTGGATGTGGTAGCCGAATTCGCGGCAGCGGCCACCCGCGCAGTGCGCGCTGGCTTCGACCTGATAGAACTGCACGCCGCCCACGGCTACCTTCTGCACCAGTTTCTCTCCCCCCTGTCGAACACACGGGAAGACACCTACGGCGGCTCCCTGGAGAACCGAATGCGGCTGCTGCTTGAGGTTGTACACGCCGTGCGTGCCGCCGTCGGTCACTCCGTTCCCGTGCTCGTGCGATTTTCAGCAAGCGACTGGGCAGCGGGAGGCTGGGATCGCGAGCAGACGGCCGTCGCCGCAGCCAGTGCTCACGCGGCCGGCGCAGACTTTTTCGACATCTCAACGGGCGGACTCGTCTCGGGCGTCCACATCCCGTTGGCTCCGGGATATCAGGTGCCTTTTGCAGAGTTCGTGCGTGAGAAATGCGCCGCTCCCGTCTCCACGGTCGGACTCATCACCGAAGCGCGGCAGGCGGAAGACATCGTGGCGAGCGGCCAAGCAGATGCTGTGATGATGGGGCGGCAGTTGATGCGCGACCCACACTTCGCGTGGCGCGCGGCCGCTGAACTCGGTGTTGCCATCGACTACTACCCACCGCAGTACACGCGCGCCGCCTATCCGCTGCCCACTTAGGGACCAGAACCTTGAGACCACCCCGGTATCGACGCTGACGGCTCGAACCACATCGGCCAATTCGACGTTTTTAGTAGGAAGAATCGAGTACCACGAGCTGCCCCGAGACATCGACGCGGTTGAGGATGCCCGTCAGGCTCGGACTCTTTTCGGATTTCCGGGGGCGCCCGTCCGCCGAGGGCTCGCGTTCGCGGGGACCGCTACTAAACCCTCTCGAAGATCGCGGCGAGGCCCTGGCCCCCGCCGATGCACATGGTTTCGAGCAGATAGCGCCCGTTGGTGCGGTGCAACTGACGCGCGGCGGTCGCGAGTATGCGCACGCCCGTAGCGCCAACCGGATGCCCGAGCGAGATGCCAGAACCGTTCACGTTGGTGCGCGCCCAATCGGCCTCAGTGAAATTCCACTCGCGGGTCACCGCGAGCACTTGGGCCGCGAACGCCTCATTGAGCTCGATCAGATCGATGTCGGCAAGCGTCAGGCCGGCGCGCTTAAGCACTTTCGCCGTGGCCGGAACGGGCCCAATCCCCATCCGCGACGGCTCGACGCCGGCGCGAGCCCAGGCGACGAGTCGCACCAGCGGCGTCAACCCCAGCTCGGCCGCCCGTTCGGGCGTCGTCACAATGCACGCGGCCGCTGCGTCGTTCTGACCGCTCGCATTGCCCGCGGTAACGGTTGCGGCGGCATCCGTCTTCAGCAATATCGGGCGCAGGCCGGCAAGCGCGTCGAGCGTCGTGTCCGGGCGCGGCGTTTCGTCTCTGTCGACGACGATGGATCCCGCGCGGCCGGCCACCGTGACCGGAACGATCTCCTGGTCAAACCGCCCCTCGGAGACGGCAACCGCGGCTCGATGTTGCGAGCGTAGGGCCAGCTCATCCTGCTCTTCCCGACTGATTGAGTAGTCACGCCGCAGGTTTTCCGCCGTCTCGAGCATGCCGCCAGGAACGGGGTAGTTGTGGCCGCCCGCCGTCTCGCGGCCACGACTGAGCGCATCGCGCAGCAGAATTCCAGCCGTTCCGGCGAACCCCCAGCGGGAGTCCACGGTGTAGAACGGCGCCTGACTCATCGAGTCAACACCCCCGGCGATCGCCAGGTCGCTGACCCCGGTCTGTACCTGCATGGAAGCATCCAGAATCGCCTGGAGGCCGGAACCGCACCGGCGGTCCAGTTGAACACCGCCGACGGTGACGGGTAACCCCGCATTCAGTGCCGCCACTCGTGCGATGGAAGGTGCCTCCGCTGTGGGGTAGGCCTGGCCGAAAATGACATCGTCGACCGCCGAACCGTCGATCCCGCTGCGCGCAATCAGCGCCGCAATCACCGTGGACGCAAGCTCGACCGGTGGGACAGCCTTGAACACCCCGCCGAAACGACCGATCGGCGTGCGCAGCGGTTCACAGATGACGACATCTCTCATGATGCGGCCCGCCCCGCCGTGGCGGTCTGGATGACGAGAGGCTCGCCATCGAGAATCAACCGAACCTCGGTCGCCGCCTGTACGTCGTCAACAGTGAGCCCGGGTGCAATCTCGCGTAGCACGAGGCCGTCCGGTGTGACGTCGATGACAGCGAGGTCGGTGATAATGCGCGTGACGACTCTCTTCCCGGTGAGCGGCAGCGAGCATTCGTTGACGATCTTGAATTCGCCGTTCTTAGTGGTGTGCTCCATGACGACGATCACAGTGTCGGCGCCGTGCACGAGGTCCATTGCCCCGCCCATACCCTTGATCAGCTTGCCCGGCACAGCCCAGTTGGCGATGTCGCCGGCCGCCGACACCTGCATTGCACCGAGAACGGCCACGTCAATCATGCCGCCGCGGATCATGCCGAAGCTCTGCGCCGAATCAAAGTACGAGGCACCGGGGTTGACGGTGATGGTTTCCTTGCCGGCATTGATCAACTTGGGGTCTTCCTCACCCTCCCACGGGTAGGGGCCGACACCGAGCACCCCGTTCTCCGAGTGCAGGGTCACGCTGGTTCCGACGGCGAGAAAGTTCGGGATGAGCGTGGGTAGCCCAATCCCCAGGTTCACGTAGCTACCGTCGGTGAGTTCTTGCGCGGCACGCGCAGCCATTTCGTTGCGGGTCAACTTATTACGGGACAAGGGCACGGCAGTTAGCCTTTCTGCTCGACGGATGCGTTCCCAGACCGAGGGCGCGTCGTGACCTTTTCGATCGGCAGATCGGCCGCCTGCTCCGGGGTGAGCTGGATGATCCGGTTCACGTAAATGCCCGGCAGGTGAATCTGATCCGGATCGATCTCCCCCGGTTCGACGAGCTCGTCAACTTCGGCGATCGTGATGCGGCCGGCCATGCCAGCCACCGGGTTGAAGTTGCGTGCCGACTTCTCGAAAACGAGGTTGCCATGACGATCACCGCGCGCCGCGCGCACCAGTGCGTAGTCGGTGACGATGGCCTCCTCGAGCACGTATTCACGCTCGGTGCCGAGCGCCGAGAACAATCGGGTCTCCTTGGCTGGTGACTCCAGCATCACCTCGCCGTTCGGGCCGTACCGCCAGGGTAGTCCGCCGTCGGCGACCATGGTGCCCACGCCGCTCGCGGTAAAAAACGCCGGAATGCCGGTGCCACCTGCCCGCAGACGCTCGGCCAGGGTGCCCTGCGGGGTCAGCTCCACCTCGAGCTCCCCGCCCAGGTACCGGCGAGCGAAGTCCTTGTTCTCTCCAATGTAGGAGGCGGTGACACGGCTGATCCGACCCTCAGAGAGCAGTTCGCCGAGTCCCCAACCGTCGACACCGCAGTTGTTGGAGACCACCCGCAAATTTGTGGTCGCCTGCGCGAGCAGCGCACGAATGAGCACGATCGGCACTCCGACCAGGCCAAAACCTCCCACTGCGAGCGAAGATCCGTCACCGATGTCCGCGACGGCGGCAGCAGCCGAGGGGTAAGTCTTGTCCATGAAGGGTGGTCCTTTGATGTGCGTGAGGGGTGACGTGCGTCACGACTGTGGAGTGGTGCCGGTCGTTGGCTGCGCGGCTACCTCGTCAAGGGTAGCGAACGTCTGCCGAGCGATGGCAAAGGCAGAATTCGCAGCGGGGAGCCCCGCGTAGATCGCGGTGTGCATGATCGCCTCGCTGATTTCGGCACGGGTCAGTCCGTTGGTCAATGCCGCTCGGATGTGCATGGCGATTTCCTGTCCATGGCCGCCGGTCACTAGGCTCGCGAGGGTCAGAAAACTCCGGGTGCGGCGGTCTAGTCCGGGCCTGGTCCAGACTTCACCCCAGGCATAGCGGGTAATAAAGTCCTGAAAGTCAGCCGTCTCCGGGGTGATAGCCGCGGTCGCGGCATCGACATGGGCGTTGCCGAGCACCTCACGTCGCACGGTCATGCCGTCGGCGTGGGTGGCCGCAGCGGTGCGGGACGCCGCAGCGGCCGGAGCGCGACTGGCCAGGTGTGCGAGCAGGAGCGCCCCCAATTCGAGCGGACGTTCGATGGCAGGCAAATGTGCGACATCGCTGATCGTTAGCTGGCTCGCCCCGGGAATGCGGGCGGCAAGCTCGATGAGCTGGGCGGGCGGTGTCGCCACGTCGAACTCACCCGACACACATAACGTCGGCACACGGATGTCGGAAACCGCGTCAGTGAGATCGAAGTGTGCGAGCGCCTCGCAGCAGAGCGCATACGATTCATCATCGACATCAAGCAACCTCGCCAGCGCCGCAGAGCTGGCTGCCGGGTTGCGTTCCAGGAATCCGGGCGCGAACCAGCGCTCTGCACTCCCTGCTATCAGAGAAGGCGTGCCGCTCGCTCGAATCTGCGCGGCGCGTTCCAGCCAGCCCTCTGACGTGCCGATCTTCGCCCCCGAGCAGATCACACCGAGGCTCTGCAGCCGGTCGGGATAGTGGAGAGCAAGCTCCAGACCGACCGCTCCGCCTAAAGAAATACCGGCGTAGTGGAACGCTCCCCCACCAACCGAGTCGACGAGGCTGATGACCGCAGTCGCGATCTCGGAGACAGTAAAGGGAGCATTTGTCGCGGGGCTGAATCCATGTCCGGGAAGGTCGAAGCGCAGCACACGGTAGTTTTCGGCGAGCTGATCGACAACCTCGTCCCAGAGCGTGGTCGTCGTTCCGAGCGAGGGGCCGAGCACGACCAGCTGCGCATCGGGCGCACCGCTTCGTACCGGCTCGACGGTACACAGAATAGTGGGGCGGCTCATCGCTCGGCGTTCCTTTCGGTGCTGCCGGCGCACACGGCACGGTAGCGTTCAAGAACTCGGTTAATGCCCGCACCAGACTGCCCTAGGTCGCCGTTCACGTCGAACGCGGCCCAGATCTGCGACCGGAGGGTGTCGTCGTGGCCATCGGTAGCGAGAAACCCGGAGAGCACAACCTGCAATGGTCGGCTGGTTGCGAACGACTCCTCTGAGGCACGCTGCACAAGGTCGAAGGCGGTGGTCTTGCCGAGGGCTTCGGCGAGCATCGTCGTAACCCGTTCGCTGAAGACCAGGCCGTCGGTGAGCTCAAGGTTCGCGTGCATGCGTTCGGGGCTGATCTCGAGACGCTCCACGAGGGAGGCCGCACCGGTCACTGCCGAAACCGTGAGCCGTTCGAGCATTCGCAGTGATTGCCATTCGGCGTGCCATGAACCGCTGGGTCGCTGGTCCTCGGCGAGCATGCTGCCGAAGAGAGTGGCGACAAGCCCGGGTATTTGTTTGGCCGCGGCCGTTATGAGTACGGCCGTCACCGGGTTGTGCTTGTGCGGCATGGCGGATGACCCGCCGTCTCCCCGTTCGAGGCGTTCGCTGACCTCGGCGATTTCGGTGCGGGAGAGCACCGTGATGTCGAGTGCGAATGTGCCGACGACACCGGCGGCGGCGGCCAAGGTGGCGGCCAGGTCAGAGATGACCATGCGATTGGTATGCCAGCTGAGGGCCGGCAGTGCCAAGCCCAGCCTCAGTGCGAAGCTGTCGAGTGCGGTGTCGACCGTTGACTCCGGCGTGGCATCCGGTCGCCGCAACCTGGCGATTTCGGTCAACACCGCGAGGTTTCCGACTGCACCGCCGAGTTGCACGGGCAGGGTGCGGCGCACAGTGTGCAGGCGCTCAAGAACCCCGACGACGGCATTGAGCCAGCCCGCCGCGACAAACCCGAAACTGGTGGGCGATGCTTGCTGACCGAGGGTACGACCAGCCATAACGGTTTCGCGGTGCTGGTCGGCCAGCGTGGCCAAGGTGGCCGCGAACGCGGTCAGCTGCGCGCTGACGTCCGACGTCACCCGGTGTGCGATCACCACCGCCGCGGTATCGAGAACGTCCTGGCTGGTCGCACCGACATGAATATGGTCGGATGCCCCTGGCCGCACGATTTCGGCGGCCGCGCTCATGTGCTTCACGAGCGGGATGACCGGGTTGCCTCCACCGCGTCCCTCGGCCGCAATGGCGGCGAGATTGAACTGGCCGGCATCCGCCAGGGCATCGCAGACCGCACTCATCCACTCGGGAACCAGGCGGGCGTCAATGAGCGCGTGGGTGAGGGCGAGTTCGACGTCGACCATCCCTTGCAGCCACGCGGCGTCGCTGGTGAGCTCTGCCGCTCTACTTCCGTGGCCGAGCGGGTTCAGCAATCCGGCATCGAGCAGCCCCGTGCCACTGGCGCTCCCCCCCGAGGCGGGCGTGAACTGCTCAGGCATCGAAGTTCAGGAACACGGTCTCTGCGGCACCTTGCAGGCTGATGTCGAATCGGTAGGACGCCGCACCACCCGCAACACCATCCGCCACACTGACGAGGGTCGCCCTGCGCTCCCGAGGCACCGCAGACAGCACCGTGTCGGTCTGGTGGGCTTCGACGTCCTCCGGAAAATACGCGCGGGTGAAGAGGTGGTGGATGAGGCCGCGCGCGAAAACCGTGACGAGCACATACGGTGCCCCGCCAGAGACCGCACCGGGCTTCACGGTAGTGAAGGTGTAATGACCGGCGAGGTTAACTGCGGTGCGCCCGAACCCGGTGAATGTGAACCCATCGCGGTCGAGACTTCCACGGGAATGGCCCAGAACGCCGCTCTCGTCGGCCTGCCAGATTTCGAGCAGCGCATCGGGAATGGCGACCCCGGCACCGTCGGTGACCGTTCCGTGCAGACGGATGGCGTGCGGGTGGTGACCGGGCACGAGTTGCGATCCATTCTCGTACGGCAGCGCGAAGCCGTAGAACGGTCCGACGGTTTGAGAGGGCGTCTGCACGAAATCAGTCGGTACGAAATCAGGCATGAGCTTCTTCGCTCTCCATCCAGGTGGACTTGGGACCGGTCAAAACGATATCCCAGCGGTAACCGAGCGAGAACTCCGGCACGCTCAGGCTGTGGTCATAGCTGCCGATCAGTCGGGCACGCGCGGCCGGGTCGGTGATCGACTGGTAGATCGGGTCCAGCGCGAACAGGGGATCGCCCGGGAAATACATCTGCGTGATCAGTCGCTGGGTGAAAGCCGTGCCAAACAGTGAGAAGTGAATGTGCGCCGGACGCCAGGCGTTGAGGTGGTTACGCCAGGGGTAGGGGCCCGGCTTGATCGTGGTGAACGAATACTCACCATCGTCGCCGGTGATCAGGCGACCGACGCCCGTGAAGTTGGGATCAAGCGGTGCAGGATGCTGGTCGCGCTTATGCACATAGCGTCCTCCCGCGTTGGCTTGCCACAGTTCGACTAGTTGGTGACGCACCGGGCGTGCTTCACCGTCGAGGACGCGCCCAGACACCGTAATGCGCTCGCCGAGCGGTTCACCGGAGTGCTGGATGGTGAGGTCGCTCTCCAGCACGTTGACATCCGTGTGCCCGAACGCCGGCGAAACTCGCTCGACTTCCTCCGGGTCGACTCGAACGAGTTCGTGGGTGGGGTGCCGCAGCACTGAGCTGCGGTATGGCGGATAGTTGCGGCGAGGATGCAACTCTGCGGCGCTCCCGCGCGCGATGTCGAGACGCGCTTCCGCTTCAATCGCTTCGATCTCGGCCGAGATCTCTTCCTGGGACGCCTGCTCAGTCATGACGGTGGTTCCTCTCGTGGAGCCGGGACCTAGAAGGGAAGCCCGGTGTACTGTTCGGCGAGCCCGCGCTGAGCGTGCAGCGACCGGGTGACATAGTCCAGACGACCGAGCTGGCTGCGGTACTCGAACTCGGCCGACTGCACGTCGGTGGAGTTGCGGTGCAGTACCTCGGTCATCCACTGCGAGAACTGCTGCGCACGCCACTGGCGGGCGAGTGCCAGCTCGCTATAGCCGGTCAGCTTGGCATCGTCGCCCGAGTAATGGGCGATAAGTCCCGCGGCCAAGAGGGTGACGTCGGAGATGGCAGAGTTGAGGCCCTTTGCTCCGGTGGGTGGCACGATGTGCCCGGCATCGCCGACGAGGAAAAGGTTTCCGTAGGAGAGGCGGGAGGCGACAAAGCTGCGCATCGGCGTGATGGACTTCTCGGTGATCGTGCCTTCGTAGAGGGTCCAGCCGGGAACACCGAGCCGGGTATGCAACGCGTTCCAGATGCGCTCATCCGACCAGTTCACAATGGAATCCGTCGGGTCAACCTGCAGGTAGAGCCGCGAGATGTGGTGTGACCGCATCGAGTGCATGGCGAAACCGTCTTCGTGCAGCGCGTAGATCAGTTCATCGGTTGACGGTGCGACGTCGGCAAGGATGCCGAGCCAGGCGAACGGGTAGCTACGGTCGTACAGAGCGAGGGCCGTCGTCGGGATGGATGCCCGGCACACGCCATGAAAACCGTCCGCACCCACGATGAAGTCCGCCGAAATCTCGTGTGCCTGACCGTCATGGGTGAAGCTGACGCGAGGGTTCTTCGTGTCTAGGTCGTGCACAGCGACATCCGCCGACTCGTAATAAATTGTCGAATTAGCAGCGGTGTGCGCCGCGATGAGGTCTTTGACGACCTCTTGCTGGCCATACACGGTGACGGTGCGACCGATGAGTTCGGTGAAGTCGATGCGGTGGCGTTCGCCCGCGAACTGAAGATAGATGCCGTCGTGCACCAGACCCTCGGTGGCGAGGCGCTCACCAAGACCGAGGTGAGTGAGCGCCTCGACCGAGCCCTGTTCGAGTACGCCAGCACGGATGCGGGCGAGCACGTACTCCTGCGACCGATTTTCGACGACGATGGACGAAATTCCGGCATCGCGCAGTGCCCAACTAAGGAGAAGGCCGGCCGGACCAGCGCCAATGATGGCAACGCGAGTGGTTTCGTGGGACACAGGCTCTCCTAGCTGCGGTGATAGGGCGTTGCATCAGTGTGCGGGGCCGGACCGACCTGCGGGCAGGCATTTCCACTCAGTGAAAGATTTGAGAGGTTTTTTAGAATGACGAGCGTCGGTAGCCGAGAGCTCGACTGACTCCCTGGGCGGCGATCCGCACGGCCTGTTCGTGCACGTTCGTCGGCACGGGGGCGGTGCGCGTCACGATTGACACTGCCGCCACTACCCGCCCGGTACGGTCGCGGATGGGCGCTGCGATGGAACTGGAGCCGGCCGTCATTTCCTCGGACATATGAGCGATCCCGTGCGCACGGATGCCGGCGAGACGCCCGCGCAATTCGGCGGGTGACGTCACGGTTTTCGGAAGGAACCGTTTAAGTGCGGTCGACAAGTAGCCGTCGATGACGTCGTGGGGAGCATACGCGAGCAGAACGAGACCTACTCCGGTGGAATGCAGCGGAAGGCGACCGCCGACGTGCGAGATGACACGTACCGCGTGGTGACCAGACAGTTTCTCGACGTAAAGAGCGTCGTGCCCGTCGAGGATGGCTAGGTGTACATGCTCGCGCGTGGTCTCGTACAGGTCCTCGAGGTAGGGCAGCGCGATCGTCCGCAGGTTGCGCGCCGTCGGCGTCTGTACGCCGACCTCCCACAGTCGCATCCCTAGGGTATAACGCCCATCGTCTTGCCGACTGAGGCCGCCCCACTTCACCCACTCTGCGACAAGTCGGTGCGCGGTCGACAGCGGAATGCCGGAGCGTTCCGCAATGACGGTGAGGCTCAGCGAGGTGGCCGTGGCGGGTGCCGTGAAGGCGTCGAGAATAGCGAACAGCCTGGCGGCCAGCGAACGATCATCGACCGGTGACGCCGGCGCGCCGCCGGGATCCCTCGCCTGCGCTGGCTTCCCTGACATCGCTCACCACGCTACTCGCACTCGGTGGACTGGCTGTGATCACCAGAGCCGGCCTGCAGGCCGGAGAATCGTCTGAGTAGGCGTCCTGCCTTTGAGAACCGTGCACCATGCGCTTTTATCCCGACCAGGTTGGTATTCTCGGTTCACCACGCCGAACCGGTACCAGTGGCCATCGGTGGGTTCACGCCCAGGGGGCAATATGGCAGGTCGGACAACGGCTCCAGGACAATCGGTCACGGCCCGGGTCCTCAGTATTCTTGCGGTCTTCGAACGAAGTGCATCAGCGAGGTCGCTGTCGGAGATCAGCGAAGAGAGCGGGCTGCCCCAGAGCACCGTGCATCGTCTGCTGGGCGAGCTCGAGGAGTGGGGCGCCGTGCAGCGGGATGCCAGGGGTCGATATCAAATCGGCGTGCGGCTCTGGGAGCTCGGCCAGCATGCGGGCCGAGCGCTGCGCGAGGTTGCGCGTCCCTACCTTCAAGACCTGTTTGGGCTCACCAACGAGACCGTGCACATTGCCATCCGCGACGGGGTCGAAGTGCTCTATATCGATCGGGTCTATGGCACGCGGCGTGTGCCCCAGGCGGCCCGTGTCGGCGGCCGGCTTCCTCTGCATGCGACAGCGGTCGGCAAAGTGATTCTCGCGTTCGAAGAAGACTGGGTGCGCGATGCGGCCCTCGGTGGAACACTTCAACGGCGCACTGAACACACCACGACCGACCCTCATCAGCTCTACCGCGAGCTCGAAAAAATCAGGGTCCAGGGTTTTGCGCTCACCTCTGAGGAGGTTCGGCTCGGCTCCTGCTCCCTGGCAGTGCCGGTATTTCAGGGTGACGGTCGCATTTTCGGGGGCCTTGGAGTAGTTTTGCCGATCTCGAGGGCCCATCAGCTCGAGCGGAATCTGCCGATCCTGCTCGGCACGGCCCGACGGATTGGAGCGGGAATAGCTCACATTCCCCTGTCAACTTTGCAATCCGCTGCCCGAACCCGAAAGCTGACCGGTTCGTAAGTCACTTCCACCCAGTGGGACACGCAGATTGCTTTGTGGGCTCGGGCGCTTTAGATAGACCTAGTTCCACGCGGTCGTGGGACAACGACCAAGGAGCATCTCGTGACCGCTTCGACGACGACAGCAGGTTCCGCTCATTCAGCGGATGCCGCAGCCGGACAGTGCCCGGTGAACCACCATGGCTTCGAACCGTTCGAGATGAACGATCCGTTCCCGTCATATGCGGCGTTGCGCGAAAACGCGCCGGTCATGTTCGACGAACGGATCAACTACTACATCGTCTCTCGTTACGGCGACATCAAGGCGGTCTTCGACGACTGGCAAACGTTTAGCAGCGAGAATGCGCAGGCACCAGTGCGAGCGCGCAGTGCAGCGGCGCTGAAGATCATGAACGATGGTGGCTTCACGGCGTATTCCGGCCTCTCGGCGCGGATCCCACCGGAGCACACCCGCATGCGCAGCATCGTGCAGAAAGAGTTCACGCCGCGCCGCTACAAGGCTCTGGAACCGACCATCCGCGAGCACACGGCCCGATTGCTTGCACAGATGCTGGCACACCCGGATGCCATGGGGGACTTCCTTGCGGATGTCGCCGTCGACATCCCCACGGTAACGATCCTCGGTCTTCTCGGCGTCGGACCGGAGATGGTGCCGACCTACAAGAAGTGGTCGGACTCCCGCGCGGCAATGACGTGGGGAGACCTCTCCGACGAGGAGCAGATCCCACACGCGCATAATCTGGTGGACTACTGGAATGAATGCCTGCGGCTGGTCGCAGATGCGCACTCGCTGGGCGGCGACAATCTGGTTGCCGACCTCGTCAGGGTTCAGGGTGTCGGAGCAGAAATTTCCGACCACGAGATTGCCTCAGTGTGTTACAGCTTGCTCTTCGCTGGTCATGAGACCACCACCACGTTGATCTCCAACACGATCCGGGTGCTGCTCAGCCACCCGCAGCAGTGGCAGCAATTGGTTGCGGATCCCAGTCGCATTCCCGCCGCCGTTGAGGAGACGTTGCGGTTCAGTCCCTCGATCGTCGGGTGGCGGCGCAAGGCGCTCGTCGATACCGAGATCGCCGGCACCGCGATCCCCCAGGGAGCCAACATCCTGTTGCTGATGGGTTCGGCCAACCGTGACCCTGAGATCTTCGAGGAGCCGGAGGTATTCGACCTCAACCGGCCGAACGCCCGCAACCACCTGTCCTTCGGCTTCGGCATTCACTATTGCCTCGGCAATATGCTCGCAAAAATGCAGGACAAGATTGTCGTGGAAGAGACCATCAAGGCGGCCCCGCAGCTGCGTCTCATCAATCCCGAAACGATCGCCTTCGGTGAAAACCTGTCATTCAGGGCGCCAACGTCGGTGCCCGTCACCTGGGAGGCCTAGAGATGGCTCACGCACCCTTTATACAGTTTTTCGATGACGGTACCGCGCCGGAGCACGAACTTCTCGGCGGCAAATGCGCCTCGTTGGTGGCGATGACGGCGGCCGGGATGCCGGTCCCTCCCGGCTTTGCGATCACGACCGCCGCCTACGACGCCTTCATCGCTGAAGCGGGAATCGCCCAAGACATCCACAACCTGTTACAGGGGCTCGACGCGGATGACGTCGCGGCTGTTGACCGGGTATCGGAGCAACTGCGCTTCGAGATCACCTCCCGCCCGGTTCCGGCCGAACTGCGCGAGATCACCACGGCTGCCTACAACGCCTTACAGGCCCGTTTTGCGTCACCGGTGCCGGTGGCCGTGCGCTCCTCCGCCACAGCAGAGGACCTGCCCGATGCCAGTTTCGCTGGTCAGCAGGACACCTATCTGTGGCTCATTGGCGTGAAGGACGTGACCGAGCACATCCGTGCCTGCTGGGCCTCGCTCTATACTTCGCGCGCGATCACCTACCGGTTGAAGAACAACATCCCCAATGAGGGACTCTCGATGGCCGTTGCGGTGCAGAAGATGGTCAATGCCCGGGTCGCTGGCGTCGCTATCACGATGGACCCGACCACGGGTGACCGTTCCAAGATTGTCATCGAGGCGTCCTACGGCCTCGGTGAACTGGTCGTCTCCGGGCAGGTAACCCCCGACAACATTACGGTGGACAAGGTCATGCTCATGGTCGTCAGGCAGACCCTGGGCGATAAGCACGCCGAACTGGTGCCAAACGTCGGCAACAAGTCCCTGGTGGAGCATGAGGTGTCGGTGCAGCGGCGGGCAGAGCGCTGCATCAGCGATCTCGAAATCACCGCGATTGCGACCATCGCCAAGAAGGCGGAGAAGCACTTCAAGACCCCGCAGGACATTGAATGGGCGCTGGATGCCGACCTGCCAGACGGTGAAAACCTGCTGCTGCTCCAGTCCCGCCCTGAGACCGTCTTCTCCTCGACGGCCACCGGATCCATCCCCCTGAGCTCAGCCGGTTTCGGCATTGAAAGTATCACCAGATCCCTCATGTCCCAGGCCGGCAAGGCCTAGGAACTTACCACCCACGAAAGAACGGTTGAACACTGTGACAGAGAAGTCATTTCCCAGCCCCTACAATCAAAAACCTGCCCCCGCAGCCGACGGCTGGAAGGACCTGTACGCCTATAATCTGGTGTTCCAGGACAACCTCCGCGAGGTTGAGGAAGCCAAGTTCTGGTTCTGCGATAGCCAACACTGGCCCACCGTGACCAAGCCGTTTGAAACCATCGGTTTCGAGTTCGCGGTTTCCTGCCTGGGCCAGTACAACTCCCGCCACCTGCTGATCCCGCCCGCCAACGGCATTGAATTCCGCATTCACAACGGCTACGTCTTCATGTCCCCGGTCGGTGTTCCCGAGGAGGAGATCGGGGCTCGCGTTCCGCAGTTCATGGAACGCGCCGGCCACTACTTTCAGAACTGGGACACCCTGCTCCAGCAGTGGCAGGGTAAGATCCGCGGCACCATTGACGAGCTCAACGAGCTGTCCTTCACGGCTCTCCCCGACGCCGTGCCGCTCGAAGATGTCACGAGCGGCAAGGGCACCGGCCCGAACAACGATCTTCTCGCCAACTTTGACAAGCTGATCTCGCTGACCTACCGTGCCTGGCAGTACCACTTCGAGTTTCTCAATTTGGGCTACGTGGCCTACCTCGACTTCTTCACCTTCTGCAAAGAGGTTTTCCCCGGAATTCCCGACCAGGCCGTCGCCAAAATGGTGCAGGGCGTAGACATGGAACTCTTCCGACCGGATGACGAACTCAAGAAGCTCGCCAAACTGGCCGTCGAGCTGGGGCTCACCGGTCATTTCGGCAACACGGAAGACCCGACAGCGACCCTCGCTTCGATCGGTGCGGCCACCAATGGTGCCCAGTGGCTCGCGGCCTGGACCGAAGCCCAGGACCCCTGGTTTAACTTCACCGTCGGAAACGGGTTCTACGCGCACGACAAGTACTGGATGGATCACCTCGAGCTGCCGCTTGGCTACATCAAGGACTACATCGCGCGCCTGCAGAACGGTCACAACATCGACCGCCCGGTTGCCGAACTCGTCGTCGAGCGTGACCGCATCACCGACGAATACTCTGAGCTGCTCAGCCCAGAACAGCTCGAGGCATTTCAGGGCAAGCTCGGGCTGGCCCGTCAGGTTTACCCGTACGTCGAGAACCACAACTTCTACATCGAGCACTGGACCATGGGCGTGTTCTGGCGCAAGGCCCGTCAACTGTCGGCGATGCTCCACGAAGCGGGCTTCTGGCCCGAAGCCAGCGACATGTTCTACCTGCGCCGCGACGAAGTGCGCGAGGCACTGTTCGACTACGTGACCGGATGGGCCGTTGGAGCCCCGGCGATCGGTCCGAACTACTGGCCCGCCGAGGTGGCCAGACGCCGCATCATCGTCGACGCATTGTCGGCCGAGCGCCCGCAGCCGGCATTGAACACACCACCGGCAGTCATCACCGAACCGTTCACCCTCATGCTCTGGGGCATCACCAGCGACCAGATCAAGAACTGGCTCGGCGATTCCGATGCGCCGGAAGGCACCTGGCGAGGTATGGCCGCATCCAGTGGTGTGGCCGAAGGGCCAGCCCGCGTTATCAGCAGCTCCGACCAGTTATCGGAGGTGCGCGACGGCGACATCCTCGTCGCACCGGTCACGGCGCCCTCGTGGGGGCCCATCTTCGGCAAGATCCGCGCTACCGTCACTGATATTGGCGGCATGATGAGCCACGCGGCCATCGTCTGCCGGGAATATGGGATGCCGGCGGTCACCGGGACCGGAACCGCTTCGGCAGAAATCACGACCGGCCAGTGGCTGCGGGTCGACGGGAACAACGGCACTGTCACCATCCTTGATCGGAGCACCCTCGTCGAGCCTGCCGCGATCCAGCTCGACAGCGCTCTCGAAGGCAGCCATGCCTGAGTCGGGCACGGTCCGGGGCCCCTCCAGAACGGTGCTGATCACCGGCGCCGGCGGGGGTCTGGGCCGTGCCTTCGCTCTAGGCTTCTCAGCCCAGGGCGACCGGGTGGTCGTCGCCGACATCAATCTCGACGGCGCGCAGAAGACCGCCGCACTGATCAGCGGGGGCGGCGGTGCCGTCCTCGCGTTGGCGGTCGACGTCACCTCTCTTGAGTCGGTGGCAGCGATGGCCGCTGCAGCCGCCACCTTCGGTGGCGGACACATCGACGTCGTCATCAACAACGCCGCAATCTACGCCACCATCACACGGGGCCCGTTCACCGAGCTTGATCCTGACGAATGGGACAGGGTGATGGCGGTCAACCTCAAGGGGCCCTGGCTTGTCACCAGAGTCTGCTCGACCTACCTGCCAGACGGCGGGAAGGTCATCAACCTGTCTTCTGCCACCGTGATGAGTGGCTCGGCCCAGTGGGCACACTACGTGGCGTCTAAGGGCGGAGTGATCGCCCTGACTCGGGTGCTTGCCAAAGAACTCGGGGATCGCAACATCACCGTCAACGCGATCGCACCCGGTTTCACCCTCACCGAAGCCAGCTACGGACTGATCGACGGGGCCGAGAACTACGGCGTGGAGCGCGGGGCCCTCAAGCGGGCCAGCGAGCCTGAAGATATTGTGGGGGCCGCTCTGTTCCTGGCGGGCCCCGGCAGCAACTACATCACCGGCCAGACTCTGGTGGTTGACGGCGGCCGTCAGTTCATTTAGCCGCCGATGAATACGCCGTCCGGCAATATAGAGGAGACCTGAAGAATGCCTTCCGTCATCTACACCGCATCCGACGGCAGCGAAGTCACCGTCACCGGATACCCGGGCGACTCGGTCATGGAGACCGCGGTTCGCAACGGCGTTCCCGGGATTGTGGCCGAGTGCGGCGGCAGCCTCTCCTGTGCCACTTGTCACGTTTTCGTCTGTCCTAGCAGCGTCGAGAGTTTTCCACCAATGGAAGATCTGGAGAACGACATGCTAGACGGCACCGCGGTTGACCGCGCAGAAAACTCCCGGCTCTCCTGCCAGCTCATCCTTCACGACGACATGGACATCCGTGTGCAGACCCCGGAAACGCAGGTGTAGTGGTGATGACTGACGCAACGCAGAACTCGCGTGCTGGCACGCTCATCATTGGCAACTGCCAGGCCGGAGTCCAAGTCGCTTCCACGCTACGTGAACTGGGTGATACCGAACCGATTGTTCTGGTGGGCGAGGAGCCGCACGCCCCTTACCAACGGCCACCGTTGTCCAAAGCCTTCCTCAAGGGCGAGGTAACCGCGGACTCGCTAACCTTCCGCACCCACGACTTTTATCGGGATCACACAATTGAACTCGTCACCCGGGAGCGGATTGTCGCGGTCACCCGCACCGTGACCGGCGGTGAGGCTGTCGCCGAGTCCGGGCGCCGATTCCCGTTCTCCCGGCTGGCGCTGACCACGGGGGCCACGCCTCGCCGAATTCCCTTCGAAGGCTCTGAGCTCGAAGGCGTGAGCTATCTGCGAGATGCGTCGGAGGCGGCGATCCTCGAGCAACGGTTGCGCACGGCGAGGAATGTCGTCGTGGTCGGTGGCGGGTTTATCGGACTTGAGGTCGCAGCGGGCGCCCGAGCCTCCGGTAAGAATGTCACCGTTCTGGAAGCCGCCCCGCGGCTTGTCGGTCGCGCTGTCTCGGAACAGACCAGTGCGTTCTACCTCCAGGCACACCGTCGCCGCGGCATCACCGTCGTCCTCAACGCCCAGGTGGTTCGGTTTGTCGGGAAGCACGACACTGTGACCGGTGTCGAACTTTCCGATGGCACCGTACTGCCGGCCGAGGTGGTGCTTATCGGCGTCGGCGTGCTTCCTCGAATCGAACTCGCCGAGCAGCTCGGGCTTGAGGTCGACAATGGCATCGTGGTGGATTCCCGGGCGCTCGCGTCTGACGGGGTCACCGTGGCCGCCGGCGATTGCGCAAATATGCCCAACCCCTCGATCACATCCTGGGGTGTGGGGCGACTGCGGTTGGAGAGCGTACAGAATGCCGTGGAGCAGGCGAAGGTTGCAGCAGCCACACTGCTGGGCATGGATGCCGAGTACAAGACGGTGCCGTGGTTTTGGTCCGATCAGGCGGATCTCAAGCTCCAGATCGCCGGGCTATCCGGTGGGCACGATCAGGTGGTGCTCCGCGGTGACCCTGATACAGAAAAGTTCTCGGTGCTCTACTACCGAGGTGGGGACATCATTGCCGCCGACTGCGTGAACAGTCCATTGGATTTCATCGCCGTGCGTAACGCGCTCCACACCGGCCTGGCGATTCCCGCCGCGGTCGCCACCGATACGTCTATTCCACTCAAGAAGCTTGTTTCCGCTGCCCCGGCGCTACCCAGAAAGTGAGAACGCCATGACTCTGCAGACCGAACATCCCATCGATACCTCCCCGATTGCCCTGGCCAGTGATTCCTCAAACGACCTCGATCCGCTCTGGAGATCAGTGGAACGGGAGATGCGCGCCCGCGGCAATGACATCCATATTCCTATTTCCTTCGCTTTCGCCGAGCGGCTGTGCGACGCGCACCCGGAGGCTGACCGACTGGTGGTCCGCGTGGCGATTCTGTTGCATGACACCGGCTGGGCGCGCGTAGACGAGTCCAAAATTATTTCTGAAGGGTTCGGAACGAACTGGCGACAAGCCCAAATCCGTTTCGAACACGAGGTTAAAGGGTGTGAGATTGCGCGTGAAGTACTCCCCGGCCTCGGCTACACCGAGGAGTTCATCAGCCGGGTCACGGACATCATCGACGGGCACGATACCCGGGCCCAGAGTCACTCGATTGAGGATTCGCTGGTACGTGACGCAGACCGACTCTGGCGCTTTACTCCGGCCGGTATTGCGCTGGCATCAGGGTGGTTCGCTCAGACGCCCGCGGTCTACTGCCGGCGGTTGCGCGCGGAAATTGTCCCGGAGCTCATTACCGCGGCAGCATTCCAGATGGCAACTGCCGACCTGGAACGTTCCGAGGCCTTGTTGAAGACGGCGCTGCTCTGATGGGTGCTGCTCGAATGGGTATCGGTGCAGCCGTGTTGCCGTATACCCATACCGATGATCTGTTTATTGACGGCGCATGGGTGAAAGCGGATGGCAGTGCGCGCACGCTGGTGACTAACCCCGCAACAGAGGATGTCTGGGGTTCTGTGCCGCACGCCTCCGCGGCGGACCTCGACCGGGCGGTTTCCGCTGCGCGTCGCGCCTTCGCGGGCACCGGCTGGCGCGATTTGGCGCCGTCCGCGCGCGCCGTCTACCTGCTGCGGCTTGCCGACGAAGTGGAAAAGCGCGCCGAGGCGATCTCACATACCAACACGTGGGAGAACGGGTCTCCTGTTGCGGAGACCTCCCGCGCCGCGTCGAATGCCGCGGCAATATTTCGCTACTACGCCTCCCTGGCACCGTACATGGAGACCCCGGATATCCGCAGATTCCCTGACGGATCTGCTGAAACCGTTGTGCGTCAGGATCCGGTGGGCGTCTGTGCCCTTATCGCGCCGTGGAATTTCCCGATCAACCTAGTGGTCGCCAAACTGGCACCGGCTCTGATGGCCGGGTGCACGGTGGTCATCAAACCGGCTTCGCCTACCCCGCTGTCGCTGCGTCAGATAGTGGATGCCGTCGTCGCAGCGGGGATCCCGCCTGGTGTGGTCAACGTGGTGACCGGGCCCGGTTCGTTCGGTGATGCGCTGGTGCGGCATCCCCAGGTGGACAAAGTGGCGTTCACCGGCTCAACGCCGGTGGGACGGTCAATTGCCGCTGCGTGTGGCGAACTATTACGGCCGGTGACGCTGGAACTGGGCGGTAAGTCATCCGCGCTGGTTCTCCCAGACGTTGACCTGGTAGAGATGTCCAAGGTGCTCATTCGCACCTGCATGCGCAATACCGGTCAAACGTGTTACATCTCTACCCGCATCCTGGCCCCACGTGAACGCTACGGCGAACTGGTAGACATGGTCACTGCGACCGTTCAGGCGGCGGCGCTGGGTGACCCGATGAACCCGACGACGGTCTTCGGCCCTGTCGCAACCGCCACTCAGCGGGAGTCCGTGGCCGGTTATATCCGCTCGGGGATTGCCGACGGAGCTCGTGTCACCACTGGTGGAGATGTTCCATCCGGTTTCGACCGTGGCTTCTACCTCACACCCACCGTGTTCGCTGACGTCACGCCAGGAATGCGCATTGCGCAGGAAGAAATCTTTGGGCCGGTGCTGTCAATTCTGAAGTACACGACGGTGGACGAGGCCGTCGAGCTCGCCAACAACACCGGTTTCGGGCTGGGCGGCACGGTATTTTCTGCAGACACGGATGCCGCATTCGCTCTGGCCGCCCGCATGGATACCGGATCGATCGGCCTTAACTTTTTCGCCTCGAACCACGCTGCACCCTTTGCCGGCCGCAACAACTCCGGCTTGGGCGTGGAATTCGGCAGGGAAGGGTTGCATGCCTACTTGAAGCCGCAGTCTGTGCATCGCGCAATAAGGAATTAGGCCACGCGACTACCGCGACTGGATGTACCGACAAGCTGGCCGACCCGATGGTTACCGTGGCATCCGGAACGGCATAGGGACCGTCGGCGGGTGCGGGCCGTCGGGCCATCGGCCCTCGGGCCATCGGGCGTACGAGGGTAAACAGTCGCGCAGCAGCAGTAAGTCAGTGCGGGCCGAGATAGCTCCCACTTATCAGGACGCGTCCTGATAAGTGGGAGTCTGCCGAGTACACACCCACCACCCAGATTCTGAACCTGAATCGAGCGCGGTATCCCGCAGCCGTAGGCCGTAGGCCGGAGCACACCCATTGCCACTGCTTGGCGCCGCACCACACTTGGCCGCACAGCGCTTGGCCGAAGCGGGCGACGGCATCCGCTACGACCGACGAGTGGCGTCCTGTACTTCGCCGACAAGCTCTTCGATGATGTCCTCGAGGAAGAGCACGCCCTTCGTCGCTCCGGATTCGTCGAAGACCCGCGCCACATGCACACCCGAGCGGCGCATGGTCGCGAGCGCGTCTTCGAGGTCCATCCCGCGAAAGATCGAAATGAGCTGGCGAATGCGCTTGGGGGGCACCGGTTCGGTGACCTTGTCTTCGTCAAGGTCGATCACGTCTTTGAGGTGCACGTAACCGGTAGGTTCACTCTCGTCGTTGACGAGAATATAGCGCGAGAACCCGTGGTGCGCTACGGCACGCTCTACGTCATACGGCGTAGCGGCTTCGGGTAGAGTGACGAGCGATTTCAGGCCCAGCGCGACATCCTGCACCTTCTTCTCGCTGAACTCAAACGCGGCGGTAAGTGCGCCGTTGTGATCGCGCAGCACGCCCTCTTTCGTGGATTGCGCAACGATCGTTGCCACTTCGTCGAGAGTGTAGACGCTATTGGCTTCGGTTTTCGGCTGTACTCCGAAGAGCCGCAGGGCGCCGTTGGCGATGGCGTTGAGCGCAACGATGATGGGTCGTAGCACGGTGGCGAGAAACACGAGTGGCGGCGCCAAGATCAGCGCCGCGCGGTCGGGCGCCGAGAATGAGAGGTTCTTCGGTACCATCTCGCCCACAACAACATGTAGAAACGACACGATGACGAGCGTGATGACGAACGCGATCGTCGTGACTACCTCCTCCGACCATCCAGTGAGTGCGAGCGGCAGCTGCAACAGGTGGTGGAGCGCAGGCTCTGACACGTTCAAGATCAGCAGCGAACACACCGTGATTCCCAACTGGCTGGTCGCGAGCATCAGCGTTGCGTGCTCCATGGCCCAGAGTGCCGACTTAGCGGCGCGTGATCCCGCCTCGGCTCTCGGCTCAATTTGTGAACGTCTGGCCGAAATCACGGCAAATTCGGCACCGACGAAGAATGCATTCGCCAGCAGCAGGATACCGAGCCAGGCAATTCCCCACACGTCCATCAGCGAGCACCTCCCGCGGCCGTCTCGACGCTCGGTTCGGCGTCTGGTGTGTATCGCACCCGGTCGATCCGGCGGCCGTCGAGTCGATCGATTCGAAACACGCCGGTCGCGACGTCAACCGTGTCTCCGACGACAGGTAGTCGACCAAGTTCGCTCATCAACCAGCCAGCCACCGTTTCGAACGGGCCATCCTCTGGCACCGCAACCCCGGTGCGCTCGAGCAACTCGTCCGGGCGCAGGATGCCGGGAAAAGTGAACCAGGCCGAGGAGCGCACCACATCTGCCTTGGTGCGATCGTGCTCGTCTGACACTTCGCCGACGAGTTCTTCAACGAGATCTTCCAAGGTCGCGACACCGGCTGTTCCGCCGTATTCGTCGACGACGACGGCGAGTTGGTATCCACGACCGCGCAGTTCGGCAAGCAGCACGTCGAGTTTCATGGTCTCGGGCACGCGCAGCGCTTCGGACTGCAGGGCGGAGACCGGCACATCCGCGCGCTTCTCCCGCGGAACGGCCACCGCGTGCTTGAGGTGCACGATGCCGACCACGTCGTCAATGCTGTCGTCGAGCACCGGGAACCGCGAGAACCCCGTGCGCCGCGCGAGGTTAATCACATCGAGTGCGGTGTCAGTGCGGTCGAGACTCGCGAGACGTGGCCGAGGAGTCATCACATCCTGCGCGGTGTGGTTGGCGAAGGCAAGGGTACGGGCAAGCAGGGTGGCGGTGTCGTGGTCGAGGCTGCCTTCCTGCGCCGAACGCCGCACAAGGGATGCCAGCTCTTCCGCCGAGCGAGCGCCAGACAACTCTTCTTTTGGTTCGACTCCAATGAGCCGCAGAATGCCGTTCGCCGTTCCGTTCAAGAGGCTCACCGCGGGGCGAAACACGGCTGTGAACCCAATCTGAAAAGGGATCACCAGCTTCGCGGTCTCTCTCGGCAGAGCGAGCGCGAAGTTCTTGGGGATGAGTTCGCCGATGATCATCGAGAGCAGGGTCGCAATTGCAACGGCGAGAATCGAGGCGATTACCGTTACCGCTGCTGAGCTCAGGCCCAGACCGGTCAGCGGCCAGCGCAGCAACGCGCTAAACGCTGGCTGAAGTGTGTACCCCGTGAGCAGTGTCGTCAGCGTGATGCCGAGTTGCGCGCTCGACAGGTGTGTCGACGTGCGTTTGAGCGCGCTAATCGCTGGACTCAAGCGCTTCTCACCGCGCGATTGTCGAACTTCAAGATCAGAGCGATCGAGGTTGACAAGCGCGAACTCTGATGCCACGAAGAGCCCGGTGCCGACGATCAGAACAAGGCCGATGCCGAGCATCACGAGCTCAGACATGCGCGCTAAAGCTCCCGGGAATTGTGCAGAAATTCAGCACCGCCGTAGCCTGCCACGTCGGTCTTAGGCGACAACAAGGCCTGCCTGGAGGGTCGTCCATGATCCGGACAAGTCTACCGGGCTACCAACTGACCGGCAGCGCCTTTCCTTCCTCGTACCCGGCCGCCGACTGAACGCCGACGAGTGCGCGCTCACGGAATTCGGCGAGGTTCGTCGCCCCCGCATAGGTGAACGAGCTGCGCACCCCAGACGTGATCATGTCGAGCAGGTCTTCGACGCTGGGTCGCAGTGGGTCGAGGTAGATGCGCGAGCTCGAGATACCCTCAGCGAAGAGTGTCTTGCGAGCAAGCTCGTATGCGCCCAAGCGATCGAAGCGCTCCCGCACAGCCCTGGTCGACGCCATGCCCCAACTCTCTTTGTAGAGGCGACCATTCTCATCCGCTCGCAGGGTGCCCGGCGACTCGATCGTGCCCGCGAACCACGAACCGACCATCACGGATGCCGCACCAGCCGCCAGCGCCAGCGCCACGTCGCGCGGGTAGCGCACTCCGCCATCCGCCCACACGTGCGCGCCCAACTCTGCGGCAGCCGCTGATGTCTCAAGCACCGCGGAGAACTGCGGGCGCCCAACAGCGGTCATCATGCGCGTCGTGCACATTGCGCCCGGCCCCACGCCCACCTTGACGATGGTCGCACCGGCTCCAACGAGATCTCGCACAGCGTCGGCCGTAACGACGTTGCCCGCCACGATCGGAATAGTGAGGCCGAGAGCCGCCACGGCTTCGATGGCGCGCAGCATGCCATCCTGATGGCCGTGTGCGGTGTCGATCACGAGAACATCGACACCGGCTGCGACAAGCGCTCGCGCCTTCGCAGCGACATCTCCGTTGATGCCAACGGCGGCCGCGACGCGGAGACGGCCCGATGAATCAAGTGCCGGGTGGTAGATCGTGGAGCGCAGCGCACTCGTTCGGCTCAGCGTGCCGATTACCGCCCCGTGGTGCAGCACCGGGGCGAACTCGAGGCCAGCGGCCACCATGAGATCGAACGCGGCACGCGCCGAATCGACGTCGTCTGCGTCGATGGCAGTTGCTGCGCCATGGATGAGGTCGCCGAGCCGCGCGTCGGCGAGTGCCGTTGCGAGTCGCGGTGCGGGGAGCGCGCCGAGGTATTCGCCGTCTGGGCCGACCACGATCACGCCGTGACCTGACGCTGCCGGCATGGTTGCCAAGGCGCTCGCGACAGTCTCATCACTGCGGAGCGTGACGGCCGTGTCGAAAGCGACGGGCTGTTCTTTGACCCAGCGGATAGCGGCATCCAGATCTTGCAGATGCATGTCTTGTGGCAATACGCCGAGGGCGCCGCGCCGCGCAAGAGCCGCCGCAATGCGCGGACCGGTCACCGAGTTCATGTTCGCCGAGACAATCGGAATCGTCGCGCCGGTGCCGTCGTCCGGCGCGAGCGAGACATCGAGCCTCGAGACCACAGCCGACCGGCTCGGAACGAGAAACACGTCGGAATAGGTAAGTTCGTGTTGCTGGTCGGTCTCATAGAAATGCATGAAATTAACGCTAACGCTTCCTTCGACCGACGACGCCGTCTGATGAAAGCGATTAAGCTGAGAGATAGTGTGGCCGGCGGCGGTCGCCGTAGTTGTTGGGTACCAAGAGAACTGAAAGTGGGCGGTCGGTTGTGTCGAGCCAAGTGACCGGAGTAACGCCGGCTGGCGACTCGTCTGAATTTGGAGCCAATGAGTGGCTTGTCGATGAAATGTACGAAAAGTACCTCGAAGACAAAAATTCGGTCGAACAATCGTGGTGGCCGATTCTCGAAAAATACCACAGCACAATAGATCCGACGCCGACCGGGGTGATCGAGACGGCCTTGGGAGGCGAACCTCAGATCCCCGACGAGGTCATGACGGCATCCGAGGAGCCTGTGCCGGCCGCGGTTCCTGAAACAACGCCAGCCGTTCTGGCAGACCCCACGAGCTCACCGGCGACGAGCAGCCCGCCGATCGCTCGAACAACGTCCGTACTAGCTAAGCCCCAGCCCATCCCCGCTGAAGCTCCGCCGCGGGCCCCCGCCGTCGCCGCCGAAACTGCCGAGCCAGTGGTTGTCCGCGAAGACGAGACGGCAGTCCTCAAGGGTGCAGCGAAGTCACTCGCCGCGAACATGGACATAAGTCTTACCGTTCCGACCGCCACGAGCGTTCGCACGATGCCAGCAAAGCTCTTGATCGATAACCGCATCGTGATTAACAATCACTTGAAGCGCACCCGCGGCGGCAAGGTCTCATTCACGCATCTCATCGCGTGGGCAATCGTGCAGACGCTCAAGGAGTTCCCGAGCCAGAACGTGTTCTACGACGAGCCGGATGGCAAACCTTCCGTTGTCACCCCGGCGCACATTAATCTCGGGATCGCAATCGATATTCCGAAGCCCGACGGCACGCGGGCACTCGTCGTACCCGGCATCAAGCGCGCGGACACGATGGGATTCGCCGAGTTCCTCATCGCCTACGAAGATGTCGTTGCGCGCGGCCGCGCTAACAAGCTCACCGCGGCGGATTACGCAGGAAACACCATCTCGCTCACTAACCCTGGTGGAATCGGTACCGAGCACTCTGTGCCTCGCCTGATGCGCGGTGCTGGCACGATCGTGGGCGCTGGTGCGCTCGAGTACCCCGCCGAGTTCCAAGGCGCTTCGCCAAAAACGCTCGCCGAGCTAGGCATCGGTAAGACGATCACACTGACGAGCACCTACGACCACCGCGTGATCCAGGGCGCAGGCTCGGGAGAGTTCCTCAAGAAGATCCACGAACGACTGATCGGTGAGCACGCCTTTTACGAGGGTATCTTCGCCGCGCTGCGCGTTCCGTACGACCCGATCCACTGGGCAGCAGACATCAGCGTCGACCTCGCAGACAACGTCTCGAAGACCGCTCGGGTGCAGGAGCTCATCAACTCGTTCCGCGTTCGCGGACACCTGATGGCCGATGTCGACCCGCTTGAATACCGCCAGCGCTCGCACCCCGATCTCGACATCGCGAGCCATGGTCTCACGTTCTGGGATCTGGACCGTGAGTTCGTCACGGGTGGCTTCGGTGGCAAGCGCGCTGCGCTTCTCCGCGAGATCCTCGGGATGCTGCGCGACGCATACTGCCGCACCGTCGGTATCGAGTACATGCACATTCAAGACCCGGCGCAACGTCGCTGGATCCAGGAGCACGTCGAGAAGCCGTATGCCAAGCCCAGCCACGACGAGCAAATGCGCATCCTCGGCAAGCTCAACGAGGCCGAGGCATTCGAGACCTTTCTGCAGACGAAGTACGTTGGTCAAAAGCGGTTCAGTCTCGAGGGCGGTGAGTCGACCATTGCCCTACTGGATGCCGTCATCCAGAAGGCCGCAGATGAGAACCTCGAGGAGGTCGTGATCGGCATGGCGCACCGCGGGCGTCTGAGCGTGCTCACCAACATTGCCGGCAAAACCTACGGTCAGATTTTCCGCGAGTTTGAGGGAACCCAAGACCCGAAGACCGTGCAGGGCTCTGGCGACGTCAAGTATCATCTCGGCACGGAGGGCACATTCACGGCCGCAGATGGTAAGAAAATTCCGGTCTATCTCGCGGCAAATCCTTCGCACCTCGAGGCTGTCGATGGCGTGATGGAGGGCATCGTTCGCGCCAAACAAGACCGCCGGCCGATCGGCACGTTCACCGTGCTGCCCGTCATGGTTCACGGGGATGCCGCGATGGCTGGCCAGGGTATCGTCGTCGAAATTCTGCAGATGTCGCAGCTGCGGGCATACCGCACTGGCGGCACCGTGCACGTCAACATCAACAATCAGGTCGGCTTCACGACCCCGCCGGCTGAAGCGCACACGTCGATTTATTCCACGGATGTCGCGAAGACAATTCAAGCCCCGATCTTCCACGTCAATGGGGATGACCCCGAGGCGGTCGTGCGCGTCGCCGAGCTCGCGTTCGCCTACCGTCAGGAATTCCACCGCGACGTCGTGGTCGACCTCGTCTGCTACCGCCGACGCGGCCACAACGAGGGCGATGACCCCTCGATGACGCAGCCACTCATGTATAACCTCATCGAGGCGAAGCGCTCCGTGCGTACCCTTTACACGGAGGCTCTCGTCGGCCGAGGCGACATTACCCAAGAAGAGTACGAGGCGAGCCACCAAGACTTTCAGGACCGCCTAGAGCGCGCATTTGCTGAAACTCATGCTGCACAGACCGGCTCGATGCCCATCATCACCCAAGATACCCACGCCATTTCCGACCTCGAGCGACCCGAGTCGCAGCAGGATGACGCAATCGGCGAACCCGCGACCACCGGGGTCGATCCCGCGGTCATTACCCTCATCGGCAACGCTCACGACAATGTGCCGCCGGGGTTCTCGGTGCACCCGAAACTGCAGGCACTTCTTAAGAAACGCGTTGAGATGAGCCGCAACGGTTCGATCGATTGGGGCTTCGGCGAGTTGTTGGCCCTCGGCTCCGTGCTTCTTGAAGGAACACCCGTGCGCATGGCGGGCCAAGACACCCGCCGGGGTACCTTCGTACAGCGTCATGCGGTGTTCCACGACCGCGAGAATGGCCAGGAGTGGTTACCGCTCGCGAACCTCAGTGAGCAACAGGCCCGCTTCTGGATCTACGACTCACTGCTCTCCGAGTACGCGGCCGTGGGCTTCGAATACGGCTACTCGGTCGAGCGCGCAGACGCCCTCGTGCTCTGGGAGGCGCAGTTCGGTGACTTTGCCAACGGTGCCCAAACTGTGATCGACGAATTCATCTCGAGTGCCGAGCAAAAGTGGGGGCAGCGTTCGAGCGTCGTGCTGGTGCTACCGCACGGCTATGAAGGTCAGGGGCCCGATCACTCCTCAGCGCGCATCGAGCGCTACCTGCAATTGTGCGCTGAGAACAACATGACAGTTGCGCGCCCGTCGACCCCGGCATCGTACTTCCACCTGCTCCGTCGGCAGGCGTACGCACGGCCGCGACGCCCGCTTATTGTCTTCACACCGAAGGCCATGTTGCGCCTGCGCGGTGCCACAAGCGACGTTTCCGACTTCACCACGGGGCGCTTCGAGCCGATCATCGACGACGCGCGCGTTACCGATAAGACCGCGGTCACGCGCGTGGTGCTAACGGCCGGCAAAATCTTCTACGACATCACCACCGAACTCACCAAGCGCGAACAACAGAACGTGGCCATTGTGCGCATGGAGCAGTTCTACCCAATCCCGATCGCCCAGCTCAACAGCGTGCTCGAGCAGTATCCGAATGCGGACCTGGTCTGGACCCAAGACGAGCCGGAAAACCAGGGTGCTTGGCCGTTTATCTGTTTCGAGTTGGCCAAGCAACTGCGTGGCCGCACGATCGCGGTTGCATCTCGCCCGGCATCCGCCTCACCAGCCACCGGTTCATCGAAGCGGAGTGCGCAAGAGCAGGCCGACCTGATCAATCGAGCTCTGTCGATCTAACATCACGGTCGATCTAACATCACCGAGGGGCTCAGCGAATCGCGCTATGCGCCAGCGAGCCTCGACCGAACGGCGGCGAGCAAGCCCTCAGGCGCCTTTTCTTGGCAGGCCTGCTTTACCTTGAGCGTAAGAGCGACACCGACCAAGTGTTCACCGGTGCAGTCTTCGCAATTGACGAGGTGTTCGGTGATGTCGCGAAAATCCGCGTCACTCACCTCACGGTGCAGGTACTCTTCGAGCTCGGCTTTCGCCTTTTCGCAACCGCAGTCGGTCATTTCATTCCCCCAGAAACAGGTTTCTTGGCGCTCGCGGGCGCGACGACGAAGCCGCGCTCCTGTGCGTAGTCAGCGAGAAGGTCCCGCAGCATCCGGCGACCGCGGTGCAAGCGGCTCATCACGGTACCCACGGGCGTCTTCATTATGTCGGCTACCTCCTGGTAGGAGAAGCCCTCCACATCGGCGAAATACACGGCAAGGCGGAAATCTTCGGGGATGGCCTGCAGAGCATCTTTGACGGCGCTGTCAGGGAGGTGATCGATCGCCTCGGCCTCAGCGGACCGCGTGGCCTTCGACTGGGTGACCGACTCCGCACCGCCGAGTTGCCAGTCTTGGAGGTCATCAATGGTTCCCTGATAGGGGTTCCGCTGGTTCTTGCGGTAGATGTTGATGAACGTGTTTGTCTGGATGCGGTACAACCACGCCTTGAGGTTAGTTCCCTGCTGAAATTGGCCGAATGCCGTGAACGCCTTGACGAACGTTTCCTGCACGAGGTCAGCGGCATCCGCAGGATTGCGTGTCATGCGCATGGCTGCGGCGTAAAGTTGGTCCATGAACGGCAGTGCCTGCTGTTCGAAAAGGGCGCGTTTCGCGGCAAGATCCTGCGCAACCGGTGTCTCGCGTACAACGTCGGTCACTGGCTCGTCTGGTGCTTCAGTACTCATCAGCGCCCAGTCTAGATTGCCGAGCATAGCGTTACCCCGGCGCGTGGCCAGTGCAGTTGTCATCGGCGCTCCATCCGGGTTTCGCGTACCGTCATCGAGCCCAACAGCGCGGATGAGGTGCCTATTCCACGCCACGGCTACCCTGTATAGCGATGGCGATTTCCAAAATTGCGCAACCGCAGTTCAACCCCTACGGCGACGACCGCCCAGTGCCTGAGGCTGACGGCGGCTTCTGGCGCGCCCCGGTTGCTCACGAGCGACTTGCGGCAGTGCTCCAGCTTCCCGGCTCGAAAAGTCTCACCAACCGCGAACTCGTCTTGGCTGCGCTCGCAAACGGACCATCACTCCTGCGCTCTCCGCTGCACTCGCGAGACAGCGCGCTGATGATCGAGGCGCTGACGACGCTCGGTGTGTCTATCATCGCGCAGCCGGGCGACGGCACATTCGGCCCCGATTTACTCGTCACGCCGGGCGAGCTCACCGGTGGCTCGATCAACTGCGGATTGGCTGGCACGCTGATGCGCTTCTTACCACCGGTAGCCGCACTCGCGCTCGGCCCGGTCGCCTTCGATGGCGATCCTGCGGCACGTTTGCGCCCCATGCGCGCAACCATCGACTCTCTCCGGGCGCTCGGCGTTGACGTGACCGATGACGGCCGTGGAGCGCTTCCGTTCAGCGTATACGGCACCGGCGCGGTCGCTGGAGGTGACCTTGAGATCGATGCATCGGCATCGAGCCAGTTTGTCTCTGGCCTGCTTCTCGCCGCGCCGCGATTCACCAACGGCCTGCGCTTGCGCCATACCGGTGAACGGCTGCCGAGCCTCCCGCACATTGCGATGACCATCGCTACCCTCGCAGCGCGGGGGGTGGTGGTGCACAGCCCAGAGCACGACCTTTGGGTCGTCGAGCCTAGTGAAATTGAGGCGCGAGACATCGACATCGAGCCCGACCTGTCTAACGCTGGCCCGTTTCTGGCGGCCGCGCTCATCGCGGGCGGCTCGGTCACGGTGACCGGCTGGCCCAGAGCGACTACCCAGGTCGGTGCGCAGATGGTGAGCATTCTTGAACGGATGGGGGCGCAAATTTCTGCCGTCGACGGTACCCTACGGGTCACCGGCACCGGCTCGATCCATGGAATCACGCTCGATCAGGCAAGCGAACTCGCGCCGACGATCACCGCGCTCGCCGCGCTCGCCGATAGCGACACCATTCTGAGCGGAATCGCCCATTTGCGTGGCCATGAAACTAACAGACTCGCCGCTCTCGCAGCCGAGATCAACGCGCTCGGCGGTGATGTGACCGAAACGCCCGACGGGCTCATCATTCGGCCTCGGCCATTGCACGGCGGTATCTGGCACAGCTATGACGACCACAGGATGGCGACCGCCGGAGCGATCATTGGGCTCGCGGTACCCGGCGTCGAGATCGACAACATCGGTACGACTGCGAAGACAATTCCACAGTTTCCCGAACTCTGGGCCGCAATGCTTGGCGGCACCCCGGCGATTATCGGCGCGGTCGATCTTCTGTGAGTTGGTTGGCTGACGACGAGGACGACGAGGAGTACTCCGAGTACGACGAATCAGCAGCCAAGGTCCGACCAAATCCGAAGGGCAATAAGCCGCGCAGTAAACTGCGGCCGGAGCATGCGGATGCGGTGAGCGGCCGAGTCTTCAGCGTCGACCGCGGTAGATACGGCGTCTGGATCGCCGAGAACACGCGAGACGAGCGGCAGCTGATAGCTACTCGTGCGCGCGAACTCGGCAAAAACCAGGCTGGCAAGGTTTCGGTCGTCGCGGGCGACTGGGTGGATCTCGTGGGTGACACGACCGGTGCCGACGGCAGTCTGGCGCGCATTGTGCGTATCCAGCCGCGCACCACGCTTCTGCGTCGCAGCGCAGACGACACGGATGCGGTCGAGCGCATCATCGTGGCGAACGCCGACCAGATGCTGATCGTCGTCGCCGCGGCTAACCCCGAGCCACGCCCGAGACTCGTCGACCGGTATCTCGTCGCGGCGTTCGACGCCGGGATCACGCCGATTCTCTGCATCACAAAAACTGACCTCGCTGATCCGGCTGACTTCCTAGCTAACTTCGCAGGCCTCGACCTTCGGGTGTTCACGATGCGCTCTGATGATTTCCCGATCGCCGAGATTACCGAAGCGCTCCAGGGTCACACGACCGTTGCCGTTGGTCACTCAGGAGTAGGCAAGTCGACTCTCGTGAACGCGCTCGTTCCCGACGCGAATCGTGCGATCGGCCGCGTCAACGACGTGACCGGTCGCGGGCGGCACACGTCATCATCCACTATCTCCTACCGCATCGGCACCGGCTGGATCGTTGATACTCCGGGGGTGCGATCGTTCGGACTCGGGCATATCGACCCAGCGAATATTCTCAAATCTTTTACCGACCTCGCTGCCGTCGCAGAAGACTGCCCGCGCGGTTGCACGCACCTGCCAGATGCCCCGGACTGCGTGATTGCCGAAGCCGTCGAGGCGGGCGATCTGGGCGAACTCGGTGCCCTTCGCCTCGATTCGCTACAACGCCTGCTCACCACCCTCGGTTCCGAGCGGCGCCCCGCAGGCTCGTGAATCTGCGTTAGTCGCCCGTTCACTCGCCGACGCTACGCTAAAGCCGTGACCGACTACGCCCTCGCCGACGACCTCAGCCTCGCGCTCGCATTCGCCGCGAACGCCGACCACATTTCGCTCGACCGCTTCCAGTCGCTCGACCTTGTCGTGACGACCAAGCCAGACCGCACCCCCGTGACCGACGCCGATCAGGCCGTCGAGCGCAGCATCCGCTCGGCAATTGCGGGTGCTCGCCCCACCGACTCAATCCTCGGCGAGGAGTACGGAACGCACGGCGATTCGCGTCGGCAGTGGATCATTGACCCGATTGACGGCACCGCCAACTTTATGCGTGGAGTGCCGATTTGGGGCACTCTCATCGCCCTAGCGGTGGACGGAGTGCCCGTCGTCGGCGTCGTGAGTGCGCCAGCGCTCGGCAAACGCTGGTGGGCGGCAACCGGCCACGGCGCGTGGGGTCAGGCCGTCGGCCATGAACCCCAGCGGCTCGCGGTGAGTCACGTCGCCGACCTCACCGATGCGTCGCTCAGCTACAACAACATCCAGGGCTGGGATGGCGCGGGCTACCTCGATCAGATCATCGCTCTCTCACGGCGGGTGTGGCGCGCTCGCGCGATCGGCGACATGTGGTCGTACATGCTGCTGGCCGAGGGATCTCTCGACATCGTCGCTGAATGCGACCTCAAGCCGTATGACATGGCGGCCTTGATTCCTATCGTCGAGGAGGCCGGTGGCCAATTCAGCGCGGTGACCGGCGAGTCCGGTCCGTGGAGCGGAACGGCGCTCGCGACCAATGGAATTTTGCACGAAACAGTGGTGAGTTCACTGAAATTGATTCAGTAATATGAGGAGAGCTGTCATGAGACACCTCCAGATCGCCGACGCGACCGGTTGTTGACTCGCTAGGCTCGGGGTCAGATTCATGAGTTTGTCGAGGGCACTTCCTAACGCGGAAAGAGAAACCAATGAGCATCTCGCGAGAAACAATCTGGGCGCGCACCCTCGCCCTTACTGCCGTTGGAGTCGTTTGTTTCGCCCTCGCGGGTTGCAGTCTCCTCGGCAATCTCGCCAACAATGGGGGCAGCACGGGCACCGTAAGCGGCGAAGGCACAAAAGCCGACGTCTTTACGATCAAGGTCGGCGACTGCCTCAACGATGGCAGTGCCGAGGGTGACGTCAGCACCGTACCCACGATCAGCTGCGCTAAGCAGCACGATAGTGAAGTGTTCGCGTCAATCAAAATGACCGACAGCGACTTTCCGGGCGTTGACGCCGAGGCTAAGCAGGCGACTGCTGGCTGCACAGCGCAGTTCTCTGGTTTCATCGGAATCGACTACAGCTCGTCGTCACTGAGCTTCTCGTACTACTACCCCACGAAAAGCAGTTGGGCGCAGGGCGATCGCGAGATTGTCTGCCTCGCAACTGACCCGAACGGCAAGACCACCGGAACGTTGAAGAGCGCAAAACGGTAGTGGACTAATCGCTGCCCTAACCCCGCCGTGTGCCTGCGCGACATCGAAACGACCGATTCGCTGCACGCGCTTCGCGAGTGCTCCCCATCAACCACCAACCCTGATCACGATAAGGCGGCGGAGCAGTTGACGGCGCACGGCGGAGATCCGCAGATCCGCAGTTCCGCAGCGCCGATCCGCAACGCAGTGCTGCCATTCCAGAGAACAGATCTGCTATTCCAGAAGACAGATCTGCATCACAGTCGAGCCGTCGGCCGACCCTCCCTCTGCATCAACAACGTGCGATAGCAACCGATGGTGGAGATGGGGGGAATTGAACCCCCGTCCACTGCTGTAATCCTGCGCCTTCTACGGGTATAGCCAGCGAAAGCGTTCTACTTGGCTCCGGAATTTGCCACTGGCACCTAAACCGACGAGCCCAGCCTTAGTTAACGTCCCGCTGTGCCCTAAGGCGTGTGTCTATGAAACACAACACAGCAGCAATCTCTCTGAATTACGCCAGAACCCGGGTAGAGAGCATTCCCGGACTGACGGTCTCTATATAGTGCGAAAGCGACTACGCCGCGAGGGCGAAGTCAACCTTGGCAGAGACAGTGCTGTTTGAATTGGCACTTATTGTTTGCAGAGATCGTTTACGAGATAACCCTGCATCCTCGACCCGCTTCTCGCAGTTTCGCAGGCAATGTCGAAACCGATCATCCCCATGCTCACTCGCATAGCTCTGGTGAACTCGGAGTGGGTCGCTATCACACGCTGTTGAATTGTCAGGCTGCCTCATCGAGGCAGTCCTCTAGCATACGCCCCACCGCGTACCGGCGACTACAGTGAGTTGCTCCGATCGCCTTCGATGGTGCGCCGCGATCGCCGCAGCTGTGGCCGGTCAACCCGGCGGTACCGTGATTGACGCGGTCATGAAGGTCATGTTCGACCAGACGGATGCTCGTCGCGCGCGTTGGTCGGGAGGGCGCCATGGTCTATCCGCCGACCGCCGCCTGACACCGTGCGAGCCCGCACCCGGGAAGTGAGTATTACACCGGCACGCGCGGCACAAGTGCCACCGGTTGTGCTTCCCTTTTCAGGCTAAGCCGGGGGGTGAATGGATAGTCCAGTAACAACCCGGCTCAGCCTGAAAAGGGAAGCAAAGCCGAGCGCAGCTAGTCGCCCAGATTCCTACGGGCCGACATCGCCCGATCCGACTCACGCTTGTCTTGCCGCTCCCGCAGCGCCTGCCGCTTGTCATACTCTTTCTTGCCCTTCGCCACGGCCAGTTCAACCTTTGCGTTGCCGTCGAGGAAGTAGATCGAGAGTGGCACGAGCGTGTAACCACCCTCTTTTATCTTGTTGTGGATCTTGAGGATCTGCTCTTTGTGCAGAAGCATTTTGCGCTTGCGGCGCGGAGGATGATTGTTCCAGGAGCCTTGGTTGAATTCCGGGATGTGTACGGCGTCGAGCCACGCCTCACCTGCCTCGATGTAGCCGTAACCGTCAATAAGGCTCGCCCGACCAAGCCGCAATGACTTCACCTCGGTACCCGTGAGAACCAGCCCGGCCTCGTAGGTGTCTTCGATCGTGTAGTCATGGCGCGCTTTACGGTTGCTGGCAACAACCTTCTGGCCGCGGTCCCTGGGCATGGCTGTCGGTCTCCTGTCGTGTCACAGCCCACCAGTCTAACGCGCTAGGCGACGACCCTCGACGGGCCTCCGGCAATGCGCGGTTAGACCTTGAGGTACCTACTGATCGCAACTCCGGCGGATGCCGCAGCGAGCGCGATCCCCAGCACGATCAGTATCGGCACAACGATGAGGGCATCGCTCACGCCGACTAGGGTGGTGGTGCTCTGCAGCGCCTTCGTCAGATATCCCTGCACGAAGAACTGCACAATCCCCACGATCGCGAGGCCCGCCAGCACCGAACCGATGAGCGCCGCGAACACGCCTTCGAGAATGAAGGGCGTTTGGATGAACCGGTTGGAGGCGCCTACCAGCCGCATGATCCCAAGTTCTCGGCGTCGCGAGAACGCGGAGAGACGGATGGTCGTGGCAATGAGCAGCACGGCCGCAACGAGCATGAGCACTGCGACACCGATCGCCGTATACGACGCGGCGTTCAACACCGAGAAGATTTGGTCGAGGTAGCCGCGCTGATCTTCGACGTTCTGCACGCCGGCGAGGCCCGAGATGCTTTCGATCAGAATGTCGGCCTGTGTTGGATCCTTGAGGTTGACCCGAAAGCTCTCGTTGAGCGTCTCTGGCGTCACGAAGCCGGCGATCGGGCTGTTGGAAAACTGGTCTTGGAAGTTCTTGTAGGCCTGCGCGTGTGTCTCGAACTCGTACTTCTGAACGAACGGCTTGAGCGCGGGCGAATCCAGCTGCGTCTTAACCGCGGCAATCTGGCCCTTGGTAGCCTCGGCCTGGCTGCAATTACCGGTCGTGTCGACACTCGTGCAGAGATAGATGGCAACCTGGGCGCGGTCATACCAGTAGCCCTTCATTTGCCCGATCTGCATCTGCATGAGAATTGCGACACCGACGAAGGTGAGCGAAATGAAGGTGACAAGAATCACCGAAATGACCATCGAGACGTTGCGGCGCAGTCCGCTTCCGACCTCGCCCATGATGAGTCCGAGTCTCATTGGGGTGCTTCCTCCGGCTCAACGGCCGGGCGACGCCACATCACCGTCGACGCGTCGTCGGGCAGTTCCGTGGTCACGGAGCTCAGCGCTGCTGATTGCTCCTCCTCTTCGAGTCGCTGGATCGGGATGGCCTGCGTCTGGTACCCGCCCTTACGCTCATCGCGCACGATCTGACCGCTTATCAGCTCAATCACCCGGCGCTTCATTTGGTCGACGATGCCGGCATCGTGGGTAGCCATGAGAACCGTCGTGCCCCCGAGGTTGATTCGCTCGAGCAAAGTCATGATTCCTGCGGATGTTGCCGGGTCCAGGTTTCCGGTCGGCTCATCCGCGAGCAGGATTGCCGGTTTGTTCACGATCGCGCGGGCGATGGCGACACGCTGTTGCTCGCCGCCGGAAAGTTCGTGGGGAAAGCGGTTGGACTTTCCCGCTAGGCCGACCATCTTCAGCACGTCGGGTACGGCCTCCTGAATGAAGCCCTTGCTCTTGCCAATCACCTGCAGGGTGAAGGCCACGTTGTCGAAAACGTTCTTGTTCGGCAACAGGCGAAAGTCCTGAAATACCACTCCGAGGTTACGTCGAAAGTAAGGAACCTTGCGACTCGAGAGCGTATTGAGACGCTCGCCCAGAACGTGGATCGTGCCCGTGCTTGGAGTCTCTTCGCGAAGAACCAAGCGCAAGAAGCTCGACTTGCCTGAGCCGGATGCACCGACCAGAAACACGAACTCGCCCTTAAGAATTTCGATGCTCACCGAGTTGAGCGCTGGCCGCATCGTGCGCGAATACGACTTGGATACCCCGTCAAACCGAATCATTTCAGTTCGAGAATAGGGAGGGTTGCCCACAACCCGGGGATCGACACCCCCGCGGCCGATATTCTCAGGAATTCTGTGCGTACACACCACGGGGCACGGCGCGAAGCAGGAACAGTCTCGGCACGATCGACCCTCAGGTGAGTGAGAACGCACTCGAAGTCATAGTGTTGAAGTCATGACGGAAAAGGTGTGGTTCATCACGGGCACGTCCCGTGGCTTCGGTCGCGAGTGGGCTGCGGCGGCCCTCGACCGCGGTGACAAAGTTGCGGCAACGGCTCGCAATATCCACTCGCTTGATGACCTGGTGGCGAAGTTTGGCGCGGCGATCCTTCCCATCCAGCTCGATGTCACGGATCGGGAGGCTGACTTCGCGGCGGTAAAAATCGCCCACGAAACCTTCGGTCGCCTCGACGTCGTGGTCAACAACGCCGGCTACGGCCACTTCGGCTTCATCGAAGAGGTCACCGAAAAAGAGGCGCGCGCGCAGCTCGAGACCAACGTGTTCGGTGCACTGTGGGTGACCCAGGCCGCCCTCCCGTTCCTGCGCGCGCAGGGGTCGGGTCACATCATCCAAGTCTCATCGATCGGTGGGATCTCGGCGTTCATGGGCCTCGGCCTCTACCACGCCTCGAAGTGGGCACTCGAAGGTATGTCGCAGTCGCTCGCGCAGGAAGTGTCGGGCTTCGGGATCAATGTCACGCTCATCGAACCCGGCGGGTTTTCCACCGACTGGAGCGGCGCATCCGCATCCTTCTCAGACGCGAACCCCGATTACGCGGCGATGCGGGAAGCTCTGGTCACCGCACGCAAGGTGCGGCTCGGCACACCGGGTGACCCCGCAGCAAGCGCGAAAGCGATCCTCGAGATAGTCGACGCCGAACAGCCGCCACTACGTGTGTTCTTCGGCACCGGCCCGCTCGAGATCGCGAAAGCCGATTACGCGGGTCGCATCGCTAACTGGGAAAAGTGGAACGACGTCTCGGTGCTTGCGCAGGGCTAGTTGCTCACGTCACTGACCACCGTTGCTCGTTTACTCTTTGTCGCGCTTACGCCAGCGGATGCCGGCCGAGATGAACCCGTCCAGGTCGCCGTCGAACACGGCGCTAGGGCTATTGACCTCGTAGTCGGTGCGCAGATCTTTCACCATCTGGTACGGCGCAAGCACGTATGAGCGCATCTGATCACCCCAGCTCGCCGTAATCACTCCAGCTAGCTCTTTTTTCGCCGCCGCTTCCTGCTCACGCTGCATGATGAGCAAGCGCGACTGCAGCACGCGCATCGCGGCTGCACGGTTTTGAATCTGGCTCTTCTCGTTTTGCATCGACACGACGAGTCCGGTCGGTAAGTGGGTAAGGCGCACGGCTGAGTCCGTGGTGTTGACAGACTGACCACCTGGGCCACTTGAGCGAAACACGTCCACGCGAATGTCGCTCTCCGGAACCTCAATCGCCCCCGCCTCTTCGATGAGCGGAATGACCTCCACCGCGGCGAAACTCGTCTGCCGCTTACCGGCCGAGTTGAAGGGGCTCATCCGCACGAGGCGATGGGTGCCGGCTTCGACGCTCAGCGTGCCGAACGCGTATGGCGCATCCACTTCGAACGTCGTCGACTTGATGCCGGCTTCTTCGGCGTAGCTGGTGTCCATGATCGTGACCGGGTACTTGTGTTGCTCAGCCCAGCGCAAGTACATGCGCTGAAGCATCTCGGCAAAGTCAGCCGCGTCCACGCCACCGGCGCCCGCGCGAATGGTAATGACCGCCGAGTGCGCGTCCCATTCGCCGTTAAGAAGCGTCTGCACCTCCAACTCACCGAGCAACTTCTGGATGCTCGCGAGTTCGGTGTGTACGTCTGCGGCCGCAGACTCGTCCGCTTCTTCGTTCGCGAGCCCTACCATAATTTCAATGTCGTCAAGTCGACCGGCAATACTCATGATCTTGGCGAGCTCGGCCTGTTTGTGACTCAGCGCGCTTGTGACCTTCTGGGCCTTTTCCGTGTCGTCCCACAGGTCGGGAACACCCGCCTGTTCGCTCAGGTCGGCAATCTCCACAGCGAGCTTGTCCACGCCAACCACCGAGCGGATGTCGCTGAATGTCGAGCGGAGTGCAGCAACCTGCTCAGAGATATCCAGTTCGATCATGTCGGACTCCAGACTACCCGCGAGCGAGTAGTCTGGAAAACGATGTCAACCGCCGAGCCGCCGTTTCGCTGGCGCTCGATCGCACTCCCGGCCCTCCTGCCCACTCTGCTGTTCTCTACCGGCGAGGGTGCGATCATCCCGATCATCCCCACGGTTGCCGACAACCTCGGCGCAAGCCTCGCGATCGCGGGCCTCGTCGCCGCGGCGATCACGGTAGGCGAGCTCGCCGGCAATATTCCGAGCGGATGGCTGGTTGCGCGCATCGGGGAACGCCCGGCCATGATCGGGGCGGCCGCGCTCTCGGTCATCGGGCTCGTGATCTGCCTGCTTTCACCGAACGCGGTCGCCCTCGGCTTCGGCATCTTTCTGGTGGGACTCTCCGGCGCGGTCTTCGCACTCGCCCGGCACGCGTTTCTCACCAGTTTCGTACCGATCGTCTACCGCGCACGGGCGCTGTCAACGCTCGGCGGAGTCTTCCGTCTCGGGTTCTTCCTCGGTCCCTTTCTCACCGCGGGCGGCATCCACCTGTTCGGTAGCCCCGCCGTGGCATTTTGGATCCATCTCGTGATGTGCACGGCGGCGGCGATTGTGCTTGTCACCTTGCCTGATCCGACGAAGAGTTTTGGGGCCGTCAGAACCGTGCGCGGCGCGGATGGCCGGCAACTGCGCGAAGGAGAAGTGCTCGCCGAAAAAGAATCGACGGGGCTTTTCCGCACCATTGCACTCAACCGCGCCGTACTCACTCGACTGGGTGCTGGTGCCGCGCTGATCGGTGCCATGCGGTCAAGTCGCGCGGTGATCGTGCCGCTGTGGGCCGTGAGCATCGGTCTCGGCGGATCGACCACGGCCATCATCATCGGCATCGCCGGGGCAGTGGACTTCGCGCTGTTCTACTCAAGCGGCCAGATCATGGATCGCTTCGGTCGGCTCTGGTCGGCGCTGCCGTCAATGATCGGCCTGGCAGTCGGCCACCTCGTGCTCGCGTTCACTCACGACCTCACGGGCGCCACCAGTTGGTTCGTCGCGGCCACCATGCTTCTCGCGCTCGCGAACGGACTCGGCAGTGGCATTCTGATGACGCTGGGCGCCGACCTGGCCGACAAGACCAACCCCGCGCCGTTTTTGGGCGCTTGGCGGTTCACCGGTGGGCTCGGCGGGGCGGGTGCCCCTCTCGCCATCGCCGGGATTACGGCCATCACGTCGCTTTCCCTCGCCGCAGGAGTGATGGGTGTTATCGGGCTCATCGGTGCCGGTATTCTGCTGCGATACCTGCCGCGATACATACCGCGCGTTTGAGCCAGATGGCTGCACCGATCCTGCGCATCGCCGCCGCGCTCATCATCGATGCGAGCGGGCGGATGCTGCTCGTGCGCAAACACGCGACCACCGCATTCATGCAGCCCGGTGGCAAGCTCGAACCTGACGAGTCGGCTGCGGATTGCCTGGCCCGAGAACTGCACGAGGAGCTGGGGCTGACGGTCGACTCTGAGACGTTCCGGCACGTCGGGCGCTTCACAGCGACTGCCGCCAACGAGCCTGGCCACGTCGTCGACTGCGATGTCTTCGACGTCACGATCGGTAGCGCGGTCGTCGCAGCGGCAGAAATCGAGGAGGCGCGCTGGTTTTCTCGCGCCGAACTCGACTCCATCGAGCTCGCGCCGCTCACGCGCGAAAACTTCCTCGGCTGGGCGCACTGACGCGCGGAACAGGGCGCACGGCCAGGCCACTGCGCGTCGGGTCGGCCGAGAGTGCTAACTGAACACCGACCGCGCGACCGCCGTTACCTCAATACGGAAACCCTGTGGCACGAGCAGCGAGACCACTGGCGGATGCCAGAACGCTGAGAGCGTGACGGTGGCGCTGCGGCCGTCCAGCGTGGCGGCGCGGTCGAGTGAGAGCGACTCGAAGCCGGCCGTCTGCGCGTGAGCGAGATAGCCGCTCACTGCTGTGGCGACATCCGCCGATTCGAGCGTCGGGCGCGGGCCGTTGGGCGTGATGGTGACGTCGTCGAGGCCAAAGGCTTCTGCCCCAACCAGTGCTGCGCCGTCGGCCACGACGAACAGTCGCTTGCGTTCCAGATAGAGCGACGTCGCCGCTACCACCATCAAGATCAATACGAGCGAGAGGAAGCCGTAGAAGATTATAAGCGGCAAGGTCGAACCCTCATCGCTTCTCAGCGGTCTCATCCCGACCCCCAGAATCGTGAGACCTGCTGGGTGGCAGTGGCAGACAGCGGAATAGCCAGCGGCAGGCTGCGGCTGAGCACGGCAGGCGCCATGGGCAGAGTTACCGTCGTCGCAACGGTAATCGTCACAAACCCCTGCCGAGTGAAACAGTTGCCCGGGGTCGGCGAGCAGCTGACCGACACGACCGCCGAGTGTGCGTCTAGACCGTAATCGGTGAGCGCAAACTGGATGGCACGTTGGGCCGCACCCGTCGCCTCAGCGGGCGTCGCCGACTGCACATACACCCGAGCAGCCTGCCGCGCGGCACCCTCCACTGCGAGGGCTCCCGCCTGCACGGCCGACATCACAAGCACGAGGTAGACGAGCGGAACGAGCAGGATCATCCCGGCCGTGATGAACTCGAGCGATGCTGAGCCCGAGTCGTCAGCGCAGCGTTTCGAGTGCAGCATGACCGACAACCTCCAGACCCTCCGATGCACCGAACAGTCCAATGAGAGGCAGCGGTGCCCGCACGGTCACGATCGCGGCGGGGTGCCCGAGGTAGCTGCCTGCGGTGGCCGTGACGTCATTCGCATAAGCCGGCCCGAGCGCTGTCGTGATGAGGTCTCGAGTGCGCACGACTCCATCACCGAGCCGATTATCGGCGAGGGCACCGAACCGAGCGCCTTCGGATGCGGCGTCAAGGAGCGTGTTTCGCACGTGCAGGGCGAGCCCCAGTTGCATCACCGAGAGCGTGAGAACCGTGAGCAGCCCCCCGACCATCACAAACTCGGCGGGCGCAGAGCCCGCATCACTCGCGAGAAATCGGATGAAGCGCGGCATCGGTCAGAAGCCGGAAACGCGTTCGATCGCCTGCTGGAACACGCTGCCGAGCGCGGGGCCGGCAAGCCCCCAAATCACGATCACGAGCCCGGCAGTCATGAGCGTGATCAGCACCCAGCCGGGCACATCACCGCGGTCGGAACGGAGGACGGAGCGCGCTATTTTCATGTCTGACTACTTTCTAGAGACCCATCTGGAGAACGAGAATGCCGGGGAAGATCGCGAATGCAATGGTCACAGGAAGGATGAGGAACACGAGCGGCACCATCATCGCAATTTCTTTCTTTCCGGCGACCTCGAGGAGCTCGCGCTTAGCGTCTTCGCGCACATCCTGCGCCTGCGCGCGTAACACCTCGGCAAGCGGCGTACCGCGGTCGAGCGCGCCGGTGAGCTGTTCAACGCAACGAGTGAATGGGGGCAACTGAAGGTCGTCGGCAAGGGCGATGAGCGTCTCGCCGAGCGGGAGCCCGGTGTTCACAGCAGACACGACCGATCCGAGCTCGCTCGCAAGCTCGCCACCGCTAATGCGAGCGACCCGCCGAATGGCGTCGAGGACACCCTCCCCCGCCGACAGACTCAGTGTCAGAAATTCGAGCACAGTCGGTAGTTCGCTCGCAAGACGCGCTACTCGAGCTTTCGCCGCGCGCTGCAGGAGGGAGTCACGCGCAATCACACCCAGCACCGCACTGCCGATCACGATGGCGACCTGCATTGCGATCGGTGCCGTTTGGGCGCGCGCGACGGCGATGCTCACGAGAAGTCCCACAATCGCGCCGCCCCCGCCCCAGACCAGTAGTTGGGTGCGGAATCCGTCGACGGTAACGTTGGAGTTGGCTTGTCGGAGACGGCGAGCAATGGTCTCAGTGCCGCCAAATAGCCGACCGAGAATTTCGCGAGCCCGAACGATGGACGGAGAGAACAGCGCGCCGATCACCGGCAGAGGATCAACTGTCTTGCGGTCGAGCAGTTCGCGGGCCCCGTACGAGAAGTCGGCAACGTATGGCGCGACACGATCGGCGAGGCGAGGGCGGCTCAGGCGCGGCGTAAGGCTCACCAGCGACCACAGACCAAGGCCAAGAGCGATCCCGCACACCACGCCCCAGGCTGCGATCGACGTCACCGGAACCACCGCCGCTCATCGGGCAGCGACCCCAGTGCAATCATCACTCGATAGGCGACAACGGTTACACCGAGACCGGTAACGATCAGTATCGCGCCGGCACCCGTGTTGTACGCGGCAGCGGCCTCGGGCCTGGTCGCAAGCAAAAGGAGGACGATCCACGGCGCAGCAATGCCGAGGCGTGCCGCGTTGACGAGCCACGACTGTCGCGCCTCGAGTTCGGAGCGCACGGCACTTTCCTGTCTGAGATACGCGGCGAGGCTACGCAAGACCGTGGTCAACTCGCTGCCGCCGACCTCGCGCGACATGCGAAGGGTTTCGAGAATGCGGTCGGCCGTGGCATCCGCCAGCCGGCCCTTGAGGGAGTCGAGACAGAGCGAAAAGTTGCCGGTCGTGCGGTAGTGCGTTTCGAATTCGGCGAAGGCTTCGCGGGTGAGTGGTGGGCCCGTGTGCGCAAGCGTTGCCACGCTATCGGGCAAGGCGAGCCCGGAGCGCACGCCAGACACCAGATGGTCGACCACGTCGGGCCAGAGAACACGGCTCGCTCGCCGTCGCGCCTTTCCCCTCCAGCCGACGACGAACACCGGAACGACGAGCGCGACCGCACCGGCTGCCAGGGCGAGAACCGTGACCGGCACCACCGCGAAGACGATCGCCCCAACCGATATCGCAAGAATGACCGAAACGGCGATCAGTGCGGCCGGCTGAACGGTAGACATACCAGCGCGCATGAGCTTCTCGTGCAGTGCACCGAGTAGACCTGCACGGCGCAATCGCCTACGAGAGGCTGGCCACAGAAACGGAGCAGCAACGAGCAGCGCGCCGACTCCGAGCGCGAGACCCCAGACGATAGTCATGCGGACACTCCCGACAGCACGACCGCCGGGTTGAGCCCGGCGATACGAAACTTGCCGGTCTTCGTGGGGTAGCTGCCTGTGGCTTCAAGAGCGCCGCGCTGGACTGCGAAGATCGTGCTCGTCTCGATAACTCCGCTCGTGACTTGCCCGCTGGGAGCAACGATTTCGATGACCCGGCGCTTGCCGTTGCGGCCGAGCTCGCAGTGCACGACCACATCGATACACGCAGCCACGGTGGGGATCACGAACTCAGAGCCGATGTTGCGCCCGGCGAGAAGAGGCAGGGTGCAGAGCTTAATGAGGGCGTCACGCGCCGAGTTCGCGTGGATGCTCGACATGCCGGGCAGCCCACTGTTGAGCGCAATGAGCAGGTCGAGCGACTCGGCTTCGCACACTTCGCCGACCACGATGCGATCTGGGCGCATCCGCAACGCTTCCTTGATCAGTCGACGAAGGCTGATCTCGCCTGTGCCTTCGAGGTTGGGTTGTCTGCACTGCATTGCTACCGTGTCGCGCGCCGCGATATCGAGTTCAAACGTTTCTTCGACGGTAACGACCCGCTCCCCCGGCCTAGCGGCGGCGAGCAGCGCGTTCAGCATCGTTGTTTTGCCACTCTGGGTAGCGCCAGCCACGAGGATATTCTGGCCAGACAACACACACATGCGCAGGAACTCAGCGGACTGGGTGGTCAACGTGCCGAGCGCGACCAGCCGGTGGAGGTCGCGAATACGCTGGCTGAACTTGCGGATGTTTACAGCCCAGTGCTTCTGCGTGATGTCGGGGATCACGACATGTAGCCGTGAACCGTCTGGTAACGACGCGTCAACAAAGGGTGAGCTCAGGTCTACTCGGCGGCCGGAAGATTGCAGCATGCGCTCCACGAGGTCGCGCACCTCCGCGTCGGTGAGTGCAATATTCGTGAGTTCGGGGATGCCGTCGCGGGCGATGAACACCTTGTCGGGCGCGTTGATCCAGATTTCTTCGACCTCGGCATCATCGAAGTATGGCTGTAGCGCGCCGAACCCGGTCAGCGTCGCGAGGATCTGCCGCGTGGCATGACTTTCGTCAGTGAGCAGCGGCACCGCGCCCCCGAGCGCCCGCTCGCTGTAGCGGCGCACCTCGTCGCGCACGTAGCGGTCGGCCAGCGCGCCATCGGTGGAAAGGTCGACCCCGTCATGCCGAACGCGGGCACGCACTTGGTCTGTGATGATCGACACGGCGCGGGACATGGATCAACTGTGGTGGCGCGGCCGTCATTGCCTCGCGAGTTTTCCACAGGGCAAGCTCCAGTGGCACATGGCGTTCGGCCGCGGCGGCGGCGGCGGCGGCGGCACAAGCCGAGGCCGGGCACCGGGAGCTGCGGCCTAGGCATTGCAACAGCAGCAAGCGACACGTGACGTCCGCCGCGCGGCGGACCTGTGGTCTGCAGACTCCCACTTATCAGGACGCGTCCTGATAAGTGGGATTCCGCAGGGGGTCGAGCCGACAATCAGAGTTCTCGCTGCCTCGACTGACGCAGCACAGAGCTGCTAGTGCGCCTAACGGCGGCCCACCCCGCGATGCGCAACGCCATGGTAAATGGTGACAACCCCCGGTTCGCTGGCATCCGTCGTGGCGAGATAGCAACCACGCTTGCATCGGGTACCGATCTACACTGGGATCGTCGCGGGAGTGGTGAAATTGGTATACACGCAGGATTTAGGTTCCTGTGCTTTCGAGCGTGAGGGTTCAAGTCCCTTCTCCCGCACCACTGATTTGTCGCAATCTTCCCAGCAATTGGGTCGACGTTCGCGTTCCAGGCTCCCGCGAGACTCTGTCAGCACAGGACGTGCCACTCGTGATCGGGATCTATGCCCCACCGATCGAAGCGCTCATACCAACGGCCACCCGTCCCGGGTTCCGGAAGCACCTAGCCTCTTGGGGTGCTTGTGTTTGCCACATGCCGGGAGCGATGCACGAACGCGAATCTGCGGCATCGATCATGGCGACTCCGAGTTGCGAGAAAATGACTCGCTGTGTCGCGAGAGGCTGATCAGTAGACTTTCGCCATGACTATTGCCATTGCGCTTGATCGCGTCGCGATCGCTCGCGCCTGCCGTGCGCACGGTGTCAGTCGTCTCACGATCTTCGGCTCAGCTACCTCTGCACAGTTCGACAGCGAGCGCAGTGACATCGACTTCCTGGTTGAGTTCGGCCCCGGTTCTGAAGATGCTTTCGACGCTTACTTCGGGTTCAAGGAAGATCTCGAAGCCCTGCTGGGTCGACCTGTGGACTTGGTCATGGCCAACGCCGTCCGCAACCCGTACTTCACCGCGTCCGCGTCGGAGGGCGCCGAGGAAGTCTATGCAGCCTGAGTCAGCCGCACTCCTGTGGGATGTGCACACCGCGGCGACTCGAATCGCCGGGTTCATCGTCGGACTCCACGTAACGAGCTATGCCACAGACGAACTGCGCCGTTCTGCGGTCGAACGTCAGCTTGAGATCGTCGGCGAAGCGTTAAAGAACCTGCGAAACGCCGATCTCGAGACCGCACAGCAGATCCCCGAAATTTCCCGGATCATCGGGCTTCGCAACATCCTCGCCCACGGCTACACCGTGGTAGACGACGCCGTGGTGTGGGGTGCCGCATCACTGCGAGTGCCCGAGTTGCTCGTCATGGTCGATCGGCTTCTCGCCGACTGATCTGTCGCAAAGACCGCGGCTCGGGTTGCCCATATTTTGTCGATATGTGAAATGAATCGACATGATTCATAGCGAGTCATAGTCATTCAAAATGATCCCAGGTACTCGGATCTCAAAGATGTGATCCGCCCATACAACGCATCGAAGAGGGTTCACGTCCCTTCTCCCGCACCGTGAGGCCAGCGACTTTTTGGGTGTCAGGGCGGCGCGAGGCGAGCCCTGACTATCGAGTTAGCGCGCGCTGAGCCCGAGGGCCGCACCGAATCCGAGCAGTGCCACTCCCGTCACGCCGTCGATCGAGCGCTGCGCCGTGCGGCTCTTAAGCCAACGACGCACCGAGTGCGCGCTGAGAATGATCGCGGCAAACCACACAATGCTTTCAATCGCATGGATTCCCGCGAGGAGGGCGCCCATTCCTACCGGGTTGATGCCGGCAACGAGGAAGACGGGAAGCACTGCGACATAGAACGCCGCGACTTTCGGATTGAGGAGATTGGATAGTAAGCCGCGTCCGTACGAGCGCAGCGGGGTGCGCGCCAGCGGGGCATCCGCTGCTTCGAGGTCGTCGACATCTGGATAGTGTCCGCGGATACATTTGACGAGTAACCGCACGCCGAGAAATGCGAGATACAGCCCGCCGATCACCTTCAGGGCGATGTAAGCAAAGTGGAAGGTCGCGATAAGTGCAGCCACACCGACGGCTGCAGCGACACCCCAAACGAATGAGCCAGTGCAGATGCCCGCAGCGGTGGCAAACGCCGTACCGCGCCCGAACCGCAGCACAGAATGGAGAACGAGCGCCGTGTCGAGCCCGGGCGTGATCGTCAAAAGCCCAGCCAAGACCGCGAACTGCAGGAGCGCGCTTTCGACCGTCATGTCGGTGAGCCTAGTCGAGCATCACCTGTTTTCTGTCGGTCGGATCACCGCGCGGGCCGATGGGCGCGCCCGGCTGATCGGTGCTAGGCGCGTACTAACGGGTACTCTATAGCATTGCTGGTTTCGGCTGGCCAGACGACTTGGAGTTCGCCCAGTGCTGCATCCCTCATCCCTCATCCCGTGGCTCGATCCTGCCAACCTCATCGCCGGCTTTGGCGCATTCGCGCTGCTGGGCATCTGTTTTATCGTGTTCGCTGAGACCGGACTGCTCGTCGGCTTCCTGCTGCCCGGAGACACTCTGCTGATCATCACCGGGGTACTGACCTTTGCCGCAACCGACCCGACCAGCCTCCAAAGTATCAAGATCGACATCTGGTGGGTATGCCTCGCGATCGGTGTCGCCGCGTTCCTCGGCGGGGAGGTCGGATATCTGATCGGCCATAAGGCCGGACCACGCATCTTCGAACGCCGCGAGAGTGGTCTCTTCAGCATCGCGAACGTGAAACGAACGAACGCGTTCTTTGACAAGTACGGCGCGTTAGCCGTGATCATCGCCAGGTTCGTTCCCATCGTTCGTACGTTCGCCCCGGTTGCCGCGGGCGTCGGCCACATGAACTACCGCAAGTACTCCCTCTACAACCTCATCGGGGCGATGATCTGGGGGGCCGGAGTCACCTATGCGGGCTACCTGCTCGGTTCTATTCCGCTGGTGAAAGACTTCGTCGTGCACTACATTGACGTCATTCTGCTGGGCGCGGTGGTCGTGACGCTTGTGCCCACGATCTACCACTACATTCGGTCGACCATCAAGGCTCGCAAGGCCGGTTCAGAAGTTCTGACGGACGCCGAAGCCGAAGCACTCGTAGTTCCGAAGGCCGACTTCGACCGCTAGCGATCATCCCCCACCGCGGCGCTTGGTTCAGTCGCGGCGTCGTCGGTCGCGGCATCGTCGGTCGCAATGCCGCTGCGCTTGGTCGCTGTCTGTGTGGCGAGCAGTTCAGCGGTAGGGCGATCAAGCCGACTGGCGAGTTCGGCGATGGCCGCTTGTGCGCGCGCCCTCACCTTTTCTTCGGGGTCGTCGAGCAGGGGGCGCATTCCCAGCGCATGCTCGGCGCTACCGACCCGGCCGAGCGCCCACGCCGCGGCGTCTCGAACGCGCCAACTCTGATCGGTGACGAGGGCGGCGAGATCGTCGGAACAGTCAAGCTGCTGAACAGCGCACACGCGAGCGCACGCCATGCGCACACGCCACTCAGGGTGCCTGAGCCCGGCAATGACAGCGTTTGCCGCTGCTGCCACCCAATAGGTCTCGAGCACCCTCGCGCCCCAAGCCTGCGCCCAATAGCGCGGCCAACTGCCATCGATGACGCCGTGAGCGGCCTTCCCGCCGAGAAACTCGATCAGCGCGCTCTCGCCCTCGCCGGTGTGGAGCAGATGAGCCGACCTCGCGGCCAAGCCACTTTCCCCATACTCGCGCACTGCGAACCGAAGCCGGTCGACATACCCAAGCTCAACGGGAACGCGCATGACTACTGGGCCTTCGCCTCAGGAAAACGGGAGCGGAGCGTGGACAGTCCCTCGTGTGCGCCACGTCGCACATCGATCTCCGGGTCTTTCAGGATCGAGCGGATGCTGTCAGCATCCGCCGCGCTGCCGATCGCGCCGAGCGCCCTCGCCGCGGCCGCCCGCACCCGAGGAACCTCGTCGACGAGCAGTGCGGTGACTTCAGCGCGCACCATGATCTTTCGCGTCGCGCTCACGCGGCATGACATTTCACGCACCCGCCACGCCTGATTCTGCAGACCGGCTGTGACAGCAACGGTCGCGCTATCGTTCCACACGTAGAGAAGCGCGCGCATGCCCCACAGTTCAGGCCAGTAGAGCGGCGGGGCACCGTTGATGATGCCCCGGGCGTGCTCGCCGCCAACCGAGAGTAAAAAGTCTTCGCCCTCATTGTTACCGGCGATGAGTGAGATCGACCGCGAAACGACCGCGGTCTCGCCATACTGCGCTACAGCCACGGCGATGCGCTTTTCGATGGGCAGGTCGGCAGCGTGTGCTGCGGGGGTTTCTGGGTCGGGCACGGTCACTAATCTACGGCTACCCAGATCGATGCGTCGCCAGGCCCACCCGGTGTTACCCGTGAACCGAGCCGAATCCCCGAAGCGTCGAGCTGCCGAAGTAAGGCGGGATCACGGTCACTTATGCGCACCACGATGCCGCCATCCGCGGTCTCACCCAGGAGCACAGCACGCGGTCGCGCCACGGTACCGTCGCGACTCGGGATCGGGTCGCCGTGCGGGTCACGCGTCGGGCAGCCGAGCTCATTGTCGATTGCGTCGAGGAGACGGTCGCTGAGGGCGTGCTCGAGAATCTCCGCCTCCTCGTGCACTTCGTCCCAGTTGTAGCCAAAGTGACCGACGAGCCAAGTCTCGATGAGCCGGTGCCTCCGCACCATGCGCAGGGCGAGGGCGGTGCCAGCTGGTGTCAGCTCAACTGAACTGTATGGCTCATGAGTTACGAGACCCTGAGCCGTGAGCTTCTTCACCATCTCGGTGACGGACGACGGTGCCAGTTTTAGCCTTCCCGCGATTCCATTGGTGGTGATCTTTTCTGTCTGCCACTCGGTGTGGGCGTAGATAACTTTCACGTAGTCCTCGACCGCACTCGGATAGCCCATCAGGACTTACCAGCCACCACGAGCCCGATGAGCAGGAGGTTGATGAGCACGATCGCCGCCGTTGCTATCCATCCGGCCCAGCGCAGCCATGCCGTATTCGCAAACTCGCCGAGCTCCTGACGCGAACTCGCGAGGTAAACGAGTGGCACGAGCGCAAAGGGGATACCGAAGCTCAGCACCACCTGACTGAGCACAAGGGCGTGGGTCGGGTCCACCCCGATGCCGAGTATCACGAGTGCTGGCACGAGCGTGATGATTCGGCGCAGGAGCAGTGGTACGCGAATCTTGAGCAGCCCTCCCATAATCGCCGACCCGGCGTAGGTGCCCACCGAGGTCGATGCCAGCCCCGAGGCAAGCAGGCCCACCGCGAACGCCACCCCGACCAGTGGACCGAGCGCCCCGACGATCGCCGCGTGGGCTCCCTCGATCGTGTCTGTACCGCGCACACCGTGTCCATCAACTCCACGCAGGCTCGCCGCAGCCAGAAGCAGCATAGCGATGTTCACCGCGCCCGCCAGGGTGAGCGCGACGATGACATCCACTCGGGTTGCGCGCAGCAACTCGCGGATCTGACCGGGCTCTGTGGTGACGCCGTGTCGGTCGCGCGTGAGCGCAGAGTGCAGGTAAATCACGTGAGGCATCACCGTGGCACCGAGCATGCTTGTGGCGAGCAGCACCGAATCTGTGCCCTCGAATCGCGGGATGATGCCGGCCGCGATCGCGACCGGGTCAGGCGTGGTGAATGCGAGACCGGCCACGAACCCCACAACGACGACTGCGAGGAGGGTCATGATGATGAGTTCGAATGAACGCTGGCCACGACGGGATTGGATCGCGAGCAAGGCCATGGACGCGACCCCGATGATCACTCCCCCAACGACCAAGGGCAGACCGAACAGGAGCTTGAGGGCGATCGCACCACCAAGAACCTCGGCAATGTCCGTTGCTGCCGCAACCAATTCGGCTTGCACCCAATAGAGGCGGCGGGGCGTGGTTGTCAGCCGTTCGCCGAGCAACTCGGGCAAGCTCTTGCCGGTGACGATGCCGAGCTTGGCAGACTGGTATTGCACGAGCAGCGCGATCGCGTTGGCGGCGATCAAGACCCAGAGGAGCAGATAGCCGTAGCGCGCACCGGCGGTGAGGTTGGCGGCCACGTTGCCAGGATCAACATATGCAATGGCTGCGACGAATGCGGGGCCGAGGAGCAGAAGCGTGCGCGGCTTTGCGACGGCAACTCCAGTAAATTTCGGCACACCGAAATTCTAGTCGTGGTGTCGATCTTCATGCGCCGCATGCTCGACGGGCTCAAGTTGAAAAGTGGAGTGGGCCACATCAAAGTGGTCGGTGAGGCACGCACCTAGTTCATCGAGCAGCGCGCCGGTGCGGCCCTCCGCAAAAACACTGCGATTGACAATCACGTGTGCCGAGAACACCGGCGCACCACTCGTGATCGCCCAGACGTGCACGTCGTGTACACCCACGACACCGCGGGTTTCGAGAATGTGGTGCCGAATCTCGGCAACGCTCGTATCCTTCGGCGCAGCCTCACTGAGTACCCGCACCACATCGCGCAGCAGACTGGTTGCCCTCGGCACGATGATCGCTGCGATGAGCAGGGATGCGATGGCATCCGCTTTCTCGAATCCCGTCAACAGGATTACCACGGCCGCCACGATCGTCGCGATCGACCCGAACATATCGCCGAGCACTTCCAGGTATGCAGCGCGTAGGTTGATCGAGGTCTGAGCGCCCGCACGCAGTATAAGCATCACGACGATGTTCGCCGTGAGTCCGGTGACCGCGATCACGAGCAGCGGAGTGCCCTGTACGAGGCTGTCCGTGGCCGAAAACAGCCGCCCAGTTGCTTCAATGGCGACGACAACGGCCACGACCACGAGCAGCAGCCCGTTGAACAGTGCACCGAGAACCTCAGCCCGCTGGTACCCAAACGTCTGGCGGTCGGTGGCCGGTCGTGCGGCAATACCCGTTGCGACGAGCGCGACGACGAGCGCGAGGAGGTCAGACACCATGTGCCCAGCATCCGCGAGAAGCGCCAGCGACCCGGAAAGGAATGCTCCAACCACTTCCACCACGAGGAAGACCGCGATGATCGCGATTGCGATAGCCAGCCGACGACGATTGGCGCTCGAGTGCGAGTGGCCTCGCTCGTCATGTGCCATGAGCCAAGGCTATGCCTCGGCCGCAGCCCCGACCACGGGATCGACCCAGATAGGAATGAGGGTCGTTATCATCCGCACGCGCGGATCAGCGGAGCAGGAGTGGCCGGATAATCTCGACGAGTTCACCGAAAGCGATTGCTCGGTGGCTGATCGCATTCTTCTCATCCGCGCGAAGTTCGGCAGAGCTCACCGATAACCCGGCCGGCGTGAAGATCGGGTCGTAGCCAAAGCCCCCAGCCCCGGCGGTCTCGTGCAGCACGGCGCCAGGCCAGATGCCGACGGTGACGCGCTCAACCGCCCCGAACACGAACGCGGCTGCGCAGGTGAACCGGGCATTGCGGTCTACCCGGTTGCCGAGGTTCGCCAGCAGCAGAGCCACGTTCTCCGCGTCGTTGCGGGTGCCGGCGTACCTCGCCGAGTGGATGCCGGGCGCGCCACCCAGCGCATCCACCGAGATGCCGGAATCGTCTGCGATCGCTGGCAGCCCGGTGTGGATAGCGGCCGCCCGCGCTTTGATCAACGCGTTCGCCTCGAAGGTTTCCCCATCCTCGATCGGCTCCGGCCCGTCGTAGCCGACGAGCTCGATTCCCTCGAGGCGGTCACCGAGGATCCTCTTCAGCTCTTCCACCTTGTGTGCATTGTGGGTAGCCAGAACTAACTTCACGGTGACGAACTGACGACGGCGATTGTCTTCTTCACAGCTACTCCAATCCGACAATGACCAGACGCTACCAGTAAAGTTAACGACGACCCGACGACCCGGCTACCGCATTCGGCGCGCATCCCACCGCTCACCGGCGGATGCCGCCGATGGACCCGTCAGTCGGCTAGTGCGGCGACCTGCAGTTTCGTGAGGTCTGCGGTTCCGCCGAGCGCAAGGTCGAGCAGGGCATTGAGCTCGCTGCGGTCGAACGGGGCACCCTCCGCGGTACCCTGCACCTCGACGAACAGGCCGCGACCGGTGACGACGACGTTCATGTCGGTCTCGGCGCGCACGTCTTCGACGTAGGCGAGGTCGAGGAGCGCGGTGCCGCCGACGATTCCCACACTCACGGCCGCGACCGAGTCGATGAGCGGCTTCGAGTTCTGCCCAATGAACTTTTTCGTGCGAGCCCACTCGATCGCGTCGGCGAGCGCCACGTAGGCGCCCGTGATGGCTGCCGTTCGCGTTCCACCGTCAGCCTGCAGTACATCGCAGTCGATGACGATCGTGTTCTCGCCGAGGGCCTTGGTGTCGATCACCGCGCGAAGCGACCGACCAATCAGCCGCGAAATCTCGTGGGTGCGACCCCCGATGCGACCCTTTACAGACTCACGGTCGTTGCGATCGTTGGTTGCGCGCGGCAGCATTGCGTACTCGGCCGTGATCCAGCCTCGTCCCTTGCCGGTGAGCCAGCGCGGCACGCCGTTCGTGAAGCTCGCCGTACACAGCACCTTCGTCTTGCCAAACGAGATGAGTGCGCTGCCCTCGGCTTGCTCACTCCAGCCACGCTCGATCGTCACCGGCCGAAGTTCATTGGCCTCGCGGCCGTCAGCGCGAATGATGTCGGTGTGGGTCATGCTCTCTCATTTCTGGGCACTGCGATGGAGCCCGTGTCGAAGTTTTGCACGCGCACTACCTCTGGGCCGAGGAAACGCGAGGCGAGGCGCTTGAAAGCCGCGGTATCTGGGCCAGTGGCTTCAAAAGTGTAGGTCGCTGCCGCCGTCGCCCGGCGTTCAAGGTCGTGCTTCACCAGGGTGCGGTACACATCATTGGCCGTCTCGTTCGCGCTTGATACCAGTGTCACCTCTGAACCAACGACATATTGAATAGCCGCAGACATCAGCGGATAGTGGGTGCAACCGAGCACGAGAGTATCGATACCGGCATCTCGCAACGGTGCTAGATATTCGTCGGCAACCGCGAATAGCTCGGGCCCGCTCGTGATGCCGGACTCGACAAACTCTACGAATCGAGGGCACGCCTGAGCGAATAATTCAAGGTCGGATGCCGCGGCAAACGCGTCTTCATATGCCTGTGACTTAATCGTGCCAACAGTGCCAATCACGCCGACGCGCCTGTTACGCGTCTGTCTTACCGCGGCGCGCACTGCGGGCTGGATGACCTCGACGACCGGAATTCCGTACCCATCGGTGAAGCGCTCCCTGGCATCCCGCAACATTGCGGCAGATGCTGTGTTGCAGGCGATCACGAGGAGCTTTACGCCGTGGGCCACCAGGTCGTCCATGACCGCGAGCGCGTAGCCGCGCACCTCTGCGATCGGTTTTGGACCGTACGGCGAGTGGGCGGTGTCTCCGACGTAAACCATAGATTCGCGCGGCAACTGGTCGATAATGGCGCGAGCTACGGTGAGCCCGCCGACCCCACTGTCGAAGACTCCGATCGGCGCTTCACTCACGAGACTCAACTGTAGTCGGCGCCGATTCGCCTCGACGTCGCCGCTATTCTCGAGACTATGAGTACAGCGCTGCTGACCGACCGCTATGAACTCACCATGCTGGACGCAGCGCTGGAGAGCGGGCGGGCCTCGCGGGCGTGCATCTTTGAGGTCTTCGCGAGGCGCCTACCCGATGGCCGCCGCTACGGCGTGGTCGCGGGAACTGGGCGCCTCTTGGAGGCGATCGCGAACTTTCGCTTCGAAGATGAACAACTCGCCTACCTACGCGATAATGCCATCGTCGACACTGCCACAATTGACTGGCTCGCACGCTATCGCTTCACCGGTAACATCTGGGGATACCACGAGGGCGACATCTACTTTCCGGGCTCCCCGATTCTCGTGGTCGAGGGTACATTCGCCGAGGCGGTGATTCTCGAAACACTCGCCCTCAGCGTGCTCAACTACGACACGGCCGTCGCGAGCGCGGCAGCCCGCATGGTGTCAGCAGCGGATGGCCGCCCGCTAGCCGAGATGGGTTCGCGTCGCGCGAGTGAGCACTCTGCGGTCGCCGCCGCCCGTGCCGCGTACATCGCCGGCTTCGGCGCCACAAGCAACCTCGAGGCTGGTCGGCGTTGGAACATTCCGACAATGGGCACGGCCGCACACTCGTTCACGCTCCTTCATGACACCGAGGAGGAGGCGTTTCGAGCGCAAGTGAGTAGCCTCGGCCCCGGCACAACATTGCTCGTAGACACCTACGACATTCCCACCGCAGTCGAACTCGCCGTGAAGGTGGCTGGCACAGCACTCGGCGCGGTGCGCATCGACTCGGGCGATCTGCCAACGCAAGTCTCTGCCGTGCGACGACAGCTGGATTCTCTCGGCGCAACACACACCCGCATCACCGTGACCAATGACCTCGACGAATACACGATCGCTGCACTGCGCGCAGCACCGGTCGACTCATATGGGGTCGGAACCTCGGTAGTCACCGGCTCCGGCTTTCCTGCCGCCGGCATGATCTACAAACTCGTCGCGCGCACGAATGACGCCGGCACCTGGGTGAGCGTCGCCAAGAGGTCGGCGGCGAAGGCCACTGTTGGCGGTCGCAAGTATCCCGTGCGCACGCTTAACACCTCGGGAATCGCTTCGGCCGAAACGATCTACGTCAACGAGCCCTCGAGCACCTCGACGGCCGAGCGGGCACTCCTCGTGCCGCTCGTCGTCAACGGTGTCGCCGACGAACGATATCTGGGGGTGGCCGGAACCGCTCTCGCTCGCCAACACCACACGGCGTCGATCGCGGAGTTACCGGCAGACGCGTTCCGTCTCGGTCGTGGCGAGCCGGTCATCCCAACGGTGTACGCCTAGCTTGTCAACCCTTCGTAGATCTCTTTACACGAGGGGCATACCGGAAACTTTTCGGGGTCGCGTGTGGGTACCCAGAGTTTGCCACAGAGCGCGAGCACAGGGGTGCCACTGAGCGCCGACTCCATGATCTTGTTCTTCGGTGCGTAGTGGGAGAACTTTTCGTGGTCTCCTTCTTCGACCTGTTCGCGGGTGCGCAGTTCCTCGAGTTCGCGCTCGAGCGTGTCGGTGCCACCGCCGTACAGCGGTCCAGAGGTATCTGGGCCGACACCACCGGTCGTGGACAATTCGAAGGATCGGATGTCAATGCGGTGGGGAGCAGCCATGCATCGATTCTAATTCCGCGCCGTGAACTCAAGCAGCTCTGGTGCGCGTCGATCGAAAACACGACCACCCCATCCGACACCACCGAAAAGCCCCGCCAGCCCGATCGCGAGCCCTGCGCCGAGAGCTGCGACATGCCACAGCGGATCCCCCAGCGCGCCAAGTGCAGCCAACCCGATCACGGGAACAGCGAGTAGCAACAACGCGAAGAACGACAGCGATTGGATGAGCGATGATGCCGTGCCGCTCGCTTGCGGCTGCGCGAATGGGCTATCGCCCGGCTTCACGACCGGGTAGGGGAAGCGCACCGAGATCAGGCTCGACAGCCCAATGCCGGTGAACAGGATGCAGACGTTCAGTCCAAAGATCGACGGGAACCATTGCCAATTGCCCCAGATTTGAGTGCTCACCAGCGAACCGACGATCGCGAGAGGAAGGCCGACCAGAAGCACCGGGATGGCGCGGCCCCAGCGATCCTGCCGACCTGTCGTGCCCGAGGCGAGATGCAGCCACACGGCGGTGTCGTCGTACGCCACGTCGTTGTGAAGCGTCGACCAAGCGAGGAACAACAGCATGATCGGCACGGGCACGAGTGCGAGCAGGGTCGTATGCACCCCCGCGATCGCAAGTGCCACCACGGGCAGAATGGGCACGATCGGCACGATGATGAGTGAGACGCGATAGCGCGCATCCCTGCTCCAGTAGATAAGACTGCGCGCTGCGATCGCCCCGGTCGGCGTTCCCCGAAAACGGCCGAACCAGCCGAGCCCGGTAATCGTCTTAACCACGGCCTGGCGTTGTGGCGTGACGAGCATCTTGGCCGTAAGTGCGCGCCACCCGAGCCACAGGAGGCCGACGAAAGCGATCGCGATGAGTAGCTTGAGCCACGCCGTGCCCACGCTGCCCACTGCGGCATCCGCCGGGGCAGCCCAGACGGCACCGAGCGGAGTCCAGCTTGCAGCGTTCGCGATGCGCGCGAGCACATTGAGACCGTTGAATGACCAATCCACGGAAGCGAGGTAGATGAAGGCCGGGGCGAGAGCAACCACCAGGATCACCGAGATGATGCCCGTTGTATCCCGTGCTCGGCGAGATGACAGCAAGAATGCTGCGATGGCGGTCGAAACCCGCGCACCGATGACGCAGGTCGCCACGATCAACCCGCCGGAGAGGATGGCCAGAACAGTGGGGAGCACACCACGACTCCAGGTGACAATCTGCGTGAGCGCAACGGTCGTGATGACGAGCGACGGCACGCTCAGCAGCGCAGCTACCAATAGCCCGGCCGAGAGCTTGGTCGTCGCAATCCCCAACACGGCGAACTTGCGCGCGTCCACAGTGTCATCTACGCCAAATGCGAGCGGTAACAGGAAGAATCCGAGTACTGCCCCGCTGCCGCACGACACCACGATGCTGCGGGCGATCATCGGGTCTACCCCGCGCAGCAGAACGAGTCCAACGACAATGACCAACGCGAACCCCATGCCGTAGAGCAGGGACAAGAGCATGCCGACGAGCTGCAGCGGCCGACGCCGGAACGCGTTGGCAAGCAGCTGCAGCTTTAACCGGAGAAGCTGTGCAACCACTCCATGCCCTCCGCAGCCCTACGTCCGCCAGCCAGTTCAACGAACCGGTCTTCAAGGGACTCACCGGCACGAACCTCATCCATTGTGCCGTTCGCCAGGATCTCGCCGTTCACAATCACTGCCACGTGGTCGCAGATGCGCTGCACGAGATCCATGCTGTGACTCGAGAGCACCACCGTTCCGCCTGATGCCGCGTACTTCTTCAGAATCTCGGTGACGTTGGCGGCCGAAACCGGATCCACCGACTCGAAGGGTTCGTCAAGCACGAGCAGTCGCGGGGAATGAATCATGGATGCAGCGAGCGCAACTTTTTTGGTCATGCCAGCGGAGTAGTCCGTCACCAAGCGCCCCAGTGCATCGTCGAGGCCGAACGCCGCGGCGAGATCTGCCGTGCGTTCGCGGACCACGTCGGGGGTCAGCCCTCGCAGCACACCGGAGTAGTAGAGCAGCTGGCTGCCGGTGAGGCGGTCGAACAGACGCAGCCGGTCGGGAAGCACCCCCATGTTGCGCTTGGCTACTTCCGGATTGCTCCACACATCTGCCCCGTGAACGGAGACGGTGCCGAATGTCGGACGCAGAAGCCCGGTGATCATGGAAAGCGTCGTGGTCTTGCCTGCGCCGTTGGGGCCGACAATGCCGAAGAACCAGCCGGCACGCACGTCGAGGTCGATCGCATTCACCGCCACAGTGTCGCCGAAGCGCTTGGTGAGGCCAACGATCGACAGAATCAGCTCGGACTCGATCTTCGTCGCCGACTTCGCGGAAACCGACGTCGCCTTCCGCGGAGCGGCCGACTTACGCTGCCCCGTAGGTTTACGCGCCGTCGCGGACGGACGAGCGTTTTGCCGCGCCGCTGGCTTCTGCGGTGAGCGAGGCTGGGGTTCATTGTCCACCGGTCAAACCTACCAATCTGTGGACCCTTACCCGAGTGCGCATCACGAATCCGCAACATCCACCGAATTGCCTCGTCACAGTCAGGACGCATCGATAAAGTTGGACACACACGATGGAGTGTCTACGCAGCAACCCTGAGGTAAATAGCCGGCAAATACCGCTTGCCCTCTCGGCGAGAGCATCACTGAGGAGACCAAATCGTAAGCACGCAGATCGTCATTCTGGCGGCCGGGATGGGCAGCCGACTCGGCCGTTCGCTGCCGAAGCCCCTCACCGAGCTCAACGACGGCCGCAGCATCATGCGCCAACAGTTCGACAACATCCACCGGGCTTTCGGCTCGAACGCGCAGATCACCGTCGTCGTCGGCTACAAGCTTGAGCACATCATCGATGCGTTCCCCAGTGCCCTGTACGTGTACAACGAGCAATATGACCAAACCAATACCTCGAAGAGCCTCATGCGAGCCCTGCAGGCATCAGCTTCGGGAGGCGTGTTATGGATGAACGGCGATGTGGTGTTTGACCCGATCGCCCTCGATCGCGCTGCAGTGCTCATTGCGCGTGATCAGTCGTTCGTTGCGGTAAACAGGTCACGCGTGTCTGATGAGGAAGTCAAGTACACAACAGACGCCGAGGGCCATATCACGGAGCTCTCCAAGTCCGTCGAAAACGCACTCGGCGAAGCCATCGGCATCAACTACATCGCGAGCGGTGATAAAGCAGTGCTCCTGCGCCAGCTCAAGCACGTCGCCGACCAGGACTACTTCGAACGGGCCATCGAGCTAGCCATCCACCACGACCAGCTGCGCGTTGAGACGGTTGACATCTCAGACCTGTACGCCGTAGAGATAGATTTCGCCGAAGATCTGGAGCGCGCAAACCTCTACGTGCACGCCTGAGCATTGGTGGTTCTGACAGTGCAGGCTCGGTCGGCACCGGTGTCGCGGAATCGCTAACGCGATATTTCTCTCTTCGGCGCGCTTACGATAGACCGCGTGTCTGTACCAGAACTCACTCGGCCAGCGTGGTCTCTGTTCGCTCGGTACCGGCACTCACTGTGGTTGCTCACCACGCGAGATCTGAAGATTCGCTACTCCACCTCGTTCCTGGGCTACTTCTGGTCGATCATCGACCCGCTGTTGATGTCGGGCATCTACTATTTCGTGTTCGTGGTGATCTTCCACCGCGGCGGTGCCGTGCACCAGCCGTACATCGTCTTCCTGCTCACCGGCCTGCTGCCCTGGATGTGGTTTAGCGGAGCGGTGAGCGATACAGCGCGTGCATTCCTGCGTGAGCAGAAATTGATTCGCTCGATGAAGATTCCGCGGTCGATCTGGGTCATTCGACTGGTGCTATCGAAAGGCATCGAGTTTGTCGCGAGTATCCCGGTAGTAATCATTTTTGTTGTCATTACTCTCTTCTCCCCGAGCCCGGCGCATCTCACCTGGAATGTCTTCCTGTCATTTATCGCGGTGGCCATCGAAGCGGCATTGATCATCGGTATTGGTCTGATCGTCGCGCCGCTCGTTCTGTTCTTCCGCGATCTCGACCGCGCCGTCAAGCTCATACTGCGGTTGATGTTCTACGCGTCACCGATCGTGTATGGGCTCAATGAGCTGACCGATCCGACTCTCCACACGCTGGCCGCCTTCAATCCGCTCACTGGCATTTTCTCGCTCTACCGGTCGTCATTCTTCCCGGCCGAGCTTGATTGGTTCGCGGTCGGGGTTTCGGCAATCATGTCTGTAGCGATACTCGGCATCGGCGTTTTGGTTTTCAAGCGCACCGTACGCGCCGTGCTCAAGGAGATCTAATCGTGGCAATGACCGCGTCAACCACACCCGTCATTCGGGTGACGGATGTCGGCGTGCGCTTCCGGCGCAACAAGCTCGCACGTCGCTCGTTCAAGGATCTGTTCGCTGGTCGAAGCCGACGCAGCAGGCCCGACGAGTTCTGGGCACTTCGCCACATCACCTTCTCGGTGCTGCCGGGTGAAGCGATCGGCGTTGTCGGCCGCAACGGGCAGGGCAAGTCCACTCTGCTCAAACTTGTCGCCGAAGTCATGCTTGCCGACGAGGGGCGGGTCGAGGTGACTGGTGGAGTCGCGCCACTCATCGAGATCACCGGCGGATTCGTCGACGACCTGACCGTGCGCGACAACGTCTACCTCATGGCTGGCCTGCACGGAATGAAGCGCGACGAGATCACCGCGCGGTTCGACGAAATCATTGAGTTCGCCGAGATCGGCGACTTTCTCGACACCCCGTACAAGCACCTGTCCAGCGGAATGCGCGTGCGGGTAGCATTCTCCGTAATTTCGCGACTCGAAGAGCCGATAATCCTTGTCGACGAGGTGCTCGCCGTTGGTGACCGTGGTTTTCGCGAGAAGTGTTACACACGCATCGAGGAATTGCTCGCTGGCGGCAGAACGCTGTTCTTTGTCTCTCACAGCGAGAAGGAGCTACGCCGGTTTTGCACACGAGGTCTCTATCTCGACCAAGGTACCCTCGTACTCGATGGCTCTATTGATGACGTGCTCGCGCGCTACAGCACCGATTACTCACAGGCAGAATAGGCACTGCTCGGGTACGGTGTCGTGGTGGGCACCAACGCAAACGTCGTCGTGACCAACCCGATGGTGGTGCGTGGGGTCGACCGTGTGCTGACGGTGCAGCGCCCCATTGTGCTGGCGCACATCCGCGGGATTCGTCGCGGTAAGCCGCACGCGACACCCGCACACGTTATCGCCATTCTCGAGCGTAGGTTTCTGGCATCGGTAACCGCAGGCGGTGCGCTGGTTGGCGCGAGTGCCGCTTTCCCGGCGGTCGGTACTGGTGTTTCACTTGCGCTGTCTGGTGTCGAGACCGCCGGTTTTCTTGAGGCGAGCGCCCTGTTCGCACAATCAGTCACCGAAGTGCACGGCATTGCCGTCGACGACCCCGATCGCGCCCGGGCGCTCGTGATGACTATGGTGCTCGGCACGGCTGGGTCTGATCTCGTTACCCAATTGGCTGGCCAGATTGTGGGCACCGGCCCGGCGAAGACCGTCTTCTGGGGCGAAATGGTTACTAAGAGCCTGCCCCGTACGGTAGTCGGCCCGATTGCCGACAGCATTAAGGCTACGTTCTTGAAGCGGTTCGCCATCGCCCACAGCACGAACATTGCTGGCCGCCTCATTCCGTTCGGCATCGGAGCCGTGGTGGGTGGTGGTGGCAACCACTTGCTCGGTCGTCAGATTGTGCGGTCATCGCGCGCGGCCTTCGGGCCGGCGCCCACCATATTTCCCGCCGTGCTGGAGCCACGATTGAAGCTGCCCACAGCGTCTCGAGGTACAGCCCATCAACCGCAACGCAAGAACGCGCCAACACCGCGCGCCGAACCCAGCGGGCTAGCGCAACCCGTCACGCCGACCGAACCTGTCACGCTGGCCGAACCTGTCACGCTGGCACCTCGAAAGCGATGGCAGCTCTCGAAACGCAATCGCGGCATTCTGCTGGCGCCTGGCACCACCGCTCGGCCCGACCGCAGCGCCTAGTCAGAGCGTCTAGTCATGGGCGTCTAGTCATGGGCGTCCAGTACGGGCGGGGTTGGATCGTCTGCTTCAGCCCACGCATCAGCACAGTGCTTCATAAGTCGCCGACGCCACGATCGTAGGCGTTGCCGACGGGCCAATGCTCAGTGGACTCCCACTTGTCAGGACGCGTCCTGACAAGTGGGAGTCCCCTGAGCCAAGGTGCGGTATGGTCGCCGCTGCCAAGGTGCGGTATGGTCGCCGCTGCCAAGGTGCGGTATGGTCGCCGCTGCCGACGTGCGCTATCGTCGCGCAGTCGAGCTCGCCACCGTTCTCGACTGCGCGCGGCGGAGCATCCGGTCGATGACGCTTCTAGCGGACCTCCGACAACAACTACACGCACCGAGGTCGGGTAGCAGCAGCCGTGCTCCACTTGAAACGCCGGGACGACGCCAGCTACGACCAGACCACCGTCATAGCGCGGGTCGAACGTGTCGGCGCTGATGGTACCGCTACAGCAGCGGTGGCCGGCCCGCACGCGTCATGTGCCACACCGTTGCCCACCTGATGCGTCTGCGCCCGCCGGGATTCTCATGCCAACCGTCTAACCATCCACCGAACCACGCACGCAACGCCTCAGGCTGTCGGGCCCAGCGCAGAATCTGGATGCCCGTCCACGACCCCACATACAACCACGCCAACAGCCACGGCAGGTTGCGTTTCGCTAGCCACACCCGGTTGCGGGCGTTGAGCCGGTAGTAGTACTCGTGCCGCGTGGGTTCGATCGCCGGGTGATTGGCCACCAGATCGCCCGCATACCATGCGCGCTTTCCCTGATCCCATACGCGCCACGCTAACTCGATGCCCTCGTGCGCGTAGTAGAACGGTTCGGCCCATCCGCCAGTCGCGTCGAACACCGCGCGCGGCAAGAGAGTGGCACCCTCCCACACCGAAAAAACGCTACTCGACCGCGCCGGGTCACCCTTGCGAATGCGTGGTACCCACCGCCGTGGATTCGCCTTTCCAGCTGGGTCGACGACACGCGGTTGGATGAGCCCAATCGACGGGTCGGCCACGATCTTCGCAATCGCGTCGGCCAAAAATGTCGTCGACGGGATGCTCGCGTCATCATCGAGGAAGAAGATGTACTCCCCCATCACCTGCTCAGCACCGCGATTGCGGCCAGCCGGAATGCCAACATTCTCGTCGAGGTGCACTGTGCGTACGCCGGCCGGCAGCCCCACCGGGTTCCAGCCGTTACCGACGACCACGATGTCGAGAGCCACCCTCTGCTGTGCTAGCAGGGATGCTAGGCCGCGCCGGAGGTCATCCGGCCGCGTTCCCTGCGACAGCGACACCACTCCCACGGTGGGATATTCGAGAAAATTGACCACCGTTAGGAGCGAACTCGCCTAGACGAGACGATGGCCACGAAGTGGCCCACAAGGGCGAGAAAGGCCAATGGCACGAGGGCGAGCACGAGCACGCGATCAGCGATCGGCCCGACCAAAAGGGCAACGATTGCGGTGAGGAACGCAACAATCGTGAGTTCTACCGAGTGATACAGGCGGTGGAATGGAACGAAGCGCGCGAGCCTGCGCAGCCGCGCGATAATCCGCTGGTTGGGTTCGGCCTCACTCTTGTGATCACTGAGCTTGGGAAGTCCGGCGTTGGCGCGTGCAACATGCACCATGTCGTTAAGTGCTTTGTTGAGCACCACGACCAGGGCCAGAGCGAAGCCGAGCGTGGTCCAGAAGAAGCCGTCAGGAACGGTAAACGGGTGGCCAGCCGCACGAATACCGAGCGCAATCGGAATGAGCGCCTCGGTCGTGTAGTGGCCGACCTTGTCGAGGAAAACGCCGGCCGGCGAGCTCTCGTTTCGCCAGCGCGCAACCTCCCCATCGCAACAGTCGACGAGCATCTGCAGTTGGCCGAGAACAAGCGCAAGGATCGGCCCCACAATTCCAGGAATGAGTAGTGCTGCCGCGCTCGACCAGCCGACCAGGATCATCAGCCCAGTAACACCGTTCGCACTGATCGATGTCTTCAGGAGCAGCCAGGTGAGGTATGGCGAGACATCACGCAAATAGAGCGAGGCCGTCCAGTGCTCGGCATTGGCGCGAGAACGCACTTCGGGTGGTTGCGAGACCCGGCGCAGTTCTGCGATAGATGTCGGCACGATGCGACCATCGAGCGACCTCATCGTCACCTTCCCGTGTGAACCGTGATATTGCGCGTGAGCGTGAGAAACCCGAGGATAAACCCAATTCCCCAGCCAAAGTGAATGCATGGCAAGACTACGAGATACCAGAGCGCCGTGCGCAATCCGGCATTCATCGCCCTCAGTCCTGCGACGATGACGAAGAGTGCGTAGATCGCCGGCACCGCGAGAGCGAATACCAGCCAAAAAATGCCGGTCACGAGGCCCACGATGCCCATGATCGCTGTCACGAGAATGCCGAGCACCGCCACCGGGGGCACAAAGTACCTGATCGAGTTGGCAGCACCGAACCTGCGCGCGAGCTCGCCGCGCCAGATGCCGGTTGCAACAAATTGGCGGATCAGCGTTCGCAGACTCGACCGCGGTCGGTAGATAACTTGCAGCTCGGGCGTGAACCACACGGTTCCGCCGGCGAGGCGCAGGCGACGATTGAGTTCCCAATCTTGACCGCGTTTGATGTCTTCGTCGAAGAGTCCCACGTTCTCGAGCTTGTCGCGACGGAACACCCCGAGGTAGGCGGTCTCGGTAGGGCCTTCTTTGCCGCCGACATGGTGCGGAGTACCACCGAGTCCCTCCGGAGCGCCGTAGGCGTGTGCGACGGCTTTCTGAAACGGCGTGACGCCTTCGGCTTTCATGATGCCGCCGACGTTGTCTGCTCCGGTGCGTTCAAGCGTCGCGACTGCGATGCGCGTGTAATTTGCGGGCAGCACCGAATGCGCATCCACCCGAACCACGATCGGGTAGGTGGATGCGCGGATCGCGACGTTCAGTCCGCCCGGCGTGGAGCCGAGGTCGTTAGCGATTTTGCGGATGCGCGGGTCGGCTTTCGCAAGTTCATGGATGAGATCGTCAGTTCCATCAACACTCGGTCCGAGGGCAAGGATGATCTCCATTGGGCCTTCGTAGTCTTGTGCGGTGAGGCTTCGAACGGCGGCTTCGACATGCTCGACCTCGTTCAGCACCGGCATGACGTAGGAGACGCCGAGGAGGGCGTCTGTCTTCCGTGCCATGTATTCCTCAGGGGTCGAACGATTCGGTTGAGCCTACCAGCGCGAAGCTATTGCGTCGCGCTGGCGAGCTCAGCGTAGGCCGTTCAATTTACCCGACGACTTGCCCTACTTGAGTGCACCCAGCGTGACCTCGACGATCGACGCCGTGCCGTCACGCACAATGTTCACCGTGGCTTTGGCGCCTGCCGCGAGTACGCGCACTTGGGCGGTGAGGTCGGTCTTGCCGGTGATCGGGATTCCGTTGAACCCGGTGATCACGTCGCCAACCTTGAGCCCCGCCTGAGCTGCAGCGCCGCCCTGAGCCAGCTCTTTGACAGTTGCGCCGACCACTTGGCTATCTTTGCTCGTGGTGTCTTCGGTGACGTCGAGAACGGATGCGCCGAGCAGTCCGTGCGTGGCCGTTCCGGTCTGGCGCAACTCATTCGCGATCCGCTGTGCGAGGTTGGACGGAATCGCGAACCCGACACCGATACTGCCGGACTGGCCTCCCGTGCTGCTGCCCGCTGACGCAATGGCAACGTTAATTCCGATGACCTGACCTTTGACATTGAGCAGTGCTCCACCCGAATTACCCGGGTTGATCGCGGCATCCGTCTGAATCACCGAAAGCGCGATGGAACTCGATGCGGTGGTCGGCGCTTGTGCGTGCCCGTTGGGGTTGCTGAACTGCCAGAAGTCATACGGCCCGTTTTGTGGGCTCGGCGTGGAATTGTCTTGGCTCTGAGGAGTGGTTGGCGCAGCGGATGACGCAACCGTAATACTTCGGTTGAGCGCACTAACGACTCCGCTCGTCACGGTGCCAGCGAGCCCGAGTGGCGCACCGATGGCGATGGCGCTGTCGCCGACGTTGAGTTTGGATGAGTCAGCAAATTCGGCCGGTTGCAGATTGTCAATGCCGTTAACTTTGATCACCGCGAGGTCGGCGATGGGATCGATGCCCACGACCTTCGCGGTGCGGAGCCGGCCGTCCGCGGTCTCGACACGCACTGTGGCGTTGGAGACAGCCCCGTCAAGGGTGACGACATGTGTATTGGTGAGCACGTATCCATCTGAGGAGAGCACGATGCCCGAGCCGGTGCCGCCGGCATCCGAAGAACTCACGGTGATGGTAACGACAGATGGCGAAGCCTTCGCCGCGACGGCCGTGATGTCTGTGACGTCCGCCGAGTTATTGACGGTGATCGTGGTGGGCGTGGTGCGCTGACCAGCCGGTGCGGCCGCATTGTTACTCATCGCCCAGATGCTTGCACCAGCACCGGAGACGCCGCCGATGAGCGCAGCGACGGCGAGTGCCGCGACGAGCCCAACGGTGCGGGAGCGGTTGGGGTTCACCGGTTTGGGGGCCGACGGCTCTACCGTCATTTCTTCTGCGGCGAGCCTCTCTTGCGTCTGCTGGATCGACTCGCGGTCGGCCGGTGTGGGGGAACCCACCTCTGGGTTCACTGGGGCGTCGGACATTTGTGGTGCTCCTTTCAGCGATGCCAAGCATTCATCGCTAACCTGAGCATTCTATTTGGCCGCGCTGTGAGCCTTCTGTAGCCACCTTCCGCAGGGTTCAGCAGCCAGGCCCCCTCGGATGTGCGGTGCACTCCCGCTCGACGAGTACCGTCTTTGCACCGCCCGCGGTAGCCACGAGCCTATTGGCGGGTACCGGCAGGGTGCCCGCAATGCGCGTCCAAGGGATGCCCGCGACGGTGTACTCGGCGGAGAAGTCGATGGTCAAGTCGATGTAGTAGGTACCGGGTTGCCGGTAGACGTGGCTCGTGGGAGTCGAATCGAATTCGCGGATACCTTGCGCGGCCCACGTATTCCCGCGCGTCGCGAGGGTCGCACTGTTGCCATCACCGTATGCCCAGTGCCAGGCCACAGGCGTGAATCGCACGGATGCTGGCAGGCCAAGAAGGGTGCCGTCTTTGACGTGCGTGCCAACATTCGCATAGAAGTTGGTATCGAGCCCGACGATCATCCAGCCGTTGGGCTCCATGTTGTCGATGCCGGGATCGGGGCGAAAGCTGGCAATGTCGACGAGCGTAATCGGCTTCACCACGACCGGATCCCCTGGAACCGGTTTCGCTGGCCCGCGCGCGAAGCAGCGCCCTTGGAGTTTGTAAATACACCGTGGATCGCCCTCGCTTACCCCGGTGCTGGTGATGCTTTCACCCGATCCGCCGCCCCCATCGGAACCGGGAGTGGTGACCACGCCTCCGATGTCAACCTGGCCATCACCAATACCTGCAC
>JANXVG010000077.1 GCA_025351795.1 Salinibacterium sp. | reverse complement strand
CGGGACTGCAACGTCGATCCGGGTCGGGATCGCATCAGTGAGTTCATGGCGATCCAGTGCGCTCAGCAGGCAGATAGTTGCGGTCGGCTTGCGAAGAACAATCGATGCGAGTGTTGCGGTGTCATCGTCGACCTGCCCCGTTCGTGCATAAGTTCCAGGAGCGATGCGCTCGAGATCACCTTTGGTGATCGCCTGATCGACGTCTCGCCACGAGAGCGCTGAGTCGGCGAAATCCGCATCACGAAGGATCGCCTTCGACGGCAGCTGGCGATCGGTCATTCGGACTCACCCGTTAGTGACGAATTGTTTACAGATAAACATTATGTGCATACATATTGTCACACGGTTGGTCTCGTGCGACCGATTGGGTAACTCGCGTCGATATGGTGGGACAGTGTCGATGCAATCACGCACAGGTAAACGCCCCGCGGTTTCAACCAGCGGGCCTCAGTCTCAGCTGACTCAGCAGTCACCGCCACAGATGTGGGGTCAACTCGTTTCTCGAGTGTTCGAACTCGACTCCACCGTCGAGGGGCACAGCCAAGTGTCGCCTGCTTCCTCTCGGGCAGTCTTTCTCGTCGACATGCCACAGCAACGTTCTCCGGAAACATCGCTCGCTCCTGGCGAGCGACTCGAACCCGTGCACATCCATGGGGTAGCGGACACCAGCCTTCATGTCTGCCTCCCCAAGGCCAGAGGAGAAGAACTGGCAGCCCACGGCTGGGCAGAGGCTCACCAATACGAAGACTTCGGCACTGAATTCATGATCTACGGGCCCAGGACCAACGAAGAGTTGGAATTCGTAGTCTCGATCGTCGAGGAGAGCCTGAGCTTCGCCCGTGACGCCCACGACGCGTAGTCGGGATAGCACCCCCCTGCGATTCGATTCCGACCAATAGATACTCATGGCCTTCGACCCCGGACCCGACGCGGATGCATTCGTAACTTCGTGACTGCCGGGGATCGAACTACGCACATTGATTAGAGGCCAATTGGTCAACTCCGCCTCTTGGGCCGGAACCCAGACAAACACTGGGATATCACAATAAGAAGCCGCCGCATTTCGGCCTGAACTCAGCCAGAAACTTTTTCGAGTGTGGGCAGGATGTGGGTAGAAACCACAACGGGCCCGACCGCATTCCAGAAGAAATGCAAGTCAGACCCGTTATTTGTGGTGCGCCCGGAGGGATTTGAACCCCCGGCCTATTGATCCGTAGTCGAAAGCCATTCCCCCGGAGCTATGCGGGGCTCGGCAAAATGCCGCCAAAACACTGGTGACTGGGCTCGGCCTGGGTGCCAGGAGCTGACCATGATGCCCTCCAGGTGTGGGTGAAATGTGGGCACGGCCATTTTTGAGCACTGCTCGTTTTATACGCGCTTAGAACAGGGTCGGTTCGCCCTCTGGAGCGATCTCGGGGCTCATTAACAGTTGGAAGAACCGCGAGTTGATGAATATTCGCTCTCGACCTGACTTCACGTCGACGAGGACTCCTTCTAGTACTAACGCGTTTAGCCAGTTGGTGGCGGTTGGTCTCGATACGCCGCATCTTTCAACTACATTGGCGATCCGGCAGTATGGCTGTTCGTAGAGAACCGCGAGCAGGTCAGCGTTCGCTGCAGAAGTCGCTTCCCGGATCATCCTCAAGGTCTCATCCTGCAGCGCCTGGATCTGATCAATCTTTGCGACGGTGCTGAGGGCGGTCGTGCGGATACCTTCCAACATGAACAGGATCCATTGCTCCCAGTTGCCATCCCGCGTTACCTCGAGCAGCAGCCGGTAGTACTTGTCCTTCTTCTCGATGATGTGCCGCGAGAGGTACAAAATCGGTTGCTCAATCAGCCCCGCAGCCATGAGCATCAGAATGTTCATGATGCGACCGGTGCGTCCGTTCCCGTCTTCAAATGGGTGAATAGCTTCGAACTGGTAGTGGGCTATCGCCATTGTGACCAGCGGGTCCAGGCCTCCCCGTTGATGCAGGAAGTTTTCCCAGTTGCTGAGCTTGTCCCGAATCACGCTCTCTCCCGACGGTGGCGTGTAAATAGCTGCCTGCGTCGCGGGATTCCCGATGTACGTGCCCGCCAGTCTGCGAACATCCATCTCCCGGCCCTTCACAATCGTGCACACCTGCGCAGCGGTCGTGGATGACAACGGCCTTGCCTGGATGAGACTGATTCCGGCAAAGAGGGCCGTCCGATACTTGAGCGTCTCCTTCGTCGCCGGGTTGGTCGCGGCCGACTCGTCGTGCGCGAACTTGAAAAGGTCATCTGCGGTCGTGACTATGTTCTCGATCTCAGAACTCGCTTGCGCCTCGAGTAGGGGAATCGAGTTGATCAACACCGTCGGGTTGGTCATTCGCTTGGCAGCTTGGTTCAGCGCCGCCAGCGCCGCTCGCGCCTCAATCGCAGCCTTGAGGACGGCCCTTGTTTCTATCTCAACTCCCGGCGGCAGCTCGGGAAGGTCGTTATACGGAACTGCGGATTGCCAAGTCATATGTGAAGCGTAGTTACACGTTCACCTAATGTGTAAAAAAACGGCCCGAAATTTTACACTTTCAACTGATATGTAAACGAAACTACTCGCTTGGAAGCGACTCAATACCAACAGGAACATGCGACTACCTTCGGCACGGCTCGGCACAAGAACCAATGCAGGCCCCGAGGTCCATCACGGCCGCACCAACGCTGCACAACACGCTACGACAATATCGACAGGCATATCGTGGCACGCCCATCGAATAGGCGCTACTGAACCAGTAGCTCCTAGAAAGAGAGGGCTCGCGCGGCGTTATAAGTGGTCGCGAGGTCGATGTTCTCCTGTGAGATGCCCGCCTCCCACATCATCGGGATGAACCTCTGGATCAGCCACGGGAACCCACGCCCGCCGTATGCCTTGAGCGCCGCCCGGGTGCCGATGTCCGTACCGAGCATGACCCGCTCGCCGAAGCCGGCGTCGATCAGCGCGACCACGCTGTTCAGTCGCACATCGTCGCCCGGGTAGCCGTCGGCGATGTAGCCGATGTTATCGATCGAGACGTACACCCCGCGGCGGGCGATGCGAAGCAGGTGCTCGGTGTCCTCCCGGTCACCGAGGTGGTTGACTACGATGCGGTCGGGCGCGACGCCCTCGTCCTCCAGGATGTCGATCTGCTCGAGCGCGAGCTCCCCGAAGTGCGTGGTGTGCGTCCAGATCGCGGCGCCCGTGCCCACGCTCGCCTTACCCGCCGCGCGGAACACGCGCTCCTCACGAGGGCTGATGTGGTGGCGCTCGGTGCCGATCTCGCCGAT
>JANXVG010000073.1 GCA_025351795.1 Salinibacterium sp. | reverse complement strand
AAACCATCGAATCAGCCGCGCGCGATCTTGTCCCGGCCATAAGCTCCGTGCATGACAGCCACCACCACCGCCTCCGTTCGGTCGTCCATCGTCGAATCCGGAGGCATCGAGCCCATCCCTCTCGACCGGCGACATGGCTCGCCGTGGCAACTCATTGCCACCTGGTCGGCACCGAACCTCGAGTTCGCCACCATCTTCGTCGGCTTCATCGCGGTTGCATTCTTCGGGTTAAGCCCGTGGCAAGCGGTCGCTGCCCTGCTGCTCGGCAATTTCCTGGGCAGCCTGACTCAGGGTTACCTCTCCACCTGGGGGCCGCGCGAGGGTCTCGCTCAGATGCTGCTCGGCCGCACGGCGTTCGGGTTTTGGGGCAACATCATTCCGGCCGGCCTGAACACCGCGATGGCGGGCCTCGGTTGGTTTGCGGTCAACTCGATCAGCGGCGCGTTTGCGCTCGGCACGCTCACCGGGCTGCCCGTCTGGCTCGCACTGCTGATCGTCGTACTTCTTGAAGTCACGGTGGCGTTCGTCGGGCACGACGTTGTTCAGCTGTTCGAGCGTTACGCAATGGTCGTGCTCGCGATTGTGTTTCTCATCGCCGGCATTTTCATACTCACCCACTCGAACTTCGGGGCTGCGGCAGGCGGAGACGGCACAGGTGGATTCGGCGGCTTCGGCGGGTTTATGCTCGCCGCGGGCGCTGCGTTCGGCTATACGGCCGGCTGGAATCCCTACGCATCCGACTACACCCGCTACCTGGCGCCGCAGACCAGCAAGCTCACGATCGGGTTCGCGGCGGCAATCGGCAACTTCGTGTCGACGAGCTTCCTGATGATCGTCGGGGCTGCATCCGCCACAATCGTGCACGACGGGCTGTCGAAGACGGCGAGCCCCACCGACACCTTCACCGCCGGTATGCCGGGATACATCGCCGGTGCCACCCTGCTCGCCATAGCCATTGGAGCGGTCTCTGCCAACGCTCTCAATATTTACTCTGGCGCGATGTCGTTTCTCGCTCTCGGTATCAAGATTCCCTTCAAGCGCCGCCGCGCGATCGTTGCACTCGGCTTCGGCGTGCTCGGGTTCGTGATTGCCATGATCGCCCTGCCAGATGCCGGTGCCAGCTATGAGGGCTTCCTCCTCGTGATCGCCTACTGGATTGCACCGTGGCTCGCAATCGTGCTTGTCGACCGCCTGCTGCGCCGCGGAACCGCGGTTGGCGCACTCGTTGTCGATGAGGTCACCAAATACAAGAACTGGGCAGGCCCTGCCGCCTTCGTAATCGCAACCGCGTTGTCGATTTACCTGTTCTCGAACCAGGCGTTCTACTCGGGAGTCGTGGTAAGGATCGCGCCAGAAATTGGTGACCTCACCGCGCCGGTCGGCTTCGTGCTGGCCGGCGGGCTGTACCTTGCTCTCTTCCAGCTGGCAAAGCCGACCCGCGGGCCGAAGCTCACCTGACGGCCCACCCCGAGGCGATCTTCGACACCGTCACACACGCCACCGCCGAACAGAAAAGGATCGCAGCAAAGCGCGAAGCTCGTCTCGGACCGAGCGAGGGGGGCAATGTGGTAGTGGGCCAGTAGATCGTTGAAAATCCGGCGCCGCGAAACGGCGGCGGCGGAAATTAGTGCAACAGCCACCTCACCGCAAGCCCTGCCGTCGACGATGGCGGGCAACTAGAGTGGGCGGCATGAGTATTGGAAGCGGAATTGCCTTATTTGTCATCGGCGCTGTGCTCGCATTCGCGCTCAACATCACCGTGACCTGGGTCGACCTTCACCTGATCGGTTACCTGCTTATGGGTGCTGGCGTGATCGTCTTCGTCATCGGGCTCGTGTTCATGTTGCGCAAGCGGCAGTCGATCACCACCGTGCGCTCGACGCATGACCCCGCTACTGGCGGATCGGTCGCCGAGCGTCGCACGGCAGTGACACCTGACGAAACACCGTAGTCAGAGTTCTGCGCGCTCGGTCGCGGTCAGCTCGACGATTCGTCGTCCATAAAATGCTCGGACCGGGCCGTTGCGTTCGTGTGTCCGAGCGCGCGCGTATGCTGCGAGCGCCTCTGCCGCACGGCCCAGGCGACGCAGCAGGTCAGCTCGAACCGCGATGGCCTGACGTGCGGTCGCGCCCGAGAGCTCTGGCTCCAGTTCATCGAGTTCGCCGAGCGCAGCTACAGGCCCGACCACCCCGAAGCTTCGGGCGACGAGTCGCGCGAGCCGCACGGATGGTGACGGCCAACGCTCGCTGAGCCGATCGTAGAGTCTGCAGATCGACGACCAATCGGTGTCAGCCCACGTGGCTGCTTGCGAGTGAAGACCCGAAATACCGGCTTCGAGCGCGAACCGGCCGCCACCCGGCAGCGCTCGCGCGGCAAGGTCGAGGCCTTCAAGAATGGTTGTGCGGTCCCAGATCGAGCGGTCGGCATACTCGAGGGTTACGATCTCGCCGAGTTCATCCACCCTGGTCAGCGCGCGGGCGTCGGTCACCAGAAAGAGCGCCAGAAGCCCAGCAGTCTCCCGATGGTCGGGCGCGAGCCGATGGAGTGCTCTCGCGAGTTCGATCGCCGTCGACGCCACCGAGCGGGAGCCCAGAGCGTCGCCCTCGAAAGCCGTGTGGCCGACGGTGTATAGAACGTGCACGGTGCTGAGCACATCATCCAACCGGTCGCCGCGGTCGCCATCGTCGGGAAGCGCAAAGCGGATGCCCTCTCTCTCGATCCGACGCTTGGCTCGCGTGAGACGAGCACTCATCGCCGTGTGGGTAACGAGCATTACATCAGCGATCTCAGAAGTGGAAACCCCGCAGACGTACCGCAGCGAAAGCGCAAGCCGTGACTCGACCGATAACGCCGGTGTGCACGCGAGAAACAATAAGCCGAGTCGGTCGTCACCTGCCGGCGATTCGAGATCGTCTCGCCACTCCGCGTCGGTCACCGGCGTTTCGAGTTCGGCCGCGAGGAGGGGTAGTCGTCGGCGAAGCGCCGCATCGCGCCTGACCGTGTCAATCGCAATGTGCTTAGCAACAGTGGTCAGCCATGCGCCGGGGTTGATCAACAGTTCTCGATCACGAGAGGCGGCAGCACGAAGCAGCGCTTCCTGCAGTGCATCTTCGGCAAGTTCGAGGCTACCGGTGAACCGGATCAGGGCAGCGAGCATCCGCGGCCACTCCCGGCGAAAGGTCTGGTCGAGCGCACCGGCGGCCACGCCTCATTAAACCCCACGCGCGGGCCGCCGGTGCCCGTTCACATGCCGGTAGTTTCGAGTACCGGGTAGAGCTCTACCCAGCCGCTGGTCGGAACGAGGGCGGCGAGCTCGCGGGCCTGGTCGGCATCCCGAACTCCGAGCTTGTAGAAGCCGGTCACCAGTTCCTTGGTTTCGCTGAACGGACCATCGGTGAAGACCGCTGGTTTGCCGTCTTTGGGCGGGTGAATACGCACGGCCGCGTTCGACGGCTGCAATGCGTCTCCACCAAGAATCTGCGCCCCGGCATCTTCGACGGCCTTCGTGAACCCGTTGTGGGCTTGCATCACCCGCATCCAATCTTCCTCAGAAACGACGGCCGGGTCCCATTCCGGCTCAAAGATGAGAACGATGAATTCTTGTGTCATGATGTGCTCCCTGTGTCAGTGGCGAGCGAGTCGCCGCTCAATGTGCTTAACACTTGTGCGACGAAACCTACTCGCGCTTTTCGACAACCGGGAAAAAATATATCAACTACTGCGTGATGTCGATTTCGCGCAGCAGGTCGGCCCTAATCGCCGTGCGCACTTTCTGCAGCAGCTCCTCCGAAACAGGCGAGTCGACGGTAAGTACGCTGAGCGCCTGGCCGCCCGCGTTGCGCCGCGCGATCTGCATCCCAGCGATGTTAATACTCGCCTCACCGAACTCTTTGCCGTAGATCGCCACGATGCCCGGCCGGTCGGTATAGATCATCACGATGAGGTGCTCAGCGATCGGCACCTCCACGTCATAACCGTTGATCTCTACGATCTTCTCGGTCTGCTTGGGGCCGGTGAGGGTTCCAGAGACCGACACCTCGCTGCCATCGCTGAGCGCACCGCGCACGGTCAGTAGGTTGCGGTATTCCTCGCTCGTGGCGTCCGTCACGAGGCGCACGGTAATTCCACGCGCTTCGGCCAGCAGCGGCGCGTTCACGTAACTCACCGACTCACTCACGATGTTCGAGAAAACGCCCTTGAGTGCGGCAAGTTTGAGCACGCTTACGTCGAACGCCACGATCTCACCGCGAACCTCAACGTCAATGCTCGTGAGCGGCGCGCTAGCGAGGCCCGCGAGCACCTGCCCAAGCTTCTCCATGAGCGGGATGCCCGGTCGCACGCTCGAGTCGATGACCCCGCCCGCCACGTTGACGGCATCAGGCACAAGTTCCCCGCCGAGGGCGAGCCGCACCGACTTCGCAACAGACACACCCGCCTTCTCCTGAGCTTCATCCGTTGACGCGCCGAGATGCGGAGTGACGACGATATTGTCGAGGCCGAGCAGCGGCGAGCCCGTGGGCGGCTCGTTCACGAACACGTCAATGCCAGCCCCGGCGATGCGGCCAGATTTGAGGGCCGCATACAGGGCATCCTCGTCGATGAGTCCACCGCGCGCGACATTCACGATGAACGCCGTCGGCTTCATGAGTGCGAACTGAGCGGTGCCGATCATGCCAGTGGTTTCTGGCGTCTTCGGCATATGAATGGTCACGAAGTCACTCTGCGCGAGCAGTTCGTCAAGTGGAAGCAGGGTGACGCCGAGCTGCTGCGCGCGCGCCGCCGTCACGTAGGGATCGTAGGCGACCACGCGAGTGTCGAATGCCTGCATGCGCGCGGTGATCAGTGCCCCGATGCGGCCGAGTCCGATGATACCGATGGTCTTCTCGTAGAGCTCGATACCGGTGTACTTGGAGCGCTTCCACTGGCCGGCAGCGAGCGAGCCGTGCGCGGCGGGAATGTGGCGTGCGAGGCTCAGAATATGGCCAACGGTGAGCTCAGCCGCCGAGATGATGTTGGAGGTGGGCGCGTTGACGACCATGACGCCCGCCGTGGTCGCCGACTTGATGTCGACGTTGTCTAGGCCGACACCGGCGCGCGCGATCACCTTCAGCTGGGGGCTCGCAGCAATGGCTTCTGCATCCATTTGCGTCGCGGAGCGCACGAGCACGGCGCTCGCATTCGCAAGGGCGGCAAGCAGCGCAGGGCGGTCGGTGCCATCAACGGAACGGATGTCGAAGTCGGGCCCGAGGGCATCGACGGTTGCTGGCGACAATTCTTCGGCGATCAGAACGATCGGCTTGCTCACGGATCGAGTCCTTCGATTAGCTAGGTATCAGAAGCTGAAGCGGAGCGCGTCGGCGCAACCTTTGCCACTTTACTGCAGCGTCGGGGCGGGCCGCGTCGGATGATGCAGTCGGCCCGCCAGACCGCTATCGAAGAGAGCCACCGGTACGTTTGCGCGACACCGCGTCCACCGTTGCCGCGAGAATGAGCACTCCACCCGTAACCAAGAAGTTGACCCCCGAAGGCAGACCAAGAAGTCCAAGCCCGTTGTCGATAATCGCGATCACGAACGCACCAATTGCGGCATGGCTCAGTCGCCCACGGCCACCGAAGAGACTGACGCCGCCGACAACCGCCGCCGCAACACCGCTCAAAACGATCGACTTACCAGCACTGGCATCCACGGAACCAATTCGACTCGCATCGAAGATTCCGGAAACGACGGCAAGTGTTGAACATGTGACGAACGCAAAAAGTCGCACCATGGTGATCTTGATTCCAGCACGTCGTGCCGCTTCCGGATTGCCGCCGACCGCATATAGGTTTCGGCCAAACCGCGTGCGATCGAGGACAAATGTTCCGATCCAGAGGATAGCGAGCGCAATAGGAACCACGATCGGTACGCCTTGGATGGCAACAATCGATACCGCGCGGTTCTGATTCAGGATGGCGACAACTACGCCACCGCCAACGGCAATCGCGCCGAGCTTGGCATACAACAGCGCAGCAGGGCGATTTGCGACGCCAGCCGCCTTGCGGCGGTTGCGATCCCACAATCCCATGCCATAACTCACCGCGAGCGCAATGACGAGCATGACCCACCCGGCCCACGGTGGCATGTTGTCGTTCATAATCGAGAGAATCTGTGGCGTCTCAATTCGAAACAGCCCGCCATCACCGAGAAGCACGAGTTCTAGCCCCTGAAGGCCCAGGAATAACCCAAGAGTTACGACGAACGATGGAACCCGGACTTTCGCCACGAAGTACCCGATAAATCCACCGATTGCGATCCCCACAAGCAACGCGACGAGCACACCGATGATCCAGTTCACACCCATTTTGTTGACCAGTAACACGAACACTGCCATCGCCACACCAGATGTGACGCCAGCAGACAAGTCAATCTCGCCGATGAGAATCACGAAGACCAACGCCATCGCCAGCATCATCAGAGTCGCAGCCTGAGTGAAGAGGTTGGCGAAGTTGAGCTTCGTCAGAAAGTACGGATTCAGAAATGAAAATAGCGTGCTGAGAACGATGAATCCACCGAGAGCAGGCAGCGCGCCCATATCGCCGCTACGGAGACGATGAAAATAGTCAGTGACCTGCTCGCGGATTGAGCCCTCGTGACCCGTGCCGATCGTGGTTGGGGTCGTCATGAGTTGTCTCCGATGTAGGTCTTTGATCCAGTGATGTAACCGACGACATCGGCGTTGTTGGTCTTGGTGGTCTCGAGCGAGGCAACCATCTGTCCGAGGTAGAGCACGCTGATGTAGTCGGCAACTTTAAAAATATCGACAAGGTTGTGGCTGATGATGATCACAGCAACCCCGGCATCGGCCAAGCGCCGAACCAGATGCAGAACCTGTTCTGTCTGGGCGACTCCAAGGGCAGCTGTCGGCTCGTCGAGAATGACGAGTTTCGCGTTTCGCAATACCGAGCGGGCGATTGCTACGGTCTGGCGCTGGCCGCCCGAGAGGGAGGAGACTTTCTGGCGCACCGACTTCACGGTACGAACCGACAACCCCTGCAGGGTTTTAGCGGCTTCACGCTCCATCACGCCCTCATAGAGGGTGCCGTGTTTCATGTCTTCGCGGCCGAGAAACATATTTTGCACTATGTCGAGGTTTTCGCACAGCGCAAGGTCCTGATAGACGACTTCGATGCCCAGCAGCGACGCGTCTCGGGGCGTGTGGAGGTTAACGACGTTGCCCGCGAACTTTATCTCTCCCGAGTCATAGGGCTGAACTCCGGCAAGGCCCTTGATAAGGGTGGATTTTCCAGCCCCGTTGTCGCCGACGAGTGCAGTAACTTTGCCGGCGTACGCCGAGAGCCCGACCCCCTTGAGGACATCCACCGGGCCGAAACTTTTGGTGACCCCCGTTAGCTCGATAACTGGCATGTCCATTCCGGATTCCTTCCGCAGTGCCGAGACAGCGATGTCTCGAACGATCAGTGCACTCTCCCTCGAGTGCACAAGAAAAGTAATTCAAAAGGGGCTTTGCGTGGGCTGACCTGCAGCCCGCCGCAAAGCCCCATTCTGGAGCGAGGTGTTACTTGACGGCGTACTTCGTGCACGCAGCAACCAAGGCTGCGGTGCAGATATCAGCAGCCTTCGCGTCGCCAGCCGTCACGACGTCCGCTACCTGACCAGGACCGGTCAGAATCGGGGTCACTGCAATGTACGGCGTTCCATCGGCGAGCTTCTTATCGACCATCGGCTTGGTGCCTTTGAGCAGTCCGATTGCGAGTTCCGACGCGGCCTTGGCCTCGAGGGTGAACGGCTTGTAGACGGTAGCCGTCTGCTTGCCCAGGAGCACGTTCTGCAGACCGGCTGTCGATGCATCCTGTCCAGAGACCGGAACAGTTTTGCCGTTCTTGTCGAGGATCGCGATTACCGCGGCCGCGTTGGTGTCGTTCGCAGCCCAGACAGCGTCGATTGCACCCTGCTGAGCCGTGTAGGCCTGCTCGAAGGCGGTGCCGGCTTTGGCCCCATCCCAAGTTCCAGCAGTTTCGAAGGCAGGCTTGATGCCCGCTGCCGCCATGACAGCATCGGCACCGTCGTGGAACATCTTGGCGTTGCCATCGGTCGGGTCGCCACCAACGTAGATAACCTTCGCGACCTTTGGATCCTTGTTGGCAGCTTTTAGGCCGTCAACGATCGACTGGCCCTCGAGTGCGCCGACCTTCTCGTTGTCGAACGAGACGTAGTAGTCAGCACCGGCGATCGGGCGATCGTAAGCGATAACCGGGATGCCCTGCTTCTTCGCCTTAGCAGCGACTTGGATTCCGGCACCCTGGTAGTCGACGAGGATCATGACGCCGCAGCCCTTGCTGAGCTGCTGGTCGGCGATCGTCGCGAACTTGGCAGTATCGCCCTGAGCATTCTGGATGTCGGAATCGAAACCAGCAGCCTTGAACGCGGCGGCAAGGGCTGGGCGATCGCCGCCTTCCCAACGAGTAGACGAGGTCGAATCCGGAAGGATGATGCAGGCACGAGCGGCCGCGGCAGGCGCGGTGCTAGTTCCTCCGCTGGTTCCCGAACAGCCGACCAATAACAATGCTGATGCGGACGCAATCGCCGCAATTGAGATCAATGAAGACTTCTTCACGTCACTCCCTTTCTCCGTAGTGAGGACGTACTCCTCAAGTACGCCCTGTCAACGATGAAGAGGCGCATGAGTATGTTCTACCAAACAACAAATAGATGCAAATGATTCGAACAATTGCGGATAACGCTTCAGTAACGACTCAATAGTGCCATGGCAACGCCATGCTGAGCTGCTTGCATGCACATCGGCCTGAAAGCGCCTACGGGCTGGGTGCGCCACGTTCGCGCGACCCGCCCACCGGCGCGATCTGGCCGCTCGCCTAGCTTGACTGAGCCATGCTCCAGGAAGCCCAGATTGTTGTGCGTAGACGACGCGGCTGCTGCAGAGCAGTCACGATCTGGAATGCGACATCCGCCGGGTGCAAATACTTCGCTAACGCTGGGTCCCCCTGCGTGCGGCCCGAACCGATAGCGAACTCGGTGTTCGTGCCGGCCGGGCAAATGGCGGTAACCCTGATACCTTCCGGACTCAGCTCACGGTCTAGCGAACCAGCGAGTCCGACTTGCGCGAACTTGGTTCCGGCGTAGACGGCCTCATCCGCGCCGCCGCGCAGGCCGGCGACGCTAGAGACGATGACAACGTCGCCTCCCTTGCCCTTTCGAAGTTCCGGAACCGCGGCCCGCACCGTCCACACCGTGCCCGTGTAGTTGACGTTGATCATGTTAGCGATGTCGGCATCAGAGGTATCAGAGATGCCACCATAATGACCAAGTCCAGCGTTGGCGATCACACTGTCCAACCGGCCGAACGCGGCGACGGTTCGTGAGATGAAGTCGTTATTGTCTTGTGCCTTAGTAACGTCCATCGCGACCGCGATGGCATTCTCTGATCCGAGCTCCTCAACGAGGGCATCGAGCCGGTCGAGCCGGCGAGCGCCAAGCGCTACTTTTGCACCAGCTTCAACAAGCAACCGGGCGGCCTCCCGGCCGATGCCTGAACTGGCACCGGTGATGGCGACCACAGTTCCTTGGAGTGAGCGACTTTCTGCAGGCATATTCATTTCTCCGTTAATTCACTTGTTGGGGGATCAAATGGGGTGACTTGGGTGAATCAGCGAACACGGAGCAGATACTCAACCACCGGCCGGTCGAGTCGCACGAATCCACAATCGCTGCCACCGAGCTAGGCATTGGAGGATTCGACAGCGGGGAGTCGTCGTGCACGATACGCGCATTCACCTCAAGATTAGCGAGCCGGGTTACCGCCTCGTTGACATCGAGCCAGGTCTGGTCGGTCCGCCGAACTGATTTGAGCCGTCGGGCTCAGTCGTTCATAATGCATTGAAAAACCTATCGGCGCGGCTGGGCATCACCGCCATTTCGAATCCCGTTACCGTCGCCTACAATTTGTTGTACTGAAAAACATATTAGTTCGCGATGCGATCATCGCACCAGTCAAATCGCGAACAGGTCGAGAACGGATCACAATTGAAGGACGCCCTCCGCCGAGGTCCACGCTAAATCGGTCGGCTGGAATGTGCCGCCGTGTTCGTGGGATGACGGTGTGCGTAGGTTCGAGGTGGTTTAGCGGGTGGCGCCACTCACCGGAGTGCATAAAATCGCCGGAATCGCGGTATTCCTTGTTCTGCGCACTCGCACAACTCGCGCTGATCGCCTTGATACTCGTCGCGATCGTCTAGCCGTAGCGCACTATTTTGGCAGGATCACCCGCGTGAGGGCGTCGTCGGCGAGCGCGATCACGCTGAGCCCGAGACCGGATGTCACGGCAATTCCCACCACGAAGATTAATGCCTTACGCCACACGCTCTGTCGGTACCCGATCAGGAAGGCCGCGGAGTAAACGACGATCGGCACGGCGACGCCGACCACGAGGACCCACCACGGCACCGTACTCGAGTTCAGACCCAGGGCAGTATATTCCGCGGGCAACCCGACCATATTCGAGATGGCCTGCCAGAGGTCGTAGGCATAAAACAGGCCGAAGAAGATAGCTACGGTGGTACCGAGCCAGCCGACGCGACCACGCTCGGGGCTTCTAGCGCCACCCGCGATCGCAGCGTCGACCGGGCTCGCAGCGTCGACCGGGCTCGCGGGCTGGTCGTCCGTCACCCGGTTGTCATCGGTCACAGTGACACCCCCTTCAGTAGGAATGGCCACGGAATCAGTACGGCAAGCCCGACCAGCAGCCACAGCAGGCGCACCACGCGCCGGTTTTTGCGGGTGAGCAGCAGCACCGCGCCAAACCAGATCAGCGGGCTGGCAATCGCCACAATCTCGCCGAGCTGAAACATGACGTTCGCGAACAGGTCGGCGAGCTGACGAGGATGTTTCTGTACGCCCGCCCACCAACCGAGCAGGTAGATGAGGTAGATCCCGGCAAGCACTCCATAGCTGACCAAGACCAGCGAGCTCGTGGTCGGCTTCACCGGCGCAGGCCCCTCGACAGCAGTTATCGTGCCAGGCTTCTTGCTCACGCGGGCCGTGACAGGCCCTGCAACATGGCTCGGGTCGGTCTCCCCCGCCCACCCGAGTGCGGCCTCGTCGGCATCTGGGCTCATGAGAAGAGACTATCGGGTGGCGTGGTTGCGGCGTCGAAGCACACGGGGCTCGACTGCGCCGTCGGTCTGGGTCACCGCATCCGGTCGGTTCACTCCGGCGGCCTGAAACGAGCGATGTTTCGGCTTCGACGTAGGACAGATAACGACCTGTACGCGACGGTTGTGCGCGTAACTCATGCCAGACGCAGTGCCGCGCCGTCGCAGCCGCGAGAAATCAGGCCCATGTCGCGATCCCGCAGATTCCAGCATGAGTTACGCCACGTCACGGCAGGGCATGGGGACAGGTAGGGCACGGGCGGGTGGACAAGTACGGCACGGGCGGGGGTGCACATACCCACCGGCGTTACCTAAACCGATGACCGACACCGAGATCGTTCGCAGCGATGACCCGCGCATCCCACAACTCGAAATGGCGGGTTACCTGATGGTGGCCGAGCCGTGGGGCGCGCGACTGCGACTAAAAACAGCAGGTGCGTCGAGCAGAACAGATACTCTAGGTGCCGCGATATCAGGCCGCACCCTCCATTCGTTGAAAGTAGGTTGGTCTGGCCGCTCGACGATCCTGTTCGCCATGGTGGGCGTCGTGCTGCTAGCCGCGGCGGTTCCCACGCTCTTGATCGCGAACCCGACCGAGCCACTGAAGTTCACCGTGACCGGTTGCCTTGGCCTCGCGATGGGTATGCAGGCGGGCTCCGCGCGTCACATTGGCGTGAAAGATGTCACGACGGTCGTCGGAGCGCTGTTGCTGCGCATCCACATTGGGGCGGGCATGGCGACCGCCGCGGCAATCACGCTCGTGGTTGCCGCACTCGGGCACCTGGGTCGGCCAGGTCGGCGCACCGAAAACTATGGCCGCCCAGCGCACTCCACCAGTTGATCAACCGACGGCGAGAGACCACCGGAGCCGCCGAGCAGAACGATCCGAGCGGGGTGCATGGTGCGGAGGGAATCGATCACGTTGTACGGAATGCACGCCGCAGGAACGACGAAGAGTGGGGCCTTGTCGTGCCCGGCGAGCGCTCCGCCAGACAGGGCATCGGGATAGCTCGTTCCTACGGCCAGATAGACCTTAGTGGGTGAGGTGAAACCGTCTACGTTGATCACATGGGAGGTGAGGTAGCGATCGTCGCCAGCGAGTCGGGTGATCTGCAGCCCGGGAAGAGCGGCGAGGGCGGCAGCAATGGATTCGGAAACTGATCCGGTGCCGCCAGCGACATGCACTCGTGTCACACCCAACGACGCGATGAGCCCGGTCAACGACGCGTCGACCGTCGACGCGTTGCCGCGCTGGTCGTGACGATCCCGACAGTGAAATCGACGCGACGGCAGTCGCCGGGGCGGCAAAACCGAGGGCGCTTAAGCCCACCACCAGCGCAGCCACGACGAGGGACTTCACGCCCGTCGACGCTCAACGTTTCGCCCACAGGATCGGCCAATCCCCCGGTGGTCACGCGCCCGAGATGGTTTGCCCCCACGACGAACCCATCCCTCACCACGTGCTATCGGAACGTCAACGCGCGCGTCGCCCCCCCGTCAGGAACAGTACGAACTGTCTGTCAATGGGTGAATCAGCGGCGCTTGTAGTAATCCTTCCAGACCAGTCGATGGATCGGAATCCAGCGCGGGATGGTGCGCAATCCCGGGATAAACGGAACCAAACCCAGCAGAACCGTGAGCAGGAGCATGATGCCAACAACGAGGATGTCGGCATTTGCCGCGCCCCCGACTACCGGTACCTGATACCAGAACGAGAACAACCACAGCCAAGACTGACCGGGATAGTTGCCGGTCTCGTTCATCATGCCCCACTGGTCACCGGTCAAGTGTGCGCCGTCAGCGAGGCCGACAAAGTAGGCACCGTCACCGAGGAACAGGATGCTGCGCGTGTAGTCGAGGTTGAAGAATCCGCCTTCACCCTGAATGGCACCATCCAGTGCACCCTGCTGTGCCATCGCGAGCAGTGAGGAGGTCAGCGCGGGCACCGGCCCATAGTCACCAACCGCGACCTGTGTTGGATCATTGTTCGGTGCCTTGGTCAGCGCGTCTGTGTATGCCGAGGTCCACGATGCGCGCTGGTCGGTGGCTGCCGCGGTCCACGTTGAGAGGGCCTGAGGTGGATTGGCTTGCAGGCTCAGTGGCCCGGTCACAAAATCGACCGCCGTATCGATCGGAATCTGCACGCCAGAAAGACTCTGCAGATTGATCGGCCCCAATTTCTGACCCACGTCTGGCGTGTTGTTGTACGGTGCGCCGTACCCCGCGGTGCCGCTCGTTCCGCCCAGTTCGGCCGTGGCCGTTGCGACGAAGTCGGCTGGCGCTGCCGTTGCCCATGATTTAAGCGTCACGCTCGGTTCGTCGGGCGAGCTAAACACGGCGGAAAGCCCGACGACGAGCACACCCACGACGATTACGCCGACGGTAAGTTCTTTGAAGAGGTCGTACTCGCGTTTCTTTCCCGTCCACGCGCGGCTCGCGATGTCATCCTTCGATCGCCATGAGACGGATGCCGGTATCTTGCTCATCGCACGCTTCCTTCGGTCAGAGTGCCAACAGAAACTTCGTCGGGGGTGGTGAGCTGGGTATCCGAACTAGCGGCCTCGAGCGGCGGTACGACACCGCGCGCACGAACCAGTACCACGTGAAGCGCAACAATCACTCCAACGGCGAGTGGCAACAGCACGATGTGCCACATAAATATCTGGCCGAGATTGGCAACGTTGAACCACGCCCCAATGCCGACCGCGTTCAGCGCGTCCTTTGCTTCGAAGGCGATCCACTGCGAGTCGAAGTTGGTTTGTAGCAGGTATCCAGTGAACGCGGCAACGATGGAGACGGCAAATGAGATGACACCGGTGATCCAGGTGAGCACGCGTCCTCCGCGCCACGCCGACATCCAGTATTTTCCCCAAAGGTGCACGACCATGAAGATGAAGAACAGTTCTACGCTCCACAAGTGGGAGCTATTCACGAAGTGCCCCAGACCTGACACGTGGTACCAGGTTGGACCATTCAGGCTCAGCACCACCCCCGAAGCGATGATGTAGATGAGGGACGCGATGGCACCCATTCCAAACACGTAGATCCATGACGAGACATAGCTGGGCTGCCCCTCGGGCAACAGCTTGTCTGCCGGAAGCCGTTTGACGAGCCACTGGCGAGTCTTGCCCGTCCAAGTGTGCAGGACTTCGCTCTCGGTGTGCTCGTCGATCGAGCCCGACGCGTTCATTTGGACCGCTTGTTGCCGGGGAACGGCAAGACGAGGGCGAGAACGAAAAGCACGAGCATCACGATAATGACGATCAGATTGCCCGACTGGATCTGGAAGCTACCCCAGCCGAAATAGGTACCACCGGTTATGTCGCTCGGTATCGAAAGGATTGTGTTCACCATGTGCAGCTCCAACTCGCGGAAACAAGCGTCCCGGTACTTCAAGATTCCCGTCGGCTGCGGTTCACGGATAGGGCCATTAGTCCCGAACCGTCGTCGCCCTATCATCGAGGAACCAAGACGCGCGAATGCCGCTTTTTGACGAACCCGGATGCGCACTCGACCGAGTGCCGCTCCTCACATTCTCCGGGATGCGAGTTTCACCTGACCGAGCCGGTCGCCTCGCACAATCCCCGCGACTTCGCACATCTGCTCGAGATTGCTGCCAACAACACCAGCAACGCACCGACGAACGGCACCGGTTTTGCGACCGTTCCGCCATTTCTGACGGGAGTCGTGCGAGCGTGAGGGGGTTGCTCGAAGCGTCGTGCGACCCCCTCGCGAACTCGTCGCGCAAGCCCTCCAATTGCGCACTGCGGCGTGCGACGATGAACTATGGATGTGGGCACGCCAATGTCGTCTCGCGGAGTTTCACCGATCGTACTCGTGGTTATGGGGGTGTCTGGCTGCGGCAAATCCACCGTGGCAGCCCTGCTCGCAGGTCAGCTCGGCTGGCCGTTCGAGGAGGGTGATTCCCTGCATCCGCAAGCCAACATCGACAAAATGGCGGCGGGCCATCCGCTTGACGATGGCGACCGCATGCCGTGGCTGGAGAAGGTTGCCGACTGGGTGGACGCGCGGTTGGATGCTGGCAGCAGCGGCGTCATCACGTGCTCAGCCCTGAAACGGTCATATCGGGAGCTCATCGCACGACGTGGCTCGGGAGTCGAGTTCGTCTATCTGGCTGGCTCACGGCAACTGATCGCGAGCCGTCTCACGAGCCGTCATAGGCACTTTATGCCGAGCACGCTTCTCGACAGCCAGTTCTCCGATCTGGAAGAACCCGGGCCACCAGAACCCGCGATCCGCCTCGATGTCGGCCCCAGCCCGGTAGACATCGCACACACGATCGTTGAGACGCTTCACCTCCACTAAGGCAGACACCATGCACCGCATCACACTCGCGCTGGGCCACGTCGTCGACACCTACTCACGGGCAAACCGTCCACTCTTCCCTAGAAGATGGCGCTCATCGCGGGCATCATCGGCATTCCAATGTTGTTTGAGATCGGACTGGTGTCGACAGTCACAGCAGCCGGTATTGTTACCTCACTTGCGACGGGGCTCTCTGCGACCCGCCTTGCTCTGTTGGTGCTCGCCGTGGGCGCCGGTTCACTGATTTTCTCCCACGTATACGACGCCGGGTTCTGCCTGGTCAAGGAGTACTTCGGCATGACCACCGGTCAGACGAATAAAATCTGATCGGTCATGGAGACGATCATCTCGGTGGGCGGAATCCTGCTCGTGCTGGTGTTGTCCGTGTTCCTCTAGCGCGAAGATACGACTGGGTTGACGCAAGAGATCCCGGTGTTTACGGGGATTTCGTGGGTTTTCGGGGTGGTGGTTCTGGCTACTTCAGCGCGATCGGGATGGCGCAGCCGATGAGTTCGAGTTCTTGGCGATGCGCCTGCGGCCCGCTGCGACTGCGGCTGCAATGACGGCGATGACGACGGCGGCTTCGGTCGCCGTGAGTAGTTTGTGGCGTTTGCGCGCGCGTTTGTCGGCCGAGGCCGTTGCGACACGCGATGATCAACGCCAAAAACGGATCCCGCGCCGCAAGCGCTGGCCCGAGCGGTGCGGGAATCCCGAGCATCTTGGCCTGGCCGGGGGCACAGCGACGTGACCGCGCGACAACGACCGGGTCACCGCAAGCCCGTCGTCGACGACGACAAGTGTCTTGCCCGCCAGAGGTGCCTGAAGGCCTCTCCGGCAGCGCCGACAGATTTGCACACCTGCCATGGTTCACCTTCGCGTCTTCGCGGCATGAGCGCCGCAGCAGCACTGACCCGTAACCGCTCTCCTCGCAGCCTTGTTTGTCGTCCGGCTATTCACTGTGGCCGTATGCATCGCACTCGTCATCGCTGACGTACCCATGTGTTATTGCCAGAAACTGCTTGTGCTCAGTAAATTTAAGACTTCTGGGTGGCGACACATTTCCAGCCGAAAAGGCCCCCACGTTCTGTGGCGACCAGTGAACAGCGACCGGACCGATCGCAACTTCGCGGTATCCGGCTTCCTCAGTTCCTCCGGTTCCTGCGGTTCGTCCCGTTCGACCCGCGCTAACCCCTCACCTCTGCATAACTCCTGCCGACTGCGGCGCGGCGCGGCGGCGCCCGCGAGAAGTCGGGCCACTGCTGCTGCCCGGCGGGCGACAGCAGGAGTTGTGCGCAAAAAGGGTGGAGCCGGAGGGGAACACAACGCGAATGGGCCACAACCGGTCGACTCCCACGAGCACGAGCACGAGCACGAGCACGAGTAGGAGCGACAGGTTGTGGCCCATCATGAACGATCCGAGCGCAACTAGCGGGCGGCAGAACCGTCCACGTAGTCAGCATCCTGCTGCTTCCACGCGAAGAGGGCGCGCAACTCTTTGCCGGTTGCTTCGATCGGGTGTTCAGCACCCTTCTTGCGGAGGGCGAGAAACTCGGGGCCTCCGGCATCCTGATCGGCGATGAACCGGGCGGCGAACGCACCAGACTGGATGTCGGCGAGAACGGCCTTCATGTTCTCCTTCACGCTCGGATCGATCACGCGCGGGCCCGAAACGTAGTCGCCGTACTCGGCCGTGTCAGAAACGCTCCAGCGTTGCTTGGCGATGCCGCCTTCCCACATGAGGTCGACGATGAGCTTGAGCTCGTGTAGCACCTCAAAGTAGGCGATCTGCGGCTGGTAGCCAGCCTCGATCAACGTCTCGAAGCCGTACATAACGAGCTGCGATGTTCCCCCACACAGCACGGCCTGCTCGCCGAACAGGTCGGTCTCGGTCTCCTCTGTGAAGGTGGTCTTGATTCCGCCGGCGCGCAGCCCGCCAATGCCCTTGGCATAGCTCCACGCGAGCGCCCACGCACCGCCGGTCGCATCCTGCTCTACGGCCACGATCACCGGAACGCCACGGCCGGCTTCGTACTCGCGGCGCACGGTGTGGCCGGGGCCCTTAGGCGCAACCATGATCACGTCGACGCCCTCGGGCGGCGTGATGTATCCGAAGCGGATGTTGAAGCCATGCCCAAACAGAATCGCATTACCCGGTTCGAGGTTGTCTTTGATGTCCGCCGCGAATAGGCCGCGCTGGTGCTGGTCGGGCGCGAGGATCACAATCACGTCGGCCCACTTGGCAGCCTCAGCGCTCGACAGCACGTCGAATCCGGCTTCCGTGGCTTTCTGCACCGACTTCGAGTCTGGTTTGAGGCCGATCTTGACCTCGACACCCGAGTCGCGCAGGTTGAGCGCGTGGGCATGCCCCTGCGATCCGTAGCCGATCACGGCCACCTTTTTACCCTGAATGAGAGCCAGGTCGGCGTCTTTGTCGTAAAAGATTTCGGTCACTTCGTGGTTCTCCTTGGTTGGGTGATGTAGCGAAAAACTAGTTCTTGAAAACACGTTCGGTGATGCTCTTCGAGCCACGACCGATTGCGAGCAGACCGCTCTGCGCAATCTCCTTGATGCCGTACGGCTCGAGCACACGAAGGAACGCCTGCACTTTGCTGCTGTCACCGGTGGTCTCGATAACCAGAGCATCCGTTGCCACGTCGACGACTCGGGCACGGAACAGGTTCACCGCCTCAAGCACATGCGAGCGGGTCGTGTTGTCTACTCGCACCTTGATCAGTAGGTGCTCACGGGTGACTGCTTGGGCCTGGTCGAGCTCGACGATCTTGATGACGTTGATGAGTTTGTTGAGCTGCTTCGTCACTTGCTC
>JANXVG010000007.1 GCA_025351795.1 Salinibacterium sp. | reverse complement strand
GAAGGTCTGGCTCGTGAACAACTTAAGCGGGATGAGCGCGTCGTCGCCCATGAGGCGTTCGACCACAACGAACGCAATGATCCCGACGGCACCGAGCACGTAGCAGGAGATCGCGCCGGGCGAACCCCAGCCCCACTCCCGACCCTGCTCGGCCACGAGCAGCAGTGGCGCGACAGCCAACGCGACGGTTGCAGCACCCCACCAGTCGATGCGCACTCCGCGATTCACGCTGCGCGACGGCAGGTGCAAGAACCGCAGCACAATTGCGAGCGCAACGATGCCGATCGGGATGTTGATGAGAAACACCCAGCGCCAGCCGGTGATGAAGAGAATTTGGCTCGCTCCGGCAAAGAGACCGCCGACCAGGGGCCCGATGACACTTGAAATACCGAAGACCGCCAGAAAGTACCCCTGATACTTGGCCCGCTCTCGCGGCGCCAGCATGTCACCCATGATCGCAAGCGGGAGGGCCATCAGACCACCGGCGCCGAGGCCCTGGATGGCACGGAACCCGGCGAGCTCGAAGATTGAGGTGGCGAACCCAGACGCGATCGATCCCGCGAGGAAGATCGAGATCGCGATGATGAATAGCGGCCGGCGACCGAAGATATCACTGAGCTTGCCGTAGATCGGTGTCGCGATTGTGGAGACAATCAAGTACGCCGTGGTCACCCAAGCCTGCTGACTGAGACCGTTCAGGTCGTCGGCGATCGTACGAATGGATGTGCCGACCACGGTCTGGTCGAGCGCGGACAAGAACATTCCGGCCATCAGTCCGAAAATGACGAACAGGATCTGGCGGTGGGTCATTACCCCGCCGGCATCTGCGACCTTTTGGGCCTCAATCTTGCCCTTGGAATCAACGCGTGACATGCAGCCTCTCACTCTTCATTGCTGGTGGGTTGTCGTTAATGAACGAAACCACTGAGGAACGCATTCCATCAGTGGTAAAAAAATTGCGTGAAGTGCAAAGTTACACCCTCCGCAGTTCGCGCGCAACACGAAAGGCGGTACGCGGATGCCCCGGTCAATCCGTTTGCCGAAACCACGAATATGATCAAGTGGTGTCAGATCTCCGGCCCCGACGGCGCACCTCGCGCGCGGTTCGCCGTCGCCGCACGACGGTCGTGGCATCCATGATTGCAGCGGGCCTTGTTGCGGTCGTCGCTATCGTGTGGTCGATCACCGCGTTCGCGGGGCAGGGGGGTTCGGTGAGCGCTCAATCCAACTCTCCGCTACCGGCTACGAGCCGTGCGCCGTCGCCGTCGCCGACTCCTACTCCCACGCCAACTCCCACGTTCAATAAGACCGCAAACTCGATTGACGATTCGAACAGCATTTGGGTAGTGGTCAACAAACTACGCCCACTCAACCCTCAGGACTACCGGCCGGCAGACCTCATCGACGTGCCGGTGCCGTACGTGTATGCCCCGCAACTTCGGCAGGTTGCTGCGACTGCCGTGGTCGCAATGTTCGCCAAATTCAAGGCCGAGACCGGCCTCGCTATGCAATCGCAGAGCGCCTACCGAAGTTTCGATACTCAAACGAGCGTTTATCAGGGGTGGGTGAGCAGCCTCGGCCAGAAGGGCGCCGACCTTACGAGTGCACGCCCCGGCCACAGCGAACACCAGACCGGTCTCGCGATCGATGTCAACGCACTTCCCGGCTCACCGTGCACGCTCGAACCCTGCTTTGCCGATACCCCTCAAGCGCAGTGGATGGCAGCTAACGCCTACACGTTCGGATTCATCGTGCGCTACCCATCCGATAAAACGCCGATCACCGGCTATGAATCTGAGCCGTACCACATGAGATATGTGGGCATCGAACTCGCGACCGAGATGCACACCACTGGCATCACGACGCTCGAGGAGTTCTTCGGACTCCCCGCAGCACCCGACTACGCACGGTAACGCCGTGGCGCGTACCTCGCTACGCCCTCAGCGCCGCATCGACGATCGCCTTAGCCTCGGCTTGTACGAGCTTCAGGTGCTCAGCGCCCTTAAACGATTCGGCGTAGATCTTGTACACGTCTTCCGTGCCGCTCGGCCGCGCCGCGAACCACGCGAACTCGGTCGCTACTTTCACGCCGCCGATGGCCGCGCCATTGCCCGGCGCCTCGCTGAACGTGGCGGCGATGGGATCGCCGGCGAGTTCTGTCGCAGTGACCGCAGCGCCGTTCAGCGCGCCCAGCCGTGTCTTCTGCTCCTTCGTCGCAGCGGCATCCACGCGTTCGTATGCGGGGTCGCCGAACTCGGCGACGAGTTCGGAATATAGTCGCGACGGCGACTTGCCGGTCACGGCGATGATTTCGCTGGCAAGGAGCGCGAGCAGGATGCCGTCTTTATCGGTAGTCCACACCGTGCCGTCGAGGCGCAGGAAGCTGGCCCCCGCGCTCTCCTCGCCCCCGAACGCGACCGATCCGTCGATCAGCCCCGGTACGAACCACTTGAAGCCCACCGGAACTTCCCAGAGGCGACGACCGAGTGAGGTTGCTACCCGGTCGATCATGGAACTCGACACCAGAGTCTTACCGATGGCGGCATCCGCTTTCCAGTGCGGGCGGTGCGTGTAGAGGTAATGGATCGCCACTGCGAGGTAGTGATTGGGATTCATCAGCCCCCCATCGGGGGTTACGATACCGTGGCGGTCGGCGTCTGCGTCATTTCCGGTGACAACGTCGTACTCGTCTTTGTGCCTGAGAACCGACGCCATGACGGATGTGGACGACGGGTCCATCCGGATTTTCTCGTCCCAGTCCAGCGTCATGAATGCCCACTGGGGATCCACGGCCGGATTCACGACAGTGAGGTCGAGCCCATACTTCTCACCGATGAGCGCCCAGTAGTGCACGCTTGCGCCGCCGAGCGGGTCGGCTCCGATTCTGACGCCGGCCTTCTTGATCGCCTCGAAGTCGATGATGTTCGCGAGGTCGTCGACGTAGGCGGTGCGATAGTCGTACGTCTCCACCGCGCGCGCATCGCGTATCGTCAGCGGCGTGGCGCCAGGCTCGGCCCGTTGTACGTCGACGCTGTCCGCGGCGATGATCTCGTTGGCCCGGTCGGCGATCCAGCTCGTCGCGTCGCTATCGGCTGGGCCACCGTGCGGCGGGTTGTACTTGAATCCGCCGTCTCGCGGTGGGTTGTGGCTCGGGGTGATGACGATGCCATCCGCCTGGTCGGCGTGGCCGGCCGTGTTGTAGGCGATGATGGCGTGACTCAGCGCGGGCGTTGGCACATAGTCGTCGAACTCGTCGACACGCACTCGAACCTCGTTCGCCGTGAGTACCTCAAGCGCGGTCGTTTCCGCGGGCCGGGAGAGTGCGTGGGTGTCTCGGCCGATGAACAGTGGACCGGTGATTCCCTGACGGGCGCGATACTCCACTATTGCCTGCGTAATCGCGGCAATGTGGGTTTCGTTGAATGCAGAGTCGAAGGACGAACCACGGTGGCCACTCGTACCGAACACAACCTTCTGGTCGGCATTCGTGACGTTGGGAACGAGTGCGTAGTAAGCGGTGACGAGCGCGTTGACGTCGATGAGATCAGCGGGCTGAGCGGGCGTTCCGGCGCGGGAGGTCATCGCTTCAGTCTGCCACCGCATCGCGGGGCCAGCCCATAAACTCGAATCATGCCTGAAGCCACTCCCTCCGAGACCTACTCCTACCTGGGCCCGGCCGGAACGTTCACCGAGGCCGCTCTCAAGCAGGTCCCCGAAGCCGTCGGACAGTTCTGGCGCTCGGTGAACAACGTAGGCGAAGCACTCAATGATGTGGTCACCGGGCGCAGCCTCGCCGCGATGATCGCGATCGAGAACTCGATCGAGGGTGGGGTGAACGCGTCGCAGGATGCCTTGGCGACCATCCCGGGCCTACGCATTGTGGGCGAGTACCTCGTTCCCGTGAACTTCGTACTGGTTGCTCGCCCCGGCAGGTCGCTCGCTGACGTCAGGGTCATCAACGCGCATCCGGTCGCATACGGGCAGACGCACCTGTGGCTCGATGCGAATCTGCCGAGCCACGAGCACATTCCGTCGACATCCAATGTGGCGGCTGCTGCATCGCTTTTCGACAACGAGCTTGCGGATGCCGCGGTGGCACCGCCCGGCATCACCGACCACCACGACCTCAGCGTGCTGGCCGAGAACATTGGCGACAACCCGAGTGCTGTTACGCGTTTCGTTCTCGTCAGCCGCACGACAACCGTGCCGCACCCGACAGGTGCAGACAAGACGAGCCTCATCGCCGAGCTTCCCGACAACACCGAAGGGCGACTTGTCGAGATGCTTGAGCAGTTCTCGACCCGCGGCGTGAACATGAGCCTGCTCGAATCTCGACCGATCGGTGATGTGTTGGGCAGGAACCGCTTCGTGATCGACCTTGACGGGCACATTCGCGACGAGCGCGTCGCGGATGCCCTGCTCGGCCTGAAGCGGTTCAGCCCCAGAGTCATCTTCCTCGGTTCGTACCCGCGAGCCGACCCGACGCCGATCACGGTCGCGACCCGCTATGACAACGCGGCCTTTGTCGAGGCGCGGGAATGGCTCAATGAACTCATCGGCTAGGTCCCCGTCGGGCGGGAACCCGCACGGCAAGGGCACCGGGAGCCACCCAGATGCGTACCGATTTGGCTTCACCGAACTCATCGCCGTCGAGTTGGAACTCCTGCGCTGACTCCACGACGATGTCGAGACTGCGACCCGTGAAGTAGGTGACCGACTTCACATCGTTCGATGAGAGATCGATGATCCTGCGGCCCAGTGGACTCTTCCGTAGCAGGCCGTTCTCCCACGCAACCTTATTCCAGACCTTCACCCACCCGAACGGTCCACGGGGACGCAGGGCGGCCACGTCGAGGATGCCATCATCGGGCTTCGCGTCGGGAATCAGCAGGATGCCGCCCGGGAGCTCCCCACAGTTGCCGACCATGATCGTGTGCACGTTCATTGACTTCTGGGCGCCCCCGTTGAGCCGGTAGCGGATGCGAAGCGACGTGACTTCGGGAAGGGATCGCAGGCCACCGTCGATGTAGGCCAGCCAGCCGACCGCCTTCTTGAGCTTCGAGTTCGTGTGTTTGATCATCTTTGCGTCAAGGCCGAGACCCGCGACGACGAGAAAGATGTGTTCCTCGGTGTCGCCATTGGCGCGGGTGATTTCGACGACGCCCAGGTCGATGTCGCGATTTACCCCGGTGAACGCCGTCGCGACCGACGCATCGAGGTTGGTGAGCGGCAGGCCCAGGTTGCGCGCGAGCAGGTTGCCCGTACCAGACGGCAGCAATGCAAGGGGCACTCCCGTGTCACGCAGGGCCTCGGCGACCGCGCGCACCGTGCCATCCCCGCCCGCGGCGATCACCACATGGGCGCCGCCACTCACTGCGCGTTGGGTTGCGGCTTGCCCAGCATCTTCTTCGCTCGTGGCGAGCCACATGGTGGTGCCCCAGCCCGCCCCGAGTGCGGCAGCGGTCACCGACTTCGTTAGTTTCGGTAGATCGACCTTAATCGGGTTATAGACGATGGCAGCCCACTCGCTCGCGATCACGCGGGTGGCTACCATGCACCTAACGCTATGCCATAGCTGGGTAGCATGGACATCGTGATCGATCCGGTAATTCTGCGCGAAAACCCTGAGTCTGTGCGTCGATCGCAAGAGTCCCGAGGGGCATCCGTTTCTGTTGTCGACGATGCGATAGTTGCCGACGAAGCGCGTCGCGCGACCATCGGGTTTTTCGAGAATCTGCGTGCAGAACAAAACGCCTTCGGCAAGACGGTGGCTACCGCAGCCACACATGACAAGCCGGCACTCGTCGCACGCGCTCAAGAGCTAGCAGCGCGAGTCAAGATCGCGCAGCAGGCTGCGGTGGATGCTGAGGCCGAATTTGCCCGCATCGTCGGCTCGATCGCGAACCCGATCATCGATGGCGTGCCAGCTGGCGGCGAAGACAACTTTGCGGTTCTGCGCGAGGTCGGCGAGAAGGTTATTTTTGACTTCGAGCCGCGCGACCACGCCGAGCTCGGCGAACTACTGGGAGCGATCGACATCGCCCGCGGGGTCAAGGTCTCCGGCAGCCGGTTCTACTTTCTCAGGGGCGTCGGCGCGCGTCTCGAACTCGCGCTCATGAACCTCGCGCTTGATAGGGCGCTCGCCGCGGGGTTCATCCCGCTCATCACCCCCACGCTCGTGCGACCCGAGATCATGGCGGGTACGGGCTTTCTGGGAGAGCACGCCGACGACATCTACTACCTACCCGCCGACGAGCTCTACTTGACCGGCACGAGTGAGGTCGCGCTCGCCGGATACCACTCTGACGAGATCATTGATGTGTCGGCAGGCCCGATCCGCTACGCCGGTTGGTCGACATGCTACCGCCGCGAGGCCGGTTCTGCCGGCAAAGACAATCGCGGCATACTGCGCGTGCACCAGTTCAACAAGCTCGAGATGTTTAGCTATGTGCTTCCCGAGGAAGCCGAGACCGAACACGACCGGCTCGTGGCCTGGCAGGAATCGATGATCCAGGCCTGCGAACTCGCGTACCGCGTGATTGACGTCGCAGCGGGAGACCTGGGTTCAAGCGCCGCTCGCAAGTTCGACATTGAGGCGTGGGTGCCCACGCAAGGCGCGTACCGCGAACTCACCTCGTCGAGCAACTGCACCACCTACCAGGCGCGGCGACTCGACATTCGATATCGCACTAACTCTGGCAAGACCAGCCCAGTGGCCACCCTCAACGGAACCCTCGCCACCACTCGCTGGCTGGTCGCCATTCTGGAGACCCACCAGCAGGTCGACGGCTCGGTTATCGTGCCTGCTGCATTGCGCCCGTACCTCGGCGGCCTTGAGCATTTCGAGCCGGTGGCGTGAGCTATTCAGTGAGGAGTGGCGAATCGTTGACTGATCGCTGGTTGATTGCGCTCGATATCGACGGCACGGTGTTGAGCGAAAATGGGGTGATTGCCGATTCTGTGGTCGAGCAGGTGGCGCGAGTACGCGACCTCGGGCATGAGGTGACCCTCGCCACCGGGCGTTCAGTGGCAATGACCCTACCCATCCTCGACCGCCTGTCGATCGGCCCCGAGTACGTGGTCTGCTCGAACGGAGCCATCACCCTCAGGCGTGACCCCACTGCGCCGACCGGATATTCCCGCGTCTACGTGGAAACCTTCGACCCGTCGCACGTGCTCACGACCGTGCGCGCGAGCCTGGAGACCGCTAACTACGCCGTCGAAGACGAGGCGGGACTCTACCGCTACACGGGCTGGTTTCCTGATGGCACCCTCGGCGCCGCGAGCGAGAAGGTGGAGTTCGAAGAGCTCCTCGGTCGTGATGCAACGCGGGTAGTGGTGATCTCCCCCGAGCATGCGATTGAAGACTTCCTTTCAGTTGTCGAAAAAATGGGTCTTCACAAGGTCAGCTACAACGTGGGCTGGACGGCGTGGCTCGACATCGCACCAGATGGCGTCAACAAGTCCACGGCACTTGAGCGGGTGCGCACCCTGCTCGATGTTCCCCGCTTCCGAGTGATGGCCGTGGGAGATGGGCGCAATGACGTGGACATGCTCGAGTGGGCGTCCGTTGAGGGTCGCGGGGTCGCGATGGGTCAGGCGCCGGATGAGGTGATTGCGGCATCCAATGAAAGAACTGCCTCAGACCTCGATGAGGGTGTTGCGCGCCTCTTGCAGCGGTTCTAGGGCGCTGCTCAGGGAATCAGGGGGGCCGGTCCGTTACACTCGGACGTTGGGTCTCGGGGAGGGCTGTCCGAGTGGCCGATGGAGCCAGTCTTGAAAACTGGTGGGCGGAAACGTCTCGTGGGTTCGAATCCCACGCCCTCCGCTCCCGTACCCGGCATCACGCACACGAAAGGCATCTGTCATGAGCGAGCTGCGCCCCCGCTCTAATAGATCAACGATGATCTCGGGAATTGCGCGCCATGGGCGCCTGAGAAAGTCGAGCGCGTTCGGCGGCGTGCTAAAGATTGTGGGGGCGACCCTCGCGGTCATCCTGATCAGTGGAGCCTCCGTTGCCGGCATCGCCGCGTACCAACTCAAGAGCAATATCAAGACCGTCAGGCTTGACAGCGAGACCCAGGGCCCGCCGCCGCAGATCGGGGCGATCGAGGGCGGGTTCAACATCCTGATCGTCGGAAGCGACTCACGAGCCGGGCAAGGTGGTATCGGGGGAACCCTCGCCGACGATTCTTCGAGTCTCAACGACGTCAATATCCTGCTGCACGTCTCGCACGACCAGACGAACGCGGTCGCGATCAGTTTTCCCCGCGACATGGTCATGGGTATCCCTGAGTGTGTTAACTCAGACACCGGCGACACGAAAGGGTTTTCTACCGAGGCTCTCAATGTGGCGCTCTACTACGGCGGGTCGACTGGTGGGCTCAACTGCGTCGTTCAGACCGTACAGAAACTGACCGGGCTGCCCATTCAGTTCGCCGGGATGATCAGCTTCACTGGTGTAATCGAAATGTCGGATGCCGTCGGCGGCGTTCCCGTCTGTTTCAATGGCCCAGTGAATGACGAGTACACCGGCCTCACCATCGGCGCGGCCGGGGAGTACACCCTCAAGGGAATCGACGCGCTTGCTTTCCTGCGATCCAGGCACGGTGTCGGTGACGGCAGTGACTTGACTCGCATCAGCTCACAACAGGTGTATCTCTCATCGCTCGTGCGCGTGCTCAAAAGCAACGATACGCTCGGCAATCCGGCAAAATTGTACGCGCTTGCCACTGCCGCAACGAAGAACATGGTGCTCTCACAAGGCCTTGCGAACGTTGACACCATGGTGTCAATGGCGCTCGCCCTCAAGAAAATTCCGTTGCAACGCGTGACGTTCGTGCAATATCCGGGCACTACGGGCGGCGACGGCGTCTACACCGGCAAGGTAAAACCGAATACTGCGCTCGGGGAGCAACTCATCGCGAAGGTGGCGGCTGGCACACCGTTCTTGCTCGCGCAGGCAGGCGACGGTCAAGGTTCACAAGTTGACCCAAACGCACCCGCACCAGACCCAGTTGCCTCCGCGGCTCCAGTTGACAACACCGGCGTGGATACCATCAGCGGAGTTCGCGGACAGACCGCGGCCGACTACACCTGCACCATCGCGAACACCAACTAGCAACCGTATCGTCGGCGCCTTAGAGCGGCTGCCGCAAGGCGGTGGGCCGCCCGTCGACTACCCTGCTCGACGAACGACCCACCTATCTCACTCCGCTAAGACCCGAACTGTCTGCTGAGTGAGAGTGAGATCTGGCTGGCTCCGATCTGACGTCAGGAGTCAGCCAGACAATCGACCGCATGCGAATTGCGCAACCGCCGCGCAGCAGAATAGCGGCGCTGGAAGCGGCGCAACGAATCGGACATGGGCAAAATTTCCGGTAGGCGACACTGGGTTCGGATCCGTCGACATGCCCGAAGGGTGTGGGCGTGCTCTAGCGTCACCTCGATCATACGCGTCCTCTCTTTGGGGGACAACCGGTCTCTCGTTTTCTCAGCCTCGAGCGCTTCCACTAAGATCGTTGAGCAACGCTTTTGGAGATGTCGCATAGTTCGGCCTAGTGCACCACCCTGCTAAGGTGGAGAGGGGGCAACCCCTCCGTGGGTTCAAATCCCACCGTCTCCGCCAAATTAGTCACGTTGAAACCCCCGGCAAGCGCAAGCTGCCCGGGGGTTTTGTTTTGCCGCTCGGGGCTGCCGTTGCCGTCGTTTCGGGCTCTTGTCGGGCCGTGTGTGGCCACGTCCCGGCTCTTCCGCCCGTTGGTGCCCAACTGGGCCAGCCCTGCCACGGCGGCCACTGGTTCGGCCAGGTCGCCAGTCATCTGCACGGCCAGAGTTTCCTGGGTTGGGTGCGGATCGTCGTCAGCAGTCAGATCGATGAGGATCTTCTCGAAGACGGCTTGGTTCAGCCATTTCCTCTGCTCACCTACCGCCGCGCGGTAGAGCTTGCCAGCCTTGGCGAGCAGCAGGAGCACCAGCTCGAGGTGCTTGCGGACTATCTCCATGTTCTGCTGGCAAGCCGCGATCAGGCGGGTCGCATCATGGATCTCGACCAGCACCGCCGCCTGGCGGAGTTTGAGGTCTTCCACCGGGATGGCTTCATCCAGGTAGGCATCGATGAGCTTCCGCTTCTTTCGCTCCAGCTTTATCAGTCGCTGCCGTTGGTTTGCGAGCAAAGACTGGTCTTGCTCCTGCCGCGCGTCAAGGCTGGCTCGTGCCAACTCGCCCACCTCTTCAATTGTCTGCTTGGTGAACTGCACCTGCGTCTTCCAGATGCGCTCGACTTCCTCCTCGACCTTCTCAACGCCGACATATGGCAGGTCGCAGTCGGTGCGGCCCGTGTGCCGCCCAAGGCAGAAGAAGTAGCTGTAGACACCACCCTTGCCGCGAGAGTGGCCGTAGCCCATCCGTCCACCGCAGCGCCCGCAGAACAGCGAGCCCTTCAAATAGTGGGTGTGCCGCCATGAGCGGTCTCCAGCGATACGTCGGCCAGCGAGAACTTCTTGGACCTGATACCAGGTCTCGTCATCGACGAGTGGTTCATGAGCGCCGTCGTACATAAGTTCGCGGTGGCGAATCTTGCCCATGTAGTACGGGTGAGACAGCATCCGGTGCACCTGGCTGTTGTTCAGGGGTGTCCCCACATACTTCGCTGTGGTGCGGCTTCTGAGGCCGCGCTCTTCGAGTTCATCGCGCAGGGTTGAGATGCTCCATTGGCTACCGGCGTAGGTCTGGAAGGCCCAGCGAACGTGCTCGGCCTTCTCCTCATCAAAGGCGACACCTTTCACGTCCTGGCCTTGGATGCGGGCCAGCGTATTCACATACCCGATCGGGGCAACCCCATGCGTCCCACCCCTCATGGCTTTCTGGACGATGCCCTTCTTGGCCTCGCTGGCGAGGTTGCGGGAGTAGAACTCGGCCATACCGGCGAAGATGTTGTGCATCAGCATGCCTGCGGGGGTTTCATCGATCTGCTCGCTCACTGAGACGAGGGTGGCCCCGGCGGTCTGGATCTTGGCGAGGATCATGACGTCGTCTGCGCGGTCTCTGGCCAAGCGGTCAAGCTTGTGGACAACGACGTAGTCCACCCCACCCTCGCACACATAGGCGAGCAGCGCTTGCAGGCCATCCCTATCTGCCGAGCGGGCCGAAGCCCCAGCGTCGACGAATTCGCGCACGACCACTGCGCCAAGGTCTGCCACCTTGCGCTCACAGGCATCGCGCTGGGCAGGAATGGAATACCCCTCGGCTTCACCGTTACGGGTCGCCTGACGAGAGGTGGAGACACGCAGGTAGAGCACCGCGCGCTTGGGTTGTTCAGCTGCAACCTCGAGTGAAGCGCTGGCTGGCATGAGTTCGATTGACATAAGAGTTGCCCTCCTTTCCCTCGGTAAATGGGGGTTTCCGAGTAGTTGGCCTCCGGACTGTACCTCCGAAGCCGTAAGGAGTCGATAGACCGATCGGGAACTCACCGAAGGCTCACCGGGGCGACCGGAAGATGCCCAATGGGGGTGGCGAGGACGATTCTGGGCGACGATTCCGGGCGCTGTAGTTTTTGCAGCGATTGGGCGCTCTACCTCGGTGAGCTCACTCCGACGATGGCGAAGGATCGACTCGTCGGCTCCGCTCTGAAGCGAGGAATGGATACGCAGAAAGTGTAGGAGTCCCATCCCGATTCGGGCAGATGCGCCCGGAAGTACGCCGATGCGGGAGGGGTGTTCATCGCAGTGACACGACGCGCGGTCCGACAGGTCGAACGGAAGCGTCATGCCTGACAACCCACGTCGGATTAACGCAGTCGAGGCAGCAAGTGGTCGAGGTTGGCGGCGACGTTCCTCGGCTAAATTGAAGGGACACCTCTCATCCACTCGGTCCGGATGAGGATCGGACAAGGCAAATGGCTGCTGTGGGCCCTACGGCTTGATGATCCGCACACGGCTGAGGGCGAAGACAACGGCTCCCACGATGATCGTCGCAATGAAGATGGCGAGGCAATAGATCGCGACGCTTCCATAGCCAGTCGCTGGGTCCAGGAACGGGTAGGGCACCCAACCATCTGTCGCTCCCCGGATGATGACCACAACGGTCCACAGCACCGGAAAGATCAGGACAAGCCAGAGTTGCTTCCAGGGCAGTGCGGTGTGATCGCCGAAGAAGATCCAGTCCAGGGCTGCGTAGATCGGGAAGGCGACGTGGAGGACCCAGTTAGCCCATTCCAGCGAGACGCCTCCTTCCAGACCTACAAGCAACGTGTTGTAGACGATGCCCACGATGACGATGTAGGTCGTAGCGCAAGCCCGCGCGAGGACCAAGAGAGGTGTCTGCTGTCGTCCAGCGAAGGTCGCGAGAGCCGCAAGCAGCAGGACGACGGCGGTGATGATGTTGCTCTGCATGGTGAAGAAGCCGAAGAAGTTGAACGGGTTGATCGTCGCTCGCGAGGCCGTATCGAAGAAGGTGGCAACAATGGCGCTGACCACTGCGATCACTGCGATCAGCCGCAGCGCGACGAACAGGTACTTCCGTGATCCGGTCGATGGTTCCGTTTTGATATCGCTGGTTGCCGTCACGCTTCTCTTCTCGCTAGATGTTGTACTTATGTATGAAGCACGAGCGAGATAATGTCAAGCTTCGAACATCCACTACGAGGTATCAGGCAAATCATATCTGCGCTTGAACGATGTCATTGCCTAACATCTCATGGCTTGTCGTGCTGGGTCGCGTCCCGCTGAGTGGTGTAATTCCCGGTCTCCGTGCGGGTCAGTGGTTTTGGCTTAGGCGGCGGTGAGTTCGGGGATGAGGTTCACCTCCTCGGCGGGCTCGATCTGGGTGTTCATAGTCTTCAGTTCGAGCATGGAGCTTTCCGAGAAGTAGCGGCGGTCGCCGGCTTCCCATTCGTCGTGTTGCTCGATCAGCACGGACCCTGCCAGGCGCAGCAGGGCGGCGGGGTTGGGGAACACACCCACGACGTCGGTGCGT
>JANXVG010000074.1 GCA_025351795.1 Salinibacterium sp. | reverse complement strand
GCGCGCTGTGCACAGCGCTCCGGAAAGCGACCGCGAGCGATGAGCGGGAGGGGTTCGGGCTCCGAACTCTCGAAAAGCTGCTGACCCTTCGGGTGCTTGATCCGCAGCTCAGGGCCGGGCTCGGTGGTCTCAGCGATTTCTCTGCAGAGCCGGACGTGCTCGCCGCGCTGCGCTGGCATCCGCGAGTCGTAATTGTCTGCGAGAACCAGCAATGTGCCTACTCATTCGGTGACATCGAGGGAGCTGTCGTCATCGCGAAACAGGGCTACGCGGTCGACGTGCTGAGCCGATTGCCCTGGCTGGCAACGGCGCGCATCCTCTACTGGGGAGATCTCGATACGCACGGTTTCGCCATCCTCAATCGGTTTCGCAACTATTTTCCGGCCGCGGAGTCGATCCTGATGGACGAGACGGTACTGCTCGACAACCGTGCGCTCTGGGCGACTGAAACCGATCAGAACCTGCAGTCGCTCTCGTTGCTCACGGCGCCCGAGCAGGCCGTTCTCGACACGCTTCGGTCGAGCGCTCACGGGCCGTCCGTGCGCCTTGAGCAGGAGAGAATACCGTGGGAGGTTGTGGAGGGCGCGTTCGAGCGGGTCCTCGATCAGTAGTGTTGCCGACTTTCTCGGCCAGTTCGGAATCATCGAGCGACTTCCACGCACGTCTTGTGTGCGGCAAGAACCAGACGCTCCACGCGCAGTAAACATGTTGTGCTCACCACTCAGCAGTCAACACTCGTCACTCGTCACTCGCTACTCGTCGCCCGCTACTCACGACCCGCAGGCAGCGCGTTCCACATCGCCCGTCCCCGGGAGTGGGCGTCGGGGCAGCGGTTCGTTAATACCGACCGCGATCTGGAGCCGCGGCACATTCGCCGCATTCGCTACACGGCTTTCGATACACTTCGTGGCGGTCGGCCGCGTGTCGGTAGGATCCGTTAGCCTCCGAAGACGTCGACATGAGGGTGAACGGAGGCTCGGTGTTTGTCAGCAACAACGGTGACCGCACCGTCGTTTACACCAGCGCGAGCGATCTCACCATGGCATCTAAGTGCGAGTTCGCGTTCTTGCGCGGGTTCGATGCGCGACTGGGGCGCATTGCGGCCGTCGCGCCGAAACCAGACGCCATGCTCGAACGCACGGGCAGGCTGGGCGACGAACACGAACTGCGCGTGCTCGAACGGTACCGGGTTGAGTTCGGCGCGGGGGTTATTGAGATCGAGCGACCAGATATCCGCAACAGCACCGCCCTGGCAACCGCCGCGGAGACCACCCGAGCGGCGTTTGAGAACGCAGCCGACGTCGTCTTCCAGGCGACATTCCACGACGCGGTCGACGACGAAGCGCACAATGGCGACATCGCATTTGTCGGGTTCGCCGACTTCATCGTGCGCACCCCCGACGGTCGCTACCTCGTTCAAGACACCAAGCTCGCGCGCAGCGCCCGCGTCACCGCTCTCCTGCAGTTGGCCGCCTATGCCGAGCAACTCGAACGACGGGGAGTGCCCACCGCAGACAGCGTGCAACTGCTGCTCGGCGACGCAACCGTGAGCGAGCATCGGCTGCGCGACATCACCCCCGTCTATCGCCAGCGGCGCGAACGACTGCATCAGATCATCCGCGAACGACGTGACGACACCGACGTTGTCGCGTGGAACGACGGGCGATACACCGCCTGCGGCCACTGCGACGTGTGCGCAGCCGAGATCGAAACGACGCGAGATGTGCTGATTGTTGCCGGCATGCGCGTGACGCAACGCAGCAGATTGGCGGATGCTGACATCCGCACCATCGACGAGTTCGCGGCATCCAGCGGGCCGGTCCACGGCATCGGCGACGCGGCGCTGCGCGCACTGCGGCAACAGGCTCGGTTGCAGCTGACGGCAGCGGTCGGCGATGTCGCGCACCCGGTTCCGCCCTTCGAGGTGATCGACGCGGCCGCGCTGTCCACCATCCCCGCCCCCGACGACGGGGATATCTTTTTCGACTTCGAGGGTGACCCGCTGTACACCGAGGGCGATGCAACGCGCTGGGGACTCGACTACCTGTTCGGAATGGTGGATCGCGACGGCGCGTTCACCGCGTACTGGGCGCACGACTTCCCTGAAGAAAAACAGGCGCTGCGCGACTTTCTCGATGACGTTGCAGTGCGCCGGCGGCAGAACCCCAACCTGCACATTTACCACTACGCCTCGTATGAGCGCGCTCATCTCACGAGCATTGCCGCGCGACACGGCATTGGCGAAGACGAAGTCGACCAACTGCTGCGCGAGCACGTGCTCGTCGACCTGTATCCGATCGTGCGGAAGGCCATGCGGGTGGGCTCGCGTTCCTACTCAATCAAGAAACTCGAGCCGTTGTACATGGGCGGCGAGTTGCGCGAAAGCGACGTCACAAACGCCGCTGACTCGATCACCGAATACGCGGATGCGATGACCCTTGGCGCCGCCGGAGACCCGGTCGCCAGGCAACACAAGCTCGATCAGATTGCCGACTATAACCGCTATGACTGTGTGTCTACGCTGCGCTTGCGCGATTGGATGCTCGGGATCGCCCCGTCCAACGGGATCGAGCCCGGCATCGCGCCCGACGCTCCGGATGCGGTCGACCTTCAACCCTCGCCGCTGCACGATGCCCTGAGCGCGCTGGCGGGCAATCCGCTCGACCCGGAACGCTCGGCCGACCAGATCGCTGCCGCCTTCGCCGCGGCCGCAATCGATTACCACCGTCGCGAGCAGAAAACCTTTTGGTGGGCACACTTCTCCCGACTCCTGCAACCGATCGAGGATTGGGCGGAAATCCGCGACGTGCTGGTCGTGGAGCACGCCACCGTCGAACGCGACTGGTTCCGCGAAGGCAAACAGCGCAGCGATCGGCGGCACCTGCGACTGCGCGGAGCCTGGGCGCCCGGCTCCAGCGTTTCGGCGGGAGCGCAGGCGCGACCCTACATTCTGTACGACCAGCCGGGTCCGTTCGTTGTCACCGGTGGTGACCCGGGCGCTCGCCTTTCTCAACCGGTCAGCGTGCTCGAGGTCGATGAGTGCAGCATCCTCATCGAAGAAATCCTGAGCAAAGACCGGTCGCAGTATTCGCATGTTCCGGTGGCCCTCACCCCCGCCCCGCCGCCCTCGGCAGGCCAGCAAAAGTCGGCCATCGAGGAGTGGGCACGGGCAATCGTCGATGCGTCGCCGGGCTGGCCCGTTGACTCGGCGGTCGACATCCTGCGTCGCACGCCGCCGCGCACTCGGTCGGGTATTGGGTCGGGCACGCTCGCGCGAGTTGTGGGGGAGGAGCTGAGCACCGCTGTTACGTCGAGCCTGCTCGACCTCGATTCGTCGTACCTCGCGGTGCAGGGGCCGCCCGGCACCGGCAAAACCTACCTCGGTGCTCATGTCATTGTCGAACTCGTCACGAGGCATCGCTGGAAAATCGGCGTGGTTGCCCAATCGCACGCAGTAGTCGAAAACCTGCTGCGGGCCATCGTGAATGCCGGGTTGTCCAGAGCTCTGGTAGGCAAGGTGCCGAAAGACAACGATGCGGCGAGCCAGTTCACCGCACTGCCCGCAGACGGCCACTCACTCTTTGCTGCCGAGAATGCGAGCACCGGCTTTGTCGTCGGCGGCACCGCCTGGGACTTCTCACACCCGGGTCGGGTTGCTCGACGGTCCCTCGACCTGCTCGTGATCGACGAAGCGGGCCAGTTCTCACTGGCCGCGACCATTGCGGCCAGTGTCGCCGCGCGCAACCTGCTCCTGCTCGGTGATCCTCAGCAGTTGCCCCAGGTGAGTCAGGGCGTGCATCCGGAACCCATCGACGGCTCCGCCCTCGGGTGGATCAGCGCAAGTCACGATGTGCTTCCGCCCGAGCTCGGGTACTTTCTGCCGGCGAGTCGGCGAATGCATCCTGCGGTGACGATGCCTGTTTCGCAGTTGTCATACGAGGGCGCGCTGCACGCACATCCATCATCGTCGCTGCGTAGCCTCGAGGGCGTTGAGCCAGGGCTGCACGCTGTGCCCGTCGAACACGCTGGCAACACGGTCGAGTCTGCCGAAGAAGCCGGTCGGGTCGTCGAGATCGTTCACCACATGCTTGGACTCTCGTGGAGCGACCCGAGTGACGATCGAGTTTCGCAACCTTTAGGTCAGGCGGATGTCATCGTCGTCTCGCCGTACAACGCTCAAGTGCAACGACTCAGGGAAGCCCTGTTGTCTGCCGGATACGGCGATGTGCGGGTCGGCACCGTAGACAAATTTCAGGGCCAGGAGGCGGCCGTGGCGATCGTGTCGCTTGCCGCGTCTTCGGCCGCGGACTCGCCGCGCGGAATGTCATTCCTACTCATGCGCAACCGTCTCAACGTCGCGATCTCCCGCGCGAAGTGGGCCGCCTACCTGGTCTATTCACCACAGCTCGTCCAGTACCTCCCGGCAACGCCTGCGGGGGTCGCGGAACTCAGCGCGTTCATCACTCTCGTGGCGGGTGGCAACGCGTAGGCATCACGATGGGCTGGTGAGTCTGCGGCGCTTGCAGGCTGTTGGCGCTGCGGCGCTCAACCCGTGAGCGCGGTCACCTTCTGGCGTAGCTCGTCGTCAGTCGGCTCAACGAGGTGACTACCGTCGGCAAAGACGATCACCGGAATGTTGGTGCGACCGCTGATCGCGTGCGCCCGGTCGGCGGCGGTGAGATCCGTTTCGAGGTCAACGTAGTCCCAACTGACGCCCAATTCGTCGAGCACTCGTTTCGCGCGGCGACAGTCACCGCACCATTCCGCACCGTACATCGTGATGTTGTTTGTCATGTAGCCAGCAACTTTCGTCGGTCGTTCAAAATTCCCGCCGAACTACTCCTCCCCAGGCTTCCCCCAGACGAGCTTTCAACAGATTCGGCATGCGCTCTATTAGAACATATGTTCGAAGGTGGAGAATTGGCTCATGACCATCACCGACCTTCTCTCGCAGCACGCGGCGGCAATTGCCGCCGTCGAGGGACTGTCGCGGGATGTCTCCTCCTACCGAGCACTCACTGATGATGCGCTTCTTGAGGTCGCGCGACGCTCGGCCGGGGTGCAACGCCTGATCGGTGCGACTGCCGCGGTTATCGCCGGTGAGATTGCCCGGCGGTCCGCGACATCGCTCGGCAGCAACGGCCTCGCTCAGCGCAGCGGTCATCGCACCGCCATCGAGCTCGTGCGGGTCACCACCGGGGCCTCGGGGCGGGATGCCGCGGCATCCGTGCGCATCGGCACTCTGGTGCACGACGCTGCGGATATTGCGGGTGCGTCGGATCCCGCCACCGGCGAACTCTCTAACGGGCTTTTCGGCGGGGAACGCCCATGGCTGCGTGCTCTCGGGCGAACGCTGACGGAAGGCACGCTGTCGGTTGCCGCGGCCGACTCCATTCGCGCTGGGCTCGGTGAGCCGAGCGCCGGGGTGTCAGAGCATGCTCTCATTGCGGCGATCGAGCAGTTATGTGTGGAATCGCTGACCCTCGATGCCGACCGACTCTTCCGTCGGGCCCGCGAGCTTCGCAACCAATTGGATGAGGAGGGCATCGCCGACCGCGAGACAGAACGTCGAAATGCCCGCAGTCTCACCTTCACGCGCCTTCCCGACGGCATGAGTCGCCTGAGCTGGCTGATGGATCCCGAGACCGCGGCAATCGCCTCAAACCTCTGGGATCGCGCAACGTCACCACGGCGGGGCGGGCCACGATTCGTCGACGCTGGCAGTGCCGACTACGAGCGCGCCAAGCGAATCACCGAAGATTCGCGTACCACGCCACAACTGGCATCTGACGTGTTCGTGGAGTTGCTGCGTCAGGGAGCGGCAGCGGACTCGTCTCAGCTATTGGGATCGGGTGCGCCAGTCGTACATCTGCTCGTACTGAACACCGCGATCGAGAAGCGAAGCGTCGGGTCGGGCGCGGCTGCCGAGCAGCCCTCTAATCGCCCGCCGCAGCGCTCTTCCCACGGCCACATCGAAGGTCAGACAGATCCGGTCAGCATCGAAACCATCGAACGAGCGCTGTGCGAGTCGACACTCGAACCGATCCTGTTCGATGACAGCGGCCAAGCACTCGACGTGGGCCGCGAACAGCGCCTCTACAACCGCAAACAACGTGCGGCGCTCGCGATTCGCGACGGCGGGTGCAGGTTTCCCGGTTGTGACCGGCCGCCCTCCTGGTCGGAGGCTCACCACACCAAACACTGGGTACGAGATCTCGGTGCGACAAGCGTCGCCACAGGAATATTGCTTTGCCGACATCACCATTTGCTCTGCCACAACAACCATTGGGAGATCGAGCGAACGGGAGCCGATTTCATCCTGATCCCCCCGGCCGACATCGACCCCAACCAGTCGCCGATACTCCTACCCACCAAAAGCGCAGCAGTGCGAGAACTGCTTGACACGGCGGCGTGAGACACGGTCGGTTCGGCTCACGCAGCCGGCCGGTTCGCACACGCCGCGGGCCGGTTCGCTAGATTCTGCGGCACCGGTCGTGGCGTCCACAATAGAAATATGACCAAAAACTGGAACCCGCTCGCAATCACCTGGCTCGTGCTCGCCATCGCCGGACTCATCGGCACCTGGACCTTCAACGCAATCGCCATCGTGCAGATGCGCGACTTCGTGGGCGATTGGGTGCACAGCGGACCGTCAGTCTCGTCACTCACCGTCGACCTTCTGGTGACCGCAGTCACTGGCAGCATCCTGATCATCGTCGAAGGTCGCAGACTCGGGATGAAGCGTGCCTGGCTCTACGTCGTGCTAGCGGGGCTCACGGCGTTCGCCTTCACCTTCCCGCTATTTTTGGCGATGCGGGAGCGGATGTTGGTTGCGCGGCGAACGGCGAACGGTCGGGATGACCTCGTCGAGAGTGCAGATCATCGCAGTGAGAACATCCCCTAACCCTGCTAAATTGCGCTTTCGACGCGGGAACGGCTGCCGCGTGCGCGGCGCGCGCTGCCGAATCAGCTCACACCCGACTAACCCACTCGCTGCAGAAACTCGTCCGTCTCCGCAGCGGTGGGCGCATCCGCCGGACCGTGGCGCGTGACGGCGATGGCGGCGACGGCATTGGCTCGGCGGGCGGCATCCGCTGACGACAGGCCCGATGCGAGTCCAGCGATGAACGCGCCGACGTGCGCGTCACCCGCGCCGTTCAGGTCGACGGCATCGACAGTAAAGCCCGGAATGAGTACCGGCGCAGTGCCTCGAGTGGCCAGCGCGCACCCCGAAACGCCCAGCCGCACGATCGCGCCCGTTCGAGTGTGCGACGCGATCGCCGCGGCGGCCAACACCGGGTCATCGATGCCGGTGGCTAGAGTCGCTTCGCGGGCGTTGCCGCTCCACCAGTCGGTGCGCGCGAGAACAATGGCGAGAATCGATTCGGCGAGTGAGTGCCCGAGCGGCCCCGGGTCGTAGAACACGGTGCCTGGCATGACGGGCAGCAGTTCGACGAGTGCATCGCGGTTCACCGGGTGCAGCAGGCCGTAGCCAGAGACGTGCACGGCGTCGGTCGCGGCCAGCCTGAAGTCGGCCGGCACCGATACAGCCAAAGCAAATCCACCTGCAGCACAACCGGCGGGCCCCAGATCAGCCCGCGCCAAGCCCCCCGGCACCAAGGCGCCCAGTGCGAGCTGCCCCTCCGCGCCGACCGAGGTCACGAAGGTGCGCTCACCGGTCGCGTCGACCATCGCCACGTCGAAGCCGGTGTCGAACGCCGCCACGGGGGAGAGTGCCACCCCGATCGCCTCGCGGGCGAGCGCGACGCGGGCCAGTTCGCCGAACGGTCCGGTGCCATGCGCTCCGCCGTACACAGTGGCCAGCCCCTGCCGGCATGCCGCGACCATCACAGTGAACGCACCGCCGGGGGTGATCGATGCTGAGTCGGCGATCACATCAGAGCCCCGCTCGGGAAGCGCCTCGATACGCATCACGATGTCGATCACGACATTGCCGAGACTGACGAGCCGCGCGATCATCATCGCAGGGCGAGCAGCTCGGCGGCCAAGGGCGCGAGGTCGAGGTGGTTCACCGTGCGCACGGTCGCGATCGCGTTGCTCGGAAACTCGGCCCCACACGCCCCCGCGATCGCACCGACCATGGCCGCAATCGTGTCGCTGTCCCCGCCGAGGGATGCCGCAGCACACACCGCGCGCCACGGATCGTCATGCAGGGCGAGCAGTCCGAATGCCGCAGGCACGGACTCCTGTGAGGCCAGGCTCGTTCCCACGAGTTCGTAGATCGCCGTCTCGCTGCTGAGGGTGATAGCCCACTCGATCCGGCTCGCAATGTCGGCAGCGGCCACCCAGTAGCCACGATCGCGACCAATGACGGCGGCCGCGATTGCGACATCGATCGCTTCTGCCACCGTCGCCCCGGCGATTCCGGCGCTTACTGCAGCAGCAACGGCTGCGGCGCCCGCAATCGCGACACCGGTGTTGTGGGTAACGCGAGAAGCTTCTTCGACGCGATCCACGAAAGTCGGGAGTGAGCCGCATGGCACCGCGATACCCACCGGCGTGACCCGCATGGCTGCCCCGTTAGTCGTTCCGTAACGACCGGCTTGGTGCACTGGGGTTCCCGCGAGCACGGCCTCGATAGCAGTTTTCGTCGACGGCCCAAGTAGGTCGAGGGAGCCGCGGGCACGCATGTCTTCTTCCCACCGCACCAGTTCGGCGGCAAACGCGGCAGCATCAACAAAAGCGCCGCGGGTGAGATTTGCCACAAAAGCGCCACTGGCAAGATCTGCAATGAAAGCGCCGTGGGCGCCATGCGCAACGTGAGTGCCGTGAGTGCGGTCAGCACCGTAGGCACCGCGCCCGCCGTGCGCAACGATGTGTCGGCCGAGCAGCACTGCCTGCTCGGTGTCATCGGTGATCGAACCGGCGGCCATCCCCCCGGCGATCGGGTGGTCAGCGGCCGCGGGCTGGAAGGTGGTGATAGCACCGAACTGGGCGGCAACCGCGGCGCGCGACATCATTTGCGTCGGCATCCCGAGTGCATCGCCGATGGCGAGGCCATAGAGTGCGGCGGTCGCCCGGCTGAGCACGGTCACGGCCCCGCCACCGTTCGGCGCGGCGCGGTCACGGCGCGGTCACGGCCCAGTTACCGTTCGGTGCACTGCTATCACGGTGCGATCACAGTGAGTCGAGCACCTCGTCGATCGTGGTTATCTCGATGAGTGGAGCGTAGAGCGCCATCACATCGAGGGCACGCTGGTGGTCGGCATCGCTGAGGCCCGCGCACGCGTCGGCGACGATGCGCACCCGGATGCCGGCATCCGCTGCCCCGAGTGCCGTCGAGATCACACAGCAGTCGGTCGACACTCCCGTGAGCACGATGTCGTCTGCGCCGCCGATCGCGGCATGAAAGTCGGCGTCCCACTTTCCAAAAGTGCGCCTCGTGATGGTGGTGGCGGCATCCGCAAACTCCGACGTCAACGCATAGAGCGGATCGGTGTGCGGCACGAGCGCGAACGACCACTGCTCGTAATAGGGCACCCATGCGCCAGTGGGAACCGGGGGTGCAACGAAGCGCGTGAACACCTGCCGGTCGCCGAAGGCTGGCCGAAGCCGCTGAATACCCGCAGACGCCTGCGCATACTTCGGGGTGAACCACTGGCTCGCCGCGTCACCGAAAATATTTTGCATATCGATGGCGACGAGCCAGGGGCTAACCGAGGGGGTCATGGCTACTTGAGCGCTTCCTGCGTGCGTACAGACGCGCGGCCGAAGATCAGGTACCCGACGAAGCCGATCACGAGCGCAAACAGTACGCCGAGGTTGGCATTTGCCCAATCTGTGGCGAGCGGGCCAAGAAGGTACCCTTCCCAGGTGAAGCCGGGCGTTCCGTTGGTGACGAAACCCCAACCGATCGCCGTGCCGAGCACAACAAGCCCCACCGCGAGCCAGCGCACGCTGCCGTAACGCCCGGTCGCGCTCTGAAGGTCGTTCGCGTCGTAATCTTTCTTGCGCAGGAGCATGTCAGCCAGGAACACCCCACACCACGCCGCGACCGGAACACCCAGGGTGATGAGGAAAGCCTGAAACGGCCCGATGAAGTCGGTGGCGACAAAGACGACGTAGATCGATCCGAGAATCATGAGTGCGCCGTCGATAGCGGCAGCAACCGGTCGCTTCACTTTGAGCCCGACATTCAGCAGGGCGAGTCCCGATGAGTAGATATCGAGTACGGCACCGCCGACAAGACCAAGAATCGCGACGAGAGCGAATGGGATGAGGAACCACACCGGCAGCACCTTAGTCAGCGCGCCAATCGGGTCACTCGCTATGGCCGTATTGAGATCCGTGGATGAGCCGGCAAGCAGCAGGCCCAAGATCAACAGAATGACGGGGGCGAGCGAGGCGCCGAATGTCGTCCAGCCGATCACGCCGCGGCTCGAGGCCGCTCGAGGCAGATAGCGCGAGTAGTCAGCACCCGCATTGACCCAGCCGAGGCCGAAGCCCGTCATCATGAAGACCAGAGCACCGATTGCCGCGGGTAGGGCTCCCGCGGGAAGCGCGGCTACGGTCGCAAAGTTGATCTGCGGTGCGACCAAAATCACGTAGACGACCGTGAGCACAGCAGTAATTATTGTGATCCACTGCTGCATCTTGATGATCAGGTCGAAGCCAATGACCCCCGCGCCGATGATGAGGGCGACCACGACGATGAGGGCAACGATCTTGGTGCGCGTGCCACCGCCCCATCCGAGTTCCGCGAAGACCGTTGCTGTGGCGAGCACAGCGAGCGACGTGAGAACCGTTTCCCAGCCGACCGTGAGAATCCACGAGATGAAAGAAGGAAGCCGGTTGCCATTTACACCGAATGCCGCACGGCTGAGTGTCATCGTGGGCGCATTTCCGCGCTTACCGGCAAGAGAAATAAAGCCGACCAATAGGAACGAGACGACGATACCGATGAGCCCGATAATCGTGGCCTGCGCGAAGGATACCCCGAAACCGAGCAGGAATGACCCGTAGGCTACACCGAGCACCGACACGTTAGATGCGAACCAGGGCCAGAATAGGTCACGTGGCTTTCCTTTTCGCTCGCCCTCGTGGATCGTGTTGATGCCGTTGAGTTCGACGTCGAGCGTCTTCTTCGTTGAGACCTCTGTTGACACGATTTTCCTTTCAACTGAAACGCGGGGTGGCTGTGGGGTCAACGTTATCGGTGGTGAAGCTCAATCGTCGCGAACATCCGCGTAACATCAGTGTGTTGCAAAATTCATCCGGTGTTTGCTCGGGGCAGGCGAGCGATGCGTGCGAGTCGCGATAGCGTGCGGTGATGGCTGAGACGGCGGTGCTGGCGAGGCGGCTCGGGTTGACCGACGCCATCGTGATCGGGCTCGGCTCGATGATCGGCGCAGGGGTGTTCGCGGCGTTCACGCCGGCTGCTCAAGCTGCCGGAAACGGCCTACTTGTCGGTCTCGTCGTGGCTGCGATCGTCGCGGTGTGCAATGCAACTGCATCCGGGCAGCTTGCCGCGCAATACCCGACTTCGGGTGGCACATACGTGTACGGGCGTGAGCGCCTGGGTCCGTGGTGGGGCTTCATCGCGGGCTGGAGCTTCGTGATCGGCAAGACGGCCAGTTGCGCCGCGATGGCCATCACCTTCGCCGCGTACGCTGCACCCGCTGGCTGGGAACGCCCGGTGGCCGTCGCCGCCGTGCTCGCCCTCGCCGCCGTCAACTACGTCGGTGTCACTCGCACCGCATTTCTCGCCCGTATCATCGTCGTTGTCGTGCTGCTCGTGCTGACCGTGGTCGTCGCAGCCGGGGTGTCATCTGGCCTACCCGCGGCCCATCTGGCGGACGCCTCGAGCCTCGTCGGAAGCGGTGCATACGGCATCCTGCAATCCGCCGGTCTACTCTTCTTTGCCTTCGCCGGATACGCGCGCATTGCGACCCTCGGGGAGGAAGTTCGCGACCCCTCCCGCACAATCCCGCGCGCGATCGTCATCGCCCTCGTCATCGTCGTGCTCGTCTATGCGGCAGTGGCGGTCGTCATGCTCGGCACCGTGGGGCCAGCCGGGGTCGCGGGGTCGAGCGCCCCACTACGCGATACCGTCGAGGCCGCGGGCTGGGGATGGGCGGCACCCGTCGTACGCATCGGAGCGGCTGCCGCGTCGCTCGGCGCCTTACTCGCGCTCATCGCTGGCATCGGGCGCACCACGCTCGCGATGGCGCGCGAAGGTGACTTGCCGCGCTGGCTGGCCGCGGTGCATCCGCGATTCTCCGTACCCTATCGTGCCGAGATCGCGCTGGCCGTGATCGTGTGTGTTCTGGTGGCAACCGTTGACCTGCGCGGAGCGATCGGTTTCTCATCGTTCGGCGTGCTGCTGTATTATCTGGTGGCCAATGTCGCCGCGTATCGCCAGGGCCACGAGCACCGGCGATACCCCCGCGCGCTGCAGATTTTCGGGGCGATCGGTTGCCTTGTCCTGGTCGCGACGTTGCCGATCACAGCAATCGCTGTGGGTGTCGGTGTCGTATTGTTCGGCGTGGGGTATCGGCTCGTCACCCGGCGAGTCCGTGGTAATCCCATGAGCGCCTAGGCTGGTGTCTTGCACTGTCCGCGATGAAAAGGGCTGAAAAACCAGAGTGATCAGAGTCATCAGCTACAACCTCCTCAAGAATTCCGCGCGCGGCGAACTACTCAAACTCGTCGACGATTACAACGCCGATGCCCTGTGTCTGCAGGAGGCATTCACCGCCCAACTGCCGCGAGAACTCGGTCATCTGACACTCGCTGGTTCCACCCACGATAACCGGCTTGGGCTCGCAGTGTACGTGCGCTCCGACCGGTTCACGCCCGAAGATTCGCGCAGCGTTCTGCTGAAGAAGTCACTGCACGATATGATTCTCGCCCCGACTCACGAGCGGCTTATCGGCATTAAGCTCATGGACGCCGAAACGAAGCGCGAGCTCGTGATCGCTTCGTTCCACGCGTCGCCACTCACGGCCACCAACGCGCTGCGGCGTAAGCAGATAGCCGCGGCCCACCTGGAGTTACAGGAGTTGGGCGCCAAGGCTCCCACGCTCATGGTGGGCGACTTCAACTACCCGCTCTTCCAGGGTGGACTCGGCACGCACGTGATCGAGACTGGCTACAGCCTTACTCGCAGCGATCGCCAGACGTACGTTCGGTTCCTCATGTTCCGGGGCCACTTCGACTTCGTGACCTCGGCCGGCTTTACCGTGAAGAGCGTCGAAACGCTGCGTCGCGGAAAATCCGACCACAAGCCGATCATGGTCACGGCCGAATACACGGGCTAGTTCGGCCAGCTAGTTGCGCGGGCTAACAGCGCGGACACCGGCCAGTTCGGCGCGCTAGCAGCGCGAGCACCGGGCTAGTTTGCTGGTGGCGCCGGGGTGTAGTCGATGACGGCAACGATCTCGATGAGGCCGACGAACGATGTGAACCAGTTAGTCCGTTGCGTGACGGCAACAATGTGAGCATCCGCGTAGGGGAGCAAAGCCTGCCGGAGCTCCTCTACGGCACGGTTAAGGCTTTTCCCGGTGACAGTGATGATGGCCTGCGTAGGTGCGAGAGGCATGCCGTCAGTCTATCCACGATGACATCGCTGGAAGTTTGGTCTACCTCAGGGCTATCAACCGCGCTCGCGCAGCGCTCTTTCTGGACGAGCGAACTGGCCGGCGTCGAGACGGAATGAGCAGGAGAGCCGCGCTTCTTTGGGTGAACGCCGGGGCTCGAACCCGAGGCATCCGGCCCATTGGCGAGCGTTCGACCTACGACCACCACGAGGGCTACATGTGCGTGACGAGACGATTCAGCCCGTAACCGTCCTACAGTTACGGGCTGAACTGCTGCACTGTATGTGCTGAGCCTGCACCTACGCCCGTTGTGTTGGCAGCGCGCGCCGGCGTACCACCGCGAGGGCCAGCCCGCCCGCGAGCAGTATGGCACTGGCCAGCCCAAGAGGAAGAGCCGTGTTTAGCCCGGTGGCGGCCAGCACAGCGGGGTTAGCCAGAGTCGCGAGTACCCACATGCGGGGGGCAGCAGCCTCAATACTGGGGTCCCCGCTGAAATAGAGTTTTCCCGCATACACGGAGAGTGCGCTGGGGTACAGAGGCGATCCCACGATTTCGGTGAGAGTGGTTCCGTCGTAGCGGTAAAGCACGTAGCTGGTGCCGTTGTTCGCGCTGAAGTAGAGGTTGCCGTCATACACGGTGAAACCGGATGTACCAGTGGGCGATCCCGCGACTTGGGCGAAGGCGATTCCATCGTAGCTGTAGAGCACAGTGCTCGTGCCGTTAGATCCGCCGAAGTAGAGGAGGCCACCGTACACCGTGAAACTGCCGGGGCTGGGGGGCGATCCGGAAATTACGGCGGCCGGGGTTGCGGGGGTTGCGGGGTTGTAACGGTAGATCAGGTTATTCACGCCGCTGTACCCGCCGAAGTAGAGGACGCTACTGTACACGGTGAATTCGAAAGTCCCAACGGGGGAGCCTGGCATGAGAACGGGGGCGCTGAGCGGGGTTAGTGGGTTGTAGATGAAGGCTCTGACAGACATTGAGATGTTGTCAAACGCACTGAAGTAGATAAGGCCACCAGACACGAACAAGCGACCGGCCTGGGAAGGCGACCCGGTAATTGCGATCGGGGCTAAAGCCGTCGTGCTGTCGTAGCTGTACATCGCGGTCGTGGTGCCGTTGTATCCGCCGAAGAACAGACGTCCGTTGGTCACGACAAGGTAATTCGGATCTTGGATGCTACCGGCGATGAGCACAGCGGGATTGACGCCGTCGTAGCTGTAGAGCGAATTCACCGCGCCGTTGACTGCAGAAAAGTACAGGAGACCGTTGTACTCGGTGAAATGGGTAAAGGGGTTCGTGGTTGGTGAACCGGCTACGATCGCCGGGGTGCTTGTGGCTGCTTGGGCACTGGTCGCGCCCATTCCGGTCAGAACGAGAGCTATTGCCATGGTGGTCAGCAACGCAAGAACACGCCGACCAACAACACGTGGCGGCGCGGAGATCGTATTGATCATGGTGGGGAGGAGTCCTTTAGATCGATTGAACCAGTGAAAATCGTTCATACATTACTGACACGGCAGATGATACCACAACAATTGCTCCACGAGGGGCGACTAATGCGGCACCCGTCAGATTTCTGGAAGCGAGCGATCCGGCTCACCGCAGGAGACGAGAGCACAGCATCCGGCCCGTCGTTTAGTCGGGCGGTGCTCGGGATTGTCCAGCCGGTTGAGAACGACATCGACGACGGTCGACAAGACCCTCGACAGCGCACCGCTGCGGTCGGTAGCGCGCTCACTATCGCGTTCGAACGGGACAGCGCCGATGGACACTGACACTTACCCCGCGATCAGCCGTGGTGGAGCATTTCGATCGCTACCAGAATCCGATCGGGAACATCGCTGAGCGTCAACTCGGCCGACAGGTCGAGCAAGTCAGACTGGTCACGTGCATTCCGCGTCGTCTCTTCGTGAGATTCCCACTCAGTTCTCATCAACTATCCGACGATGGCTTCTCTCGTCGACAATGCGGCGCCCACCAGCCGGAGATACACCACTCCGTGGAGGTGACCCCTAGAATCGCGGAGAGGCGAGATTCGCCGCCGCGTTTGGAGGTCCTATGTCGTGCCGCCGTATTCGTATCTCGATGGCAGCTAATCGTCGCAAACGCTTGCGACTGGCGCGTCTTTCAGCCCCGCTTCTGGTGGGAGCGCTCGTGCTCTCGGGCGCATCTGCGGCGTCTGCTGTTGCCCCGCCTGGTGTTGTGGATCAATCGAACACCAGCAATCCTTCGGGGAACTGGATCGGCAATTCGCAAGCCCAGCGGTTCGCGCAAACGTTCACGGCCGGCCTCACCGGTAGTCTCACCGCTATCGATATCGCGGAGCAGCTCGGTGGACCATCCGCGGTGATGCAGATCACGGCGGTGGACGGCTCCGGTATACCCACTGGCACCGTGGTGGGCACCGGCACGATTCCGGCGGTCACCGAAGCGGGTTGGGTGACCACGATCCTTGATACCCCCATTGCTATCTCGGCAGGCACGATGTACGCGATCACATTCGTCGTGCCATCCCTACCCCTCAGTGCGGGCGAGTTCCCCGAGCCTCCTTTTCTTGCGGTGGAGGACAACGGCAACAACGCTTACGCTGGCGGCTCTGAGCATGACCTGAACAATCCGGCGGCCGACAACGCGGGTCGGGACTTTCTGTTTCGCACCTACGTTTCGACAGTACCGGCAGCTCCGACAAATCTTGTCGCGATCGCGGGGACGCCAGCCGGGACGGTCGCACTCTCGTGGGTAGCACCCACTGACCTGGGCGGGTCACCGATCACGTCCTACCTGGTCACCTCTCAACCGAGTGGCGCCACGTGCACATCTGCGTCGACATCGTGCACCGTTACCGGGCTGACCGTCGGTCAGTCGTACCGGTTCACTGTCACGGCAACTAACGGCGTCGGAACGAGTTCGGCCTCAACCATCTCGAATCCGATCACCATTCTGGGGGCCACTGCCGCCCCGGCTCTTGCCAGTACCGGATTTTCCAGTGCACCCCTCGAGGCGGGAATGGCGCTCCTTGCGCTGCTCGTTGGAATGGGGTTGGTGCTGCTCGCGCGGATGTGGCACCGCCGAGTGCGGCCGGAACGGCTCGTCGGTACCTAAACCACCGCGAGCGGTTCGATCAGCCGGTGGGCCTTGAACCTCGGCGAGGCTAAGCGTGCGGGACGCACGCTCACTACTTCGGTGTCATCGAGGCGGGCGCCATTTGCTGTCGCTGTGCGCGTTGCTGTCGCTTTGCGTGTTGCTGTCGCTTAGCAAGTTGCTGTCGCTGGATGCCGTTGGTGGCGACGGTTGGGCACAACCGAACCATTTCAACGAAACACAGCGGCACAAAAACCCACGATTATTAACCCCGCTGAACGCAACGTCCCGAATTTCTCTTTTACGACCACGACACGTGATGACCACGGCCATCCGAGACCGCAGCTGGGCATAGGAAATGGGTTGGACAATCGATATTCGATTGTCCAACCCATTTTTCGAACCCTGTCCGGCTCATAGGCCAAACCAGTCATCGTGCGCGAAGGGGGACTTGAACCCCCACGCCCTATACGGGCACTAGCACCTCAAGCTAGCGCGTCTGCCATTTCCGCCATCCGCGCGCATTGGTATGTCCTTTGCAGAACCACCGAGATACGAGAATAGCACGCCGGCGTGAGCGTCTCGACGTGCCTACGCGACCGCACCGTAGGGTGGACGCATGGCCGACCAACCCGTGCTCGAAGAGACCGCCCGCATCGCCTCAGAGCTCATCCGTTTCGACACCACGAACTACGGCGAAGGGCGCTCCAAGGGCGAAACGGATGCCGCGGAGTACCTCGGTGCCCACCTCGCTGCCCTCGGACTTGAACCGCAGTATTTTGACTCGGCAGAGGGGCGCACCTCGGTGATCGCTCGCGTGGAGGGCGCAGACAGGTCTAAGTCTGCCCTCGTTGTGCACGGCCACACGGATGTCGTGCCGGCGGATCCGGCGAACTGGAGCGTCGATCCATTCGCCGGCGAGATCCGCGACGGAATGTTGTGGGGGCGCGGCGCCGTCGACATGAAAGATATGGACGCGATGATCATCACCGCGCTCAACGACATTCTCGGCACAGGCAGGCAGCCGGCCCGCGACCTCGTGATTGCCTTCTTTGCCGACGAAGAGAACGGGGGAGTGTTTGGCTCCCACTACATCGTCGACAGTCACCCCGAGCTGTTCGCAGGAGCGACGGAAGCGATCAGCGAGGTCGGCGGCTACTCCGTGCATCTCAACGGCCAGCGCGCGTACTTGCTGCAAACGGGCGAGAAAGCGCTGGTCTGGATCAAGCTCATCGCGCGGGGCACCGCGGCACACGGTAGCCGCATCATCCACAACAACGCGGTCACCAAGCTCGCAGAAGCGGTGGCGATTGTCGGCCGACAAGAGTGGCCGGTTCACCTCACCGCGACCACAGCGCAACTTCTCGCCGAGCTTGCCACCGTCATGGGCGTTGACCCGCAGCGAGTCTCGCCCGACGAACTCGTGCTCTCGACGGGCACGGCGGCTGGCTTCATCCAAGCCACACTTCGCACGACCACCAACCCGACGAAACTCAGCGCCGGATATAAGCACAACGTGATTCCGGATGTGGCCGAGGCGCTCATCGACATCCGCACCCTGCCCGGCGAGGAGGCTACGGTGCTCGCCCAGGTACGCGAGCTTATTGGCGACGACATCGAGATCGAGATCATGCACAGTGACATCGGCCTCGAGAACCCGTTTGATGGGCCACTCGTGGATGCCATGGTCAGCGCACTGACCGCTCGCGATCCTGGAGCGCAAGTGCTTCCGTACCTGATGAGCGGTGGCACAGACAACAAGGCTCTCGCCAAGCTTGGCATCACGGGCTACGGCTTCGCCCCACTGCAGTTGCCGCCGGATCTTGACTTCCCAGGAATGTTCCATGGCGTTGACGAACGAGTGCCACTCGACGCATTAGTGTTTGGCAGGCAGGTTCTCGCTGACCTACTTCTGAACTACTAACGCTCGTATTTTATTGAGGGAGTTGTCGTGGGTTGGATCGAAGCGATCATCCTGGGACTCGTGCAGGGCCTCACGGAGTTTCTGCCGATCTCGTCGAGCGCCCACCTGCGAATCATCGGCGAGTTTCTCGGAACCGGCGCAGACCCGGGCGCCGCTTTCACCGCCATCACCCAGCTCGGCACCGAAACGGCCGTCATCGTCTACTTCTGGTACGACATCAAGCGGATCGTCAGCAAATGGTTCGCGGCGCTGTTTGCACGAGTGCCACAGAGCGATCCGGATGTGCGGCTCGGCTGGTTCATCATTCTCGGCAGTATTCCGATCGTCGTGCTTGGCCTCGCGTTCCAGACGGCAATCGAAACGACGCTGCGCTCCCTGTGGATTGTGGCCATCACGATGATCGTGTTCGGCATCCTGCTCGGTATCGCCGACTATCTGGGTCGCAAAGTACTGCGTCTGAAAGAACTGACTTGGCGGCACGCCGTGATCTTCGGTTTTGCCCAGGCGCTCGCGCTCATTCCTGGGGTGTCCCGGTCTGGCGGAACGATCACAGCCGGGCTTTTCCTCGGCTACGAGCGCAGAGCTGCGGCTCGATACTCGTTCTTGCTTGCTATTCCTGCCGTCTTCGGCAGCGGACTTTTTCAGGTCTACAAGAGCATCAAACAGCCATGCGTTGCTGCAGCACAGGGCTGCGTTCCCGAACTCTTCGATCCGGCGCAGATTGCCGTCTCCACGATCGTGGCTGGCGTTGTCGGATTCGCGGTCATCGCATTCTTCATGAGCTACATTTCGAAGCGATCATTCCTGCCGTTCGTGATCTACCGCATCCTGCTCGGCGGGGTACTCATCGCGCTGCTCACGACCGGCGTGCTGACCTAAATCGCACTCGGCAACGCGGCCCGGCAGGCAAAGGGCCCCGGTCGGCAGCGCGGCCCGGCCACGTGCGTCGCGCACTCGCGCTCGCCGGTAGAATCGCACAGTGAAGTCTTGGAGCCGACCCGAGGTTCCTCGGCTTCCTGGGAACGCGCCAGTTCCGCGCATCTTCGACACCGCGCGGGGTGAGCTGGCGGATGCCCGGCCAATCGCCACGGCCGGCAATTCCGTGGCCGTCGGCTCGGTCGTCGGCAACTCTGTCGTCGGCAACTCTGGAGGGCGCAACTCTGGAGGGCGTAACTCCGTGGTGGGCATCTACGTGTGCGGAATCACGCCGTACGATGCAACCCACATCGGACATGCGGCCACCTACCTCGCATTCGACACGCTCATCCGCCTCTGGCTTGATGGCGGATTCCAGGTGCGCTACGTGCAGAACTCGACGGATGTCGACGACCCGCTTCTCGAGCGCGCAGCACGCGACCACGTCGACTGGCACGACCTCGCCCGTGAGCAGACCAACCTGTTCCGCTGTGACATGGAATCGCTCGGGGTCATTCCGCCTGACCACTACATCGCCGTGACGGAGATGATGGATCCCATCGCAGCAGCGGTCGATTCCCTGCTGGAACGGGATATCGCCTATCGGCTCGACGGCGATGTGTACTTCGACAGCGCACGGGCGTCTGCAACATCACCGTGGACGCTCGGTGACGAAAGTCACCTGGATGTCGCGACCATGCTGGCCCTGTCGGCCGAGCGCGGTGGAGACCCCGAGCGACCAGGTAAGCGTGACCCACTCGATCCTTTGCTGTGGCGTACGGCGCGCGACGGCGAACCGTCGTGGACCACGGTGCTGGGCGCTGGCCGCCCCGGCTGGCATATCGAGTGTTCGGTGATTGCGCAGGCGTTTCTCGACATCCCGGTGACGGTCAAAGGCGGTGGGCGCGACCTCATATTCCCGCACCACGAATTCAGCGCCGGCCACACCGCCGCTCTCTCGGGAAAGCCACTCGCCGAACTGTATGCGCACACCGGAATGGTGTCGTACCGGGGTGAGAAGATGAGCAAGTCGCTCGGCAATATCGTGCTCGTGTCCGATTTCGTGGCCGCCGGTACCGACCCGCGGGCGATCCGCCTTGCCATCCTCGCTCAGCATTATCGTCACGACTGGGAGTGGACCGACCAGTTACTCGCTGCGGCGGTCTCTCGCCTAGCCCGGTGGGAGAACTGGGCGGTGCGGCTCTCCTCAACGACGATGGCATCGATGACGGTCTCACCACCGGCGGTCGACTCGCCATCGATCGTCGACGCAATACGCAAAGCGATCGCGAACGACCTGAGCACGCCACACGCGATTGCTCTGATTGACGCCGCCATCGCAACCGGCGAGCCAGCCACGGTAGCCACGATCGATGCGATCGATGCGCTTCTGGGAATCAGGCTGCGCTACCGCCGCGTCTAGCGATTCGCGTGCCCCGCCCAGCACGCCGTGGTTGCTCGGTCGGGCGTGCTGCCCGCGCCATGGTCGTCGGGCCTGCTCCCCGCAACGGCAGGATCTTCCGGCAGCCAGTCGCCCCTCTGCAAGACTCTCGGCGCCTCGAAACGGGCACCGAGCGACTCCGAGCATGGATCGGGCTCAGTAGTCTTTTGGCCGCCAGGGGTCTTCGCCTGCTGCACCGGAATCCGGCTTTCCATCGCCACCGCGGCGCAAGTAACGCTCAAACTCTTTCGCTATGGCCTCGCCGCTCGCCTCGGGGGAGTCGACCGTGTCACGAGCCTGTTCGAGTTGTTCAATGTACGACGCCATATCATCATCATCGCCGGCAAGCGCGTCGATACCCTTCTCCCACGCTGTTGCCTCATCCAACAGATCGCCGCGGGGGATTACGATGTCGATGATCTCCTCAAGCTTGTCGATCAGGGCAAGCGTGGCTTTCGGGCTTGGCGCGTTGTGCACGTAGTGCGGAACGGATGCCCAGATCGAGATCGCGGGTATGCCGGCCTTCTCGGCGGCATCCGCCAACACCGAGAGGATTCCGACTGGCCCCTCGTACGAACTGCGCTCGATCGAGAACTGTTCGCGAACTTTCACGTTCTCGCTCGACACGAACACCGAGATTGGGCGCGAGTGCGGCACGTCGGCGAGCATCGCACCGAGGAAGACCACGCCCGAGATCTCGAAGGCCCCCATGGCATCCACAATCTCGGCGGTGAACGTTTTCCAGCCGCGCGATGGCTCTGTTCCGATGAGCAGGTGCACCTTCGCATCGTCATTCGGGCCGTACATGGTGACCCCGGGCCAGCTCAGCGTGCGGTTGCCGTCCTCATCGACCGCGATCGACGGGCGGTTGAACTGGTAATCGAAGTAGTCCTCCGGATCAAGCTCCTTGATCGCCGAGACATCGAGTTGTTCCTTGAGGGTGCGCACGGCACCGCTCGCCGCTTCGCCCGCATCATTCCAGCCCTCAAACGCGACGACGAGCAGCCGTCCGTGTGAAAACTCCGTGCTCACTGACACCTGATGAACCCCTACTGCGGTCGCCTCGGTGGCGGCCGTTCCTCTCCCAAGGATAGAACTACGATTGCTGGTTGTGATCGAAACGCAACCAGCAGCCGTTCTCTGGGACATGGACGGCACGCTCGTCGACACCGAGCCGTACTGGATTGCGGCGGAGACCGCGCTCGTCGAGAACTTTGGTGGGACGTGGACCCACGACGAGGCGCTCGAACTCGTCGGGCAGGGTCTCGAGTACTCCGCCCAGATTCTGCAGTCCAAGGGTGTCGAGCTCACGACCGAGGAAATCGTGCAGGCTTTGACCGCTCGCGTGCTCGAGCAGGTTCGCGAGTCGATTCCGTGGCGACCGGGCGCGCGCGAATTGCTCGCCGAGATTCGGGACGCCAAAATTCCCACTGCACTCGTCACCATGTCGCGTCGATTGCTCGCCGATTTCGTAGCCGGGCAGACCGAGGGTGGTTTCGATTTCGTTGTCGGCGGCGACGACGTAAAGCACGCAAAGCCCGACCCAGAGGCGTATCTGCACGCGGCCGAGCTTCTTGGCGTCGACCCCTCCGACTGCATCGCAATCGAAGACTCCCGCGCCGGGCTCGGCTCGGCTGTGGCCGCCGGGACCATCGCGATTGGGGTGCCGCACGTCGTCGAACTCGATGAGAGCCCGGCATACACGCTGTGGCCGACACTGGCGGGGCGCAGCCTTGCTGACCTCCGCGCACTAATGCCGCACCGGGCACGGGCATGAACGACGCGGTCCGCCGCCAAAGCGGCCCCTTCCGCGCCGGAGACCGCGTGCAGCTCACTGGGCCGAAGGAACGTCTCAACACTGTCACCCTCGAAGCGGGTGGCGCCTTCCACACCCATCGCGGAGTGCTCAGCCACGATCTCATCATTGGTCGCCCTGACGGTTCGGTAATCACCTCGTCCAACGGCATCGAATACCTCGCACTGCGACCGCTGCTCACCGACTTCGTCATGTCGATGCCGCGCGGTGCCGCCATCGTCTACCCAAAAGATGCAGCGCAGATCGTGGGCCAAGCTGACATCTTCCCGGGAGCAACGGTTGTCGAGGCCGGCGTCGGATCCGGTGCACTCTCGCTGTGGCTGCTGCGTGCCATCGGGCCGAGCGGCTCACTCCATTCGTTCGAGCGTCGGCAGGAATTCGCCGACGTGGCAACCGGCAACGTCGCGAGTTTTCTCGGCGGAACACCTGCCAACTGGACGGTCACGGTGGGGGACCTCGCCGAGGCACTGCCGATATCCGGTGCGGCCGGTTCCGTTGATCGCGTCGTGCTTGACATGCTCGCCCCGTGGGAGTGTCTTGAGGCGTGCGCAGCGGCCCTGACCCCGGGTGGCGTGATCGTCTGCTACATCGCCACGGTGACCCAGCTGTCTCGCGTGGCGGAGGCTATTCGCGGTACGGGGCTATTCACCGAACCCGATTCTACCGAGACGCTCATCCGCACCTGGCACGTCGAGGGACTCGCAGTACGCCCCGACCACCGGATGATCGGCCACACCGGCTTTCTCCTCACTGCGCGCAGGCTCGCACCCGGTGCCGAACTGCCCGCCCTCAAGCGACGTGCATCCAAATCTGACTACACAGACGACGACGTTGAAGCGTGGACCCCGGGGGCTCTGGGGGAGCGCACCTCGAGCGACAAGAGGTTGCGAAAAACGGCGCGCGAAGCGCAGGCAACCGCCGCGAAAGCGTCAGCAACCGACCGGTAGAGTTGGGCGGTACTTCCTAGTCGATGAAAAGAGGGTTCGTGCGCAAGATTCCCGCGCTCGTTGTTGCCGCAGGTCTTCTGGTGTCGCTGTCTGCCTGCGGTGGAAGCCCGGCCTCGAACCTCGCTAACTGCGTTCCCACTTACGACTCGGGCACCGCATCCGCCCAAGTGAATGCGGTGGGTGGCTTCGGCAAGGATCCGTCTGCGACATTCCCTACCCCGCTCATTGCCCAGGGCAGCCAAGTGACTGAGATCTCTGCCGGCAAGGGACTTCCGCTGTTCCCCGGCCAGGTAGTTGACTTCCAGATCACCGCGTACAACGCGACGACGGGCGCTGTGCTGACCTCGTCGAGCTATGATCCGGCGGGCGCTGTGCGCCGCATCGTGGGTCCTGGTGCTGACGTTCTCGGCGGGCTCCTGCAGTGCTCGACGGTCGGATCGCGGTTCGTGGCAACCACTAGCGTGAAGGCGCTCTTCGGCGACAAAGATCTCACCTCGTACGGGCTCACCCCGACGAGCACGCTCGCGCTCGTCCTCGACGTGCAACGAGGCTTCCTTGGCAAGGCCAACGGCGTCGACCAATTGCCGCAGGCGGGTTTTCCCTCAATCGCGCTCGCACCCAACGGCCAACCAGGACTTGCCATCCCCCACACTGCCGCTCCAATCGCCCTCACGCACGAGGTACTCAAGGCTGGCAGCGGAGCGAAAGTGAAAGAGGATGACAATGTTGTTATCCAGTTCACGAGCGTGATCTGGGAGACCAAGACTGTTGTCGACTCCACCTGGGATGCCCACAAGGCCGCCACGATCGTGGCAAACGGCACGGGTGATCCGGCCGCCGGAATCGTGCCCAGCCTGGGGGGCGCACTGATTGGCCAAAGAGTCGGATCGCAGATCGTGCTGATCGTTCCGCCACAGTACGGCTATCCAGCGGGCTCAGCTCCGGCGACAGTTCCTGAGGGCTCGACCCTGATTTACGTGTTGGATATACTCGGTATCCAGTAAGACTCGCAGGCAGTCCGCGCGAAACCCGCCGATGCAGGCCGGGTATCCCGAACATAGGATGATTCTCGTGCCACCAGCGAGTACGCAACCACGAGTTCCGGTCGAGGAGAGGCTGTTTAGCCTCGTCCTCGCTCTGCTGGCGACCGAGACGGGCCTCACCAAGAGCGAGATCCTGTCGACCGTTCAGGGCTACCGGCAGAAATACTCGATTTCGGGTGACAATGCGAATCTGGAACGCCAGTTCGAACGCGACAAAGATGACATTCGCGACCTCGGGGTGCCGCTCGAAACCGTCGATAGTCCCGGTCAGGTCGGCAACAATCACAATCTGAGGTATCGCATCCCACGCGGTGCCTATGACCTGCCCGCCGACATCCGGTTCTCGCCGGAAGAGACCACACTGTTGAACCTTGCGGCAATGGTCTGGCGTGAAGGGTCGCTGTCTGGTGAGTCCCGGCGCGCGATTCTCAAGCTGCGCTCGCTCGGTGTGACGCCCGATGAGCCGGTTCTCGGATACGCACCAAGTCTTCGGGTTCGAGAGGCGGCGTTCGAACCGCTGAGCACTGCGCTCGAGAAGAACGCCATCGTGCGCTTTTCCTACCTCAAGCCGAGCGAGGCGGACGCTCAACTGCGCACGGTCGAGCCGCTCGCGCTCATCCAGCATCAGGGTCGCTGGCACCTCTATGCACAAGAACCTGAGTCGGGTGCGACCAAGACCTTTCTGCTTCGCCGGATCGTGAGTCAGATCGTGCTCACCGGAACGACCTTCATACCCCCAGTCGGCAACCACGCGGCGCGTGCCCTCGAAGAACTCGACGATGTCTGGAACTCGCACTCGGCCGTTGTGCAGGTCGAGCCGGGAACCGATGCTTCGACCCGCTTGTTCAAGCGCCGCAGTACAACCGCACTGCCGAATGGCTCGTTCGAGCTGCACTATTCAGACATCAACATTTTTGCGGACGAGCTCGCTGGGTTTGGGCCCGAGGTACTCGTGGTGTCACCGGCAGCCTTGCGCGCAGCGGTACTGAGCAGACTTCACCGAACAGCGGCGGATCATGCCTAAGAAGAAGCTGATGCCTCAGAAGAAAGCCGGGCCGTTCCAGGCCCAGGACAAACTCACGTTCCTGCTCTCACTGGTGCCGTACCTGATGGATCACGATCGCGTGAGCGTCACAGAAGCGGCGGCCCACTTTGGCGTTACGAAAGATCAAATTCGCGAGGCCGTGCGCCTCATCGGAGTGTCTGGCGTCCCCGGCGAAACGGCCCAATACCAGCATGGCGACCTGTTCGATATCGCGTGGGATGACCTCGAAGAGAACGATCAGATCGTGCTCACTAACTTGGTCGCCATCGACGACTCTCCGCGATTCTCCGCGCGAGAAGCCGCAGCCCTCATCGCCGGACTGCAGTACCTGTCGGGGCTGCCCGAGCACGCTGACCGCAGTACGATCTCCTCGCTGATGTCCAAACTTGCCAGGGGCGCCACCGGTAGTCCAAGCGAGGTGGCCGTGGAAGCGAGCGAGACCGACATGACCCTCGCCCTCATCCGCGACTCTGTGGAACGCGGCACAGCCATCGAATTCGACTATCTGAACTCGCGTGGTGAACTCGAGCGTCGCACGGTAGACGCCCTGCGTGTTGAGTCGGTGGATGCCGACTGGTATCTGCGTGGCTGGTGTCACTTGCGCGAGGCGGTACGCACTTTTCGCATCGATCGCATCTCGGAACCCGCGCTGACCGACGAGGCAATGACTTTCGGGGCCGACGATGTCGTTCTTCCAGACACCCTGTTTGAGGGCTCGGCAGACGACCTCATGGTCACGATTGATGTTGCGAGTGCTGCCGCTCCACTGCTGGCCGACTACGTTCGAGACGGTTCGACAACGACCGAAATCAACGGCCGCCTCCGAACGTCGGTGCGCGTTTCCCACTACCACGGGCTCAAGCGCCTGATCGCGAGCATGCCAGGCGTCGCGACAGTGATTGAACCCACCGAGGCACGAGATGTCGTGGCGGCCTGGGCTGCGGCCGGTGCAGCCCGCTACGACGGCTGATTATGCCTTGGTGGTCATGGCTCATCATCTGGGCAGCGCTCATAGTCGCTCTGGTCAGCGTGGTGGGTGCTTTTGCCGTCACCCTGTTGGGCAAATTCATGGGCGTACTCGATGACTTGAGCGCCCTCGCGGGCAGAGCAGACGTGCTTGTGACGATCGATTCCCGTGTGGTGCTCAAACCACAACAGCTCGCGGTGCTCGCAGACATTCGAGTTGTACGCAGTCGCAGAGCCGCGCGCGTCGCGCGCTCAGTGGAGCGTCGCTACCGTCGGCGCGAGCAACGAATGGCCAGGGGAAGGGCGATCGTGGCCGTCGATGCGACAACGGTGCAGTGGCCCGAATCGTTCACGGCACCTCACCCGCGGCGACCACACCGTCAGCAGTCTCGGTCAGCACGCCTCGGCTGATTTCACCCGGGTTAGACTGGACTCATTCACGGTAGTAACCCCAGTCGAAGGAGGACGCTATGTTCGGCAATGCGTTCGGATGGCCGCACCTGCTCATCATCCTCGTTATCGTCGTGCTGCTGTTCGGTGCACCCAAGCTTCCCGCCCTCGCTCGCAGCATCGCCCAGTCGATGAAGATCTTCCGTTCGGAGATCAAGCCAGAGTCGCCAGCGCCTGACGCGAGCACCGACAGTACCCCGGATGCCTCAAAACCCGACCCGAAGTCGTAGTTTCGGTGGCCACGCGTACCGGCCGAGGCGCTGGCGACGAAGGCCGGATGTCGCTGGGGAAGCATCTCCTGGAGCTTCGCAAGCGCCTCGTCATTTCGGCGGTCGCTATCGTAGTCGCGGCGGTGGGCGGATACATCCTCGCTCCCTATGTCATTAACTCGCTGCGCGTACCGATCGAGCAGATTGCCAAGGATCGCAACGCTTCGCTGATCTATACGACCGTCACCGGGTCATTCGAACTTCAGCTTCAGATTGCCATGACGATCGCAATTATCGCCGCCAGCCCGGTCTGGCTCTACCAAATTTTCGCGTATCTGGTTCCCGGTCTGACCCGTCGAGAAAAAAAGTACACTCTCGGCTTCTTCTTCTCGGCCATTCCGCTGTTCTTCGCCGGTGCGGCCAGTGGCTGGTTCCTATTCCCGCACATGGTGAGACTGCTCGCGTCGTTTTCGTCCAATAAAGATGCGACCTACCTGGACGCGAGCGGCTACTACGACTTCGTTATCAAACTCGTACTCGTCGTGGGTGTCGCGTTCATTCTTCCGGTGTTTCTGGTCCTGCTGAATTTCACCGGCATCCTGTCGGCCACGGCGATCGCGAAAGGATGGCGAGTGGCGATCCTCCTCATCGTGCTGTTCACAGCAATTGCAACGCCCGCAGTAGACGTCATCTCCATGTTTTTGCTCGCGATTCCGATGATCGCGCTCTATTTCGCCGCCCTGGGTATCGCCTGGTGGCACGACAGACAAGTGACCGCGCGTTCGGCGGCCCTCGATGCAGAGCTCGCGGCAGAGGGTGCATGACACTCTCACCCGCTGAGCGTTTCGCCGCGTCGAAAACCCGCCAGAGCCTGCCCATCGTTGAGGCGTTCCGAGCACAGCAACAGTTCGACCTCGACCCGTTCCAGCTCGCGGCGTGCGCGGTGCTCGAGCGCGGCAAGAGCGTTCTGGTGGCCGCACCGACGGGTGCTGGCAAGACGATCGTCGCTGAATTTGCGATTTTCCGGGCCATGCAGCAACCAGCAGACAAAGTGTTCTACACAACGCCGATGAAAGCGCTCAGCAACCAGAAATTTCACGAGCTGACCGCAGAATACGGAGCGGATGCTGTGGGTCTCCTCACCGGAGACACCAACATCAACTCAAGCGCCCGCATCGTGGTGATGACCACCGAAGTACTGCGAAACATGCTCTACGCGGGATCTGACCTGCTGCGCAACCTGAGTTGTGTCGTGATGGACGAGGTGCACTTTTTGGCCGACCGGTTCCGGGGTGCGGTGTGGGAGGAAGTCCTCATCCACTTGCCCCCGACCGTGACAATGGTCTCGCTGTCAGCGACGGTATCGAACGCCGAGGAGTTCGGCGACTGGCTGCAGGCCGTGCGCGGTGACACCGAGGTGATCGTTTCCGAGGAACGTCCGGTACCGCTCGACCAGCACATTTTGATGCGCACCAAACTCGTCGACCTCTTCGATTCTTCGGGACTCACCGCGACGCATCGGGTGAACCCCGAACTCGTTGAGCTTGCGCGCCACAGTGGCCGCACCTCGGGCTCGCGGCAGGCGAAGGACGTCGGACGCTACCATTCGCGCGGTGGCCGCCAGGAATCGTTCCGCGTCGACCGCGCTGAGGTCGTCAAGCTTCTCGATGGCAAGAATCTGTTGCCCGCGATCTTCTTTGTTTTCAGCCGACTCGGCTGCGACCAGGCTGTTAAGCAGGTGTTGCGTTCGGGCGTCACGCTCACGACGACCATCGAACGAGACGAGATTCGCGCCATCGTCGAAGAGCGATGCCGCACACTGCTCGACGAAGATCTCGCGGTTCTCGGCTACTGGGAGTGGCTGAGCGGGCTCGAACGCGGGGTCGCCGCCCACCACGCTGGCATGCTGCCCGCCTTCAAGGAGGTTGTGGAAGAACTTTTCAAAAAAAAGCTGGTCAAGGCCGTATTCGCGACCGAGACTCTCGCATTGGGAATCAATATGCCCGCGCGCACTGTGGTGCTCGAGAAGCTTGAGAAGTTCAATGGCGAAGCTCGCGTGCCGATCACACCGGGGGAGTACACGCAACTCACCGGGCGTGCGGGACGTCGCGGGATCGATGTGGAGGGTCACTCGGTGATCCACTGGGTGGACGGCCTCGACCCACAGGCTGTTGCCTCGCTCGCGAGCAAGCGCACATACCCGCTCAACTCAAGTTTCCGGCCAACCTACAACATGGCCGTCAACCTCATCGAGCAGTTTGGGCGCGAACGCACGCGCCACATCCTGGAATCGAGTTTCGCCCAGTTTCAAGCTGATCGCGCCGTCGTCGACCTCGCTCGCAAGGTACGCGCCCACGAGGAGTCGCTCGCCGGCTACGCCACGGCAATGAGGTGCCACCTGGGCGACTTCGTGGGGTACTCCACCATTCGTCGTGAGCTCGGCGATCTCGAGCGCAAGGGTAATGGTCGAGGCGACGTGCAGAGCCGGGGAGAACGAGAAAAACGTCAACACCAGCTCACGGCACTGCGCAAGCGACTTCGGCAGCATCCGTGCCACTCCTGCAACGACCGGGAGGCGCACGCACGCTGGGCCGAGCGATGGTGGCGCCTGAAGAAAGAGACTGACCAGCTGACGTCACAGATTAGCGCCAGAACGGGCGCCATCGCTAAGGTCTTCGATCGGGTGACCGACGTGCTTGTCGGTCTCGACTATCTCGTGGCTGGCACGAGCGGCGAGTTACAATTGAGCACACCCGGACGGATGCTGCGCCGCATCTACGGCGAACGTGACCTCCTCGTGGCGGAGTCGCTGCGCCGCGGGCTCTGGCAGCGGCTGGATGCCCCCGCCCTGGCCGCCATGGCCACGACGCTCGTGTATGAGCCTCGCCGCGACGAAGGGCAGGCGAGTGACCGAACCCTTCCCCGGGGCAACTTCCGCGACGCGTTTGAGGCGACGGGCATCCTATGGTCGACGCTCGATGACCTCGAACGAGACAGCAGGCTCCCCGGCAGCCAACCGCTTGCCACCGGCTTAGCCCTCGCAATGTGGAAGTGGTCGAGCGGAACAAGCCTCGACGCCGTGTTGCGTGAAGCCGACATGGCCGCTGGTGACTTCGTTCGGTGGACGAAGCAGACGATCGACCTGCTCGATCAACTCTCTGTCGTTGCCGACGGCGATGTGGGACGCACGGCACGTGAGGCTCTCGACTCGATCCGGCGCGGAATCGTTGCGTACTCGAGCGTCGTCTGACTCACAGCAACAGTCGCTTAGGCTCTACAGCGTGCGCACAGACCCGACTTCGCCGGCCCGGTCGGCGCTGGCATCGCACGACCGAGACAGATTCGCCGTACGAGCGCCACTGCCACTGTGGGCAGCGATCGTCGTAGCGGCGGCATCCGGTCCGATCATGGATGCTGGCTTCCCCGACAAATACCTTTGGCCGCTGACGTTTGTGGCAATCGGGCTCCTGCTGGTCAGCCTGCGCGGTCGCCGGATCGGGTCGTCACTTCTCGTCGGATTTATCGCCGGTGCGGCATTTTATTTTTCGCAGATTGAGTGGGCAAGCCTGTTTCTCGGGCCACTGCCCATGTCGGCTCTTGCTGTGCTGGAGGCACTGTTCTGTGCGCTTGGTTCGGTCGCGATCACCCTCGCCTACCGGTGGATGCCGCAGGCCTGGCCGTCGCGCCTGGGTCGCCTTGCCCTGCTTCCTATCGCCATCGGTGGGCTGTGGACAGCGCGCGAGGCGTGGGCAAGCGTGTGGCCGTATGGCGGCTTCTCGTGGGGCAGAGCGGCGTTCTCGCAGTCGGACAGCCCGTTCTCACCTCTCTTCGCGTGGCTGGGGGTGTCTGGAGTTACCTGCGTCATGGTGACCCTCGTCGCCCTCGTGGTGGAACTCATCGCCTACCGCAACACACGGACAACGACAATCGGCTCGCTCGCTCGCGCGACGATCGCGGTTGGCGCTATTACGGCCGTGCTGGTAGTTCCGGCCTGGCCGGTCGCGATTGACGGCTCGATCCGCGTCGCCGCCGTGCAGGGCAACGCCAAGGCCGGATACTTCGACAGACGCACCCTCGGCGATAACCTCAACGATCAGATTTCAGCGACCCTTCCGCTGCTCGGCCAGAAGGTCGACGTCGTCGCCTGGCCGGAGGGCGGATCCGATCTCGACCCGCTCGTGAACGCATACGCCAAGCAAGCCTTCGACTACATTTCAAGCGAATTCACGGCCCCGTTGCTTGCCGGAACCATCACTAACCGCGGCGATCAGACCTTCAACACCTCCATGCTCTGGGAAGCGGGCAAGGGCGAGGTGGATTACTACGACAAGAAACATCCAGTGCCGTTTGGCGAGTACATTCCCGACCGCGCCTTTTGGCGGCCGTTCGCACCGAGCCTCATCGACCTGGTGGGCCGCGAATACACGCCGGGCACGACGGATTCGGTGGTCAACATCAACGGGGTGATCGCCGCGCTGAACATCTGCTTCGATATCGTCGACGACCAGTTGATGAACGAGTCCGTGCGGCAGGGGGCGAGAGTACTTTTTGCCCAATCGAACAATGCAGACTTCGGGAATACCGACGAAAGTGTGCAGCAACTCGCGATCGCCCGCATCCGCGCCCAAGAGCTTGGTCGCAGTGTCGTCAACATCTCGACTGTCGGTACCAGCGCGATTATTGCGCCAGATGGGTCGATCATCGACCAATTGCCGCGGTTCACCGCGGATGCCATGGTTGACAGCGTGCCGCTCAGCGCTGCCATCACTCCGGCGGTCGCTCTGGGCCGACAGCTCGAGTGGTTCGTGTCTGGGTTGGGCCTCGCAACTCTCATTATCGCGTTTGCCGCCAGCAGAACGCCCCATCGCCTTCGTGACGAGGGCAACGGGACATGACAAGAGACGTGCGGTTACGCGCCGATCTTCTGCTGCCCACGGCGGCTGCGGAGGAAGTTGAGGCGCTCCTGAAGAAGCTCCTCAAGTTCTACTCGCGTGCGACGCTCAAGAAGCATGTCCCAGTGCGTGCGTGCGATCTTCGTCTCGACAGCGTGAAGCTCGACCGGGGTACCGTCTGCAGCGAGCAAAATGCCTTCTTGGCCGCTCTTGGGCGACTCCCACTGTTCCGGTACCTCGGCGTCGGCTGAGAATACGACGTCGAAGGTCATTCCGTCTGCCGTGCGATACACGGCCTTCTTTCGCGGGGAAAACTCGACGCCCTCTTCGCTCTGTAAGCTCTGGGTGCCGAGTCTCATGCCGCGCAAACTTCGGTCTGCCATTGTCAGGCCTCCTTACTCGCGGTTCATATCTAGTTATAAACCCCCTAGCTGGGCAGAACCTTTCAAGGGCACGGTCATTCACAGCTAGTTCACAGGCCAATTGCAGGTTATGAGCCGACCTCAGCGCTTTCCTGAGCCTTCGGCACGCGCCTGCATGGCGAGATCGGCCCGGTCTGTGACGATACCATCGACGCCCTGTGCCCACAGGCTGCGCATCAGTGCTGGGTCGTTGATCGTCCATGCATGCACCTCGACGCCAGCTTCGTGGAAGGCACGGATCATGCGCGTACTTATCACGGCAACACCGACGGTGCGCAGGGGAACCTGAACCGCGTCGATCGAGCGCAGAACTCGACGCACAACGGGGGAGAGGCCGACCTTGGCTGCCAACAGTGCTGTCAGGAATGGGCGAGCGGATGCCGACGTGGCGACCCCCGGCAGGGCGCGTACAGCAGCGCGGCGCCGTCGATCACTGAACGAGGTCACGAGTACGCGGCGCGTCGCGTTGCCCGCGCGAATGGCGGCAACGGTCGGGGCGACGGCATCCGCTGACTTGATGTCGATATTGAAGAATGTCTCGGGAAACGCGTCGAGAGCTTCAGCCAGTGAGCAGAACGACTGCCCCTCGCCCAAGTCGATGCCTCGTAGCTCGTCCATCGTGAGGTCGCGTATGGCGCTTGACAGACCGGCTAGGCGTGACAGGTCAGGATCGTGGCTGATGACCGCGATGCCGTCGCTGCTTGCGCGCACGTCTGTTTCAATGTGCGTGACGCCGATAGCGATCGCTGCGAGGAACGCAAGGAGAGTGTTCTCCGGGGCCTCGGTCGCGAGCCCTCGATGTGCGAAAACTCGTGGCAGAGCTGCCGAAAAGAATCCCAGGCGGGGGGCCGACTCACCGGGTGGGCGAGCACGACCGCCCGATCTACTTGGCAGCCGGACCTTTATTGAGTCCGCTCAGGAAGCCCGGCGCGATGGCCTTGAGCGCCTCGGTGAGTTCAGACGGAATAATCCAGAGCTTATTGGCATCGCCCGCGGCAATCTTCGGAAGCATCTGCAGGTACTGGTAGGCAAGCAGCTTGGAATCCGGGTCGCCCTTGTGAATTGCGCCGAAGACAGTGGCGATGGCCTGAGCTTCACCCTCGGCACGCAGAACCTGGGCCTTTGCTGCACCCTCCGCCTCAAGAATCGACGCCTGGCGTGAACCCTCAGCCTGCAAGATGGCTGCCTGCTTCGTGCCCTCTGCTGTCAGGATCTGGGCACGACGGTCACGCTCGGCGCGCATCTGCTTCTCCATCGAATCCTGAATGGAGAGCGGCGGGTCGATCGCCTTGAGCTCTACCCGGCCGACCCGAATGCCCCACTTGCCGGTTGCTTCGTCGAGGACAATGCGCAACTGGCCATTGATGTTGTCGCGGCTGGTAAGCGCCTCCTCCAGGTTGAGGCCACCTACCACGTTGCGGAGCGTGGTCGTCGTTAGTTGCTCGACAGCGCCGAGGTAGTTGGCGATCTCGTAGGTCGCCGCGCGCGCATCCGTCACCTGGAAGTAGACAACGGTGTCAATCGAGACCACGAGGTTATCTTCGGTGATGACCGGCTGTGGTGGGAACGAAACAACCTGTTCGCGCATGTCGATGAGGGGGCGAACCCGGTCGATGAAAGGGATCAAGAGATTCAAGCCCGGCATCAGCGTCTTGTGATACTTGCCAAGCCGTTCGACCACGCCTGCACTCGCCTGCGGGATGATGCGCACCGATCTGAAAAGAATCACCAACACGAAGATTGCGACTATTGCGAGAATAATAATCAGGACGATGGTCCCGAACGCGGCACCTGCATTACTCACTGGCGTTCCTTTCAGCGGGTGCAACCACGGCGGTCGCCCCCTCGATTGCCGTAACAACAACGCGCTCGCCGTCGACGAGTTCGCGACCTTCAGATGAACCGGAGAGCCGAGCGGTCCACGTTTCGCCGTTTGCCAGTTTGACGTGGCCGACGCGGCCATCCAGATCTGTCGTGACTGTTCCGCTGAGCCCCAGAAGCGCTTCGACGTTGGTGAGAGCTGGCTGTGGGCCACGATTGAGCAGCCGCAGCGCCACCGGTCGTACCAGAAAGAGGAGGAGCATGGATAGCACGGCCGCGATAGTCGCTTCCAGCCAGAGCGGTGCACCGAGCAAACTAGCGACGAGTGCGCCCACGCTGCCGATTGCCAACATCAGGAACGTAAAAGCCAAAGTCGCGACCTCGACTATCGCGAAAACGAGAACGAGCGCCAACCAGAAGATCCACGCATACGTTGTCAGAAAGTCGGCTGGCATGTCGGCACCTCTCGTGTGTCAGTTCATCTTGAAACTATCACCATCGACTCGACCACGGCAGGGGAGTTGGTAAGGTCGATTCTCGTGAACAACCCTCTGGTGCCCGGCTCCCTTACCGGCAAACGCGCGCTCGTTACCGGTTCGTCTCGTGGTATCGGCGCAGATACCGTGTCGTACTTCGCAGCGGCCGGCGCACGCGTCGTCGTGAACTACCGCAACAAAGAGGCGCGAGCGCTCAAGCTCGTGACGCAGATCGAAGATGCTGGGGGCTCTGCCCTCGCGATCGGCGCCGACTTGACCGATGCAGCGTCTGTCGCAACCTTGTTCGATACGATCACCACCGAACTCGGCGGCCTCGATATTCTGGTCATGAATGCCTCGGGAGGCATGGAGAGTGGCATGGCTGAGAACTACGCCATGCAGCTCAACCGCGACGCGCAGGTAGCGCTCCTCGCTGCTGCCTTACCGGTGCTCGCGCCGGGCGCGCGCGTCGTATTCGTCACAAGCCACCAGGCGCATTTCATTAACAGCGTCGAAACCATGCCGGAATACCTGCCTGTCGCGCTCAGCAAGCGCGCCGGGGAGGATGCCCTGCGCGATCTGATTCCCCAACTAGAGGAGAAGGGCATCGGATTCGTGGTGGTTTCTGGGGACATGATTGAAGGCACAATCACCGCGACGCTTCTGCAGCGCGCGAATCCCGGGGCCATTCAAGCGCGTAAAGAGGCCGCTGGCCGCCTCTACAATGTGCACGAATTTGCGGCGGAGGTCGCCCTCGCCGCAGTTGAGCCGATACCGACCGACCACACGCGCTATGTTGGCGATGTGAGCGACTTTCTCGAGGCCTGAGACCGTGATCGGGGCACACCGCCTGGTGAGCCGGGTTCTGCTGTTCGACCGCGATGACCGCATCCTGCTGTTCCTAACGACCGCCCCAGACACGAGCGGCGTTGCCCGTTGGCTCACCCCGGGCGGGGGAGTTGACCCCGGGGAATCGCATCACGACGCGGCCGTTCGCGAACTCTACGAGGAAACAGGACTGAAACTCAGCGACCTGGGGAAACCTGTGTGGGTGCATGATTACGACGTCGAGTGGGATGCCGCCGACCACGCCACCGGTCACGCCGAGTTTTACACGGCAGTTGTCGACGCGTTCGAGCCCTCCAGTGAGTTCTGGACCGACGAAGAGAAGGTCGATGTGCTTGCACACCGCTGGTGGACTCTCGCCGAGCTGATTGCGACGGTTGACCGATACGAACCGGCCGAACTCGTCGCTCTCGTGCGCCGCCAGTTGCCGTCCTGCTAACCGACCACCGCAAGGAGACCGACAATGCCGCATACAATTCCCGAATTCACCATCGCCGATGTTGAGGCCCAGCCCATCATCGATGTGGATAGCTTCACGACCGATGATGCCGTCGATCTGGGACTCATTGCCGTTGCGGTCATCCGCGAATGGGATCTGAGCCTGGCCGTCGACATCGTCGTGCGAGGCGATCTGGTGTTCCGGGCGAAGCTCGGGGCGACGGATGTGGGCAACGATGTCTGGCTCGCGGGCAAAGCGGCCGTCGTGCGGAACTTCAACGAACCATCGCTACTGGTCAGGCTGCGCCACGAAGCGGCAGGCACCCCATTTGCGGACCTTGACTACGATCACGACGTCATGAAGGCTCACGGTGGGTCGATTCCGATTCGGGTCAATGGCGACGTCATCGGAACCATCACGACCTCGGGTGAACCGGATGTCGTTGATCACGAAGCAGCCAGTGAGGCTGTCAGACGATACGTGGCGCGCTAGGGCGTACCAATCGGCCGTTTTGTGGAATCGGTGTAACACCGCAATCCGGTGTTACACTTGAGCTATGCCCACCATACGAGCCCGTCATACTCTGACGGAAACTGAGGACATTGCCAACGCGTTGGATGACGCCGCAGTGGCGTGGCCCGCGTTGCGAGGCGACCGCGGTGCCCTACTTCGCAAACTGGTTGAGGCGGGTCGTGCTTCCGTGCACGTCGATGGTGCCGTTCACGCATTGATTAATGGAGCTGCAGGAGCTGCTACCGGAACGTACCCGCGCGACGCCCGGGCGATCCTGTTAGCTGAATGGCCAGAGTGATCGTCCTCGATGCACACGTGTTGATCGGTTTCCTCGACGCGACGGATCCCCACCATGCGGCGTCACTGGATCTCCTCGAACGCCGTTTCGTTGATGGCTTCGCCACCAGCGTCTTGACCGCGGCGGAGACCCTGGTGCATCCGACTCGGGCGAATCGTCAGGATGCGGCTATGGCGGCGTTGCTCAGAATAGGCGTCCAACTGATCGCGCTTAACGCAACCGACGCAGTCGCGCTCGCCCGTGTGCGCACTACCTATCGGCTGCGCATGCCGGACGCGGTGGCGCTCCACGCAGCCATCAGCACGGGGGCCGAGCTCGCCACCTTTGATGAAGTGCTAAGTGCGGCCGCCGACCGAGCCGGAGTTACGGTCGCAAACTAGACGCAACCGCCATATTTCCATCGCCGATAATGCACATTATGTCAGTAAGAAATCCAACTATTCGCATTTCCTGCGACAGGTTACAAAACGGGTAACTCCCCCGCCGCGGCCGCGCACCTGCGCGAGCTACTCGTGCACCACCGGATGCTTCCCGAACGGCGCACTCTCCCGTTCGCGTTGTTCGAGAGGTGGCTCGAACAACGCCTCAGCGAACTCGCGGAATGGCCAGATATTCACCGCCCGATCGAGCGATTTGCGCGGTGGCACCACCTGAAAAGCCTTCGCTTGAAACTCGAAGCCGGCGCCCTCAACATGGACACCGCGACCCGCTCAGCGAAGCAAGAGATCACCGAGGCTGGCAAGCTCCTGCGGTGGCTGCTCGAAGAGCGCGGCACCATCGCCGACGGACTCCAGCAGGAACATGTCGATGAGTATCTTGCAGAGGGTACAAGCACCCGCAAGCACATCCGCAATTTCGTGCACTGGCTGCGGCCCGGACGACCTCGAAGCAGAACGGTCACCGCACCGCACCGGGCTGCGAAGTCGATGCTTTTGTTGACCCTGAGCCAGCGGATTGAACTCGTGCGCAACTGCCTCGACTTCGAGCAAGTCACCCTGTCGACACGGGTCGCCGCGTTGATCTTCCTACTCTGGGCTCATCCGCTTGTGAAGATCGCTGCGCTCACCAGCGACCGGGTTGAGATGCCTGCCAGCGGCATGACGATCACGCTCGGCACGAAGCCCGCCGCTGTTCCTGCTCTGGTCGCTCCTCTGTTCTGGGAACACGTCTCGAGTCGGAGCAACCAGCAGACCGCAAACACCAGAACCAACTGGCTGTTTCCCGGTTTCCGAGCCGGCCAGCACATCCACCATCAGACCCTCAGCGAGCGATTCCTGGTGCTCGGCATCGACCCTCAACGAGCCCGAAACACCGCGCTGCAAGACCTCACGCGCGAGGTCGACGCCCGCTCACTCATCGACCTCCTCGGCTACAGCAGCGCGACGATCGTTCAACACGCGGTACGAGCGGGGGTACCGATGTCAGACTACGTCGACTTCCATCGAAGTGATCACCCTCGCGATAAAATAGACTGACTTGCAGACATGAGGGGGGTGCAGATGACGAACGGCACGCATTCGACTCTGACGCCCGCCGAGATCGCCGCCCGCCTCGAGGCTCTCGGGCAAGCCGAGCACAGCGGCGAAATGAGCGGCCTACACATCTCGCTGGCCGCTCGGGCCGACGGCGAGGAATACGCCCTCGGCCGCATCAACGTCGATGAGCTTGTGGCCCGCGGTCGAGCACGGTATGGACACGACCCAGCACACGGCTCACGACTCGGACTCGTTGAATAGATACAGTCGCCGACGGAGCTACCAACGTCGCAGACCGCGGCGACCGCCGCCGAGTAGTGCGAGAACAGTCCCGACGAGAAGAAGTGCGGCGCCTAACCCGAGGCTGAGCGGACTCACCCGGGTTTCCACCGGCCAGGCCCACTCGCTCAATCGCCCTTCACCCGCGCGCCCGAAGGTCGCGGCAGCGAAAACATACAGGGTTGGAACTAAGGCCTGGTAGCGGTAGTGCAGCCAAGGTGCGACGAGCAGTTGGAGGCCCACGAGTCCGGCGACATTTCGCAACGCTGGCAGCACTTCGGTCTGTGTAGGCCATACCACTGCCAGAACGACACCGACTGCAAAGAACAGCATCACGCCGACGATGATCAAGGCGACATCCCCCGCGTAAACCGGTCTTGCCGAAACCGCATAGGGCGGTCGTTCGGCTGCGTCCATCAACGCGCCGAAGGTGATGGGTACAGCCAATGGCAGTATCGCGAACAAGGGCACCGACCCGAAGGGCGTGTTGCCGCTCGCGGTCGGCATCAGAAGCCGTGCATCACCCAAGACCACGCTGGCGATTACTGCCGTCGCTCCGATGATGACCACTATCACTGGTCGATGCGACGCTAACCACCATCTCATCCGTTCGGAACCTCTGTGGGCGTTGCTGCACAGTCAGCAATGCGCGAAAGGTTTGCAGTCACCCACTCAGATTGAACGTCGGGCGACGAGAACTGTAGCTGTTGGAGCAGTTTGTTGACCGCTGGGTTGGCAGGGACTACTTGCTCCGCAATCCCGTTGCTGGCTTTAACGAGCAGCCAACTGCGGATCGTTTCTCCAGTGATCTGTCGACTCCGATATTCGTCAGCGTTGTCACAGTAGACAGCTTGAGGGGTGAGCGCCGAAGTGAATGAGTAGAGCACTTCTTTCGGCGTCATGTACGCTCGTGCGGCCATCCGGACGGTGTCAGGGGTAGAGGGATCAACTGCAAAACGGACGGTACTGGGAAGGTCGATTCCAGCGCGCGCGAGGTTCGCCGCGGCGTGCACGATCAGATCCGTGGGGTCTCGCTGACCGACTTGCTCGGGAAAGAGACAGACGGCCGGGCGAGTGGCGGTGCAACTCGAGTCTTGCTGCGAACGCGCTTGCACTGGTCCCGGACCGAGATCTTTGGCCACGAACAAAGCTGCGGTGGTTCCCAGACCCGCGAGTAGTGTCAGGGCGACCGCTCGCGAGGTGACGCTGAAAGCGCCCGTCCGACGCCAGCGTGCCACCGCGACGTACAGGAGGGTGACTACGAGGGACGCCGAGAAAATACTCGTCGCCAGGGGGCCCACCGGATCGAGCTGAATGTCGAGTCGGCAACACGCTACGACTTCAAGGCCCGATAGATATCTCAACGGAAAGTAGGACACGGACCACGTGAACCCGAGCCACGCGTACGACGCCAGCAACGCGAGCGGAGCCGCGGCTGCTAAGGGCAAGAACCGCCCGATGACGCCACCGAGTGCGACGTGCAGTGCGCTGACGCAGGCGAAACTAACCCACAGGATCGGGGGCGTGCCGCCGGGACTCCCCCAGCTACTGATGCCGAGTAATGTAAATCCGGCCAGCTGGACGATCGTTGCCACAAGGTAGCTGGGCCAGAGCCGATCGAGCACGATGATCCACCGGCCTCTCGCACTGGGTAGTTCGAAGCATCCGCTCCTCTTCAGTCGAGTCATCTCGACCGCCGCGGACACAGAAGCTACCGTGCATGAGAACAGGAGGAAGATGCCGGAATTGGATGCGACGGAGGTCCAATAGCCGTGGTAGTTGGTCTCGTCAACGAAGGAGACATAGTAGAGCCCCAGAATGACCAGCGCGGGCGGGAGCAGCCAAAACGCCACACGGCTGCGGACGAGCCTCGCCAACATCAGTCCTCGCCTGCGACCAGTCGTGAGTATCCGAGCGCTACCCTGTCGCGGACATCGAGTTCGTGCGGAGTGCCCTCGACGAATTCCGTTATGGTCCCGTCGAATTGGATACCGCCATCGGCAAGAAGGACGGCGCGGTGGTAAGAGTCGTGAACGTCCTCCGTTTGGTGAGTCGATACGACCACACATACCTCGTCCGGAATCGAGGTGAGCAATTCACGGAACCTGTTGCGCTGTGAGGGATCTAGACCCGCTGTCGGTTCGTCCAAGAGGATTACTCGCGCCTGATGAACGAGTGCGCCTGCAAGACCCATCCGTCTCATCTGACCGCCCGAAAGGCTTCGAGCAGAGTCGTTAGCTCGCTCTATGAGCTCAACCTTCTCCAGGGCTGCTATCGATCGAGACCAGCTTTCGGATCGCGGGACACCTTTCAGCCATCCCATGTAGGCCACTTGCTCTCGGACCGTCAGGCTCGGGAAGGGGTGGATCTGCTGGGGAAGCCATGCGACCGTTCGCCGGAACTGCGTGCGCTGCACTCGCGAAGCCTGAGGACTCAGGTCTTTGTCGAGCACAACGCTCCCGGATTTGGGTTCTAGAGCGTTGGCGAGTAGCGCCAACATCGTCGACTTCCCTGCACCGTTAGGCCCAAGGAGAACAGTGCGCCCCGCCCCCAACACCAACGAGAACCGACTGAATATGTCGCGATCTCGTTTGTACGCAAATGTGATATCTCGCAGCTCAATCATTCGATAGCTCCCTTGACGTCGCCATCAGCTTATGCCCCTCTTGTGAGGGTATTTCGATCGTTCTACTCTGAAAGGACCAATCGAGTTCAACCAGCGAAGGAAAGGTCATGAGAAGTCTGACAAACGGGACGCGCATAGCGTTGACCCTCTCTGCAACTACCGCCGCTCTCTGCAACTACCGCCGCTCTCTGCGCGATCTCACTTCCTGCATTTGCGGAAGGATCATGGAGTTCCAGTCTCGACGCCCCCGCGGGTTACAGCTCCAGGTCGTGGCAGGATTCGGCTCTCGACAACGTTGCCACCACAACGGCCTTTAGTTCCTGCTCTGTGAGTGGCGTCGGGTTCAGCAGTGCGACGATCAATCTCTACGACGAGTACGGCCTACTGCCTGACCAGAGTGTCGGCTCCATCGTCAACTACTGCGACACCAGCAACTGGGGGGCGATGACACGTTCCGACCAGTACCACTGGACTGTTGACGACTACTCCGGAAACGGCTCCGGATACAACCTCAAGGTCGGATCCATCTACCAGACCTACTGAGCGGAGACCTTCTTTGGCCCTCGGGCCACTAAGTCAGATCGAGGTGGGGAGGAATCGCGGACAAAGATTCCTCCCCACTACAAAGCGCTCTAAGCAGGAGTTGGTTTGTGAGAGGCCCATACTTGGCAAGGGTACGTTGGTGTGAAAACGGATAACGGTCTTCACCAGTAGTAGTTCCTCTGATTGCAAAAAGTGCAATCAGAGCAGAAGCGGGTGGGACCTCGAGCACTCCCCGACCACGAGCCTTACCTGAACGTTCTTCACCAGGTGTCGTGGATTTACGCGACCGCCATGTGCTCACGTCGCGCTGCGGAGGTCGACTCCTACGAATGCCCTCGACAAGGCCTCTGCTTCACGACGACGTAACGCTCCCCCACGGTCGACCGGCGGCCAGCAGCACAACGTTGAGTCGGCAGTTAGGGCCTGCGGGAAGGCAAGGCCGCGTAATCGGAGGGGATGAAGATCGACTCAAGCGGTTGGTTAAATAGCTGAGCAATGCGAAATGCTAAAGGAAGGGCAGGGTCGTACCGGCCCGTTTCGAGTGCGTTGACGGTCTGCCTCGAAACGCCGAGCTGGTCAGCGAGAGCTCCTTGGGTCCAGCCATGATCTTGGCGAAGTGTCTTGAGATGATTCTTCATCGGTTCTTGACGACCTGGGTGGTTATCAGCCAGCCCAGCATCCCCACGCTGTAGATGATCCACGCCATCCCGGGAACCACAAGCCCGGCACTCGCTAAGAAACCCAGCGTCACTGACGCCACCATGGCTAGGGCAAAACCCGCACCAAGCCCCTGAAGAACGATGTGTCGCTGGTAGTCATCAATTCGGCGAACGTGTCGAAGAACGGCGACAACTATCCACAGCGCGGGAACCACCGGCAGCAGGGCCCAGACGAATCGCCATGGACTATCGCTACCCAAATTTCCCCAGAGCACCATTGCCGTCACGAAAACGACGTAGACGATCATTCCAAACCAGAATTCACGTCGGTACGCGCGGGAAATAACGCGATCACCAGCACTCACGCCGACACTGTCAAGGTTGTTTGTCATACTTTGATCATGAACGATTAGAACGCATCTGTCAAGGCTCCTTGTCTATGGGCCTCATCAGATACTCAACCACGGTCAAAAAGAATGCCCTGACCAAGGAGCATTTGAGAATTCGGAGCGTGAATTAAGCTAAGCCGATTTTTGGTGGCTGGTTAGCGTAATTCACGCTACGAATTCTCAAACGCTCCCAGCCAGCAGGGCCTCGACTACATTGCAGCCGGACTCGGGGCACCCAATCAAATCCTGGACGCCCTATACACGTCGACCGCGAACAAGGTCGGGCGTGCCCCCGCGGGCACGTCGTGATCAACCTCGGCTGAAATACGAATCACTCGGCAACCGCTTGTTCGTTCCGACGGTTAGTCGTTGTGAAGAAGAAGCGGTCGGCCCTGTCAGTCGATGGCCATGCAAGGAGTGTCTCGCGCTGGACATCCTCGACGTCGACGCACTCATCGGCTAGCGTCAAATAACGGGGGCGAGGACGAAGACCATGCAAAAGACCTCATTGACGGCGCTGGCTCGGAACGAACTCGCGCGCGCGCTCAGCGCCCAGAGCGGGAGAAGTGCAAGCACCGTTTTCGGAGGGCACGAGCACCACCCGCGTCAGACCCTCATCGCGCTGAGCGCAGGCAAGAGCATGGGTGAGCACGACAATCCCGGCGAAGCGACACTTCAGGTTCTGGTTGGGCGGGTGCTGCTGCGGGTCAGCGAAGTGTCCTGGAACGGCTCACCCGGCGACCTCATGATCATCCCGGACGAACGTCACACGGTCGATGCGATCGAGGATTCGGCCATCCTTCTCACGGTCCTGAAGAAGGCGTAGGCGCTCGAGCTATGGTGCGAACGAGATCGCGTAGACCGACAGCGACTGGTACTGCATCGGGTCTGGGAAAAATGGGCTCATTGTGCACTGAACGGTCAGCACCGTCGGGGCTGTCAGGTTGACCACTTGGGTGGCAGCGTAGGTGGAATAGTTGGGCGGGTTCCCTGGGGCGAGACTGGCCGTCGTCGCGAACACCGTTGTCGGATTGTTGGCGTCGACTAGCGAGCATGTCACTGGGAAATTCGGTCCGAAGGTTTGCAGACCGACGCTGAAACCTACGAGCGCTGGACCTGTTGGGACTGCCGCCGTTTGGTTGGGAAACGTGAAAACCGCCCCGAGAGGGAATGTAAGACCGTTTGCCGATATTGCGCTGAAGGTCGGTGCGGAGGCCCCAGATGCGCCCGTCGGTCCGGCTGGTCCCTGACGACCGGCAGGCCCTTGAGCGCCAACGAGTCCCAGCGCACCTGCGGCACCACCAGAGCCGTTCACACCAGCGGCACCGTCGGTACCGGCCTTACCGTCATTGCCATTCTTTCCGTTGGTCCCGGCAATCCCTGGACCGCCGGTAGCGGCCGAGGTAGGCGCTGACGCAGTATGGCTAGATGCAAGGGTGGCAACGCCCCAGCTCGCGCCCACGGAGAGCAGTACTCCCAAGGCAACAACGACGAGCACGAAACCTTTGGTGAGCATTCCCGATCCTCCCCGGCCAGCTTGAGCCGGTCGCAGGAGTGAACATATCATGGGCCTACGGCGACGCTTACCGTAGTTCAAGCTCCCAATTCTCACGCGCCCCCGACCAGATCGTGCGGTTGCCCCTGCTGACGATCCCGACGATCAGCTCAACACGCGAGGCCGCACCATTCAACATCGCAGAAGAGTGTGGCCGCTAGTTTCTAGGGAGGATCACTGTGTCAGCAGCTGACTACGTCAACGGTTGGCTACGTGCGGATAGCCGGGATATCTTCGCGTGACATCTCGGTGGTGGCGAAGGTGCTGTCGTCGTCGTAGGACTTCGCCTTGGCGACCTGAAAGATGATGAGCCCGTACACGGCTTTCGCCACGATATCCGCGACAGAGTAGCCCACCTGCTTGAAAACCCAGGCATCCGCTCCACCAACGTTGAGTAGCGGAAGCAGATAGGCCACCGGGTAAACGCCCCAGCTCAACAGCAGGAGGTACCGCAAGCGGCCGAGCGTTCCGCGCACCGGGGCCGGCTGATCCTTGAGCGACTTACTGAGCTGAACGAACAATACGAACAGGATGTACGCGAAGGGGATCGTGGAGAGCAGGCCGAACAGGCCTCGAAGCCCATTGTCCCCGCTGATTTCTCCCGGATAACCGAGCGCGATCATGAGGGCGGCGGCCGGCACGAGCCGGATCAGAAGCCTGTTCTGCACCTTACGGGCGAGGGCGAGCACAGCAACCAGCTCAACCAGCAGCAACGGAACCGTGAGGAACCAGTCCACATACCGGTACCCCTCGTTGAACTCTGCGCCGACTGCTTGCGTATAGGCGCCAGTTCCGCCCACCGAGGTGGTGACGAAGGCGCGCGTGAAGGAGTCGAAGATGCGGAAGTAGTGATAGGCCGCTACTCCACAGACAATGATCGCCACCGTGATCGCCTGCCGGTAACGCGGCAAGATTCGTGGCAACGAAATCAGCAAGAATATTGCCGTGAAGAGCTGGGACACAATAACCAGCGACAGGAAGTTGTAAACGGTATCAAACTGACCGTGGGTCAGCACATCAGGTATCACGGTTCTCTCCATTGGGCTTCGTAGACGCTGGCACGTCGCTCTGGTGAGCAGTGCGATATCTATCTTGAAAACTGTAGGGTTCTCACCGGGTGAATTGCTAACCCCTTGACAACTCACTCCTGTCGACTAGGGCCGGTCTCGCGCACCGTTCGAAACGTCGGTGTGGACGAAGGTTTGGAAGCCAGATAAAGACCGGTCCAGGCAAAGCGCACGAGCTCGACGGGCTTCCTGCCGCGTCGCTTTCCTTCGCGTGCGCGGTGGATGACCATACCCGCACGGCCGACGTCACGCAGTAACGATTAGGATCGTCGCAGAGTCGCGTGCCATCGATAGCTGACCCAGACGGTCACTACAGGGACTTCCTCTGGATGGATCCGGGAAACGTCGAGGCGTAGTATCCGGGCATGCGCGAGGATTTCGGGCGTGAGACCCAGTCGCGAATTTATCGCGAAGGTGCGAGCGGGATGGACGGCATCGTGGTGAGCAACCACACCGGCCGTCAGATCGACGGTGCGGTTGGCGCACTCAAGGCACTCCCGGCGATCGTGGAGGCTGTCGGCGGGCGCATCCCGATTCTCTTCGATAGTGGTGTGCGCTGCGGTGCAGACGTGCTCACAGCGCTTGCGCTGAGCGGCAACATCGCTGCATCAGCGCTCGGTGCCGACAGCGTGATGCTCAAAGCACACCGACACGCAGAGCACACTGATGCTCAGAGCACACCGACACGTCGGCACCGGAAAACCGACGACTGAGTAGTGTCGCCTCATGAACGAATTTGTCCTCGCAATCGACCAAGGCACGACGAGCACACGGGCGATCATCTTCGATCACGCCGGCACGATTGTGTCAGCGGGTCAACTCGAGCACGCACAACTGTTTCCGAGAGCTGGCTGGGTAGAACACGACCCGGTGGAGATTTGGAACAACACTCGCGAAGTGGTCGGTCAGGCCCTCTCCCGTGCAAATCTCACCCGTCACGACATCGTGGCCGTCGGCATCACCAATCAGCGCGAAACAACGGTCGTCTGGAACAGGAAGACCGGCAAGCCGGTCTACAACGCCATCGTCTGGCAAGATACCCGCACGCAACCCATCGTCGACCGAATCGCTGATGGCGACGTCAATCGCTTCCAGTTGCAAGTCGGTCTGCCCCTCGCTACCTACTTTTCGGCGACGAAAATCACGTGGATCCTCGACAATGTTGACGGCGCGAGGGCGAGCGCCAACGCGGGCAATCTCATGTTTGGCACAACCGACAGTTGGCTGCTCTGGAATCTCACCGGTGGGGTGAACGGCGGAGTCCACGCCACCGATGTCACCAACGCGAGCCGCACCCTCCTGATGGACTTGACCACGCTGCAGTGGGACGACGACCTACTAGCGGCGTTCGGCGTGCCCAGGTCGATGCTGCCCGATATCCGTAGTTCGTCCGAGGCGTACGGCATCTCCGGCCCATCGAGCCTCTTGCGAGAAGTGCCGATCGCGGGCATCCTCGGTGATCAACAGGCTGCCACCTTCGGCCAAGCCGCGTTTAGCGCAGGTGAATCGAAAAACACTTACGGCACAGGAAACTTCCTCATTGTGAACACGGGCGAAGAGATCGTGCACTCCCACCACGGACTACTGACGACGGTGGCGTACAAACTTGGCGAAAACGCGCCGCGTTATGCCCTCGAGGGTTCGATCGCGGTGACCGGATCGCTGATCCAGTGGTTGCGTGACAACCTCGGAATCATCGCAGAGTCCGCCGACATCGAGGCACTCGCGGGCTCCGTCAACGACAACGGCGGCGTGTACATCGTTCCAGCTTTCTCCGGACTCTTTGCCCCGTACTGGAGACCGGATGCGCGCGGGGCGATCCTCGGTCTCACGCGCTTCGCTAACAAGGGCCACATCGCGCGGGCCGCTCTCGAGGCCACTGCTTTCCAGACCCGTGAGGTTCTCGACGCGGCGAACGCCGATTCGCCCGTAGCCATCGTCGAGCTTCGGGTCGACGGCGGCATGGTGGTCAATGAACTGCTCATGCAATTTCAGGCCGACATTCTTGGCATGCCAGTCGTGCGGCCGGTCGTCGCCGAAACGACTGCGCTCGGAGCCGCCTACGCAGCGGGGCTCGCCGTCGGATATTGGAAAACACTCGACGAACTGCGTTCCAACTGGAAGGAAGGCGCACGATGGGAGCCCACCATCGACGATTCAGAACGCGCCCGGTTGATGCGATCGTGGACGAAGGCAGTCACTAAGACGTTCGACTGGGTCGACGCCGACGTGATCTGAACGAGGTCTGCTGCTATCGGTTCGTGGCTGAAACCCACTCGTCGAGTTTGGCTGCTGCAGCTCCGGAATCGATAGTAGCGGCGGCCACCGCGAGCTTCTCCCTCAGGCGGTCCACGATGGACTCCGACTGCTGCTCGGAGTCTTGAGCGAGCGCGAAGGCCACCAGTCCAGCGGCGGCATTCAGAAGCACGATGTCGCGCACAGGGCCGGCGTCACCCGCGAGCACGCCGCGGGCGACGCCGGCGTTGTGTGCGGCATCCGCACCCAGAAGCGACTCGATCGGCGCGCGCGCCATACCCAACTCGAGGGGATCCAGGTCGTGCTCAGTGACGAGCCCGCGAGAGACCTCCCAGATGTGGCTATGTCCTGTCGTCGTGAGCTTGTCGATTCCGTCGTCGCCGCGATAGACGAGCGCCGTCGCACCCCTGGTCTGGAACACGCCGACAACGAGCGGAACGCGGTCGAGGCTAGCAACGCCCACCGCGGAAGCATCTGGTCTGGCCGGATTGCACAGCGGCCCCAGAATGTTGAACAACGTCGATATGCCCAACTCTTTGCGTGTCGGTCCTGCGTGCCGGAATCCCGGGTGAAACAGCGCCGCGAACGCGAAAGTGATGCCCGTCTCTCGAAGAACCTCGGCAACACGTTCGGGCGAAATGGTGAGATTGAGGCCGAGGGCGGCGAGCACATCGGAAGCGCCCGAAGCCGAACTCGCGCCTCGATTGCCATGTTTTACAACGGGAACACCAGACGCAGCGGCGATTACCGCGGCGATCGACGAGATGTTGAGCACGGCGCCGTACGGGTCACCGCCAGTGCCAACGATATCGAGCACGTTGGAATCAACATTGAGCGGAAGCGCGTCAGCCAGCACGGCATCCCTAAATCCCACGATCTCATCAACTGTCTCACCCTTGACACGCAGGGCAACCAGCAAACCGGCTAACTGAGCGGATGTGGCCTCGCCAGCCATGACCTGCTGCATCGCCCAGGTCGCTTCGCTGATCGCGAGGTCGTCGCCCTCGATGATGGTGCCGAGCAGGCTGGGCCACGTGAGGTCTCTTGACATGCTTCAGATCCTATAGATCCGAGGGCGACAGACCCCGGGAATGAAAAAAGAGAGCGAAACATCGACCATAATGGAAGGGTGACTACGACCTCGCTATCGCGCTCCATCACTACTCCCGTGGTCAACCGCCCCAGCGTCGTGGCAGTTGGCACGATCGTCTGGTTAGGCAGTGAAGTCATGTTCTTCGCGGGCCTCTTTGCGATCTACTTCACACTTCGATCTGTGTCGCCCGGGCTGTGGGCACAAGAGACAGCGCACCTCAACATTCCGTTCGCCGCTGCCAACACCACAGTTCTCGTACTCTCGTCGTTTGCCTGCCAGTTTGGCGTCTTTGCCGCAGAACGGTTACAGCCGCGTCGCTCCGGCAGGGTTACGCAGTTTTGGAAGTGGGGAATGGTCGAGTGGTTCTACGTCACGTACGCCATGGGCGCCACGTTCGTCGCGGGACAGATCTTCGAGTACGCGACCTTGGTGAGTGAGCACATTCGTCTGGACAGTGACTCATACGGGTCGGCCTTCTACCTGACGACGGGATTTCACGGACTCCACGTTATTGGCGGACTCATTGCCTTCATCCTCGTAATCGGTCGATCGTTCGCCGTCAAGAACTTCGGCCACAAGGAAGCGACGAGCGCAATCGTCATTTCGTACTACTGGCATTTCGTCGACGTAGTCTGGATCGGTCTGTTTCTGGTCATCTACATCCTCAAATGAGAATGGGAACGCGCACTCGAATGACGAAGAACACAGCATCACGGCCCAAGCGACAGGCTGGCAGGCGGCACCCGCTTACTGCTGTCGCTCTCATCACCATTGGGCTGTTCTCGACGGGTGGCGTGTACACCCTATTTACGTCGAGCGCGTCGGCTGCGAATTCCACCGCCACCGCAGGCACACTCGAAGATGGCGGCAAGTTGTTTGCCGCCAACTGCGCGACCTGCCACGGTGTCAACCTCGAGGGCACCAAAAATGGCCCAAGCCTTATCGGCGTCGGAGCTGCTGCCGTCGAGTTCCAAGTGGCCACGGGCCGCATGCCGCTTGCACAAAATGGACCGCAGGCCGAGAAAAAGCCCGTGCAATTCACCTCCGATCAGATTACCGCGCTGTACACGTTCGTGGCATCCCGAGCGCCCGGCCCCGCGATTCCTGACGCGAAGTACCTTCAGGCCAACGGCGATACAGCAGCCGGTGCCGAGCTCTTTCGCATCAACTGTGCAATGTGCCACAACATTGCGGGCGCAGGAGGCGCGCTGACTCAAGGTAAATTCGCTCCTCCTATTGGGGGCGTATCGCCTCAGCACATCTACGAGGCGATGATTACCGGTCCGCAGAACATGCCGGTCTTCAACGATATGAATCTGACCCCTCAGGACAAAGCCAACATCATCACCTATCTCAAGTTTCTCGACAAGAGCCCCTCAGTGGCTGGGTACGAGCTCGGCAGTCTTGGGCCGGTTTCCGAGGGACTATTTCTCTGGATATTCGGGCTTGGCGCAATCGTCGGAGTAACCGTCTGGCTAGCAGCGAAGTCCAATTAGTTTGTGAAGTCCAGCGTTTCGGCGCTCATCTGAAGGGAAGAGAATGGCAGACCACCACGACGGCGAATCCGGCGGAGGAACTGTGGGCACGGCTGTCGAAAAGACCGTACCCAAGGATTCAGCGCCCGGCACCGCCGTTGTCGTAGCCGATCGGGTCGAGAACCCCGGGTTCCCGCCGTTCCGAGCCCGAGTGGGCGACAAGTTCCCCGCGAAGCAGCGCGAAGCGGAGAAGCGGGTTTCACTGCTGTTCATCCTGTCAATCGTGGGTACGGTTGCAGCCATCACCGCATACATCATTTTCCCGATTACGCCCGGCGATATGTTGTCGGTGCGACTCAACAATCTATTCCTCGGCATCGGTATGACTCTCGCGCTTCTCGGAATCGGCATCGGTGCCGTGCACTGGTCGAAGTCGCTCATGAACGGCCATGACCTCGTCGAGATGCGCCACGGCACCCGTGGTTCAGACGAAACCCGGGCGGCGGCTGTCGAAATCTTCCGACTCGGTAATGAGGAGTCTGGATTCGGGCGACGCACGCTCATCCGCAACACCCTCATTGGTGCGCTCGTAGTCACACCGCTTCCGGCGATTGTCCTGTTCCGTGACTTGGCTCCGGCGGCTGACCCGGTCGCTGGGCTCAAGCACACGCTGTGGGCGAAAGACACGCGCCTCACCCGTGACCCGTCTGGCACGCCGATCAAGGCATCCGACGTTACCCTCGGTTCGGTCTTTCACGTCATTCCTGAAGGCCTCAATGACGCCACAGACAAGCTCGAACAGAAGGCAAAAGCTGCCGTTTTGCTGATGCGCATGAAGCCAGAAGACCTGCATCCCTCGGCTGGGCGCGAGAACTGGGCCTACGACGGCATCGTCGCATATTCAAAGATTTGCACCCACGTCGGTTGCCCGGTAGCCCTGTACGAGCAGCAGACTCACCACCTTTTGTGCCCCTGTCACCAGTCACAATTCGATATCACGCACGAAGCCGAGGTTATCTTTGGCCCCGCGAAGCGCCCGCTGCCGCAGCTTCCGATCACCATCGACGCCGATGGCTACCTGATCGCGCGAAGTGACTTTACCGAACCAGTCGGACCAAGCTTCTGGGAGCGCACGCTATGAGCACCACCACCGAACAACCAGGTACCGAACAACAAGGTACGGAGATTTCGCCAACCCGCGGCCAGCGTTTCACCGGGGCTGCTGCGAACTACATCGACGAGCGCACGAGCATCTCCGGGCTCGTCAAAGAACTCGGACGCAAGATCTTCCCGGACCACTGGTCGTTCATGCTCGGCGAGGTTGCACTTTATAGCTTCGTCGTCATCCTGCTCTCTGGTACGTTTCTCACCTTCTTCTTCCAAGCGTCGATGGCCACGGTGATCTACGACGGCTCCTATGTTCCGCTTAAAGGCGTCGAAATGTCTGCGGCCATGTCGTCGACGCTCAACCTGTCGTTCGATATTCGCGGCGGCTTACTGATGCGCCAGGTACACCACTGGGCCGCCTTGCTCTTCGTCGCAGCCACCGGACTGCACATGCTGCGCATCTTCTTCACCGGCGCGTACCGCAAACCTCGTGAAATCAACTGGTTCATCGGGTTTGTCATGTTCATTCTCGCCATGGCGGAAGGCTTCACCGGCTACTCCCTGCCCGACGATCTGCTCTCTGGCAATGGGCTCCGAATCATCGATGGCATGGTGAAGGGCGTTCCCATCGTCGGAACGTGGCTGTCGTATCTCGTCTTCGGTGGCGACTTCCCTGGTACGGCGATAGTGGGGCGCTTGTACACGGTGCACATCCTTCTGTTGCCTGCGATTCTTGTCGCCGCCATTGGCGTGCATATGCTGCTGCTCATTGTGAATAAGCACACCCAGTTTGCGGCACCCGGATTTACCAACGACAATGTCGTTGGCGCGCCAATCATGCCCGTGTTCGCCGCGAAAGCGGGGGGATTCTTCTTCATCGTCTTCGGCATCATCGTGCTCATCGCGTCACTCTTCACGATCAACCCGATCTGGACATACGGACCCTATGACCCGTCGCCGGTATCCGCCGGCACTCAGCCGGACTGGTACATCGGTTTTGCCGACGGCGCACTTCGTTTGGTGCCACCGGGCTGGGAAGTCAATCTGTGGGGAGCGACGCTCTCACTCAACATCATGGCTCCCATTCTTGTGCTCGGGTTGTTCATCGTGCTGGTGGCCTTCTATCCCTTTATCGAGGCATGGATTACCGGTGATAAGCGTGAGCACCACATCGCCGATCGGCCCCGCAACTCGCCTACGCGCACCGCGATCGGTGCTGCCGGAGTCACCTTCTACGCCGTTCTGTGGGCTGCCGCCGGTTCGGATATCATCGCGACCCACTTCAATCTCACTATCGAAGGGGTAATTCACGGCTGCCAGTTTCTCTTGATTGTCGGACCGATCGTGGCGTACCACGTCGCCAAGCGAGTATGTCTGGCACTGCAGAAGAAAGATCGAGAGGTCGCGCTTCACGGCTATGAGTCTGGCCGGATTGTGCGCTTGCCCGGCGGTGAGTACATCGAAGTACACGAGCAGCTCAACGAGTACGAGCGCTGGAAACTGGTCTCATACAACGACTACAAACCGCTCATGATTCGACCTGACGCCAACGGTCGCATTACCTTCCGCCAGCGACTGCGTGCGATTGCGTCGGGCTGGTTCTTCGAAGACCGGATCTCTCCGGTCACCCGCACCGAGATCGAGCGGAACTCGCACGACGACCACTAGTCACGAACTCGCGAGCACGACGATTCCCGCGACGTCACTCGGTGGAACGCCAGATCAGTCGAACGTCTTCTTCAGGAAGTCTGCGGTCGAGTGATAGCCGAGACGCTCGTAAAAGTCGGCCGCCCGCCGACTCGCCACGGTCAGTTGCGTGACGCCCGCGTCGCGACAGACTTGCTCGAGGGCTTCGATGAGTTGCGTGCCGACACCTGTTCCACGGGCCCCTGCGTCGACGACGAGTTCCTGAAGCTGTGCGGATCGCCCGTTCGTGTGCAGTAACCGGTTGATCGTGGTCAGAACATAGCCTCGGACACTGCCGGTCGCATCCTCAGCAACGAGCAGAAGGGAGCGGGGATCATCGCCGAGGAAGTCTACAAAGGTCTCGTCGAACGTGTGCCGATCTGAGGCATCCGTTTTTGCTAGCTGCTGAAGCAATTCGAACACCCTATCGGCGTCCTCGCGTCGAGCCTCGCGAATGACCGTACTACTAGCGGGCGAAGTTTCCGCGGTAGTACTCATAGATCCACCCCACGATGCTGATGAACACGAACGGGGCGGCGAGGAGTGCAATCCACGGTCCGATGGCGAGCCCCAGGAAGACGAGTGCGGCACTGGATCCGAGCATGAGCGGCCACCAGCTCCAGGGGCTGAAGAACCCTTGCTCTGCATCGCCATCGTCGATATTGGCATCGAGTCGATCTTCGGGAAGTTCGCTACCGCGCTGCGCACGATAAAGCCGCCCCAGATAGAACGCGATGAGTGTGGACATGATGGCGACGAGCAGTAGGCCCAGAGTGCCCACCCACTCCACTTTTCCCGAATAGACGTCGACCAAATTCCAGACCGTGTAGACGCCTGACAACAGAGTAGCGAATGCGGTGATGATCCAAAAAAGTGTTGCGGTGCCCTTCATGGTTACTTCACTTTCTCGTCTGCTGCATCGTAGACGGGCGCGTCAGGTGCATCCTTGAACGGGCCGATGCCGATGGGCATGCCAGCTTCCGGATGGTTTAAATCGAAGGCAGGCGACTCGGACCGGATGCGCGGGAGCGACGTGAAGTTGTGTCGCGGTGGCGGACACGACGTGGCCCACTCGAGAGATCGTCCATACCCCCATGGATCATCGACCGTCACTTTAGGTGCCATGCGCGCGGTGATATAGACGTTATACAGGAAGGGTAAAAGCGAAATACCGAGAGTCGCGGCACCGACCGTCGATACCTGGTTCATCCACGTGAAGCCGTCGCCAGCGAAGTAAGTGGCGTAACGACGCGGCATCCCCACGACACCAAGCCAATGCTGGATCAGGAAGGTGGTGTGGAAACCGATGAACAGCAGCCAAAAGTGGATCTTGCCCAGGCGCTCATTGAGCATCTTCCCTGTCCACTTAGGCCACCAGAAGTAGAACCCGCTGAACATCGCGAAGACGACCGTGCCAAACACCACATAGTGGAAGTGAGCGACGACGAAATAGGTGTCTGAGACGTGGAAGTCGAGAGGCGGGCTCGCAAGAATAACGCCGGTGAGCCCTCCGAACGTAAAGGTGATGAGAAAGCCGATCGCCCACAGCATGGGCGTCTCAAACGTTACAGAACCACGCCACATCGTACCGATCCAGTTAAAAATCTTCACCCCGGTCGGAACCGCGATGAGCATGGTCATGAGGGCGAAGAACGGCAAGAGCACGGAGCCCGTGACGTACATGTGGTGAGCCCAGACCGTCACAGACAGCGCTGCGATCGAGATTGTGGCGTAGATCAGCGTCTTGTAGCCGAAGATCGGCTTGCGACTGAACACCGGTAGCACTTCGGAAATAATGCCGAAAAATGGTAGCGCAATGATGTAGACCTCGGGATGCCCAAAGAACCAGAACAAGTGCTGCCAGAGCAGTGCTCCACCGTTTGCCGGGTCGAAAATGTGAGCGCCAAACACGCGGTCGGCGCCAAGCGCGGAGAGGGCGACGGCGAGGGGCGGGAAGGCCATCAGCACGAGGATTGAGGTAACGAGCGCGTTCCACGTGAAGATCGGCATGCGGAACATGGTCATTCCGGGAGCGCGCATCGTGATGATCGTCGTGATGAAGTTGACGGCGCCCAGAATCGTGCCGAATCCACTCATCGTGAGCCCGAATACCCAGAGATTGCCACCCAACCCGGGCGTAAAAGTCGTGGAGGCGAGTGGCGCGTACGCCGTCCAACCAAACGACGCAGCACCCTGCGGGGTGATAAACCCGGCTACGGCAATCAGCGAGCCCAACGAGTAGAGCCAGTACGCGAAAGCGTTGAGGCGTGGGAACGCTACGTCTGGCGCACCTATCTGCAGAGGCATAAGGACATTCACGAAGCCCGCGAACAGCGGTGTCGCAAACATGAGAAGCATAATCGTGCCGTGCATCGTGAAGAGCTGGTTATATTGCTCCTTGGTCTGCACAATTTCAAGGCCCGGCTCGAAAAGCTGCGCCCGGATAATCAGGGCCATGACCCCGCCCAAACAGAAGTACACGAACGAGGTAATCAGGTACAGATAGCCAATGGTCTTGTGGTCAGTAGTGGTGATCCACTTGACGACCACGTTGCCTCTGGGGCTCAACGTTGTCGCGCCGAGTACGGGGGCGGCAGTTGCAGTTGTCATGGGTGCTATCCCCCGTTAGTGCTGCCGTTGCCTGGCAGGTTCTGGTTCACGTTGTAGTCCGCGCCGAGTTGGCCAGCAAAGCCGGCTGCGCGCTGAGCCTGGATGTAGGCATCGTAGTCAGCCTGCGGCACGACTTTCACCTGAAAGAGCATGAGCGAGTGATACTCACCGCACAACTCAGCGCACTTCCCCTGATACGTGCCGATCTTTTCCGGAACGAAATACATGTGGTTGGTTTTGCCCGGGATCGCGTCTTTCTTGTAGAGAAAGTTTACGACCCAGAAGGAATGGGCAACATCTCGTGATTCAATCTTGATCTCGACCTTGGCGTTAACCGGCAAGTAGAGCACGGGCAGTTTGCTCTGATCGAGCGTGCCCGCTTCGAGTTGCTGCGCCTGAATGCCAGCACTGTAGACGTTTTCTTTGACGTAATTGAAGTCCCACGCCCAGCGCTTGCCGAACACCTCGATCGTGACATCTGGATTCTTGATGGGCTGCTCGATCTGGGCTTGGTCGCGGGCGGTGAACGCAAAGAACCCCAACACGAGAACGAGCGGCACGATCGTGTAGAAAATTTCGATCGGCATGTTGTATCGCAATTGCACGGGTAGGCCGGTCTGACCCTTACGGCGACGGTAGACCACCGCAGCCCAGATGATCAGGCCCCACGTCACAACGCCCACGGCGAGGAGCACAATCCACGAGGTGACCCAGAGCCCGATGACCTGATCTACATGGTTCGTCGTGCCAGGCGCTGTCGGAAGCCAACCCTGCAACTGCTCCTGTGTGCACCCGGCGAGGATGACGGTGACGGCCAGTGCGATGGGAATTGCAACCCATCGAAAACGGCGGTAAGAACGCACCTGAAACCTCTCGGACATGTGAACTGGATCACGGTCAGTCTATAACCAGCAAAGGGTGCCGACCTTTCGGGCGACACCCTTTGGGGCAGTGATTTTACCGTCTATGACGAGTATTTGCTCAGTGGAAGCTGTCTCCACATGCGCAACTACCTCCCGCGTTCGGGTTGTCAATCGTGAAGCCCTGCTTCTGGATCGTGTCTTCGAAGTCAATAGTCGCACCGTCGAGGTAGGGAACGCTCATCTTGTCGACAACGACCGCGACACCCGCACCGAAATCTACCGCGACATCGCCATCGAGAGTGCGTTCATCGAAGTACAGCTGATAGATCAGCCCAGAGCAGCCACCCGGCTGCACGGCGACTCGGAGGCGGAGGTCATCACGGCCCTCTTGCGTCATCAGGCTGCGCACTTTGCCGGCAGCTGCATCCGTGAGCCCAACGCCGTGGGCCGCGATCTTTTCGATGGTGTCGCTCATAATTCGATTCTACGTCCGGTCGTTGAACTTCGCGAGCAACACGGCCTCAGTGAGAATTGCACGGCGAAAAACTCCGAGATGCAGCGACTCATTAGGACTGTGGGCGCGCGAATCTGGGTCCTCGACCCCCGTGACGAGTATCTCCGCGTGCGGAAACATGTCAACCAGATCGGAAATGAAAGGAATCGACCCGCCGATGCCGGTCTCGAGCGGTTCAACTCCCCAGGCCTCGCGCATGGCGGCCTTCGCCGCGGCCACGGCCCAACCACTCGTGTCCACCAGGAAGGGATTGCCGCAGTCGACGTCGGTGATCTCAAGGTGAGCGCCAAACGGGGCGTGCTCACGCAGGTGCGTCTCGATGGCGACGTAGGCATCCGCCGCTTTCTGGCCTGGCGCGATGCGCGCCGAGATGCGCACAGAGATCGAGGGCGTGAGCGTATTGGATGCGTTGACCATCGTCGGCGCATCAATTCCGGTAACGGTGATAGCCGGCTTGTTCCAGAGGCGACTGAGGATCGTGCCAGAACCGATTGGGGTGACCCCATCGAGTAAGGCGGCCTCTTCGCGAAGCGTGCGCTCGTCATAGTCGGGGGTATCGGTCTGCCGTGATGTGAGGCCCACAACAGCAACCGAACCATCTTCGGCGTAGAACGTCGACAGCAAGCGAATCGTCGCGAGCATCGCGTCGGGTACGGCTCCTCCGAACATTCCCGAGTGTGATGCGTGGTCGAGTGTAGAAACGGTGAGCGTGAAGGTCACGTTGCCGCGCAGCGCGACCGTGAGAGCCGGAGTGTCGACATTCCAGTTGTCTGAGTCGGCGACGACGATAGCATCGGCTTCCAGTTGATTCCTGTGCTGGGCCAGGAAGTCAACGAACGACCGGGAACCGAACTCCTCCTCACCCTCAATGAACACTGCGAGCCCGAGGTCGAAGTCCGGCCCGGCAGTCGCGACGAGTGCGCGGATGGCTGCAACGTGTGCCATGACGCCGGCCTTATCATCCGCTGCTCCCCGTCCGTATAGCCGGTCGCCGCGCACCGTGGGCTCGAACGGCGGCGAATCCCAGTCCGTATCCTGTCCGGGCGGCTGCACGTCGTGGTGGGCGTAGAGCAGGATCGTCGGCTTGCCGTTGCGCGCTTTCCTAGTCGCGAGAACGGCTGGCAGGCCAAGTGTGCCGGTCGTACCGATAGCCGCCCTCGAAATCTCGACGGATTCGAACACTCCGAGATTCTGGAACAAGGCAGCAACAGCCTTCGCACTCGTCGCGACGTGCTCCGCGTCGAAGCCGTCCCACGAGACGGACGGAATGCGTACGAGGGCCGAGAGGTCGGCAATCGTCGTTGGCAGCCCGCGGTGCACCACGTCACGCAGGGCTTCCCGGGCACGGTGCTCGTCGTCGGTACTCATGGAGGTAATCTTAATGGGACCGAAGAGCGAGGATTTCCGTGGCCAAGACAACGCAGGGCGCGAGCGACAAAGCAGTCACTTATGAGCTCAACACCGACAGCATCTCGGGTGGCAAGGGCCACCCGACTCCCACGCGCAAAGAGAAGGAAGACGCACGCAAGCGCCCGCTCGTCAGTTCTGACCGAACGGAGGCGCGGCGTAACGCACGGATCGCGACGCAGATTCAGCGCGATAAAGCGAGGATCGGCCTCGCTAACGGCGAGGAAAAATACCTTCCGCTACGCGACCGGGGAGCGCAGAAGCGTTACGTGCGCGACTACGTAGACGCGAGATTCAACATCGGCGAGCTCATGATCCCGCTGCTGTTCGCTGTCATCATCCTCACGTTTTTCCCCCAGCCGCAAGTACAAACGATCGGCCTCATCGCCCTCTGGGCGTTCTTCATTGTCGCGGTGCTCGACGTGGTTGTACTCGGCTTCCAGCTCACCCGAAAGCTTGGCGCAAAGTTTGGTCAGTCGAAAGTCGAAAGAGTGCGCTGGTACGCGGGAATGCGTGCGCTTCAACTGCGCATGATGCGTCTGCCCAAGCCACAGGTCAAGCGCGGGCAATTTCCCGTCTAGCTACAACCGCGCAAGCCCGCGATTGATCGAACGGGCCCACCCCGGACCACGATAGAGGAACGCCGTGTAGCCCTGTACCAGGGTTGCCCCGGCTGCGAGACGCTCAGCGACGTCGGCCGCCGATTCAACTCCACCCGCCGATATGACGCAAAACTGGGATGGCACCCCAGCGCGAATGATCCGCAGCAGCTCAAGCGAACGGCGAGCGAGTGGAGGCCCGGAAAGGCCCCCGGCGCCTGCGGCCTCGACTACCGCGGCATCGCTCGTCAATGTGTCTCGCGACACGGTCGTATTCGTAGCGATAATTCCGCTGAGTCCCAGTTCGAGCGTGAGAGCGGTGATGCGCCCCGCTTCATGGTCGGTCAGGTCGGGGGAAATCTTCACAAGTACGGGAGTGTCGCCTGCCTCGTGCTGTACCGCAGCCAGCAACGGGCGCAACTTGTCGATCTCTTGCAAGCCTCGAAGGCCGGGAGTATTCGGCGAACTGACGTTGACGACGAGGTAGTCCACAACCGGTGCGAGCTGACGCGTGCTCGCGACATAGTCAGCGATCGCGTGGTCGAGATCGACGACGCGCGACTTGCCGATGTTTGCTCCGATAACCGGTCGTACACGATGCCGCGAGGTCCTCACAATTCGTCGGCGGATGACCGCCGCGCCCTCGTTATTGAACCCCATACGGTTGATGACCGCTCGGTCAGGCACGAGTCGGAAGAGCCTCGGCTTCGGATTACCGAGCTGCGCGATCGCAGTGACCGTACCCACCTCGACGTGACCAAAGCCGAGCTGGCCAAGACCGCGGATGCCGCGTCCATCTTTGTCGAAACCCGCCGCCACCCCAAACGGCGAGTCAAAACGCACGCCGAGGGTGTGCACCGCGAGGGAGGCGACTGGACGCGTGAAGCGGCGCACCAGGCGTCCGAAACCCAGCGTCGGCAGCATCCTGATCACCACGAACGCGAGCTGATGCGCGCGCTCAGGGTCGAGTCTGGAGAGGACGATGGAGAACAAGATGCGATACATACCAACGTCAGGTTACCGGCAGCGTGATCATTCCCCGGCTTGCGCCGCGTCATGCTCGACGCGCAAGAGCATGATGGCCGTCTCGAAGTCTTCAAGCGAATCAAATGCTTGGTACACACTCGCGAACCGTAAGTAGGCCACCTCATCGAGCTCGCGTAGCGGCGACAGGATTGCTAGGCCGATGTCGTTCGCTTCGATCTGTGCTACGCCGGTGGCGCGAATTGTCTCCTCCACTTTCTGTGCCAGCACGGCGAGGTCAGTATCGGTGACTGGCCTGCCTTGGCACGCCTTGTGAACCCCCGCGACGATCTTCTCGCGACTGAACGATTCCACGACTCCATTGCGCTTGATCACGCTGAGGCTGGCGGTCTCTGTCGTAGAGAAGCGACGACCGCACTCCGGGCATTGGCGGCGGCGGCGGATTGCGAGCCCGTCATCACTAGTGCGAGAGTCGATGACCCGGCTATCTGGGTGGCGGCAGAAGGGGCAGAACATGGTAGCTACAGGATACGGCGTCCGGTCCGAAGACTGGTTAGAGGCTGGTGAAGCGCGCGGTGACGGCAGCACCGTGCGCGGGAAGGTCTTCGGCACAGCTCAGCGCGACGATCGCGGGTTCGACACCTTTCAATGCCAGCCGGTCATAGCGGATGATCTGTTGCGGGCGCAGGAACGTGTACGCCCCAAGGCCTGCGGTAAACCGCGACTGCCCGCCCGTGGGTAAAACGTGGTTGGACCCGGCGAGGTAGTCGCCGAGGCTCACCGGAGAGTGCGGCCCCACGAAGATCGCGCCGGCATTATCGATCAAGTCCACGACACTATCGGGGTCTGTTGTCTGAATCTCAAGGTGCTCAGGGCCGTACGCGTTACTAAACGCGGCGGCCGATGCAAGATCCTTCACGAGCACGATCGCGGACTGTTGGCCGCTGAGCGCCTCACTGACGCGCGCCGAGTGTTTCGTTGTGGCCGCCAGGCGGCTGACCTCGGCCGAGACCGCAGTCGCCAGTTCCGGAGAATCAGTCACCAGTACGGCAGCGGCGAGTTCGTCGTGTTCTGCCTGGCTCACGAGATCAGCCGCGACGATGCGCGGGTTCGCGGTGGCATCTGCAATCACCAGTATCTCGGTGGGACCTGCCTCGGAATCAATCCCCACCACACCACGGACCAGTCGCTTTGCTGCGGCAACATAGACGTTGCCGGGGCCGGTGATGATGTCGACGGAGTCGAGTCCGATGCCGGAAACTCCGTAGGCGAACGCGCCAATCGCACCAGCTCCCCCCATGGCGTAGACCTCATCAATGCCCAGGATGCCGGCTGCGGCCAGGATCGTCGGGTGCACGGCGCCGTCAAACTCTTTCTGTGCCGGCGACGCGAGCGCGATCGACGACACGCCGGCCACCTGCGCTGGTACAACGTTCATGACGACGCTAGAGGGATAGACGGCCTTTCCGCCGGGCACATAGAGACCGACCCGATTGACCGGCTGCCAGCGCTGGAGTACCTCAGCACCCGGCGCAAGGGTGGTGAGAGCACCATGGGGAACTTGCGCGTGCGTGGCCAGTCGTACGCGGAAAATGGTCTCGTCAATCGCGCTTCGAACCGCGGGATCGAGCGCCTCAACCGCACGATCTATCTCGTCCGCGTGAATGCGGATGCGGTTGGGCAGCACTCCATCGAGTCGCTGCGCCTGCTCGAGCAGTGCATCCGCCCCCCGCTCGCGCACGGCATCGATGAGGTCGCGCGCGACGTCCGTCGCAACGGATACATCGAGTTGGGCGCGGGGGACGAGTCGAACAAGCTCGCTTCTCGTAGGCTGAACGTTGCGGAGGTCTATCGTCTGCATCATGGCCTGACCATGCTAGTTCGTGGGCTCGGGGAATAGTGCCAGCCAGATTATAATTGATACGGACGTATGAAAAAGCAACCCACTCCCCTGCCAGAGGGCGCCGAGATTTTCAAACAGGCGTTTCGTCGTCATGCCGCCGGAGTGGCCGCAGTGACCTCGGTCGCCCCGGATGGAAAACCCGTTGGGTTCACCGCAACCTCGCTAGCGTCGCTCGCCGCGTCACCGCCAATGGCAACCTTCAACATGGCACAGGTCTCTAGCGCGTGGCCCGCAATGACCGTGGGAAACCGGGTCGCCATTCACATGCTCGGCCCGCGCTCACGTCACCTCGCCGAGCAAATGGCTGCCGACCGCGATCTGCGGTTTGAGGGTGCGCATTGGGTCGTCGGCCCCCACAACGTGCCCATCCTGCAGGGTGTGACGGCGTGGCTGATCGGTCGAATCATTGAGGTGCATCCCGTGAATGACAACGCGGTGATCGTCGTGGAAATCGACGATGGCGGTCTCGGCGACGAAGACGAGGCTCTGCTCTATCACGAGCGGAAGTACCTGAGGCCGGGCGACGCGGCCTAACGGTTCAGCGGCAGCGGCAGCGGCAGCAGCAGCAGCAGCAGCCAAACTAGCTCAGGCCAAACAATTCGGCCCCAGCAGCGTCTTGAGTTCACCGTACAGGTCAGCGGATACGGTGACCGGGTACGGGATCTCGAAGACTCGCGCACTATCGCCTTTAAGTAGTCTGAGCCGCACCTCCGTGCCCCCAGAGTGACGAATAAGCACGTCGTTGAGCGCACCCACGACATCCGTTGTGGCGCGCTGCTCGTGCAGGGAGATGAGCAGCGGACCAGATCCAAGACTCGCACCAAGATCCGGTGTGAACATGCTCACCGCGTGCAGATTCATTCCATCGTCGCGCACACTGACGCGCCCTCGCACCACCACGATTGCATCGTTCGATAGGGCTGGTGCGAACTCCTGATAGGTCTTGCCGAGGAACATCACGCTGATCTCGGCTCCGAAGTCTTCAACCGTGACGATCCCATATTGGTTACCGCTATTGCGCGCCACTCGGTGCTGCACGCTCGTGACAAGTCCCGCGACCGTCACATGCTCGCCGTCGGCTGCTGCTTCGCCGCCGAGCACCTCGCTGATCGTCGATGTTGCATGCTTGGCGAGCTGGAGTTCGAGACCAGCAAGCGGATGGTCCGACACGTAGAGTCCGAGCATTTCGCGTTCGAACGCGAGCTTGTCACGCTTCGACCACTCGGGACGGTCTGGCACCTGTTGTGTAGCGTGTGGTTCGTCCCACAGGATATCGAAATCGAATCCGACCTGGCCATGTGCCTCAGCACGCTTGACGCTCACGGCCGAATCGACGGCATCTTCGTGGATTTCGAGCAACGCCCGCCGGGTGGGGCCGAGCGAGTCGAATGCCCCGGCCTTGATCAGCGACTCGACCGTGCGCTTATTCGCGACCGGGATAGGCACCTTCTGGAGGAAATCATGGAAAGTCGTGAACCGGCCCTTGGCAGCGCGTGCACCTGCGATCGCCTCCACGACATTCCAACCCACGTTGCGCACCGCCCCGAGTCCGAAACGAACGTCGCCGGCAACCGCAGTGAAGTCCGCGCTCGACTCGTTGACATCGGGAGCGAGCACCTTGATGCTCATGCGGCGACACTCGCTCAGGTACATGCCGAGCTTGTCCTTCGAGTCGCCAACGCTCGTGAGGAGCGCAGCCATGTATTCGGCTGGGAAGTTCGCCTTGAGGTAGGCGGTCCAATAGCTCAACACCCCATAGCCGGCGCTGTGCGCCTTGTTGAACGCATAGTCGGCGAATGGCATCAAGGTATCCCACAGCACAGTGACGGCCTGACTGCTATAGCCGTTACCCAGCATGCCGGACTCGAAATCGCTGAACTGCTTATCCAGTTCCGACTTCTTCTTCTTGCCCATAGCACGACGCAGCACGTCGGCCTGGCCGAGCGTGAATCCCGCAACCTTCTGCGCGACCGACATAACCTGCTCCTGGTACACAATGAGTCCGAACGTCGTGCCGAGGATCTCGCGCAACGGCTCCTCGAGTTCGGGGTGGATCGCATCGATCTGCTCGAGACCGTTCTTGCGTAGCGCGTATTTGGTGTGCGAGTTCATGCCCATCGGACCGGGTCGGTACAGGGCGATAACTGCCGAGATGTCTTCAAAGTTGGTGGGTTTAAGTTGTTTGAGCAGGGCACGCATCGGCCCACCGTCCAACTGGAACACGCCTAGCGTCTCGCCTCGGGCCAGCAGATCGTAAGTCTTCTGGTCTGCATCGAGGTCAAGATCTTCGATCACGAGAGCCACGCCGGTGTTCGCTTTGATCATCCGCAGTGCGTCTTCGATGACGGTGAGGTTGCGCAGGCCGAGAAAGTCCATCTTGATCAAGCCGAGGTCTTCCAGCGGCGGCTGGTCGAACTGGGTAATGATCGCGCCGTCGTCTTCGCGTTTCATGATCGGCAATACGTCGATCAGCGGCTCTGCTGACATAACCACGCCTGCTGCGTGCACACCCCACTGACGCTTGAGGTTTTCGATCCCGACGGCAGTGTCGAACACCTTGGCCGCCTCGGCATCTGTGTCGAGAATACCCCGAATGTCGGCCGCCTCTTTGTAACGTTCGGCATCTTTGTTGCGAACGTCGCCGAGTGAGATGTCCTTCCCCATGATGGCCGGCGGCATCGCTTTCGTCAGCTTCTCACCGACCGCGTACGGCATGCCGAGAACACGGGCGCTGTCTTTGAGCGCCTGTTTCGCCTTGATCGTTCCGTAGGTGACGATCTGGGCGACGCGATCGTCGCCATATTTATCTGTCACGTACCGGATCACCTCACCACGCCGCCGATCATCGAAATCGACGTCAACGTCGGGCATCGACACACGATCGGGGTTGAGGAAACGCTCAAAAATGAGGCCATGAGCCAGCGGATCGAGCTCGGTGATTCCCATCGCGTACGAGGCCATCGAGCCAGCAGCCGAACCGCGCCCGGGGCCGACGCGGATTCCCTGCGCTTTCGCCCACGCGATGAAATCTGCGACGACAAGAAAATAGCCTGGGAATCCCATCTGCTTGATGACATCGACCTCGTATTTTGCCTGAGCGAGATGAGCGTCCGATGGCGCATTGTTGAAGCGCCGCAGCATGCCGACGGCGACCTCCTTTTCAAACCAACTCGCCTCACTCTCACCTGCTGGCACCGGGAAGCGCGGCATGAGATCACGCTTCTCGAAACTAACCTCACAGCGCGCGGCAATGAGCAGCGTATTGTCGCTGGCTTCTGGGTGGTCGCGGAACAAGTGACGCATCTGGGCCGCGGTCTTCAGGTAGAACTCATCCGAGTCGAACTTAAACCGATGGGGATCGTCGAGCGTTGACGCGGATTGAACACAGAGGAGGGCGGCATGGGCGGTCGCCTCATGAGCGTGGGTGTAATGCAGGTCGTTGGAGGCAACGAGCGGCATGCCCAGGTCCTTCGCGAGCAATAGTAAGTCGTTCATCGTGCGACGTTCGATGTCGATGTCGTGATCCATAATCTCGGCAAAGAAATTCTCTTTACCAAAGATGTCCTGAAAATCTGCCGCTGCCTTTTTCGCTTCCTCGTACTGGCCGAGTCGTAGTCGCGTCTGCACTTCGCCACCGACACAACCGGTCGTCGCGATAACACCTTTCGCGTAGCGACTCAGGATTTCGCGGTCCATTCGGGGCTTGAAATAGAACCCCTCGATTGACGCTAGGCTCGACAGTCGAAATAGGTTGTGCATGCCCTCGGTATTCTCCGAAAGCAGCGTCATGTGGGTATATGCGCCAGAGCCACCAACGTCATCCTGATTCTGGCCGCTGCTCCCCCACCGAACTCGGGTCTTGTCACCGCGCGCAGTGCCAGGAGTTACGTAGGCCTCGGTGCCGATGATCGGCTTAATCCCGACAGCCGTAGCCTGCTTCCAGAAATCGTATGCACCAAACATGTTGCCATGGTCGGTGATCGCGAGTGCTGGCATGCCCTGCGCGGCAGCCTCGGTAACCAGCGGGGTGACGCGCGCCGCACCGTCGAGCATCGAGTACTCGCTGTGAACATGCAGATGAACGAATGAATCGTCGCTGGGGGCCAAGATTTCTCCGACTGGCTGGGCGTCATCCCAGACTAATCTCTCCCCATGGCGCTAGCGGACGGACTCGCTCTAATCGCCGCGAAGCACCTCAAGTGCGTGTTGAAGGTCGGCCGAATACGACGATTCGAACTCGACCCACTCCCCCGTTGACGGATGCCGAAACCCCAATCGAACCGCGTGCAACCACTGGCGGCTCAGGCCCAGCCGTGCAGAGATCGAAGGATCGGCGCCATACATCGTGTCGCCGACGCACGGATGGCGTTGCGCGGCCATGTGCACTCGAATCTGGTGTGTTCGCCCGGTCTCGAGCTGGATCTCGAGCAAGGACGCCGACGGAAACGCCTCGAGCGTCTCATAGTGAGTGATAGACGGCTTGCCCTCGGAGGTTACCGCGAACTTCCAACTCGAACTCGGGTGCCTGCCAATCGGAGCATCGATTGTTCCTGCGAGCGGGTCCGGATGGCCCTGAACTACGGCGTGATAGGTCTTCACAACTTCGTGGTCGTGAAACTGACGCTTGAGTTCGGTGTACGCACGCTCAGACTTAGCGACGACCATGAGCCCGCTCGTGCCCGCGTCCAAACGATGCACAATGCCTGCTCGCTCGGCCGCGCCGGATGTTGACACCCGGAATCCCGCCCCGGCCAGAGCCCCTAACACGGTGGGCCCGTCCCACCCCACCGAGGGGTGGGCTGCGACGCCAACCGGCTTGTCGATCACGACGATGTCGTCATCGTCGTAGACGATCCCGAACTCCGGCACAATCACTGGCACGATCGTGGGTTCTTCTTTGGATTGCCAGCACACCTCGAGCCAGGCACCCGGTGCCAGTCGATCGGACTTGCCGAGCGTCACCCCGTCAACGATGACGCCGCCAGCCTCAGCGATCTCGGCCGCGAGGGTGCGAGAGAATCCGAGCAAGCGGGCGATGGCTACGTCGACCCGTTCGCCAGCGAGGCCGTCTGGTACCGGAAGCTGGCGAGATTCCACCGTTAGGACGCTTCTGTGGTCTGCGCGTTCTCGGCGACCGCGTCGCTCACTTTAGCGGGCGCACGTTTGCCATCCAACCGCACTCCGCGGATCGTGAGGATGATGAACAGACCCATGCTCGCCACTATCGCCGAATCGGCCACATTGAAAATGGCCGGGAACCCGATTACCTGAACGAAATCGACGACGTGGCCGACGCCGAATCCCGGTTCCCGGAACAGTCGGTCCGTGAGGTTCCCGAGGTTGCCGCCGAGCAAGAGGCCGAATAGCACCGCCCAGCCAACCGAGTAAATCCGGTGAGCGAACGCGATGATGAAGACCGCCACTGCCGTCGCGATGATGGCAAAGATCCAGGTAGTTCCGCTGCCCAGGGAGAATGCCGCACCGGGGTTCTTGACTAAGTGAAACTGCACAATGTTGCCCAGCACCGACACGACTTGGTCGACAGTCATGTGGTGCGTAATCAAGTACTTTGCTACCTGGTCTAGCCCGTAGATAACAACGGCTACGAGAGCCAGAATTGTCAGGGCCCGAATGCTCGGTCTCGGGCGACTGGCTGGCGGCGTTGCGCTAATTGGTTCCGGCAAAGCCGGCATAGCCGCCCTGCGCAGGAGCAGCCGGAGCAGCCACAGGCTGAGCGTATGCCGCTCTCTGGCTTCCGGTGGTCAGTGAGTTAGCGGAGTCCAACTCACGCAGTTGGCCCTCAATGTATCCCTTGAGTTTCTGGCGATATTCGCGCTCAAACGTACGCAGTTCATCAATGCGGTGCTCAAGTTGCTGGCGCTCCTGATCGAGCGAGCTAAGCTGCTGGCGCTGGTTTGTCTCCGCTTCAGACACCAGGCGAGCCGCAGTGGCGTGGCCTTCGGCAATGAGAGCGTCACGCTTCTCGACACCCTCGCGCACGTGCTCTTCGTGAAGACGGCGTGCAAGCTGGAGCAGATTATTGGTGTTACTCGGGTCCATGGCGTTCGCATCGACGGGCTGGCCAGGGAAAACCTGAGGCTGGACAAAGGGAACCGAAGCGGCCACCGGCGCCCCGAACTGGTCATACTGCGGCGCTGCGAACCCTTGTTGAGGGCCGCCAAACCCTTGTTGAGGGGTGGCGAACCCCTGTTGGGCTGCTGGAGCACCGCTGCGCTGCAACTCGTTGATACGCGCGTCACTGGCGACGAGTCGCTGGCGCAACTCTTCGTTTTCCTGGTTAAGGCGACGAAGCTCTACGACGACCTCATCGAGGAAGTCATCAACTTCGTCTTGGTCGTAACCCTCACGAAACTTGGTCGGTTGAAACCGCTTGTTGACCACATCTTCAGGAGTCAGAGCCATTGCCGTCACCTCAAAAACTTTCTCTACTGCCGCGTTAACGTTCAGCTAACGCTTCACATATTACTCAGGGAAACCTATGCGGTACCCCGACCGTGTGATCCAGCGTACATCGGCAGCCTCACTTGATAAACCCGCTGACAATCCACGTCAGGATGATGCACAGAAACATGACGATGGTCCACGCAAAATCCAGAGCGACCGCGCCCACTCTGACTGGCGGCAGAACGCGCCGCACAGCCTTGACCGGCGGATCGGTCACGGTATAGACGACCTCGGCAACGACGAGCAAAAACCCGCGCGGTCGCCAGTGTCGAGCAAACGTCTGCGCAAGGTCAAGGATCAACCTCGCCCACATAACCAGCGAAAAGATATTGAGGGCGATGTAGGCGACCGTCGCCACAATTCCAACGGCAGTCATCGGAAGGAAACGCGCACGCTACTGCTGCGCAAAGAACGACGCCTCGACGTCGGACTCGGCCTCAGCATGGTCGCCGCTGACAGCGACATGCGCTGGCGAGAGCAGGAACACCTTGTTCGTGACACGCTCGATCTTGCCGAACAGGCCCTGTGAGAGGCCGCTCGCAAAATCAATGAGCCGACGGGCGTCCGGTTCGCTCATCTGTGACAGGTTGATGATCACCGGGATACCCTCACGGAAGTTCTCCGCAATAACCTGCGCGTCTTTGTAGGCGCGCGGATGCACCGTGAGGATCTCGTTCATCTCTGCGGGAGCGGCGGTCCGCCCAGCGGGGCGCCGCAACGGAGTGACGTGGGCGCGCGGCGCTGCTGACGACGCATGGTGCGCGAACGGAGCGACCGGCGCCACGGGCGCAACGGGCTCGTAGTCGTCGTATTCTTCATCGGCGAGGCCGAGGTAGACCATTGTCTTGCGCAGGGGGTTGACCATTGTGTCCTCCGAAGTGTGAAGCTCCTGATGTGAGATTAACCGGAATCTGGCCGATTTCCCGTGATTGCCGTTCCAATTCGCAGGTGTGTCGCGCCCTCGAGAATCGCCTCGCGGAAGTCATCCGACATGCCCATCGAGATGTTGATTGCCTCTGGCGCTATCCGGCGGATGTGTTCCGAGTACGCGCGAGCGCGCGCGAACGCTCGACGCGGTTCCTCGCCAAGCGGGGCGACCACCATGAGGCCGCGAAGCCTGAGGCCACTCGTGTCGAGAACGCGAGCCACCAGCGCATCCAGTCCGCTTGGTACAACCCCGCCCCGCGCGGGGTCATCCGTGAGGTTCACCTGCACAAAGCAGTCAATCGAGCGTTCGTCGCTAGCGAGCGCATCGGCGAGGCTCTCGCGATCCACCGAGTGGATGACCCGCGCGAACTCCCGCACCTGCCGGGCTTTCTTAGACTGCAGCTGGCCCACAAAATGCCAGACGAGATCGAGGTCAGCGAGCTCGGCCGACTTGGGGGCGGCATCCTGCAGCCGGTTCTCGCCAAAATCCCGCACGCCCAGCCCCGCTAGGTCTCGAACGAGAGCAGCTGGGTGAAATTTTGTGACGACGATGGTCGTGATCGACACCGGATCACGGCCAGCCTCACGCGCCGCATCCACAACCGCAGCCTGCACGCGAGCAAGGCGATCGGAAAGTTTAGTCACCGGTGAATGCCCGTTACTTGAGGAAGTCCGGGATGTCCAGGTCGTCATCGTCGTCGTCGTCGTCGAAACTGCGGTCGATCGGCGGGATCGCCACGAGCGACGGTTCTGCAGTCCAGTTGTGCTCGCCAGTTTCTCGCACCCCAGTCGCCGCTCCCACTGGAGCTGTAACTTCACTCGGCACGAAGTTCGTGCGACGACTGTCACGGGGCTTGGTCGAGGGTTCTCCCCCATCGAAACCGGCCGCGATCACCGTCACCCGCACCTCGTCGCCAAGCGTGTCGTCGATCACGGCACCGAAGATGATGTTCGCCTCGGGGTGCACAGCCTCTTGCACCAGTCGCGCGGCGTCGTTGATCTCGAAGATTCCGAGGTTTGACCCGCCTTGAATCGAGAGAAGCACGCCGTGCGCACCATCAATTGAGGCCTCGAGCAGCGGGGATGCCACCGCTAGTTCAGCCGCCTTGATAGCACGATCGGCTCCCCTCGCCGACCCAATGCCCATCAGCGCAGACCCTGCTCCCTGCATGACCGACTTGACGTCAGCAAAGTCGAGGTTGATCAGACCCGGAGTTGTAATGAGATCGGTGATTCCCTGCACGCCGGCGAGAAGCACTTGGTCGGCCGTTGCGAATGCCTCAAGCATGCTAATTCCGCGGTCGCTGATCTCTAGCAAGCGGTCATTCGGAACGACAATGAGCGTGTCGACCTCGTTCTTGAGGTTCGAGACGCCAGCGTCTGCTTGGGAGGAACGACGTTTGCCCTCAAACCCGAACGGTTTCGTGACAACACCGATGGTGAGTGCACCGATCGACTTCGCGATACGCGCCACGACCGGGGCCCCGCCCGTGCCCGTTCCGCCGCCCTCGCCAGCCGTAACGAACACCATGTCAGCCCCGGCGAGCGCTTCCTCAATTTCCTCGGCGTGATCTTCTGCTGCACGGCGCCCGACCTCAGGGTCTGCGCCTGCGCCCAGTCCGCGGGTGAGTTCGCGACCGACGTCGAGTTTAACATCTGCGTCGCTCATGAGCAGCGCCTGGGCATCCGTGTTGATGGCTATGAACTCGACGCCGCGCAGGCCAAGTTCAATCATGCGGTTTACCGCGTTAACCCCGCCTCCACCGATGCCAACCACCTTGATTACGGCGAGGTAGTTCTGGTTCGATGTCATTTTTTCGACGTCACTTTCGGCCTCCGTGGGAAGTCTCACCCTTTACCTGAGGTATAAAGTTATCCTCAGTATACAATTCCTGAGTTGAGGGTAGGTCGACAGGCGTTGACGGGCCAGCAGGGTACCCCGCGTGTCGGAAAGTCCGGCGCTAGCTGGGTGTGAAGATCGCGTTACCGGGCGCGGAAACGTCGAACTCACCGGCCTTTGCGGGGTCGGTGATCGCGATGAGTCTGCTGAGAACATCGGCCTTCCTCGCTGAGTTCTCGGCGCTCCCCCACTCAACCCTCTGGTGAGCACCGCTGAGCACGAGCACGACGTCATCCTGGGTCTTAGCGGTAATGCTGTCGATCTGACCAAGCAGCCTGGGCGGCATCGCAAGCAAGACCTGAACGACAGACTCGAATGCGGGGCTCGTGGAACCATTTCCCCCAAGGTCGATCACCGGCACTCCCCCGATGCGGTCGACGGACGACTGCAGAACCACTCCCGCCGGATCCACGAGCGTATAGATTCCCGCTGCCAACAGCTCACCCACCGGCTGGCGTTCCACCACGTGAATGACCAGGGTATCGGGTGGCACGGTCTCGGTGACGTAGCTGCGAATCAGGGGAAACGCTGAGAGCTCGGTCGTGATCTTCCCAAAATCGACGAGCGCGAGCGGTGTACCTAACTGGTCGGCGACAGCAGCTCGCAATTCAGCCGCACTTACCCTGGATGTGCCGTCAACGGTGATCGTACGAAGAGCGAGAAGTGGCGAGAAGACAGCAAGGAACATGACCGCTATGAGCGCGGCGACAACTCCGAGGATCACGAGCCGCGCGGTGCGGCGGGTGCGAGTGCGGCGGGTGAACCGTCTCGATTCGCGTGCTGCGTTCTTCATGGTGGTGGTGCGCGGACGGGCATGGACCGGTGGTAGTGGTGTCAGGCGTTCCGTTGCCACTTGACGTTGGCCACCAGGCCGCGGCGCTGCGGATGCCTTCTCTCGCGACGCGCGCGTGGTCGGGTGCTGCGTCGTCGTTGGCTTCTGCGCCCGAACTGACCCAGCTACGGGACGCGTGGGCTCACGCGTCTGCTTACCAGGTGGGTCGAATCCCTCCGGCCGCTTCACAACGGGCGCTCAGCTCACTCGCACGGCGTCGAGCGACGCGAGCACCTGCGGAATGATCCGGTAAACGTCGCCGCAACTGAGTGTCATGATGAGGTCTCCGTCGCGCGCTATCGCTGCCGCCCGATCGGCGGCCTGCTGCCAGTCTGGAAGGTAATCTACGCGACTGCGGTCAACGAACCGCTCCGAGACGAGCTCCCCCGTGACGCCCTGCACCGGGTCTTCACGAGCACCGTAGACGTCAAGCACAATCGTATGGTCGGCGAGGTGCTCATAGGTCGCGGCAAAATCGGCCGCCATGAGTTGGGTACGGCTGTACAGGTGAGGCTGGTGGATAGCGATGATGCGCCCACTCCCCACGACAGAGCGGGCAGCCGACAGGGCGGCAGCGACCTCGGTCGGGTGATGCGCGTAGTCGTCGTAGACGCGCACCCCGCGAACCGTTCCGTGCAGTTCAAAACGACGTTCGGTGCCGCCAAAGATCGCGATGCCATTGAGGGCAGCGCGCGGCTCAAATCCCAAGCCGACCAGCACCGCGAACGCGCCTGCCGCATTGAGCGCGTTGTGGTGGCCGGGAACTCGCAATTGAGCGTCATAGCTCGCGCCCTGCCAGTCAATCGTTAATGCCACATTTCCCTCGGTGGAGACCGAGCGAACGCGCACGTCAGCCGATGCGGACTCTCCGAACGTAATGACTCGCGCGCCCAGAAGCCGACCGTTCACGCGCACAGCGCCCAGGTCGTCACTTGACACGACCACAAGTTCTGTTGCCTTGCTCGCGAACTCGACGAAGGCGTCATCGAATGCCTCGTGCGAGCCGTAGTGGTCGAGATGGTCCGCGTCGACATTCGTGATCAGTGCGACTGCCGTGTCGTAGAACAGGAACGACCCGTCTGACTCATCGGCTTCAACCACAAAGATCTCGCCGGACCCGGTCGCCGCACTCACGCCCAGAGACTGAATAACCCCTCCATTGACGAAGCTGGGGTCGTGCCCCAACTCGAGGAGCGCAGTAATGATCATGCCGGTGGACGTGGTCTTGCCATGGGCGCCCGCGACTGCGATGAGGCGGCGCTTGTCGATGAGCCAGGCGAGAGCCTGCGACCGGTGCACTACCGGGATACCGCGTTCTACCGCCGCGAGATACTCCGGGTTGTCCGGCCAGAGCGCGCCCGTGTAGACGAGTACCTGGGCGTCACCGAGGTTGGCCGCGTCGTGCCCGATCGACACAACCGCCCCGAGTTCGCGCAATGCCTCGGTGTTGTGGTTCTCGCTGCGGTCCGAACCAGTGACCCGGTGACCCGCCTCGACGAAAAGACGAGCAATTCCGCTCATGCCTGAGCCACCGATGCCGACGAAGTGCGCGGAGTCGAGGTGCGCTGGTAAGGGTTGGGAGAAGTCGGGCTTGATCATTGAGTCGATTTTATCGTGCGTCGCGCGCCGCTGCGACGAGGTCGACCATGCGGTCCGCGCCATCGCGCACACCGATCGCAGACGAACGCGCCGCCATCTCCGCGATAAGAGCCCGGTTGCGCAACAATGGCACGAGTTCGCTCGACACCCAGCTCGGCGTGAAGTCGGCGTCGCGCACGATCACTGCACCCAACGCGGTGACAACATCTCGGGCGTTGAGGCGCTGTTCTCCATTGCCGACCGGATACGGCACGTACACAGCGGGAACACCGATAGCCATGAATTCGCTTACCGTTGCTGAGCCAGCGCGCGCAACAGCAAGGTCGGCAATCGCAATCGCCAGATCCATCCGATCGCAATATTTCAGAAGAACGTATCCGGGGAGGTGCGGATCACCAATGTCTGACTGAGCCCCCGCGATGTGCAGCACCTGCCAGCCCGCCCCCAGCACAAGGGCGACCGATGCTGAGATCGTATGGTTGATGCTACGCGCACCGGTGGACCCTCCCGTGACCAGCAACGTGGGCCGCGCGAGGTCGAGACTAAACTCTGCGGCCGCACGATTTCGCGCCGAATACCGGTCAAGCGACTCGATCTCGCGGCGGAGAGGCATTCCGACGAAACGCGCGTGGGGCAGCCGTGTTGCCGGAAATGTGACTCCCACAAATCGCGTGAACCGAGCGCCAAGTCTGTTAGCCAAGCCCGGCCTGGCGTTTGCCTCGTGGATGGCGAACGGGACCTTCTCGGCGCGCGCGGCCAGATACGCAGGGGCGGAAGCGTATCCGCCAAAGCCGACCACGACATCCACTTTCCGATCGCGGATGTAGGCGCGCGTCTCGGCGACTGCGTTACGTAATCTCCCCAAAAAACGAAGCGCCGCGCGATTCGGTCGGCGCGGGAAAGGCAACCGATCAATCGTCACAAGCTCGTAGCCACGCGCGGGAACGAGCCGGGCTTCGAGACCTTCCTTCGTGCCGAGAACAATGATCTGCGCGTGCGGCTCACGATCGCGGATGCGATCAGCTACCGCGAGCAACGGATTCACATGGCCAGCGGTACCTCCGCCGGCGAGAAAATAGACGGTCATCGCGACGGTCGCGTTCTCTGGGCCGCAGCGAGCCGGGAGCGTTCGGAAGGCGTGTTCTGAACCGCTATCGGCATTCTGCCCCCAGGACTGCGTGCGAACGACAGCACAACACCGATCGCGAGCAGGGTCGACATGAGCGCAGAACCACCCGCAGATATCAGGGGCAGAGGAACGCCGAGCACGGGCAGCACACCGAGCACAACAGCGATGTTGACGAAAGCCTGCCCGATCACCCAGATCATGATGCCACTCGTCGCGATCCGCGCAAAGTCGTTGGTAGACGTTCGGATAATCCGAATGAACGAGATCGCGAGGACGACGAAGAGGATGAGGACGACGATCGCTCCGATGAGACCAAGTTCTTCGCCGATGATGGCGAAGATAAAATCATTATCGGCCGCGGGTAGCCACGACCATTTGGCTTTCGAATTGCCGAGCCCCACCCCAAAGATGCCACCGGAGGCGAGCGCCCAGGTGCCGTGCAGCACCTGCCAGCAGTAGTTCTGCAGGTCAGTTGCGGTACACCCGTTGACCCACACCGAAATACGATCGGTCCGAGACGGACTGGCCACGGAAAACACAAAGCCCATGACGGCGATTGCCGCGATTGCCACCGCCAGGACACGCAGTCGCACACCCGCGAAGTACATCGAGCCGATCACGATTGCAAGAATGATAAACGATGTGCCGAGGTCATTGCCAAGAAGCACGAAGCCGATCGCGACACCGGCAACCGGCGCGATCGGCAGCGCCACGTGCTTCCAGTCGCCGAGAAGCTCACGCTTGGTTGACAGAATCCACGCTATCCAGACGATGAGCGCGAGCTTGATAAACTCCGACGGCTGCGCGTTGACGCTGCCGATCTGAATCCAGTTTCGGTTGTTACCAGCTGCATATCCGAGACCCGGTACGAATACCAGCATCTGCATTCCGATACCGACCACCAACGCAGGCCACGCCCAGCGTTTCCAGAAATTCGCTGGGACCCGCGATGCGACGAGCATGAGCGGGATACCGATGATGGCAAACAATCCCTGACGGATGAAAACGCTGAAGAAACTCTCACCCGCAGCGTAAGCCTCGACGAACGACGCGGAAAGCACCATGACGAGACCGAAAAGAACGAGAAAGAGCGTCGTGCCAAGCAACAGAAAGTAGTTTGCTCCTTCTGCAGCGAGCATGCGCCTGAACGTGTGGGGTCCGGTGCGCTGAGTGGGCGCATCGCTGCCACTAGCGTCCGTTTGTCGTCTCGCCGGAGAGCCCGGAATCCTCGCTGTCGTCATCAGGCTCACCTCCCAGGTGCATCTCGACGGCAGCCACAAATCGAGTGCCTCGGTCTGCGTAACTCGTGAACTGGTCCATGGACGCTGCCGCGGGTGCTAGGAGAATCGTGTCACCCGGTTGTGCGGCCTCGGCCGCCAAGCGAACCGCTTCCGGCATTACGTCTTTAGTGTCCGTCGCCAGCACCTCGAAAACCGGCGTTTGCGGCGCGTGTCGCCCGAATGCTGCCAACACGGCACCCCGCTCGACTCCAATCACCACGGCCGCTCGCAGACGTTTCGCGTTGTCGCGCACGAGTTCGCTCAGGTCGACACCTTTAAGTTGCCCACCGAGAATCCAGACGACGGATGCCTCGGCCCGAAGCGACGCTGCAGCGGCATGCGGGTTGGTGGCCTTCGAATCATCGACCCATCGCACCCCGTCACGCTCGGCGATGAGTTCGGCACGGTGATGATCGACACGAAACGTGTACAGGGCATCCCGGATGATAGCGGGCTCTACCCCAGCAGCCCGCGCAAGCGCGGCCGCCGCGAGCACATCGGCGATGAGGTGTGGCGATGCAAGGCCCACTTTCGCCAGTTCACCGTGGGTCGTCAGCTCGAGCGCGGAATGGTGCCGGTCGGCGTGAAATGCACGGTCGATCATGATGTCGTCGACCATGCCAACATCAGACGGGCCGGGCGTCACGAGCCCAAAGCCGACCGCGCGACACCCCGCCGCCACATCCGCGTTTTCCACCATCACGCGCGTCGCGTGATCGTGGAGGTTGTAAATGCAAGCCACTCTGGTGTTCCAGTACACGGTGGCCTTGGCCGCAGCGTAGGCTTCGCGCGTTCCGTGCCAGTCCAGATGATCATCAGCAACATTGAGGCACACGCTTGCATTCGGTCGAAGCGCCCCGGATCCTTCCCTTGGCACCCAGTGCAACTGGTAGCTGGAAAGCTCCACCACGAACGCGTCAAATCCCACCGGATCGCGTACTGCATCGAGCACCGGAATACCGATATTGCCGACAGCAGCCACGCGCCGCCCGTCGGCGCGCATCAAATGTGCGGCGAGCTGCACGGTGGTTGTCTTGCCATTTGTACCGGTAACGCAGTACCAATCGGCCGGCTCACCGACCTTATCCCGTAACCGCCAAGCGAGTTCGATGTCGCCCCAGACAGCGATCTTCTTGGCGGCCGCCCAGGTCAGGATCACATGGTCGGGGTGGAATCCCGGTGAAACAACGATGACCTCCGGGTCGAAGTCGACCAGTCTGGCGGGCACGGAATCTACCGAATGGTGCTCGCAGAGTTCGGCGCCGATCACGGCAAGCACGTCAGCCTGCGCTGACGGCGCAATCGCCGCAACCACCAGCACGCGCGCGCCGAGTTCGACGAGCGTGTCGGCTGCGGCAAACCCCGTGACTCCGAGACCCAGCACGGCAGCACGCAACCCAGTCCAGTCAGCGTGCCAACTGGCAAGCAGCTCTAGATCACGCATTGCTACTGGTTGATCCATTCGAGATAGAAGAGTCCGACCCCCACCGCGACGAACAAGCCCGAGATGAGCCAAAAGCGCACGACGACGGTAATCTCCGCCCAGCCTTTCAGCTCGAAATGATGATGTAACGGACTCATTAGGAAGATGCGTTTGCCCTTGGTGAGCTTGAAATACGCACGCTGCAGGATCACCGAGCCCGTGACGATGAGGAACAGCCCACCGATGAGAATGAGCAGTAGCTCGGTGCGACTGACAATCGCGAGGCCGGCAAGCGCACCGCCGAGGCCCAGCGATCCGGTATCTCCCATGAAGATCTGCGCCGGTGAGGTGTTCCACCACAGGAAACCAATGAGAGCTCCGCAAATGGCGGCCGCAATAACGGCGACATCGAACGGATCACGCACCGCGTAGCACTTATACAGAACTTCGATGTCGATGTGCCTGCTGAAGCACCACTGATTGGATTGCCAGAAGCCAACGAAGATGTACGAGGCGATCGCAAAGATCGCAGCGCCCGTTGCCAAGCCATCCAGACCGTCTGCAACGTTTACCCCGTTAGAAGCGCTCACAATAATCAGAGTCACCCAGATCGCGAACAGGATGCCACCAGCGATGACGCCGAATGATGCAAGGTCGAGCCACGGGATATCACGAACCACCGAGATTGTCGACGAGGCAGGTGTGAGGCCGTGCGAATCAGGGAAGTTCAATGCGAGCGCAGCAAAACCGCCCGCGACGACTACCTGTCCAATGATCTTGGACCACCCACCGAGGCCAAGACTGCGTTGGTTGCGGGTCTTCAGAAAGTCGTCGATGAATCCAATGATTGCGAGTCCCACCATAAGGTAGATGACCAGCAGAGCGGAAAGAGTGGGGGCCGCCGATGCGACCCAATGGCCAACAAAATAGCCGATCACGGCACCCAGAATGAAGATGATGCCGCCCATGGTGGGCGTGCCGCGCTTCGTGTGGTGCGACTGCGGACCGTCGTCGCGAATGAACTGGCCCCACTTGAGCCGGTTAAAGAGCCGGATGAACAAGGGAGTCATGAAGAGGGTGAACAAGAGCGCCACGCCGCCTGCCACGAGGAGCGCGATCACGGCTGCACCCCCGCGATGCGGTCACCCAGGAATCGCAACCCCGCAGAGCCCGATGACTTCACGAGAACAACATCGCCAACTCGCAGTTCATCACGCAACAGATCGTATGCCTCATCGGCCGTGGCGACGAGCACCGACTCCCCGTCCCACGACCCCTCGAGCCCGGCCGCATTGTGGATATGCCTGGCCAGGTGGCCCACGACCACGACCTTCTGAACGTTGAGTCGCACGATCAGCCTGCCGATGCGATCGTGTTCTTCGTCGGAGTATTCACCGAGTTCAGCCATATCGCCGAGAACCGCGACCGAGCGCTGGCCTTCGCGAGTTATCTGCGCGAGAGTTTTTAGCGCGGCTGCCATCGAGTCTGGGCTGGCGTTGTAGGCATCATTGATGACGATAACGCCGTCGGGACGTCGCAAGACCTCCATACGCCAACGCTCCGCGCGCTGCATTCCCTCGAGTGCGGTGACCGAACGCTCAACGGAAATGCCTAGCTGCAGGGCGGCCGCAATCGTCGCGATGGCGTTCATCACGTGATGCTCACCAAGGATCTGCAACTGCACGGGATAGCGCTTCCCCGCGGTCTCGACAGTGAATCTGGTTCCGGTTGCGGACGCTATGATATCGACCGCACGAAAGTCTGCCCCTTCTTCTAGCCCGAACCAGAGGATGCCCGCGCTCGTGATCTTGGCCATGCTCGCGACCCGTGGGTCGTCGGCATTCAGTACCGCGATAGCAGACTCGGGTAGCTCGGTCACCATTTCCGACTTGGCGCGCTCCACGGCGTCGATACCGCCGAACTCGCCGACGTGTGCGAGTCCGACTTTGAGCACGATGCCGACATCCGGCACCACAATGGAAATGAGACTCGCGATTTCACCAACGGCGCTCGCCCCCATCTCAACGATGAGGAAGCGGGTGTCTTCACGAATGGCCAGCATCGAGATCGGCGCACCAACGTGGTTATTAAACGAACCGGCCGGGGCAATTGTCGCGCCCTCGGTGCTCAACACTGCACGGAGCATGTTCTTGGTTGTCGTCTTACCATTCGAGCCGGTGACCGCGACGACGCGCAACTTTCCGAGGGCACGCACACGGGCGACCACCGCGCGCGCAAGGGCCGCCAGCGCGAGCACGCCGTCCTGGACAATTACCTGCGGTGTGTCGAGGTCGAGTGCACGCTCGGCAATCACCAGCACTGCGCCATTGTCGGCAGCTGCCTGAGCGAAGAGGTGTCCGTCGGTGACCTCACCCGGCAGAGCAAAGAATATCGAGCCGGCCACCACCTTCCGGGAATCAGTGTGCACCTCGCCGTTGACGAGGGTTGTGGCATCCGACGGCGAGAGCAGCGTGCCGTCGACGATCTGCGCGATCTCGCCACACGAGAGCGCTATCACGCCCAGCCCGCCTCGCGAAGTGCCTGGCGCGCCTCGTCTCGCGCCGAATACGGCACCTTCACCCCTTCGACCTCCATGTAGTCTTCATGCCCCGGGCCCGCCCAGAGGATCGAATCACCCTCACCTGCACGCGCGATGGCGGCTCGAATGGCGTATCGCGGCTGCGCGATCTCCAGGAGCTCGGCCGGGTGCGCGGCACCGCGAGCACCTTCAAGTAACGTCGCCCGGATTGACGCGGCATCTTCATATCGCGGGTTGTAGTCGGTGATCACGAGTATGTCGGAGCCCTCGGCCCCGATCCGCCCCATCTCCAGTCGCTTTGACGGGTCGCGGTCGCCGTCCGCACCGAACAGCATGATGAGTTTTCCCGCCGTGAACTTACGGATCGCAGCGAGAGTCGTGAGGAATGCATCCGGACTATGCCCGAAATCCACGTACACAGCAGGACCGTTTTCACCAGACACTCGCTCGATTCGGCCAGGAAGGTAGGCCACGATCCCCCCGTCCGAATCAAGGGCATGTCCGATCGCTTCGAGGGGGAATCCCGCCTCAACGAGCATGGCGATCGCGAGTCCGGCGTTGGCCGCCATGTGCCGCCCCATCAGCGGAACGCGCGTAGTGAGTGAGCGGCCGCCCGGGCCGGTGAGCGCAAATTCTGTCCACTCGGGTTGCTCATCGAGAATGGTCAGCATCCAGTCGGCCGGCGTATCAGGCCGTGACGAGATCGTCGTGATCGGGATGCGGGCCGAATCAACCACGCGCTCTCCCCACTCCGAGTCGAGCGAGACGACGCCGCGCTGTGCGCGATCTGGCTGGAAGAGCGACAGTTTGGCTTCGAAATACTCCTGCATGTCCGCGTAGTCGTCGAGATGATCGTGACTCAAATTGAGGAAGCCAACTACATCGAAAACGATGCCGTCTACCCGGCGACTGCTGAGGCCTTGGGCGCTCACCTCAATCGAAACGGCTCGCACGTCGCTTTCACGCATTCGGGCGAGAAGTCCATGTACTTCGGTAGCCTCTGGTGTTGTCAACGAACTGGTGATGGTGAGTTCGCCAATCTGGCGTTCTGCCGTCGTGCTCAGACCCGCAATGAGGCCCAACTGCTTCACAATGCCGTTGAGAAGATAGATCGCACTGGTCTTGCCATTTGTGCCGGTGATGCCAAAAAGCAGCGGCGGGTCATCTTGTGTGCGATAGACCCAGGCCGAGATCTGCCCCAAAGCGTCTCGCGGCGAATCTACGAGTACAACCGGCAGTCCGGCGTCTGCCGCAATCTCAGCACCCGCAGCGTCGGTCAGAATCGCAACCGCGCCGCCCTCGCGAGCCATGACTGCATAGCTGGCACCGTGGCTGTGTACGCCCTGAATACCGACGTAAAGATCACCTGGCTCCAGATTTTTCGTGCTGAGCGTTATCCCCGTGATCTGCACGTCGTCGACTGAACCGGTGTACTCGAGGCCGAATTTATCCACAAGAGCGGCCAGCGATCTCGCAGACGGATGCTCCGGCCGAAGTGCCGAAGAACTCCGAACGGTCACTCGATCCTCACTTTTTCTGGGTCGGTCACCATGTCAGCGGGACATCGGGGGCGGGCACTGTCGACGGTGGCACTCGATAGGTGGTGAGCACCTGTGCCATCAAATCCCTGAACGTGGTGGCCAATGCCGACGAGGTATACATGTTACTCGGGATGCCAGCGGTCACGACCACGACGTACTGCGGGTTCTCGGCAGGAGCAAGACCGGCGACGGTAATCACGGCCTTGTTGCCGTACGAACCGTTCTCTGCCACTTGCGCGGTACCCGTCTTGGCAGCGACCCGATACCCGGGGATTGAGATCTTGTCTTGAAGCCCATCATTCGAGACGACATTTTCGAGAATTCCGACGGTCTCGTCCGCCGCCTTCGCTGACACCACGCGGGTCGACTCGGTCTTCGGCGAATCCGTTACCGTACCGTCAGGGTGAATGCAGCCCTCGACCAGAGTGACAGGCACCCGCACTCCGTGATTCGCGAGCGTCTGGTAGATACTTGCCATCTGCACGGATGTCGTCGTCAAGCCCTGCCCAAACTGCACCGTGTAATTGGTGAGTTGGTCCCATTGACTGGCGGGGTGCAACGTGCCGCTATCTTCGCCATTGAACCCCACTGCCGTCGGCTTACCGAGACCGAACTTCACCATGTAGTCGTAGCGTTTCTGCGAGTCGGGAAGAAAATCAGTGAGTGCCGAGATACCCGTGTTCGATGAAACGACGAGTGCGCCGGCGGCCGTGTATCTCGTGTCATCATGCGCCCAGGCATCTTTGATGTAGTCGCCGTTGGCGAAGTACCGGCGCCCCGGAGCCGTAATCTGGGTCGCCGGAGTGACCACACCCGCGTCGATGAGGGATGCAACGGTGATCGACTTCATCGTCGACCCAGGCTCGTAGGAGGTGCTGAACGCGAGAGAGCCGAGCGCGGTATTGGGCACACCGTTGACGTTATTGGGGTCGACTGACGGGTAGTCGGCAACGGCCAAGAGATGTCCATCTTTTACACGCTCAACCACCACGGTCATCCAGGTTGCGCCCAATTGCTTATAGGTCTGCGCCATTCGCTGCTGCACAAACCACTGCAGATCGCGATCGATCGTGAGCTTCAGCGTTCCCCCGTTTTTTGCCTCCGATTCGGTGACGAGGCTACCGGGTATCCGCACGCCGTCCTCGCTTTTCTCGTAGGTGGCCGTGCCATTCTTGCTCGCTAGACACGAGTCGCCGGTGAGTTCTTCACCCGCCTGCGCGCCGTCGGTGCCCACAAAACCGATCAGGTTACCAGCCACGGCCCCATTCGGATAGGCGCGAGCCGGGCGAAGATCGTAGTAAACCCACGGCACGTCCAATGCGCGAACTGCGCGGTACACCTCGAGCGTGACCCCCTTGTCGAGATACGCAAAATCGGACTTCGGGTCTGACGTCAGCACCGCCATCAGAGCGTGTGGATCTTGACCGGTCACCTTCGCGATGTCTGCGATGGCCGTCTGTGTGGACTCGATGTTCGCGGGAGCGAGCGCAACGCGGGGGCTCGCCTCGAGGTCGTATCGGTCAACGCTGTCGGCGAGTACGACGCCATTCGTATCAACTATTTGCCCACGCACGCCGTAGGTGACCAGTTCTTGGGCACGCTTGTTATACGAATCGGCATTGAGCTCGGTAGCCTGAACGAGCTGAATATCGACCAATCGCACGACGAAAACAATGATGGTCGCAAACACCATAACCACGGCAATCGCCAAGCGCGGGCCGTTTCTACGTCGTGGCGTCATCGGTTGTCTCCTGCTAGTGGGTCACCAGCGACGGTAACCCGCCGGGTGGCGTCAGCGGTGCATTTATTGCGGGTGTCGCACCGGTAGCTGTCGTCCAGTGAGGCGTCGTCCCGACCGTTGTTGGCGCGGCGGCCGCCGTAAGAGGCACCGCCGCAAGCAGCGAATTAGCCACGAGGTCACAAGAACCTCCGCAGGCGGCGGTAACCCATGATCCGGGCGCGGCCGAGACCGACCCATCAGAAAGCCGGAGGTACTCGGGGTGCGCCCCCGGAGCCATCCCCAGAGCCAGCGCGTTATTGGCGAGGTGCTGCGGACTCGTGAGTACATCGAGCTGCTCGCTCAATGCTTCCTGCGTGCGCGAAAGTTCCCTCTGCTGTAGCTGCAAACTCGAAATCTGGTACGCGCCCTGTGATAGAGCGATACTCAGGAGCAATTGGGCGAGATATATCGCGAACAACCCGCCCACGATCACGAGCACATATGCGACCTTCGGCTTTGCTCGACGACGAGCGCGCGGGACAGCCTCGATGTGTCGTTCTGGCAGGTCGGGGTGGACCGGGCGCGCGGGTGCAAACGCAAGGTTCGTACTCACGCGACGACTCTCAATCGCTCCGCCGCCCGCAGCCGCACCGGGGTGGCGCGCGGGTTTTGCGCCTTCTCGCTCTCCGACGCGAGTTCAGCCCCACGCACGAGTAGCTTCAGTTCTGGGCGGTGCTCCGGTAGTTCAATCGGCAGACCAACTGGCGCAGTCGAGCTCGACCGGGCAGCAAGCACCCGCTTGACGATGCGGTCTTCCAGCGACTGGTAGGCAAGCACGACGATGCGCCCACCGACCCCAAGGGAGTCGATCGCCGCCGGAATTGCGCGCGCGAGCACGCTGAGCTCCTGGTTGACTTCAATTCGAAGGGCCTGGAAGACGCGTTTGGCTGGGTGCCCTGATCGCTGCACGGCGGCCGGCGTCGCCGCGATGATGAGTTCAACGAGCTGGGCGGACCGCACGAACGGATCAGTCATGCGACGTTCGACGATCTTCCGGGCGTAGCGCGGGGCAAGCTTCTCCTCGCCGAATTCGTAAAAGATGCGACGCAGTTCAGCCTCGTTGTACGTGGCGAGGATCAACTCGGCGGTGAGTTCTGCGGTAGCGTCCATCCGCATATCGAGTGGAGCATCCTTCGAGTACGAGAACCCGCGGTCGACTTCGTCGAGCTGAAGCGACGACACCCCGAGATCAAATAAAATTCCCGACACGGAATCGATGCCGAGGGAGCCGAGCACTTCGGTGAAACGGTCATACACCGTGTGGACCAAGCGCACCCTCTCGCCGAACGGTGCGAGCCGCTCGCCCGCAAGGGCCAGCGCCTGAGTGTCTCGATCAAGACCAATGAGCACCAGCTCGGGAAATCGCTCGAGAATTGCCTCAGCGTGCCCAGCCATACCCAGCGTGGCGTCCACGAGCACTGCACCCGGATGATCGAGGGCTGGCGCCAAGAGCTCAACGGTGCGCGCGAGCATGACCGGGGTATGGATATCGTTGGCTGCCATGAGGTGGAGAGCTTCGCTCCCGGATGCTGATCCCCATCCGCTCCTACCTGGCATCGGGGAAGAAAGCCAGGGTGGATGATCGGCTGGGGGTCAGCGCCAAGGTGCTAGAAGAGCCCGGGGATCACCTCCTCCGTGGTGTTGGCGAAGTCATTCTCGGCGTTCGTGTAGTAGGTGTTCCAGGCTTCGGTGTCCCAGATTTCCGCCCGGTTGCCCGCGCCAATGACGGTGAGCTCACGGTCGAGTCCCGCATAGTCGCGGAGGTTGGCAGGAATCGATACACGGTTCTGGTTGTCGGGTATCTCTTGGTTAGCACCGGAAAGAAACAGACGCAAGAAGTCACGATTCTGCTTGCTGGTGATCGACGCTTGGCGAATCTTGCCGTGAATTTCTTCGAACTCGCGTTGGCTGAATACATAGAGGCAACGTTCCTGGCCACGGGTGACCACGAGGCCAGATGACAGCTCTTCACGGAACTTTGCCGGCAGTATCACCCGACCCTTGTCGTCGAGCTTGGGGGCGTAGGTGCCGAGGAACATGCCGCACTCCCCCTCTTTCGCCGGCCCGGGATTGGGTTTCCTCCACTTTACTCCACTTTGCACCACAAATCTAGGCTTTATGGGTAAAAAACACCCCAATACGAGTGCCAATCGGCTCAACTGCTGGCCGAACTTGGTGGAGGAAAGTCGGACAGCTGATCCACAAACGACACGAATCGGCGCCAAAAAAAGGGCCGACCCGGAGGCCAGCCTGTTCACCGCGTGAGCGATTTGCTGATCGTGCGCGTCAGCTGTCGCGATTCACCTCACGCGCTACTCTTCGCGACCATCCTGCCGCTTGTCCCAGCGATCGTTGAGGTTGTCCATGAAACGAGTGGACCCCGTACGGCCGGAGCCTGTGCTCGGTGTCGCCGCGTCAGTTGCATTGGCCCGGTGTGGCGGGGCTACCGACAGTAAAACTCCGGCAAACATGACCGCGAAACCGAGGACGCCGACCAGCGGCTGTCGCACAACGACGCCGGTTACCAAAACACCGATGCCCAGCACAGCGATGATCACGCCAATCGCGAGCACGGTGTAGTTGAGCTTGCCATGGTGGGGACTGACGGTCGCGACGAAATCAGCATCATTGTGATAGAGACTGCGTTCCATCTCTTCCAGGAGCCGCTGCTCGTGCTCGGAAAGTGGCATCCTGTTCCCTTCAGACTCGGGACCCGCGCGTCGTAAAGGTTAATAGTACGCCCCGCCGAGGTAGCTAGGGTAGAAGGGTGGCTGAGAGTACCCGGTTAGTTGACCGTGTTCAACTGAGAATTGACGAGTTCCTTACCGAGCGTGCCACACAATTGTCGGCGATCGCGCCCGACCTCGAGGACTTTGTGCACTTCTCGCGCGACTTTCTCGGTCGAGGCAAGAGATTCAGGGCGTTGTTTTGTTACTGGGGCTGGCAATCGGTGGTCGGTGGGTCATCCGAAATCGACCCGCTACCCAGTGATGAGCCCGCAGAGCTATCCAGCGTGATTTCTGCCGCGGCGGCGCTCGAAGTGTTTCACGCCGCCGCTCTCGTGCATGACGACATTATGGACAACTCAGACACCCGCCGTGGAGCACCGTCTGCGCACAAACGATTCGAGGCGGTGCATCGCGAAGCCGGGTGGAGCGGAAGCGCGGCGGGTTTTGGCCAGTCTGCTGCTCTGCTGCTCGGTGACCTGCTGCTCGGCTGGAGTGATGAACTCTTTGATGCGGGTACCACGCTACTGACCGACCGTGACGCGGCACTTGCCGCCCGTGCAGAATTTGCGCTCATGCGCACGGAGGTAACCGTAGGCCAGTATCTGGACATACTCGAGGAGAAGTCTTGGGCGACCCGACCCGAGATCGACCTGCTGCCGCGCGCTCATCGTGTAATTGTCTATAAGTCTGCCAAGTACAGCGTAGAGGCACCCCTCGTAATTGGCGCGGCACTCGGCGGAGGAAGTCTCGCCCAGGTGGCGAGCCTGCGCGAATTCGGACTCCCGCTCGGAGTCGCATTCCAGTTGCGTGATGACCTGCTCGGCGTTTTTGGTGACCCGTCTGTAACGGGTAAGCCCGCGGGTGACGATCTCCGCGAGGGAAAGCGCACGGTGCTTATTGCCCTTGCGCGCGCGCAGTTGCGGCCTAACGTTCGCCATCTGCTCGACGAATTACTCGGTGACCCTGGGCTCGATAACCAACAGGTAGGCATGCTGCAAACAGCGATCAGCGACAGCGGTGCTGTCGACCACACGGAACGTATCATCGCGCACAATGTGCAGCTCGCAAAAACGGCGCTAGCGGATGTGCCGATCAGCAGATCGGCGCGTGCTGAACTACTCGCTCTCGCCGATACTGTCACTAAGCGCAGTGCCTAAGCGAACAGCACTCGGATCAGAACCCCAGCGCCTGCGCGACCCGACGCACCTCAGCCTTGCGACCCTGCCGGAGCGCGTCAATGGGGCTAACGCCAAGGCTTCCTTCTGGTTCGAGCAGCCAGCGCATGGCCTCCTCGTCGCTGAACCCGCTGTCACCGAGCACCACGAGCGTGCCACGCAGTTCCCCGAGCGGCTCACCGTCAACGATGAAGGTCTCTGGTACCTTCCATACGCCGTCAACACGGCTCGCTAGCAAGGCGCGATCTTCAATGAGTCTGCGTACCTGGCTGACCTTCAGACCGAGCAACTCGGTGAGGTCGGGAATGGTCAACCAGCGGATCTCGGGTGTTTCGCTCACGCGTCAAGCCTGCCACGGCTGGAGGGCTAAGCCGATCATTGACATTTATTTCGATTGCGTTAACGCGATTCACATCAGCCTCGTTGATTGACAGCAATCTTCTTCTGTGTCAGGTTTAAAGCATTCGCCATCAGTTGCTGTGGCGTAAACCCTCTCGGGCCGGGATAAAGCGGGGAATCTCATGACCGACACAACTGGACACGACAGCCACGTTGCGGGGCAAGCCGTGTTCTCTGGACTCGTTCCGACGCGATCGCTCGTGACCGAATATGAGGACTTACCGCGCACGGGCACCCGGGAGCGCGGTCGCCTCGCGCACGGATTCTTTGCCACCGTACCAATCGTGGTGGTGGGCACGATGGCCATCTCGATGAACCTGACTGGCGCGGTGCAACCCGCGAATGCGAGCCCGTACAAGCCCATCAAGCCCCGTTCGATGACGTCGGAACTCGGCACACCGATCCGCGGCGTACTGGCTGCCACAACCACGGCAACACGACCAGCATTCACGAGCGAATCAGCTATCAGCTTGGTGGAAGCGCCAGACACTTACCGTGTCGCGGCCGGCGACACCGTAAGCAGCATCGCGGGCCGCTACGGACTCTCCACGGCATCCGTTCTCGCGCTGAATGGACTCGGCTGGTCGTCGCTTATCTTCCCAGGACAAGTACTGACACTCACGACAGGGGCCCTTCCCGCAACGCGCGTCGAGACTCGCCCGGTAGCGACCCCGGCTCGCTACACCATCGTCACTGGCGATACCGTCAGCGCGATCGCCGCACGCTTCGGCACGACGACCCAGACGCTACTGTCTGCGAACGGGCTCGGCTGGTCGAGCATCATTTACCCCGGGCAGACGCTTGCGATCCCCGGTCTGGCCGCGTCGAGTAGTGTGCAGCCGACTACCGACCCTCCAGCATCCAGCTCATACCGGATCGTCACTGGCGACACAATTTCCAGCATCGCAGCGTCGCTCGGGATTGACATGCAGGTTCTCCTCGATGCCAATGCGTTGAGCGCGTCGAGCGCGATCTATGCCGGACACACCCTCGTCGTTCCCGGATTCGTTGCGACTGCTTCAACGAGCGATGCCGTCGCCATCCTCTCCCCATCGATGATGCCATTTGCCCAGACGATCGTTGGCGTCGGTCGTTCGCTTGGCGTGCCCGATCAGGGCATCGTCATCGCGCTGGCCGCTGCGATGCAGGAGTCCACCATGCGCAACCTGACGTGGGGGGACCTCGACTCAGTCGGCCTGTTCCAACAGCGGCCTAGCGCGGGATGGGGTTCTGTCGACCAACTGACCGACCCGGGATACGCCGCGAAACTCTTCTACGGCGGCCCCAGCAATCCCAACGCGGGAAACACTCGCGGCCTCCTCGACATCCTTGGCTGGCAATCAATTACCGTTACTCAGGCGGCACAGTCGGTTCAACTATCTGCACACCCCGACGCCTACGCCAAGTGGGAAACGTCCGCACGCGCCTGGCTCGACCAACTGGGTTAGCCGGTAGCGAAACGCATCCACCCAATCTTGGTACCCCCGTGTGGCATCGGACTCTCTCAGCCTGCAAACTTTAGACTCTGACCGTGAGTCTCAACACGACGGACCCCATGATCGGTCGTCTCATCGACGGTCGATACCAAGTGCGCTCACGCATCGCCCGCGGCGGAATGGCAACTGTCTACCTCGCAACGGACCTGCGCCTGGAGCGTCGGGTAGCCATCAAGATCATGCATGGGCACCTCGCGGACGACAGCCAGTTCAAAGAACGGTTCATTCAGGAGGCGCGCTCAGCCGCTCGACTCGCCCACCCCAACGTCGTCAACGTCTTCGATCAGGGCCAAGACAGCGACATGGCCTACCTTGTGATGGAGTACCTGCCCGGGATCACGCTGCGCGACCTTCTGACCGAACATCACATCCTCACCACCGAGCAGACGCTTGACATTCTGGAGGCGGTGCTCGGTGGACTCGCTGCGGCGCACAAGGCAGGCATCGTGCACCGTGACCTTAAACCAGAGAACGTGTTGCTGGCGGATGACGGCCGCATCAAGATCGGCGACTTTGGGCTCGCGCGGGCGGCATCCGCCAACACCGCGACAGGCGCAGCTCTTCTCGGCACGATTGCCTATCTTTCTCCTGAACTCGTAACCCGGGGAGTCGCCGACGCTCGCAGCGACATCTACGCGGTGGGCATCATGATGTACGAGATGCTCGCTGGCGAGCAGCCTTTCAAGGGTGAACAGCCCATGCAAATCGCTTACCAGCACGCCAACGACTCGGTACCTACCCCCAGTACGAAGAACCCGAAGGTACCGGCAGAACTCGACGAGCTCGTGCTGTGGGCAACCGCACGCGACCCGGAACAGCGACCGCGCGATGCGCGTGCGATGCTCGATCAGCTCTTCGAGACCCATAGCCAGCTCATGACCGCACTACCTGCCACACCATCGAGTCAGCGGACCATGGTGATGCCGAGAGCAGTCGCGCCAACCACGGCTCTGGTCACGGCGAACGTTTCCCCCAACAATGACGAGACGGCCGTCATTGGTTCGCACCTGCGCAAACCGTCCGCTTCGGCTGTGTTAGATCACACCTCCGCGCTCGCCGTGAAGTCGGGCAAGCGGCGCTCGCGAGGATGGCTGTTGTTCGTGGGACTCGTGCTGGTCGCGGCACTGGCCGCGGGTACCGGCTGGTACTTCGGCGCGGGCCCGGGTTCGCGCTCGATTATCCCGGCGAGCATCGCAGGGCTCTCGGTTGCAGACGCCACCGGACAGCTCAAGAAACTTGGACTCGCCGTGAGCGTGACCCCTGGCGTGATAGACAGCCCCACCGTCGCAGTGGGTCTCGTTGTCAACACCACCCCGAAAATCGGCACGGCAGTCGCCCACGGCGGAACGGTAACACTGCTCGTCTCCACTGGACCTCGACCGCTTAACGTTCCCGCGTTCGCTGGCATGACCGAGGAGCGAGCCAAGGCGGCCATCACGGCCGCACCGTTTGCCCCACGGGAATCGCTCAAACAATTTGACGCTAAAGTCGCGTCGAGCACAGTGATCGATGCCCTCGCGGCCGACGGCAGCAGCCTCGCCGGTGTTGCGACGTATGGGGAGCTTCAGCCCGTTACTCTTGTGGTCTCGGTCGGTGCGATCCCCGACCTGACCGGGCTGTCTGTGGCGGACGCGACGGCCAAGCTTAAGGGCGTGGGACTGTCAGTGGGCGCCGTTGATGCCGCCGAGTTCAGCGATAAAGTCCCGGCCGGAGCGGTCATTCACGCACAGCTGCAGAGCGGTGCAGCGTTTGTTCGAGTGGGCGGTGCCGTCGACCTCATCACGTCTGAGGGTGTCGAGCAGATCGCGGTTCCCAATGTCGTCGGAAAAACGTGGGCAGATGCCAAGCCCGCGCTTCAGGCAGCTGGCTTTCTGCTCGAGTACAACATTTTCGCGGACGCGGCCCCAAACCTGTTCACAGTGACCAAAATTACCCCAGGCGGCGGAACTCTCGCCCCCAAGGGCAGTACCGTGAAAGTGAACTTCAGTTCGTAGCGGGACGCTAAAACGCTGCGAGCTCTTCTGCCACCAGAAACGCCAGCTCGAGGGACTGCATGTGGTTGAGACGCGGATCGCACAGCGACTCGTAGCGCGTCGCGAGGGTGGCCTCGTCGATCTGCTCTGAGCCGCCGAGGCATTCGGTCACGTCGTCTCCGGTGAGTTCGATATGAATGCCGCCCGGGTAGGTACCGACAGCCCGATGCGACTCGAAGAAACCCTTGACCTCATCGACAACGTCGTCGAAACGGCGGGTCTTGTAGCCGTTGGGCGTGGTAAGCCCATTGCCGTGCATGGGGTCGCTGACCCACAGCGGCAGGGCATCCATCTCTTTGATTGCCTCAAGCAATGGCGGCAGCGCCTCACGCACCGTGCCCGCACCCATGCGCGTAATGAACGTGAGGCGGCCGGGCTCGCGGTCGGGGTCGAGCTTGTCAATCAGCTTCTTAAGAGTCTCGGGCGTAGTCGACGGGCCAAGTTTCACGCCAATCGGATTACGCACGCGAGAGAAGTAGTCGATGTGCGCGCCGTCAAGGTCACGGGTGCGCTCGCCGATCCAGAGGAAGTGCGCGCTCGTGTTGTACGGTGTGCCGGTGCGCGAGTCGATGCGCGTCATAGGACGCTCGTAGTCCATGAGGAGACCCTCGTGGCTCGAGTAGAACTCGACCCGCTTGAGCTCGTCGAAGTCGGCTCCTGCCGCCTCCATGAAACGCACGGCCTTGTCGATCTCACCCGCCAGACGCTCGTACATGTGGTTAGCCGGGTTGGTGGCGAAGCCCCTATTCCAGCTGTGCACTTGACGAAGGTCGGCAAAACCACCCTGCGTGAACGCGCGCACCAGATTCAGCGTCGAGGCTGCCGTGTGATAGCCCTCAATGAGGCGAGCCGGGTCTGCTTCTCGGGATTCGGGGGTGAAGTCGTAGCCATTCACGATGTCGCCGCGGTACGCGGGCAATGTGACGTCGCCCCGAGTCTCCGTGTCACTCGAACGCGGCTTGGCAAACTGGCCGGCCATCCGCCCCATCTTGATGATGGGCTTGGATGCGCCGTAGGTGAGCACGACTGCCATCTGCAGGATCGTCTTGACACGGTCTCGAATGTTCTGCGCTGTTGCCCCAGCGAACGTCTCTGCGCAGTCGCCGCCCTGCAGGAGGAAGGCTTCACCGCGCGCTGCCTTCGCCAGGCGGTCGCGCAGAATGTCTGCTTCCCCGGCAAAGATGAGCGGCGGCAGATTCGCAATTTTCGCGGATGCCTCGCCAATGGCGTCCGCTGACGGCCAGGCCGGCTGCTGCTTGATCTCGAGCGTGCGCCAATAGTCGAGTCCCGCGATCACGGCAGGATCAGCGAGTACCACGGGCTCAGACGGGTCAACCACGAGAGCATTTCCTTAGGTCAGATGAGCAGAAAGGGGCAACAGCCCCAAGGAGCGAGCTTACTGGAAGCCGTCAGCGGCTCAGGCTGCCGGCCTTGTCCTTGACAGAGGATGCATAGACGTCGACATACTCCTGGCCACTGATGTGATTGAGCTCGTACATGATCTCGTCAGTGATCGACCGGAGGATGAAACGGTCGCTTTCGAGCCCCTCAAACCGAGAGAAGTCGAGTGGTTCACCAATCACCACGCCAATGCGCCGTACTTTGGGAAGCCTGCTGCCGATGGGCATGACCTTCTCGGTGTCGATCATGGCGACGGGAATCACCCGCACATGGCCCTCGAGGATCATGCGGGCCACGCCAGTACGGCCGCGGTACATTTTGCCGTCTGGGCTCCTCGTGCCTTCCGGGTAAATACCGAGCACGTCGCCTCGGGTTACGACGGCAAGACCAGTGTTGAGCGACGCCTCGGAGGCCTTACCGCCGGAGCGATCGATCGGCAGCATGCCGGTTCCTAGCAAGAAGTGTTTGGTGAGCCAGTTCTTGAAGCCACGACCCGTGAAGTAGTCGCTCTTGGCAAGAAAGTAAATGCGTCGGTCGATCAGCAGGGGCAGGAACACCGAATCGATGAACGATAGGTGGTTACTGGCGATAATCACGCCGCCGGTACGCGGAATATTTTCCAGACCTGTGACCCACGGTCGGAAGACGCTCTTCAGGATCGGTCCAGCGACGAGGTTCTTCATGAACCAGTAGAACATCGCGAGCCTGCCTTTCCGGGAGCTTCTAATCTAGCGCGCACTGAACCTATAACGATCGCGAAGCACGCAGATGGATGCGCGCCAGGTCCGCCGCCCCAACCACTCCGGCGTTATTGACCAGTTCTGCAATGACAAATTCGGGCTCGGGGTGATACCCCCGTGCCGGCAGGTTGCGACGATACGACTCACGAATCGGCTCGAGCAGCAACTCTCCCGCGACCGATACTCCCCCGCCGAACACGAACAGTTCAGGGTCGAGCACCGCACTCAGCGAGGCACAGGCCTGTCCGAGCCAATAACCGAGCTGATTCAGCGCGTGAACCGCGCCAAGATCTTCAGCGCGAATGAGCTCCGAGACGAGTTCTCCGGTGAGCCCGTCGTGGGCCTTACGCGTCTCAGCGAGTGCGAGGCCGATGCCACCGACATCCGCGATCTCGTTGGCCATCCGCAGAAGCGCACGGCCTGAACCATACTGCTCGATGCACCCGTGGGCGCCACAGCCGCACGGCAGCCCGTCTGGAACGATTCGTAAGTGGCCCAATTCGGCACCTGCGCCGAATCCACCGCGAAACAGCGCACCCCGGCTTACGATGGCCCCGCCGACACCCGTACCCACCGTGAGCATGGTCATATCGTTCACGAGGCGCCCCGCGCCGAACCGGAACTCGGCCCACCCCGCGGCGTTTGCATCGTTGTCGATCGTGATGTCGATCGCCACACGTTCGCGGAGTCGCTCACGCAGAGGCTCGTTTCGCCAACTGATGTTGGGCGTGTAGTAGACGGTCGATTGCGCGACGTCGATGAATCCGGGTGCAGCGACGCCGGCTGCAGGCACGTCCCTGCCCTTGGCGAGACGTTCGATCATGTTGACAACCGCGTCGATGATCGCCTCCGAATCACCTGCCTCGGTTGCAACGCGATCTTCCGCAACAATTTCACCCAGCTCGGTAACCACAGCACCGGCGATTTTTGTTCCCCCGATGTCGATACCTATGGTCTGCACGAGGAACGAGTTTACCGAACCGGACTGCCCCCGGTGGCGCTCCAAACTTAGGGTGAGTTCATCGTGGGTGGATACAATGGAACAAATGTTCACTTCGGTGCCGAAGGAGTTGCCGTGAAAGAGTACGACGTCCCGGCTATAGTTGCCGCCGATGCCCAGGCAAACGCGACGGATCTTCTCGTTGAGCGGGTGAAGGCAACACCGGATTGCGTCCTGTTCGCCGTGCCCACCGATGACGGCGGTTGGAAAGATGTGACCGCCGCCGAGTTTCTGAGGCAGGTCACGGCGCTCGCCAAAGGTCTGGTTGCCGCTGGAATCGAACCCGGCGACAAAATCGGCATGATGTGCAAGACGCGGTACGAGTGGACGCTCATTGATTTCGCCACGTGGTTTGCCGGTGCTGTGCTTGTTCCCATCTACGAAACATCCGCGCCGTCTCAGATTCTCTGGGAACTCGCCGACTCCGGCGCCATCGCGATCTTCACCGAGACCCCTGATCACTTTGCTCGGTTCGACGAAGTGCGCGCGGACGTTCCCCACGTTCGCACGACCTGGAAGATCGACCTCGGCGACCTTGACAAACTAGTCGTGGACGGCACAGACGTCACGGATGAGGAGATCGAGCGCAGGCGCACTCTTGCGAAAGGCTCCGATCTGGCCACCCTCATTTACACCTCGGGTACTACGGGAAAACCGAAGGGCTGCATCCTCACCCACTCCAACTTCGTCGAGTTGTCACGCAACGCGCGCGAAGCAATGCCCGAAGTCGTCAATACCGAGTCGAGCACGCTGCTCTTCATCACGTTGGCACACGTGTTCGCCCGTTTTATCGCGGTGCTTTCCGTACATGGGGGTGTGAAAGTTGGCCACCAGCCAGACACCAAGCTCCTTCTGCCGTCGATGGCCTCGTTTCGACCGACCTTCCTTCTCGCCGTTCCGCGTGTGTTCGAAAAGGTGTACAACTCCTCGGAACAGAAGGCAGAGTCTGGAGGCAAGGGCAAGATCTTTCGCAAGGCTGCAGCGGTCGCCATCGCACACTCCAAAGCGCTCGATTCCGGCCACGTGCCGCTCGGCCTCGCATTGCAGTTCGCGCTCTTCGACCGGCTCGTGCTCAGTAAGATCCGCAAGGCACTCGGTGGTCGGGTCAAGTACGCCGTGTCGGGGTCAGCGCCGCTGGGCCTGCGTCTCGGACATTTCTATCGCAGTCTGGGTCTGACCATTCTCGAAGGCTACGGTCTCACCGAGACCACTGCTCCGATCTCGGTCAACGTGCCGTCGAAATTTAAAATCGGCAAAGTCGGCCCACCGCTGCCCGGCGTCTCAGTGCGCATTGCGGATGACGGTGAGATCCAAGCGAAGGGCATCGACGTCTTCGCGGGCTATTGGAATAATCCAGAAGCCACGGCGGAGGCTTTCGATGGTGAGTGGTTCAAAACTGGTGACGTCGGAGTCATCGACGACGACGGCTACCTCGAGATCACCGGTCGCAAGAAGGAGATCATCGTCACCGCGAGCGGAAAGAATGTCGCTCCCGCTGCTCTCGAGGATCCCATCCGGGCGAATCCCATCATCGGGCAGGTGGTCGTCTGCGGTGAGCAAAAGCCATTCATCTCGGCGCTCATCGCCCTCGATGAAGAGATGCTGCCAGCTTGGCTCAAAAACAATGGCCTACCGTCACATCTGACGATTGCCGAGGCTGCGGCAAACCCCGTCGTCATAGCCGAGGTGCAACGCGCAGTGGATGCCGCAAACTCACAAGTCTCTCGGGCCGAGTCCATCCGCAAGTTCTCGATCCTGACGACCGACCTCACAGAAGCAAGCGGACACCTCACTCCGAAGATGAGCATCAAGCGCAACGTGATCCTCATCGACTTCGAGCCCGAAATCGAGGCGATGTACACGGGCGCACCCATGACCGAGGGCGTGCAGTTTTAACGGTCTAGTACCAGGCAGCTTTCCTGATTGCCCGCATCGCTTCACGCTTCGTCTGCGGCTCTAGCCCCTCGATGTACAAATGACCGTCAAGGTGGTCCGTCTCGTGTTGCAGCGCCTGAGCCATGACGCTGTCACCACTCAGTTCGAACGGCGTGCCATCAAGGTCGACACCGGTCACGCGAGCGAACGGGTAGCGCAGCCGCGGGAAATAGAAACCGGGTACCGAGAGACATCCCTCATCGACGATCTGCGGCTCGCCAGAAACCTCCACGAGCACTGGGTTGATGATGTAGCCCACCACGTCGTCGATGTTGTAGCTGAAGGCACGTTGCCCGACGCCGATCTGATTGGCGGCAAGACCCGCACGCCCCGGTACACGCACGGTCTCGAGCAGGTCGTTGATGAGCCCGGCAGCACGCTTGTCGCCGGGAACGATCGGGTCACAGACGGAGCGAAGCACCGGGTCGCCAAACAGGCGGATCTGGCGGATGGTCATCGGTCACTTTCGAGCACGAGCGCGCGGATGAAGCGGCTCGTGTCGCTCAGGATGGGCGCTTCGACGGGAGGCCGTCGACCACGAGAGCTGCGAGGTCACGCGCGGCATCGCGGGTAATGGGCTTGAGCTCGGCATAGTTGATCACAGACCCGGTGGCGAGCTGCGGATCATAAGGAACGCGCACAACATCCCGCACTCGAGAAAGGAAGTGCGCCTCGATCTCCTCGAGTTTCACTAGGTTAGTACCCTGCGTTCCGGTATTGATCGCGACGACGGCATTCTTCACAAGATCGCCGTAGTTGTTCGCCTCGAGCCAGGTAAGAGTCTCGGATGCCAGCCGCGCTTCATCGACGCTGCCACCGGAGACAACGACGATGGAATCCGCTCGCTGGAGCGTCGCCCTCATGACCGAGTGCACGATGCCTGTTCCGCAGTCGGTAATCACGACATCGTAGAACCGGGCCGCGATGTCCGCGACGACGTTGTAATCATCTTCGTCGAACGCCTCGGACAGCATCGGATCTGTGTCAGTTGCGAGAACATCGAGGCGGGTCTCATCGCGGGAGACATAGGTGGAGAATTCGCTAAACGCCGTGATCTCGGGCGCATGGATGACGACGTCGCGAACCGTGGATCTGGTCTGTTTATTGATGCGTTCGGCGAGAGTACCGCGATCGGGATTCGCGTCGATCGCGATGACGCGGTCGTCGCGCACATCAGCCATCGCCATGCCGAGGAGCGTCGTGATGGTGGTCTTTCCCACCCCGCCTTTTCGAGTGAGCACTGGCACGAAGCGCGTGCCACCCTCGAACGTTCTGGCGATACGGGAGTCAAGCGCTTTGCGTTCACGCACTCGCCATGAATCGCCGACATTCACGAGGTGAAGCGTCACCGAGTAGAGGAGTGCCGGCCAGAACCCCTCTGGCGCGTGCTTTCGCCTGCCAAACGGTTCAACGAGGCGTTCAGCGGTGAGCATGGCCGCCGGTTCCGGGGTGGCCGACACCACTCCATTGATGCGATCGCGACGACGTTGGGGCACACTGTGCGCGGTCGGCAGAGGTGGAATTTCGGGTTCCGGCACGACCTCCATCACTGGTTCAATCACGTGCTGCACGACCGAAATTGAGGTCGTCGTCACCTCTGGCGCGTCGAGGAATGTTGGGGTGATCGAGACGTCATCAATCGCGATCGCGACTTCGTCGGCGGGTGCCGAACGCACGGGTGCTGGCAAGTCGATGGTGACGGTCATCGTGTCGAGAATCACCCTGTCGGCAATAACAGCGTCAGGAATGATGGTGGTGAGGGTGCTGCCCCCGGCGATCTTCCGCGCTGCAGGAGTACCCTGAATCGCGTCGATATCTGATTTGCGTTTGGTAACCAAACCACGTTCCCTTCGGTGCAAACCTCAAGTTTACTCCGGCTGGCCACCACGGCCTAAGCCGGTTCGATCTCCAGGAGTAAGTCGCCGGCATCCACCTGCTGGGTTTTCGGGATAGCGAGCCGCCTCACCGTGCCCGTTACCGTCGCCGTGATTGCGGCTTCCATCTTCATGGCCTCAATCGACGCCACGCTGTTCCCAGCTTCCACGGTAGCGCCCACCTCCACCTTGAGAGTCACGACGCCCGAGAACGGGGCCGCAACATGACCTGGCTTGCTGGCATCCGCCTTCTCCGCGGACTTGGTGTCGACCGTAATGCTGGCATCGCGCACGAACACCGGACGAAGTTGGCCGTTCAGAGTCGTCATGACCGTGCGAATACCCTTGTCGTCGGCATCGCCGATCGCCTCAAGTCCCACATAGACGCTCACACCCTTACTGATCTCGAAGACGTGCTCAACACCCTGCTGCAGGCCGTAGAGATAGTCAGTCGTATCGACCACCGAGAGATCGCCATAGGTCTCGCGCACGTGCTCGAACAACGCAGTTGGTTGCGGAAAAAGCAAGCGGTTCAGTGCAGCACGTCGGGTGATGGAGTCAGCGTCGAGAGCACGCTGGTCGTCTGCCGTAATTGGAGTGATGCCGATCATCACCGTACGCCCGGCGAGCACTTTGGTGCGGAACGGCTCGGGCCAACCACCAGGCAGCTCACCGAGCTCGCCTGCCATGAATCCGATGACCGAATGGGGAATGTCGTACTTGTCAGGGTTGTGCTCGAAGTCAGCCGGGTCGGCATCCACTGCCGCCAGCGCGAGAGCGAGGTCACCGACGACCTTCGATGACGGCGTGACCTTGGGTGGGCGCCCGAGAATTTTACTCGACGCAGCGTAGAGGTTCTCGATCTTCTCAAACTGGTCGCCGAGCCCCAAGGCGATCGCCTGCTGACGCAGGTTAGAGAGTTGGCCACCCGGAATCTCATGATGGTAGACGCGCCCGGTCGGCCCGGGTAAACCAGACTCGAATGGCTTGTAGACATGCCGCACGGCCTCCCAGTAGGGCTCAAGGTCAGAGACGGCTTGGAGAGACAGCCCCGTGTCGCGCTCAGTGTGCGCGAGCGCCGCGACGAGAGCTGATGCCGAGGGCTGGCTCGTGGTGCCCGCCATCGGTGCGCTTGCGACATCCACCGCGTCTGCCCCGGCCCTCGACGCGGCCAGTAGTGTTCCCAGCTGGCCCCCTGCTGTGTCGTGAGTGTGCACGTGCACCGGAAGGTCGAACCGTGCGCGTAGAGCTGTCACGAGCTTCGTGGCGGCTTCTGCACGCAAGAGCCCTGCCATGTCCTTGATGGCGATGATGTGCGCACCCGACTCCACAATCTGCTCGGCGAGCCGCAGGTAGTAGTCGAGTGTGTAGAGCGTCTCTGAAGGGTCGAGCAAATCAGCCGTGTAGCACACCGAGACTTCGGCGACGGCTGTGCCGGTCGCGAGTACCGACTCGATCGCCGGACGCATCTGCGATACATCGTTGAGTGCATCGAAGATGCGGAAAATATCGACGCCGCTCGATGCGGCTTCACGCACGAATGCGTCGGTTACCTCGGTGGGATATGGCGTGTAACCGACGGTGTTGCGCCCGCGCAAAAGCATCTGAATCGCGATGTTCGGCAAAGCCTCGCGCATCGTCGATAGGCGCTCCCACGGGTCTTCTCCGAGAAATCGGAGCGCTACGTCGTAGGTGGCACCGCCCCAGGCCTCCACGGAGAGCAGCCCGGGGGTAAGTCGGGCAACGTGCGGCAGCACCGCGACGAGGTCACGCGTGCGAACGCGGGTCGCGAGTAGCGATTGGTGCGCGTCACGGAAGGTGGTGTCTGTGACCGCAAGCGCGGTCTGCGCGCGGAGTGCTGCGGCGAACTTGGTCGGCCCCAGTTCCCGGAGTCGTTGGCGGGAGCCGGCGGGCGCATCCGCCTCGAGGTCGACAATGGGCAGCTTTACTTGCGGGTTGATGAGCCCGGACCCGCTACCGTTCGGCTGATTCACGGTGACTTCGGCAAGCCAGTTGAGGATGCGCGTGCCGCGGTCTTTCGACTGGTGAGAGTGCACGAGCTCGGGTCGCTCATCGATAAAGCTCGTGCTCAGGTCACCGGCGATGAAGCTCGGGTCGTCGAGCACGGCCTGCAAGAACGGGATGTTGGTGGTCACTCCGCGTAAGCGGAACTCAGCCAGTCCGCGGCGCGCGCGAGTGACCGCGGCCGGAAAGTCGCGCCCCCGAGCCGTCATTTTGACGAGCATCGAATCGAAGTGCGGAGAAATCTGCGCACCGGCGAAGATCGTGCCACCGTCGAGACGGATGCCTGCCCCACCCGGCGAGCGATAGGTCGTGATCTTGCCAGTGTCTGGCCTGAACCCCGCAGCTGGATCTTCCGTGGTGATGCGACACTGCAGTGCTGCGCCGCGCAATCTAATGTCTCCCTGCTGCAGGCCAAGCTCGGTGAGGCTTTGCCCCGCTGCGATGCGCATCTGGGACTGAACAAGGTCGACATCCGTCACCTCTTCGGTGACGGTGTGTTCGACTTGGATGCGCGGGTTCATCTCGATGAAAAAGTGTTGGCCGGTGCGCTCCCCCGCCGTATCGAGCAAAAATTCGACGGTACCGGCATTTTCATAGTTGATCGACTTCGCGAAGGCAATCGCGTCTCGGTACATGGTCTGACGTGTCACCTCATCGAGATTCGGAGCCGGGGCGATCTCGACAACCTTTTGGTGGCGGCGCTGAACCGAGCAGTCCCGTTCGAAAAGGTGAACTATGTCGCCCTGCGAATCTGCAAGAATCTGCACCTCGATATGACGTGGGCGAACGACTGCTTGCTCGATGAACATGGTCGGATCGCCAAAGGCACTGTCGGCCTCGCGCATGGCCTCTTCGAGCGCTGCGCGAAGATCTTCTTTCTTGTTGACTCGACGCATGCCGCGCCCGCCGCCGCCCGCTACCGCTTTCGCGAAAATCGGGAACCCGATCGCGTCTGCACCAGCGATAAGTTCGTCGATATCGCGGGATGCGGGGGTCGATTTGAGCACGGGAACACCAGCGGCGATCGCGTGTTCCTTCGCGGTGACCTTGTTACCCGCCATCTCGAGCACCCGTGCGGGCGGGCCGATGAAAGTGATACCGGCCTCGGCTGCTGCGTAGGCAAGGTCGGGGTTCTCAGACAGAAAACCGTAGCCAGGGTAAATTGCGTCAGCGCCAGACTCCCGTGCGACGCGGATGATCTCGGCAACGTCGAGGTAGGCTCGAACCGGATGACCTCTTTCGCCAATCTGGTACGCCTCATCTGCCTTGAGGCGGTGCATGGAGTTTCGATCCTCATACGGATAGACCGCTACAGTCTTCGCGCCCAATTCGTAGGCCGCGCGAAACGCACGAATAGCGATCTCTCCGCGATTCGCAACGAGAATCTTCGTGAACATCCAGCCCTTTCGGTCACGGTCAACTCTATGGGTCGCACAGGCTGGCAAGTTGCTCCGTAGGTGCGCTCCCGCCCTCATAATTTAGGTTCTTTAACTGTAGTGAAGGTATCGTCGGTACTCGTGCATGTACTTAGCGTCAGCTCCCTCAAAGGGGGCGTGGGAAAGACCACAGTGACGCTAGGGCTTGCCTCGGCAGCTTTTGCTCGCGGACTCCGCACTCTCGTGGTTGATCTCGATCCTCAATCGGATGTCTCAACTGGCATGGATATCGACGTCGCAGGTCACCTCAACGTGGCCGACGTTCTCGCCTCGCCCAAGGAGAAGGTCGTGCGGGCCGCGATCGCTCCGAGCGGATGGACAAAGGGTCGTCCCGGTAAAATCGACGTACTGATCGGTTCACCGTCGGCGATCAACTTCGATGGACCGCATCCCAGCATCCGCGATATCTGGAAACTTGAAGAGGCACTCGCGAACGTCGAGGCCGACTACGACCTCGTGCTGATTGACTGTGCACCATCGCTCAACGCGCTCACTCGCACGGCCTGGGCGGCGAGCGACCGCGTGACGATCGTCACCGAGCCCGGCTTGTTCTCTGTCGCTGCCGCAGACCGCGCGTTGCGTGCCATTGAGGAGATTCGCCGCGGATTGTCGCCCCGACTCCAGCCGCTCGGCATCATCGTCAACCGCCTGCGCTCGCAGTCGCTCGAGCATCAGTTTCGCATCAAGGAGCTGCGCGACATGTTCGGCCCACTCGTGCTCAGCCCACAGTTGCCCGAGCGCACGTCACTGCAGCAGGCGCAGGGCGCGGCCAAGCCCCTGCACGTGTGGCCGGGGGAAAGCGCCCAAGAGATGGCGCGCAACTTCGACCAGCTTCTCGAGCGCGTGATGCGCACCGCGCGCATCGGCGACTATACCGAAGAGCCGGCGCCGAACTACTGATCTGCGGTCGACATCGTCTGGTCGGCGTCCGGCCTCCGTCGACTCCGACTTCAGGTTTGGTCGTTTTTCAGGCTGAACGCTTCCGTTTCTGGATAGTCCAAGTGCCACGCGCCTCAACCTGAAAAACGATTGAGCGAGCCGAGCCGTATCTGCCGCGGACACGGCACCGTGAGCCTTAGGACGCGCGGATCGCGCGGCGCTGTGCGAGTTCGTCTGCCGGGTCTTCCGCAGCAACCGAATCAAGTTCGACGAGACTGTTTTCGACTTCGCGCAGCACCTTGCCCACTGCAATGCCGAACACGCCCTGGCCGCGGCTCACCAGGTCGATAACCTCGTCGTTCGAGGTGCAGAGATAGACGCTCGCGCCATCGCTCATGAGCGTCGTCTGAGCGAGGTCGCTGATACCTGACTCACGGAGTTGGTTTACAGCCACACGAATCTGTTGCAACGAGATGCCGGTATCGAGCAGGCGCTTGACGAGCTTGAGTACCAAGATGTCGCGAAATCCGTAGAGCCGCTGCGACCCGGATCCTGCCGCACCGCGCACGGTCGGCTCAACGAGTTGCGTGCGTGCCCAGTAGTCCAGTTGGCGATAGCTGATGCCCGCTGCCTTGGCAGCTATCGCACCGCGGTAGCCGGCAGTATTATCAAGTTCCACCATGCCGTCAGTGAAGAGCAGGCCGAGGTCGTAGCGGGAAGATTCGTTCCGACTGACTTCGTTCATACCACTGCCCTCCATCAATCGTGTCTAACCTTCACGTTGAAGTTGACACTGAGTGTTCGCTCTATACACCACGGTACCCACGCGCCAGACGCTGACCAACGACATTCGGAAAAACTGGTCGGCGTGTCGGCTCTTTCGACCGTACTACTTATCGAGGCGAGTAAGTGCAGATCGGATCAGACTGCTGCGCACGATTTCGAGCTGACCAGCGATCTCGCGCGACATCTCGGCCACGCGAGCCCTCGACGAGGCATCCTTACGTCGCGCGACCGGAAGCAGGGCATTCTCGATAAGCCCGAGTTCCCGCTCCGCCGCAGCCCGGAATCCGCGCAAGTGACGGGGCTCAATACCGCTACGCTGCAACTCCACGAGCGACCTCAGCACGGCAAGCACGTCTTCACCGAACAGCTCGGCGGGAACAATGAGTGACGCCGAAACTGCATCATTGAGCAACATGGCGTTGCCACCCGACTCTCGAATGAGTTCGTCACGCGTGTACCGGCGCTCGTTGGGAAGCATTGAACCGGCGTGCTGAACCTTGCCGGGCAGTTCTGGCTGGCGACCAGCATCCAATTCGTCGCAATAGCCGCGAATGACCTTGAGAGGCAAATAGTAGTCACGTTGCATGGTGAGCACGAAACGCAAGCGCTCCATATCGGTCGACGAAAACTTGCGATAGCCCGACTCGGTGCGGGCGGGTGCGACGAGGTGGCGTTCCTCGAGAAAACGAAGCTTCGATGGGCTCAGGTCGGGGAACTCTGGATTGAGGCGCGCGAGCACTTGCCCGATGCTGAGTAGGGAAGAACCCCCAGACGCTCTCGTCTGGGAAGCAACGCGGGCCACTACCGACTGACCTGGCGCGAGAGATCGGTACGTGACGCGGAGAAGGTCAGGCGGAACTTACCGACCTGCACTTCCGCACCATCGGTGAGGAGAGCCGTATCGATGCGTACTCCGTCAAAGTAGGTACCGTTGAGCGAGCCTAGGTCTTTGACCTGAAACGACGTTCCATACCGCAGGAACTCCGCATGTCTGCGCGACACCGTGACGTCGTCGAGAAAGATATCGGCCTCGGGATGGCGGCCTACCGTCGTCACGTCTGCATCGAGCAGGAAACGCGCGCCAGCATTCGGCCCGCGGCGCACCACCAGCAGGGCAGACCCAGATGGTAGGGCAACAATTGCTTCCTGTTCCTCCGTGGAAAAATCCCCATCTAATGCAGTGAGCTGCACTCCAAACTCATCCGAGTAGGTCGCAGTGGCATCATCGCGCGATACGGGCTGGTGCTGCGCGGGCTGCTGGGGTAGCAGCTTTCGATGCGCGGGCTGCGCGGGTAATGGCTGCTCGGACCGTGGCTGCTGCGGAACATCCGCGGCGGTGTGTCCCGGCATTTCGGAATCGACCATCGTGACCCTCCCTTAGCCATCCAGCGTATCGGATGTGACGACCGACTCGATCCGCGAGATTCGAATCAAACGGCTGGTTTCAACCAGGTAGATTGCTCCGGCCCACCAATACAACAACGCACCCCAAATGGCAAAAGCCCAGCCGATCGGATTCGTGACGAAAGCGGTGCCCGGGAATGCCTGGCCGATCATGATGATCGGTAGCGCGTAGAAGAGGCAGAGAGTTGCTGCTTTGCCTAGGTGATGAACGGGTAGCGGTCCATAGCCGAGATTCGCAAGTGTGATTCCGAGAACCAACAGCACGACATCCCGGCCGATAATAATTGCCGCGAACCACCACGGAATGATGCCACGGATTGTCAAGCCAATGAGCGTCGCAAAAATAAAGAGACGGTCGGCGGCCGGATCGAGCAGTTGCCCAAGGCGAGTGATCTGTTTGAATCGACGGGCGATCACGCCGTCGAGATAATCGGTGATGCTCGAGAAGACAAGAACGAGGAGTGCGAGAAAGTCTTGCCCGGCAATAATGAACACGAGGAATACCGGCACGAGTAGCAGGCGGAAGAAGCTAAGAATATTGGGAACCGTCAGCACCCTCGTGCTGACTGCGCCCATTCCGGTTACGTCCACAGCCAGCAAGTCTATCGACTGCACGGCACGGTTTAGGATGCCGATATGAGCCCGATTGTCATCGTTTTCTGGATCTCCGTCGGAGTCTGCGCCTTCACGTGGATCGCCTCACTTCTCAGCGGGGAGTATTCCTGGGTCGACCGGATGTGGTCGATCGCGCCGGTCGCATACCTGTGGGTATTCGCGGCCGCCGCGGGGCTGAGCGACGTCCGCTTGAACATCATGGCGGTGCTCGTGACGCTGTGGGGTGCGCGACTTACCTTCAACTTCGCCCGCAAAGGCGGCTACAGCGGCCACGAAGACTATCGGTGGGCAGTGCTGCGCGGGCGCATGGCAGCGTGGCAGTTTCACCTCTTCAACCTGTTTTTCATCGTGCTATACCAGAACCTGATCCTCGTTTTGCTCGCGCTGCCCGCACTCACCGCCTACCAGAACCAGGCTCCATTTGGAGTACTCGACATGATCGTGGCGGTGGCCTTCCTCGCATTCTTGATTGCCGAGAAAGTCGCCGATCAGCAGCAATGGGAGTTCCAACAGAGGAAGAAAGTCGGTGGCCCCGACTATCGACCGCGATTCGTGCAGACCGGCCTGTGGCGATTTTCGCGGCACCCCAACTTCTTCTTCGAGCAGGCCCAGTGGTGGGCACTGTTTTTCTTCGGTGCCGTGGCCGCTGGCTCGGTAGTGCAGTGGAGCGTTGTCGGTGCTGTACTGCTCAGCACACTTTTCATTGGGTCGACGATCTTCACCGAGAGCATCTCGAGATCGAAGTACCCCGAGTACGCGGCGTATCAGCGGTCGACGAGCCCGAGCATCCCGTGGCCACCGCACAACCCAGAGCGCCCTGAGTCGCACACAGGCTGAGGCAGCCGAGCCGTGCAGCGCCGTGCGACCCCGGCGCGTCTGGTTCGCCTGCCACGTCTCGGGAGTACCGTGGACTTCATGTCGTGCATCCGCTTCACTACTCCCGCACAACTCGCGCAGATGAGGGCCATGGCTCCCGCGATGCTGACGCCCGAGCACGCGGCGACTCTGCACCCTGCGCCCGATGTTACCGCGACGAAAATCGCACGACTGCGACTGCTAGCCCGCGACCTAAACCCGAAGATTCGAGAGAGCGTGGCGAGCAGCTACCACGCACCCGAAGACGTGATGGTGGCTTTGGCCGCTGACCCCGATGACGGCGTGCGCGGTTGCGTGGCGAAGAACGAGTCGACGTCTCGCGACGTTCTGCGCTCGATGGCCGGTGACCCAGCAGAAAAGGTACGCGGCTGGCTTGCCGTGAACTTTTACGTGCCAGCGGATGTCATGGCGAGTCTCGCAAACGACTCAAGTGAGACCGTGCGCAACCTCGTGCGCTGGAAGTCGGATCTCGCGACTGCAGAATGATGGCAGACACCGCTCGCGTGGATGCCTGGCTCTGGGCTGTGCGCGTGTACAAGACCCGCTCGGCCGCGACGGCGGCCTGTCGGGCCGGTCATGTGCGTGTGGGCGGCGAGCATGCCAAAGCGGCTCAGACGGTGCGGATCGGTGACGAAGTTCGCGTGCGCGTATCGGGCTTCGAGCGAACGTTCTTGGTGCGGGCGCTCCTCGTCAAGCGCGTCGCCGCGGCGGTGGCCGCCGAGAGCTACCTGGAGATCTCCCCTCCCCCACCACCTCGCGACGAGATAGTTCACGTCGCCGTGCGCGACCGGGGTGCCGGGCGCCCCACCAAGCGCGAGCGACGTGACATGGAGAAGTTTCTCGGGCGTGAGCCGGGGGCAGACGTCGACTGAGCGGATATTCAGCGCCGCCGGGCATCCTCACACGACTGGGTCACCCGCAATCGCCAGAACCAGATTGCGGTCTGGCGCCCACGAGTTGCTCGGCTCAGACCAGTACTCGCACACGTGCTCACGGCCACGGAAAGAGAGTTCTGTGCGTCATACCCCCGGCCTGAGTTGCGAGCGGCCGTATCCCGGATGGGATACGGCCGCTCGACGCGCTGGCTACTTGACGACGGCGAAGCCGCTGGCCCAGCCGACCTTCTCGGTTGCCGCAAGCGTGAGCTGGAGGAAGCCCATCGCCTCGAGTTCACGCGCGCGCTTGAGCGATCCCGCGTCGATGGCGCCAACTCCACCGGCCTGGATCACTGCGGCGAGCTCTGCCTTGGCAGCAGTGTCGTCGCCGACGATCAGGACGGTCGTGGGCAGGCCGCCGACCTGCCCTGAGCCGAGTGTTGCTGCGAACGTCGTGTTGAACGCTTTGAGTACCGTAGCGCCAGGAACGGCACGCGATATCACGTGCGCGGCCGAGCCATCAGCAGGCGTCACGAGCGAGTCGAAGGTGAAAAAGTCGACTGGGTTGGAGATGTCGACGATTGTCTTGCCGGAGAGCTGTGATCCGTAGGTCGCGAGCACCTCGGCGATGGCAGGGTAGGGAAGTGCGAGAACTACAACGTCGCCCGTGAGCGCGTCGCCGTAGGTGGCAGCTGTGGCACCGCTGGACACTGCTGCTGCTGCCCCCTTCTCGGCGTCGCGCGCAATGAGCTGAACTTCTGCTCCGCCCTTCACCGCGATGCTCGCGATGGCCGATCCCATGTTTCCTACCCCGATGATGCTGATGCTCGTCATGACACTCTCCCGCTGTTCATATAGTTGTTGTGACAATCAATCTACGGTATTTTAGTTGTAACAGCAACTAATCGTGAGTAGAATCGGTCCATGGATGACACACCATGGCTCACGCCCGCACAGTTGCGCTCGTGGATGAACTTCGTTGCCGTGGTCGAGCTGCTACCCGGCGTTCTCGACGGGCAACTACAGCGCGATTCCGACCTCAGCCACTTCGAATACTTCGTGCTCGCTGTGCTCTCCGAAGCTCCCACACGTACGTTGCGGATGACTGCGCTGTCTGAACGTACAAACTCCACACTCCCCCGTCTCTCGCACGTGGTCGCGCGGCTCGAGAAGCGCGGATTCGTCGACCGAAAACCGTGCGCCGAAGACCGCAGGGCCACGAACGCTTCACTGACCGAAACTGGCTGGCACAAGGTTGTCACCACGGCACCCGGTCACGTGAGCACCGTGCGCCACCACGTGATCGATCCACTCAGCCCAGCACAAATCGAGCAACTTGGAGTCATCGCGGAAGCAATGCTGCGCGTTCTTGACCCCGAGAATCGTCTGCACGTCAACGTGGGTGCCCAATCGCGGCGTACCGTGGAACCGTGACCAGAAAACTCGTCCACGAGACGGATGCCCATCGCTACACCCTGCGCATCGACGGTGACCTCGTCGCCGCAGCTGACTACACCGTCAACGGCAACGCCGTCTCGTTCACCCACACGTTCACCTCGCCGATGCTGCGCGGCAAGGGCTATGCGGCCGAGGTCGTGACATTTGCAATCGACGACGTCGAGAGCACGACAACGCTGCGCGTCGTGCCGATGTGCTGGTACGTCGGAAAGTGGTTCGACGAACACCCAGAGCGGGCGGGGTTGCTCACGCGCTGAGAGCGGCTCGGCGCGTGACCAGCACGCCGGTGGCGAGCACAAGTAGAGCGGCGAGCACAGCGAGCCGTGGATCTAACCCGGTACTCGCGAGAGTCGCGATCGCCGGATCTATCGTGCCCGCGAAATTCTGGGCGACCGATGCCGCATCCCGCGTCGCACTGATCGTGAACGCGTATGGACCGGAACTCGATGGGCTACCTGAGACTAAGCCGGTTGCCGAATCGAGCGCAATCCCCAGCGGCAGCATTCCGGCCGTCACCGCGTAGTGCGCAGTTGTGAGGTCAGAAGTGGCGAGTACAGCATCGGCGTATGCCGTGTTGATCACGAATGGGGCGAGCGTAGTATCCGTCCAGGCCAGCGGAATCACCAGTTCGAGAACGATCGTGTTCTCTTGCTGGATGGTGTAGTCGGCGAGTGTGCGCCCATCCTGAAGGATTGTGTTTCCGAAGCGCAGCCGCTGCCGATCGGGCGGAAGGCCTTCTTTATCCTGAATTTTGGTGCGTACGTTCTCGATCGAGTCTGAGTTCTCCACATCAAGCGTGATCGTCGTTCCGGATGGCGTGTGCACAAAGATCTGGAAGCCCGACCCACCGGCGTAGGCTGAAATCGCAGGCCCAAGCATGAGCGCGCCGACCATGATTACCCCAACGAACGCGGCCAGTCTCGTGACGTGCATAGAGTCTTTCGGGTGAGCGCCGCTGAACGTTCTGAGCAGTGAAAGCATAGCGAACCCCAGAGCCGGGGGTGCCCCTATGTGTTTTTCAAGCGGCGAGGGTGTGTTCGGCTTGATAGAGGGTGCCGTCGCGGAGCATGGCGTAGA
>JANXVG010000054.1 GCA_025351795.1 Salinibacterium sp. | reverse complement strand
GCACACCCGGTCATTACCATGCCCAAGGTCGCAGCGGCCGCTAAGCCGATCATAATTCGCTTTTGTATCATAAAATCGATTCTGCCTTCCATGCTGTCTCACGGCGAGGTTGCGTAAATGCCACCCTGCTCTATGTGAATGGTGTGCCGATCCTACCCGCGTTACGCGTTTTCACCGAGGATCATTGCGGTTGTTGACACCAAGCACATTCGCGCTAGCTTGCTCCTGAGCCTGATCCATGAAGACGCGGTCGCCGAGCGGCACGATCACCGTCCGCACGCACACCAGTGTGTGACCGAGAGTTGCTGCATTACCTGCGGTCGCGGTCGACAGTGCGTCCGGCGGGGCATCCGCACCTGACGACGTCGCCCGCGGTCGGGATACCCGCTATTTCACGGAGATTTAGGCAGAATCGGATGTTTTGTCAGAACCTGGTTCGTCGGCGAACGAGGTGCGATAGCCGAGTTTGAGCCACCCGATGCGGTGAGCGCTCGTGCCGGTGTGTGCAACGTCACCATGGCGACGTCAGCCGGTATTCGCCGACGTCGATGCCCAGGCTGCGCGCGCAGAAAGTGGGTGACTCGAAACAGCTCGAGTCACCCACCTAATAGCGTTTCTGTTACTTGATGGCCGCCCAGATCGCCTTCAGGTCAGCGTGCGCCTGCTTCTGCGCTGCCCGAATAGCTTTCGCGGCGTCTTCATCGGCTGTGAGCACTGCGTGGTTTGCGTTGTACGAGTCGGCAGTCACGGCAAGAGCAGAAGCTGCCAGGCCGTTCGAATGTGAGTCGATGAGGGCAAGCTGGGTAGTGACGTCGGCCAGATCAGCTTGCAGCGCCATGGTCGACTTCGCTTTGTCTTTGCCCGCGAGGAGCGCGGTCAACTTCGTCTGTGCGTTTACCAGCTTGGTGGTGTTGGTGTCAGCAGCCGCAACGATGTGAGCCTGAGCCAGAACCACCACGTAGACCCGCTCCTGATCGTAGACACTTTTCAGGTCGGCCTTCGCGGACGCCAACGTCGTGTCAGCGGCGATAGCGATACCGAGATTCTTTTCTGCTGAACTCGCTGCTGCGAAGTTTGCAACGATAGTGGCCTTGTGCTCCGCTGATAGGGACGTGTTCGCGTTTACCTTCACCAGAGCGGCGTCGAGGGCCGCGACACGCTTGGCAGTTGCTGCAGCTCCCTTAGCCTGCACAGAAGCGAGGGTGGCCGGAGCCGTGGGCGGTGTGGACGCGAAAGCTGGCCCCGCTAAACCGACAACCATGATGACCCCGGCCGCTGCGGCTGCGGCGCCGGTAACAATTTTCTTATTCATGAGTTCCTTAGTCGATGACGGATGCCGAAAAACTGCGACCTCATGATCATCCAGAAGCAATGTTCGAGAACTGTAAAGAGCGGGTACAGAATTTGTCAATATTGACCGCCGAGTTAGCGTGCTCCGGCGTCGCCGACACGCTCCTGCGAATACCGCGGCGCCATCGATGTGACCCGCGCAGATCTGTGGGCGCCGGTCACGGGGGATCCCCGGTATTGCCGAGACGAAACCTACTTCTTCACTCGAGACTGGTTATGGCTGATGGCAGCACGAACGAGAGTCTTGAGGGAATTTTCGTCGGTGTGATCTGCTTCAAAGAAATCAATAGCCCGCCTCTTATTGCCCTCCATCTCAGCATTGAAGATGCCGTCAGGATCGCTGAGTGCCACCCCGTCCATGAAGACGAGCTTCACCTTGTTCTTGAAAATGTTGCCGACACAGATGATGCCATTCAGTTCCCAGACCGGTGACCCCATCCACTTCCAGGTCTCGACGATCTCGGGATCGACCTCGAGGATAATGCGGCGGAGGCTCGCCAACGTGGAGCCGCGCCAGTCGGGATGCTTCGCGATCACACCGTCGATTTCTTCACTCGGATTCATGGCGATCTCCCTTGCTCTCCTGCACAATTATGCACTGCTTGCGCTCTAAAGCATCGACGCTAAGCCATGTGACGCCCATCGAATTCGAGACCGTCATAACCGAGGTCGAACAGTTTCTCACCGATCGTGAATCTGAGGCGGATGCCTGGGCGGCAGTCGGCAGCTACGTGAGATATCTGGCGGGAAAGCCAGACAAGATGTTCCTCGAGCTGCTGGTGACTCCCCCGGCCGAAACGACCCACCTAACCGCCGACCGCGCGATCCAGCACGGCGCCGTGCGATCCTCCTTGGAAGCCCGACACCGCTTCGGGCAACAGGCGCAATCGGTCATCGCGCCGGCACTGCCCCTCGCGCGGGGCTGTAGCCGCTACTGGTCGTTCTGCGGGTCGATGCGGCCGAGGTGCGTGCGACGCCAGCTCTCAGAATCGACGTCCTGGCGGGCCATGAGCTCCTTGATCAGGGCACTCGCGGCCGCGGCATCCTTCTGGAGCCGGTCGTGGACCCGCGGTAGGTCAACGCTGAGAGATTCCCACAGGATGTCGCCGTCGACGGCGAGGTAGTTGTGAGCGAGACGGTTGCGCATTCCCCGCAGCGCCTGAAAACCATCTCCGCCGAAGTATCGTTCGCGCCGAGCCTCGGGCATAGCCTGGGCGGCCTGGAAGACGCTCTCAAGTACCCGTTCGGCCGCATACCGGATCCGCCAGTCCTGCCGGGAGGAAGCTTCTTCGTCGGCGAGTTGGAGGGCGACGTCAACCTCGGCCTGCAGGGCAAGGATAGCCTCGGCGTCCTCCGGGCTCACAGAGGAACCGTGTCGCGCAGGATGCTGTAGCCGATCCCGGTCCGACGCGCCCGGTCCAGAACCTTCTCCTGGTCCACGACGTCGACCGACAACCCGGTGAGCTTAGCGAGTTCGTCCGCGAGGCGCACCACGTCACGGCGCACGCCCGGGCCGAAGGTGACGATCAGATCCAAGTCGGAGCGTACGGTGTCCTCGTGCCGCGCTACCGAGCCGAACACGCCCGCTTCGGTCACCCCGTGGGCGGCGAGCGGCGCGCGAATCGCATCCCGATCCCGCACCAGAACAGCATGGGGCAGCACATCAGTCATTACAGGCTCTCTTCCAGCCACTCTCAGGATACCGGGCTGCCCTCCGGCATGGCAGGAACTGCGGCGCACATGTCCCAGAGCATCGAGGAATGAACCGCATGGCCAGGACCCCGATCAGCCGACTGGTGTGCGCGACCCGGATCCCCACGCCAGGGGTGGATCTTGGGGCCCAGTTCGCCGGCCTGACTCGGATCGGGATCGACGAGATTTCCTACAAGCGCGGACACAAGTATTTGACCGTAGTCGTCGACCACGACACGGGCCGGCCGGTCTGGGCGGCGCCGGGCAGGACAAGGCCACCCTGAGCCTGTTCTTTGATGCGCTCGGTCCTGAGCGGTCGGCACAGATCACCCATGTTTCCGAGGACGGGGCGGCCTGGATTGCCAGTGTTGTCGCGGAGAAAGCCCCGAACGCGGTGCGCTGCGCGGAACCGTTCCATGTTGTCAAATGGGCCACCGACGCCCTCGATGAGGTGCGCCGGGCGGCGTGGAACGATGCCCGGAAAGCTGCCCGCAGCAACGAGACCAGTCGGGCCCGCGGCCGGCCGGCAGGCGATGCTCCGGCCCGCCCAGATAGCGCCCGCGCCGCCGGGGTGAAG
>JANXVG010000051.1 GCA_025351795.1 Salinibacterium sp. | reverse complement strand
CCACACCTCGGTTGCACCATCGGCTCGCACGCGGAAGATGCATCCACTCACCTCATCCCAAGCTCCAGAATCGCTCACATACAGGTTCCCTTGGGCATCAAAGGCCGGGTAGTTCGGAATTCGCATGGGCCGACTCGGCGTACCGGTGGTCAGTTGCGCAGAGTGTCCTTCGGGGTCGACCACCCACACACAGCCGTGTGTCGTGTCGCAGGCGTAGACATTGCCGTCGCCATCGAGAGCAATGCCCAGGATGAATCCGTCAAGAACTGCGATCGTCGCGATCTCACCGCTGTGCACATCAATCCTATAGATCTGGCCAGCCTCGCCGCCAGCGTAGAGGGCGCCATCGGGGCCGACCGCGACGCATTCGGGATGGTCCAAGCCATCCGCAACGATTGAGTATGTCGCCGGCCTCACTTGCTACTCCCCAACGATTTAGTGCCTGACAGTCCGCGTGAGCGGGGAGCTGCCCTGTTGTTGCGCGCAAAGCGATCGAGGATGACAGCCACAATCAGCGCTGCGCCTTGAGCCACGTACTGCCAAAAAGACTGCACACCGATCAGGTTGAGTCCGTTTGCAAGAAAGCCCACGATGAGCGCTCCGAGGACGGTGCCGCTAATGCGCCCCTCGCCTCCTGCGAGACTCGTTCCTCCAAGAATGACCGCGACAATAACCTGAAACTCGAAGCCAATCCCAATATTGGGGTCGCCACTTCCGAGGCGCGAACTGAGCAGAATCGCCGCTACGCCCGCGGCCCCTCCCGAGATCAGGTACAGCAGGAAGAGAACTCTCTTGACGTTGACCCCCGCGAGGCGCGCAGTCTCCTCGTTGCCGCCGATGGCATAGACGTAGCGACCAAAAACAGTTCTGTTCAGCAGCCAACTGAAAGCCGCAATGAACAGCACTGCGACGAGAACAGGAAGGGGAATTCCGAGCGCGCTTGACGTTCCGATGGCGCTCCAGGCCGGCGGAAGACCGACAAGAATCGCGCTCGGGGTGATTAGGTAGGCAATTCCTCGCGCGATGTTCAGGGTTCCGAGGGTGGCGATAATTGGAGTCACCTTGAAACCGACCACGAGAGTGCCGTTGAGTGCTCCGATCGCCAAACCTAGGCCCAACGCCGCAAGGTATGCGACAACGAGGTTGGTTCCCGTGGAAGCGAGTATTGCGGCAAGCACGGAGCACGCCGCCAGGATGCTGCCGACCGAGAGATCCAGTCCGCGTGCAACCATGACGAGCGTGACTGCACACCCGACGATAATGACCGACGATGAGGTGCGAGTGACGTTTTGGATGTTCTCCCATGTCAAGAACCGGTCGCTCATCAACGAGAACACCAACATCAGGAGCAGCAGGATCAGCAATGTCGCAGCGATTGGTTGCCGTACGAAGCGACGCACGAGCTCCCTCAACCGCGAAATGGATTCGTTCACGAGCTAGTTTCCTTCCGTGGCCATGGCAAATCGGATGATCTCTTCTTCGGATGTATCGCCCGAAAGATGAGCGACCGCCCGACCTCCATGCATAACAAGTACGTTGTTGGACAGACCCAATATTTCGGGCAATTCTGATGACACGACAACGACAGCCATGCCGTCCCGCGCAAGCTTGTCAATGAGCTTGTAGATCTCAGCTTTCGCGCCGACGTCAATACCGCGGGTCGGTTCGTCAAGAAGCAGCACATCCGGTCGAATGGAGAGCCATCGAGCGATTACCACTTTCTGTTGGTTTCCGCCCGAAAGGAGACCCACGAGTTGGTGAAGACTGGGGGTTTTGATCCGCAACTCCTCGACCAGATCTGCCGCCATCCGGCGACCTTCGGCTCGCCAACGCAGCCTTCGACGCTGGCGCGTCATCCAGCTGAGAGTCACGTTCTCCTCGACCGACCGGAGCGCCACGATGCCTTGGCTTCTCCGGTCTTCTGGGACCAGCGCGAGTCCCGATCTAATTGCATCGCGAGGACTGCGGAACACCGCAGGCACTCCGTGCACGGTGAGAGAACCGGACCGTAGCGGGTCGAGGCCGAACAATGCTCGCAACAACTCCGTACGACCAGACCCCACCAAACCGGCGATTCCCAAGATCTCGCCACGGCGCACCGACAGCTCGACGTCGTGCACACTATCTGTTGACAACAAGCGCGCGACCAGCACTTGCTCGCCCTTGTCACGCAACTTTGAAGGAAACATGTCGCCGATATCTCGACCGACCATGAACCGCACCATCGCGGACTGGGTGATCTCTGCCCCCGACAAGGTTGCCACTATGGTGCCATCCTTGAAGACGCTGACCCGGTCAGCGATCTGTTCGACCTCGTGCAAGCGGTGAGACACGAACACGAGACTTCGCCCTTCGGCCCGCAAACCCCGCATGACCTCGAAGAGTCGAGCAACTTCTTCGTTGTCGAGAGTTGCCGTGGTCTCGTCCAGAAACAGAACCTTAGCGTCGAGGTGCAGCGCGCGCGCGATCATAACCGCTTGTTTCTCGGCGATCGACAGCGCCCGCACGGGTAACCTCACGTCAACGAACCCGAAGCCGATCCGATCAAGCAATTCGTGCGCGCGAGCCCGTGTGTCTGCGACGCGAACACTAGGTCCGCGTTTGATCTCGTTGCCAAGCAGAATGTTGTCAGCGACGCTCAAACCGTCCACGACCGACAGTTCCTGCAGGATGAAGCTCATTCCCATGCGAATCGCCACGTGGGGATTGGAGAGTTCCGCGAGCTCACCGTTGACCACTATGCACCCGAGCTCCGGTTGCTGAGCGCCCGCCAGCACTCTGATCAGCGTGGACTTACCCGCGCCGTTCTCGCCAACCCAGCAATGCACTTCTCCGGGCAGGATGTCGATGCTGACCTCCCGAAGGGCGCGAACACCGGGATAGCTCATGGACACATTCCGCACCGAGACGACGGCTGCCCTCTCCGGCGGGAGTTGTGCTCCCGCCGGAGAGGTAAAAGCAGATGTCATCCGGGGTACTGGCTCGCGAGCCAGTCGCTGATGGCCGCGTCAGTCGGTCGGATGGGCGGGTAGCCGACGACCACTTGGGAGTCAGGCTTCGTCTTGCCGTCGACAGTCGCACCTAGGAGGTTGAAGGTCGCCCACGAGAAGTCCTGCGGCGGGTAGCCGGACTCCGCTTTGTACGGAGAGTTGGGGTCACGCACGTTCTGTAGAGCGGGTCCCGAACCGTCAACTGCGGCCAGCACTCCCCACGAAGCGTTGTACTTGTCCGCAGCCTTGAGGGCCGCAACCGTACCCAGAGAGCTGTCGTCGTTGATTCCAAAAATTACGTTGACCTCAGGGTGGGCTTGAATGAGGTCACTCGCTGCCGGGTTGGCCTTGTCAATGACGCCACCGCCGTTGACGGACTGCGCCACTGTGGCCGTCGGAATCTGCGAAAGGAATCCCTTCAGAAAGCCGTTTTTCCGGTCCGCGACTTGAGGGAGGTTTGGCAGATCAACGATTCCAATCTTGGCATCGCGTCCCGGGAACCGTGCCTTGAAGTACGCACCGGCATTGCATCCAACGATCTGGCTTCCTGTGAAGTCATCAGCGAATACGCGCGGCGCGGCCACAGTGCGAGGCTGCACGTTGTAGGTCACCACCGGGATACCAGCATTGATGATCTTCTGCACCTGCGGCACCGACGCATCGCTATCCAGTGGTGCGAAGGCGACCGCGTCCGGCTTGGCAGCAACGATGTCGTCAACCAACGACTGGACAGTTCCGGCGTCAAACTTTCCGTCGTAGACCGTGAGAGTGAAGTTGTACTTCTTGGAGAGCAACTCCCACTGGTTCTTGATAGCCGTGAAGAAGGGTTGTCCTAAGCCCATGACCGACAGGGCAACTTTCTTTCCGGTCAGCGGGGACTTGTCAGGCAGTTTAAGCCAGTCGCCGGGAGACGATTGGTACCCGGTGAATCCGGAAACAGGGGCCGGGATGCTCGCTACTGCTGCGGCATCGGTGGGTTTGCAGACGGTCGGGCTAAATACGCTGTCGGCGGTAACGTGCGACTCGCCCGTGGGAGCAGTCGTGGTCGTTGAAGTACACCCGGCAAGGACAATCAGCGCTGGGATCGCAATAAGAGACGCGGCAAGTCGGCTGCGGCTGACCGCTCTCTTGGGGGAACTCTGGTTGATTTTCATATTCTTCCTCATTGAAGTATGAAGCCGATCCGCGGCGGATCAGCCTTGGCCCTATGGCCCGGTGGCAGTACCACCGGGCCTACTATGACCTATCGGATGAAAAAAGGCAAGCTCTTCCCCAATGCGCGAATTACTGAAAGCACTGTGTCGGGTTCGGAGATCAAATACGGCGATCACCGTCGCCGACATCGGCTCCGCCCTCAGGCCGCCCTAGCTCAGAGCGCTGACACCGGCCCAATCCGTGCCGCCTCTGGCAACACCGTCCGGCATCCACTAGATCCGGGCAGGGACCGCACGTTGAACCGAGCAATCAACACCATCGCCGTGATGACAATGCGAACCTATCCGACGGCCTACAACGAGGCTCAAAGACAACACCCTTCCCCGCGCACGCGGGGGGTGTTCCCTGCACGCTACCTAGAGAGCGCCACGGGGCCCACATCGGCGCGAAATCCTCCACCCGATCAGGCCCCATCCGAACCGCTCGGCTTTAGAGCTGTGGCGGTGTTCCTTGGGCATATCC
>JANXVG010000009.1 GCA_025351795.1 Salinibacterium sp. | reverse complement strand
ACTGCAAGGGCTGCCGTTGCCGCCCCGCCAACAGCAATTGCTACTGCCAAGATACCGATGCCCACCACAGCGCGAGAACGGCGTGAAAAGAAAGTCAATGTATTCCTCAACGGTGAAAGAGGGAAGCCTGAGAACGACCTTAAGCGTTCGCTAATATACCAAAAGACTGGCGCGCAGCGTAACTAGTCAGGCGCTTTGGGGTGGCCGAGCGTTTCCCTGACCGGCCGTGTTCTGGTCTGTGATTTGAGTGGCGGGTCAGGGCTGTGTTGGGATCCAGTTGTAGCCCGTGAATGCGCCGAGGAGGACGTCGAACTCGTTTACCGCTTGTTTCTTGGCCGTGGACATTACCGAGCGGATACTCACGAAGTGTTCCGCACCTGTTGTGGAGCGCAGGCAGCCCGAGATTTTCTGGCGGAGTTTGATTATTCTGATATCCCGCTCCGCTTGGTTATTGTCGAATGGAACGGTGAAGTCTGTGGCGAAGCGCAGCACGTCGTCTTGATAGGGACCCAACCGGTTCAGTAGTCGCCGCGGCTCGGTTTGCGCGATGCGACCTCCAGTTTTCGGGTGGGCGCGGGCCGGGGACTGAATATCACCTGCGCTGAGAATGTCCCCGTATTCGTGCCGGAGTGTGTAAAGTGCTTCTTTCCCAAGGCTGGTATCTCCGCGGGCTTTCGCCGCGTTAACCTTCCGGTGGGTGGCGACCAGGAACTCAGTCATCCGTTTCGCCCACCCCACCTCGGGGCTGTCTTCACTGATTTTCTTCCACTCGCGCAGATGGTGGGCGTTGCATAAACCGTGGGTTGCCGCGGTGAATGTTTGTAGGGCTCCCACCCGTCGTGGACCATCACCCCGGTGAATAACTGCAGCACCCCACCGTTCAACGTTCCCGCTATCCCCCGTTTCTGATCGACGTGGAACACGCTGTGCGTGGTAGTCGAGGCGCAATGAACCCACGATAGGCCGCCGCCCACGCGAAGTCCGGTCTCATCGACGTGAGCCACCGGGCTTGCCGAGACCGCCTGCTTGATCAACACGACAGTGTCGGCCAGCAGGAGAGAAGTTTTCTGTCCCAGGGAAGACACCCACCCGGTGGACGCCGGGAGGCGGAACAGATCCTTGAACACGGCCGCGGTGCGGGCTGCTGGAAGATAATGCACATTCAGCAGGTAAGCGCCAACCGCATGCAACCTCGGCCCGTAAGACACAGCACATTTCACCTCGGCCGGGAACACGCCCGTCGTGATCGTGTCGCATCGGCACAACTTCTCGATCCGCTGATGTTCTACCGTTTCTACCCGGATCGGCGGCAGATCGATGACCTGCCGTATCGCGGCGATAGTCCCGTCAACGAAACGCAACGAGCTCCCGCAGCCGCCGCAGTTGGTGGGCTCATGGCGCAGGACCCGGTCCGGAGTCACCGTCATCGGCAACGACGCACCGTCGCTGCCGGGCGGCTTCGAGGAGTTCTTCGAGTTCTTATCCAGCCGAGAACGCAACGACGCGTTCTCCTGCTCGAGACGATCAACCCGCTTCTCAAGCCGATCGACCGTCGCCAGAAACTGCGCCCGTTCAGCCTTGTTTTCCTTCATCAGGTCAGCGACCGTGCGATACAACTCGCCATACGTCGGGGCCCCGACCATGACACCATCGTCACAGCCACACCACCCGAAACATTTTTAAACCGCCGATAACACCTAAACCCACCACCAGGAAAGAACCTGACTAGTTACGCGGGCGAGCACAAGACCCTCCGTCTGCTTGCGGCCCGAAAGGGTGGCGAGGGCCCCAGCGAGAAAAGCCACCATAGTGAGAATGTTGCTTTGCATCGTGAAGTACCCGAAAAAGTTGAACGGGTTGATCGTTGCGCGCGACGCGGTATCGAGCAGGGTGGCGATGATCGACCCCAGACCAGCGAGGCCCGCGATCAGCCGAAGAGCCGCGAAGAGCGTTTTCATGAGCGAAAGAGTATCGGCATCAGATAGTTAGCATTCACGTGATACCGCCGTAACAGACACGAATCATTAGACCTGTTTACTTGCAGTACACGGCAGGGAGGCCAGCGGATGACCATGATGCGAGCCATCGTTATTGCGGCTGTGGGTGGGCCAGATGTTCTGACTATCGCTGAAGTGCGGCGACCGAACAAGGTCAACGCCGAGTTCCTCGTACGCGTGATAGCGGCCGGCGTTAATCCCATTGACGTAAAGACCCGTTCCGGCGCGGGCGTGTCCGCTGAAATCCCCAGCTATCCGGTAATTCTCGGCAATGACTTCAGCGGCATCGTGGTCGAATCGCCGTACGAAGCACACGCCATCAAACCGGGCGATGAGGTGTACGGCATGATGACTGTTCCGCGCTCATCCGGCAGCTATGCCGAGTACGTGTCGGTGCCCGCGCTCAGTCTCGCAAAGAAGCCGCGTGCGCTATCCCATGCCGAGGCTGCCGGCGTTCCCCTCGCAGCACTCACGGCTTGGGGCGCTGTCGTCGACATCGGCAAGACACATGAAGGGCAACGTGTGCTCATTCACGCCGGCAGCGGTGGCGTTGGGCACTTCGCTGTGCAGTTTGCCGCCTACTTCGGCGCCCACGTGATAGCGACGGGGTCAACGCGCAATGCCGGCTGGTTGCGCGAACTCGGAGCGACTGAGGTGGTCGACTACTCGACGACGCGCTTCGAAGACGTTGCTCACGACATTGATGTCGTGATCGACCTCATCGGCAACGTACACGATGACACCGGAACGCGGTCACTCGCCGTCCTCAAGCCGAACGGACTCATCGTGAACGTGCCGAGCGGCAGTTGGCCCTCATTCCTAGCGGATGCCGCGGCCGCGGACCTCCGCGCAACGCACTTTAAGGTGTCGGCAGACGGCACAACCTTGACAGTGATCTCGCGGCTACTCGAGGCGGGCGATGTTCGTGTCTTCGTCGATCAGGTCTTCGATCTGGACAACGCAGCAGACGCCCACCGCGCGCTGGAAACCGGTCACACCCGCGGCAAGATCGTCCTCAAGGTAAGCGACGGCTAAACCTCAGTCGCACGCTCCCTCGGCGCTGGGGTCGCGCAATCGCCGACGCGATCGCTATAGCTCCACCGCGCGCACGAAGTCATCCTCGTAGGTATCGCCAACCAGAAACTTCTTCGTACCGACGATCACGAAACCACTCTTCTCGTAGAAGCCGTTTGCGCGCGCGTTGAACTGGTTGACGCCGAGCCAGACGCTCACTGCACCGCGGCCACGGGCGGCATGAACGCTCGCCTCAACCAGCGCGCTGGCAACCCCCGCACCGTGAAACTCCTCCCGCACGTACACCTTGCTGAGCTCAATGGTGGGTCGCGAGGTCACGGCTGCTGCGACGTCAGCGTCTGCCGGCTCGCCGGCGACGAGCATGGTGTACCCGGCCACAACGCCACCGACTTCTGCAATGAACAGATCACGCGATACGTCGGCTAGGTAACTAACAAATTGCGCCTCCGACAGGTTGGCGGCGATGAACGTCGCGATGGAATCGGCGGACGTAGACGGCGGGCAGGCCAGGGCGAACGTAGCTGCAGCGACCTGATGGAGAGCCGCGGCATCCGCTGCCCCCGCCCGTCGTGTCGACCGTGCGCCAAATGAAGGAGATCGGTCATCGAGTGGGCGCGAATCGCCTACATTCTTCGGGTGAATAGGACTTTCTCCTTCATTTGGTCAGGATGAGCGGCAGTAGAGTGCGGACCCAGTCAGGGTGTGCAGTCAGCAGGATACATAGTCCGTCAGCATAAGCGAGTGGTCAGGATGCCCAGCCAGTTCGAGACGTCGGATGCGAGGGAATCGGGTGCCGATGCGAAAAGGGGCCAGCCGAAGCTGACCCCCTCCCGGTGCCTGAACGAATCGCCTACAGCGCGTTCACGTCAAGCGGGATACCTGGACCGAACGTGGTCGAGACGGTGCCCTTGGTGATGTAGCGGCCCTTTGACGAGCTCGGCTTGGCGCGCTGGATCTCGTCGATTGCAGCCTTGATGTTCTCGCTGAGCTGGTCGTGCGTGAATGCTACCTTACCCACTATGAAGTGCACGTTGGAGTGCTTGTCCACCCGGAACTCGATCTTGCCGCCCTTGATTTCAGACACTGCCTTGGCGGTGTCCTGTGTCACGGTGCCAGTCTTCGGATTGGGCATGAGTCCGCGGGGGCCGAGTACCTTTCCGAGTCGACCGACCTGACCCATGAGCTCAGGGGTCGACACTGCAGAGTCGAACGCAGTGTAGCCAGCGGCGACCTTCTCGATAAGCTCAACACCGCCCACCTCATCAGCGCCAGCCGCAAGTGCAGCCTCTGCTGCCGGGCCCGTAGCGAAAACGATAACTCGGGCAACCTTGCCGGTGCCATGCGGCAGAATGACCGTGCCGCGCACCATCTGATCTGCCTTGCGCGGATCTACCCCGAGCTTGAGAGCAACCTCGACGGTCGAGTTAAACTTCTTCGATCCCGTCTCACGGGCGACCGCTACAGCCTCGCTCGCGGTGTAGAACTTGCCCTCTTGGATCTTCTCGGCAGCCTCGCGGTATGCCTTTGATTTCGTAGCCATTATGCATCCACCGTGATTCCCATGGAGCGAGCAGTGCCCGCGATGATCTTCTCTGCGCCTTCGATGTCGTTGGCGTTGAGGTCAACCATCTTCGTCTCGGCGATCTGGCGAACCTGCTCTTTGGTGAGGCGAGCAACCTTAACGGTGTGCGGCGTGGGCGAACCCTTTGCCACTCCTGCGGCCTTCTTGATGAGCTCTGCGGCCGGCGGGGTCTTGAGAATGAACGTGAACGAACGGTCTTCGTAGACGGTGATCTCTACCGGGATGACGTTTCCGCGCTGGGCTTCGGTCGCCGCGTTGTACGCCTTGCAGAACTCCATAATGTTGACGCCGTGCTGGCCCAATGCCGGCCCGATGGGCGGGGCTGGGTTCGCGGCGCCGGCCTGGATCTGGAGCTTGATAAGCCCCGTGATCTTCTTCCTTGCTGCCATTTTCTTTTCCTTTTCTGTTCGAACTGCTCTCGCGAGCTGCTCTCCCGCCACCCGGTTGGGCGCGGTGGTTCTTGGTGACGCGTTGCCTACAGCTTGGTCACTTGGTCGAAACTCAACTCGACTGGTGTTTCACGCTCGAAGAGCGACACGAGCACGATCAGCTTGCCACTCTCGGCCTTGATCTCACTGATCGACCCCGGCAGTCCCGCGAACGAACCTTCCTTGATCGTGATGGTCTCGCCGATCTCGAAGTCGATCTCGGCTGGGATGATGCGAGAGGCATTCTTGCCGCCCTTGGCGGTCGCACCCTTCGCGATTGGCGCCTCGACGATCTGCACGAGGCTCTTGAGCATGTTGAACGCCTCGTCGAAACGCAGCGGTGTCGGGTTGTGCGAGTTGCCGACGAAACCGGTAACACCCGGCGTGTGGCGCACGACCGACCACGAGTCTTCATTGAGGTCCATCCGAACAAGAACATAGCCGGGGATGCGCACACGGTTCACGAGCTTGCGCTGACCGTTCTTGATCTCGACGACATCTTCCATCGGAACTTCGATCTGGAAGACGTAGTCTTCCATGGTCATGGAAACCTTGCGGTTCTCGATGTTGGACTTAACGCGCTTCTCAAACCCCGCATATGAGTGGATGACATACCACTTACCCGGTTGCGCCTTGAGATCGCGCCTGAACTCGTCGTAGGGGTCGACCTCGGCCGCGGCATCCGCTTCCGGGTCGAGGGCATTGTCACCACCGAGGTCAGGCCCGTCATACGGGGTGATATCGGCTACCTCTGCGGCCGCGAGTTCGGCCATAATGTCGGCCTCACCTTCAGTGGCTGCAACTGATGCGTCAGCTTCATCGAGTGAATCGACATCGAGTGCGTCGTCGACAATCGCGTCAGCCTCGGGATCCATGGCCGCATCGAGCGCTTCGAGCAGGCCCGCGAGATCGCCCTCGTCTTGCTCATCATCGGCGATGACATGGATCGCCTCGTGCTCGGCCGAATCTTCCGAGCGCTCTGCAGCTGCGAGTGAGTTGCCCTCTTGGGCTTCGTCTTCCTCGGAAGACTGCTCGGCTGCCGTGGCGAGCTCGAAGTCGTCGCGGTGATTCTCAGACAATGGATCTCTTTTCGTTGCGTACGTGTGCGGGGCGAGTGCGCCCATGAGGGCCCTGAGCCCTATTTGCCGACTGTCGGATTGCCGAACACAAAGTTGACAACCAGGCTGAACACCAAGTCGAGACCGTAGACGATCGCCATCATGATGACGACGAAGACGAGAACGACCCCGGTATAGCTGACGAGTTCTTTGCGTGTCGGGGTGACTACTTTCTTGAGCTCGTTGACGACCTGGCGAAAGAACAGGTTGAGTCGCCCGAATGGACCACGGCGTTGAGCGCGGTCTTTTCTGGCGTTCGCGACGATGTCCTCACTGGGCTCATCGATGACTTTTTTAGCCACTCTCTACCTTCCAACCATTCTTCACGCTCCACTCTCTCGCAAGTGCATGAGAGGGATCTGCAGGGCGGACAGGACTTGAACCTGCAACCTGCGGTTTTGGAGACCGCTGCTCTACCAATTGAGCCACCGCCCTATGCAGTGAATCTTCGAGCTTCTGCGGATGCTCACTGGGATAAACCAGAAAGCGGGCGCGCAAAAGCTTGGCAGACTTCAACTACCTCCACCAGTGTACGGCATGCAAAAGGCCTCGGAAATTGGGTACCCGCCACGGCGAAGAAGGCCGCCAACAGTGCAGACCAGTGGGGGCCGTGGGAGCAGGCGCGGCCGCCGGTGCCGGCAAATTTGTTCGTCTTTCGTGAGGGTGGGCTGCGGCTCATCAGCGGGTTTGCTTGCTCGTCTACACTTGTCCGGTGACCGAATTCCCGCGCATCTCCCGGCGTATCGCCGCCATCGCCGAGTCTGCGACCCTGAAAGTGGACGCTAGGGCAAAGGCCCTCCAAGCAGAGGGTCGCCCCGTGATCTCTTTCGCGGCGGGGGAGCCCAACTTTGCGACTCCGGCGAACATTGTGCATGCGGCATCCGCTGCCGTGCTCGACCCGAAAAACCACAAGTACACGCCAGCGAGCGGTTTGCCCGACCTGCGCGCAGCGATAGCCGCCAAGACGCTCCGCGACAGCGGGCTTGCTGTCGATCCCGCCCAGGTGATCGTGACCAACGGCGGCAAGCAGGCCGTGTACGAAGCCTTCGCTACCCTCATCGACCCAGGCGACGAGGTTATCGTGCCCACCCCGTACTGGACCACCTACCCCGAGGTGATCAAACTTGCCGGTGGAGTGCCTGTCGACGTTTTCGCCGGCTCCGATCAGGGATACCTCGTCACCGTCGAGCAACTCGAAGCGGCCCGCACCCCACGCAGCAAAGTGCTGCTCTTCGTGTCACCGTCTAACCCGACCGGTGCCGTGTACTCGCCGTCGCAGGTCGCCGACATCGGCCGATGGGCGCTCGATCACGGCATGTGGGTGATCTCCGACGAGATCTACCAAAACCTGGTCTATGACGGGGTACGAGCCGTGTCGATCGTCGAAGCGGTGCCCGAGCTAGCCGACCGCACGATCCTCGTCAACGGCGTAGCCAAGAGTTATGCGATGACCGGATGGCGTCTCGGCTGGATGGTCGGCCCCGTTGACGCGATCAAGGCGGCCGCCAACCTTCAGTCACACCTCACCAGCAACGTCTCAAACATCTCCCAGCGCGCCGCCATCGAGGCGCTCACCGGGCCGCAGGATGCCGTCGAGGCCATGCGCCAGGCGTTCGACGTGCGTCGTAAGACAATTGTGACCGAACTCAACCGGATTCCGGGTGTGATCACCCCCACGCCAATGGGCGCGTTCTATGTCTACCCGGATGTCACGGGTCTGCTCGGGCGCGAGTGGGGTGGAGTGACCCCGACAACGTCGCTCGAGCTGGCAGACCTCATCCTCAGTCAGGCTGAGGTCGCGGTCGTGCCGGGCGAGGCATTCGGTCCGAGCGGATACCTGCGGCTGTCGTACGCGCTGGCCGACGACCAACTCCTCGAAGGTGTGCAGCGGTTGCAGAAACTGTTCGGCTAGGGATCCTGCCGCCGGATCGATCTGCCGCGCGCCGGGCGCACCCGCGCACACCCGTGCCCCGCTCACGGGCGCGCCCGCGCGCCGCTCACTCGCGCGTTGTTGCTGTTCCCGGCGGTCCGGTGCAGCAACAAGGCACGAGTGAATCGTGTGCATGTGGATGGAGAGCTGGGCGTTACGACTCTGCGCGGCATCCTGAATGGCGTGAAGCCACGTATCCCACTGCCCAAAACACTCCGGAGCACCTCGTTCACGTCCCTGCAAGGTCTGAACGCCGGCCTCGGGCGAGGGAGGCTGCGCAGCTCCGACCTTCAACAACCGTTTCGCGGGGTTCTCGTGCCCTCGATGGTCGCGCTCACGCTGACCGAGCTGTGTCACGCCAGACAAAACACTCTTGCTAGCCATGCCCACTTCTGTGGCGTCACTGCCGCGGTGCTCACCGGAGTTCCCTTGCCGCGCAACCTCGAGAACTCCCGCACACTGCATGTCTCGACCACACCGGAACATCGCGCACCGTCCGGGCGCGGTCTGAGGGGGTATGCGCTGACGGATGCAGCGGCGCGAGACTGGAACGGCCTGCGAGTAAGCACTCCCGAACGTATCTGGTGCGAGTTGGCGCCGTTTCTCACGGTGCCCGACCTCGTCGCGGCAGGCGACTACCTCATCCACTGGCGACTACCCCACACGACCGAGCGAGGATTGCGCGAAGCGGCCGCGCGCTGTGGCGGCCGCAGAGGGGGCCCGAGCTTGCGGGCGGCGGCGCAGCTATTGAACGATCGCTCGGAGTCGCCGCAGGAATCGCGACTGCGCGTGATCGTCGTCTGCGCTGGCATTCAGGGGCTCGCGGTCAACCTGCCGGTAACGACCATCGATGGGTACCGCTACCGCGGAGATCTGGCCTTCCCGCTTCGCAAGATGATCATCGAGTACCAGGGCTGGATTCACTTCGGTCCGGATAAGATCCAGGCCGACATGACCCGCATTTCCCGACTAGAGGCGGATGGGTGGTACGTGATGCAGGTCAATGCCCGCGACCTCGACAACGCCGCGGAACTGGTTGCACGCATCCGCCGACTGCTCGCCGCACGACCATGGTTCGACTGATCTGTGGATGACTCGCGCCCTGTTGCTCTTCCCACAGGCTGGGCACAGCAACAGGGCGCGAAGCAATGGGCCAGGCGGGCGGGGACCGGGGCGTGCGCGAAGCAGCACGGGGGTGAGCCCGGGAGCGAGTAAGACGGTGCACCCGGGGCAGCCCGCGGGGAATCAACCGATCGGTTGACCTAGAATTCAGCCGGTGCACCGCTGCCCGGTTGCGGGTCGCACGGGCAGTATGGAGGCATGACTTCAGCCGATCCCGTCGTGAGCGTGCACGACCTCCGCAAAACGTACGGGCCCCTCGCCGCCCTCGATGGCGTGAGCTTCGACATTCAGCGCGGCGAGACTTTTGCACTGCTCGGCCCGAATGGTGCTGGCAAGAGCACCACGATCGAGATTCTCGAGGGTTACCGCGATCGCACGAGCGGTGAAGCGAGCGTGCTCGGCATCGACCCGAGCGCCGGCGGGCTGGCCTGGAAAGCCCGGCTGGGCATTGTGCTGCAGTCGACCGGCGAGAGCGGCAATGTCACGGTGCGAGAGCAGCTCAGCCACTTTGCCGGGTTCTATCCGAACCCGCGCTCGGTCGACGAGGTCGTCGTCGCAGTCGGGCTGGAAGACAAAGAGAAGACGCTCATCCGCAAGCTCTCCGGCGGGCAGCGCAGAAGAGTGGATGTCGCGCTCGGCATCATCGGGCGCCCCGAGCTGCTGTTCCTCGACGAGCCAACCACGGGGTTCGATCCGGAGGCGCGTCGCCAGTTTTGGGGCCTGATCCGCTCGCTCAAGAACGAAGGAACCACGATCCTACTCACCACCCACTACCTCGACGAGGCCGCCCAGTTGAGCGATCGCGCGGCGGTGATCGCGGGCGGAAAACTCATCGCGATCGGCAACATCGGCGAAATCGGGGGCGTCGCTGCGCGCATTCCGATCGTGCGCTGGCGTGAGGGGGATGCCATCCGTGAGCAGCGCACCCACACCCCCACCATCGTGGTCGCCGAACTCGTCAAGCAGCACGGCGAGGTACCCGACCTCGAGATCATTCGCCCAAGCCTTGAGGACGTGTACCTCGAGATGCTGGGCGAGAACACGACCATCGAACTGGAGCCAGCACTGTGACCACTATCGCCCAGACCCGGAATCTGCCGGCTGGCCAGACAATCCGCCTCGGCATCAGTCGCGTCTCGTACGAGGTGCGCACGTACTTTCGCCAAGGCGACGCGGTCTTCTTCACCTTCCTGTTTCCGCTCGTTATGCTCACGATCTTCTCGGTTGCATTCAGCGAGCAGAGCTTCGGAAAGGATGCGGCCGGCACCACGGTGACGGCGGCCCATTTTTATCTGCCGGGAATGCTCGCCGCCGGGCTTCTGCTCAGCGGCCTTCAAAACATGGCCATCGATATTGCTCACGAGAAGAGCGATGGCACTCTGAAGCGATTCGCCGGCACCCCGCTTCCCGTTCTCAGCTACTTCATCGGCAAGATCGGTCAGGTGTTCGTGACGGGTGCGCTTCAGGCAACGTTGCTGCTCGTGGTTGCCGGGCTCGTGTTCCGGGTGCCGTTGCCCACGGAGCCCTCGCAGTGGGTCACCTTCGTCTGGGTGTTCTTTCTCGGGGTCACGACATCCGCTGTGCTCGGGATAGCGCTGAGCGGTCTGCCCCGCAGCGGCAAGAGCGCGACGGCGGTCATCATTCCGATTGCCCTCGTGCTGCAATTCATCTCGGGTGTCTACCTCGGATTCTCGCAACTTCCGGTGTGGTTGCAGAACGTCGCGAGCATCTTCCCGCTCAAGTGGATGGCTCAGGGAATGCGCTCCGTCTTCCTGCCGTCGAACTTCGAAGCGCTCGAACCCGGCGCGCACTGGGATCTCGGTGGTGTGGCGATCGTGACCGGTATCTGGCTCGTGGTGGGACTCATCGTCTGCCGGGTGACCTTCCGCTGGATCCGCAAAGACTCCTGAGGCGGCTGGGAGACCGAGCAATGGGAAGCTAGTGCAATGACAGGTCAGCGTTGGTGGCACGTGTGCTTCGGTGCGACGATCGCTGTGGTAGCAGTACTCGGCAGTATCGACTGGACTCCGAGCCCCGCCCATCGCATCGCTTTGTGGGTCACCCTGGCGATCCTGGTGGTCGCATACTTCACGCTGGGGCGTGTCGCGCTGCGAGACGGACGACGTGCTATCGCGTTCTCGGTCATCCTGATTGTGGCGTCTGGCGTGATCGTCGCGTGCTCACCCAACGCCGCAATAATCCAGTCGATCGTCTTTCCGCTGCTCTGGTGTGTGTTCGACTCGCGGCGCCCGTCGATCATCGCTACCTTCCTGCTCACGGTTTCGGTGAGCGTCGGATTCTTCAGCGCAATTGGTACCAGCCCGGCAGCCATCGCACAAACGCTCACGATCGAGAGCATCTCCCTCGTGGGGAGTCTCGCGCTCGGGCTGTGGATCTCGCAGATCGCCGAGCTGAGTCACGAGCGCAAACGGTTGCTCGATGAACTGACCGACACGCAAGGGCAGCTCGCGGCACTGAACCGTGAGTCCGGGATCACCAGCGAACGCGAGCGACTCGCGCGCGAGATCCACGACACCATCGCGCAAGACCTCACGGCACTCGTGATGCTCGCCCAGCGCACTCAGCGCGAACTGGCGGCGGGCAAGACATCCATCGCCGTCGAGCAACTGACAATTCTCGAGGATGGGGCCCGCAATGCACTCGCCGAGACCCGTGCGCTCGTGGCATCCGCCGCCCCGGTGGGCCTGACGTCTGGACATATCGGCGACGCCCTGCACCGCCTGGCGAAGCGGTTCAGCCGCGAAACGGGCGTCACCGTGGTGGTGGACCTGAACGATGTGACCGCAATCCACCGCGATGCCGAAGTGGTGCTCCTGCGCATCGCCCAAGAGGGTCTTGCCAATGTGCGCAAGCACGCGGATGCCACTGCCGCCGTCATCGAGCTCACGGCCGAACCGGGGGCGGTACGCCTCACCGTGCGCGACGATGGACGCGGTTTCGATACGAGGGCCGGCACCGACGGCTTCGGGCTCTCCGGCATGCGCGATCGTCTGGCGCTCGTCGACGGTACCCTCAACATCTCGAGCTCGGCGACCGCAGGAACGAGCCTCGTCGCCCTTCTGCCCATCGCGGCGCCATCATGATTCGCGTGCTCGTGGCCGACGACCACCCGGTTGTGCGTAGCGGCATCGTCGCCCTTCTCTCGGCCGCGGCCGACATCGAGGTCGTCGGGGAAGCAGCGCACGGCCTCGCGGCGGTGGCGTTCGCGATCGAACTCGAGCCGGACATCGTGCTCATGGATCTGCGGATGCCGGGCGTCGACGGCGACGAGGCGACCGCGCGCATCCAGGCGGTATGCCCGGACATCCGCGTGGTGATCCTCACGACCTACGAGTCAGACGCGAGCATCCTCAGCGCGATTGAGGCCGGCGCGAGCGGCTACCTTCTGAAGGCCGCGCCGCAAGACGAGATTCTCGCTGGCATCCGCTCGGTGGCGCGCGGCGAGGTGGCTCTAGCCCCGTCGATTGCCGCGATGCTCGTCAACCGAGTAAAGACGCCGGTTGGCCCCACCCTCAGCGCGCGCGAAACCGAGGTGCTCGCCTTGGTCGCCCAAGGCAACAGCAACGCGAGCGTCGCCAAGAAACTGTCTCTGAGCGAGGCGACCGTGAAAACCCATTTACTGCACGCCTTCGAGAAACTCGGAGTGGGCGATCGCACCCGTGCCGTGACGCGGGCGATGGAGCTCGGCATTCTCTAGCCGAGCACTTGGCGTTGGCCGCTGCCACAGTATGGGCGTCGTGACCGCCGAGTTACGCATTTTGCCGGCGAAAAGTGCGCGTGCCGATCCAGACCCCGGCGACGACGAGAATGATCGTCCAGAAGATGGCCCAGAATGGCCCCCAACTGAAGATGTCTCCCGTGAACAGATCCCGAATGCCGGTCACGATGTGCTTGACCGGCACCAGATCAGACACCCGTTGCAGCCAGAGTGGCGCGATAGACATCGGAAGCAGGATGCCGCTCAGCAAGATCAGTGGAAGTGACACTCCGTTCGCGACTGCGGCGAGCGCATCTTCCGTCTTCACGGTGAGTGCCAGCGCGTAACCGGCTGCGGCGATCGACCCGGTCAGCACGACCGCCAAGATAAACCCGACGATGATGCCCACAGCTGAACCGCGCAGCCCGAACGCGAAGCCCAAACCGATGAGAATCGCGCCCTGAATCGCCATCTGCAGCATGTCCTTAAGCACGCGGCCGAGGAGGAGTGCCGTGCGTGAAGCCGGCGTCACCCGTTCGGCCTCGATCACGCCATCCCGATATTCACCGATGAGGCCAAAGCCGACGAAGAGTGCCCCGAAGACGGCAAGTTGCACCAGCAGGCCGGGCACGAAGAGCGTGTAGGCGTTCGCCGCGCCGAGCTGCCTCGAGAGCGGCTCCAGTAGCGGGCCGAAGAGCACGAGGTACAGCGCCGGTTGCAGCAGCCCGATGACGATCCACTGCGGCTCGCGCAGGGTGAGCCTCAGTTGGCGACGAAAAATAATGCCCGTTTCACGGAAGAACTTCATCGGTTACTCGGATTCCCGGAGCGAGCGCCCCGTCATGGTCAGAAACACGTCGTCGAGCGTGGGCCTGCGCACTTCGATCGACTCGAGGGATGCCCCTGCTGCGTCGAGTGCACGCAGCAAGTCGGGCATAGCCACCCCACCATCACGTACTCGAGCGCTCACCAGCAGTCCGTCGGTCGCCACATCACCCTCCGCGACCGTGGCGAGGGTCGCAGCCGCCCGAGCGACATCCTCTTCTGACGTCACAGTCAGTGAGACGAGGTCGCCAGACACTTGCCGCTTGAGTTGGTTCGGTGTGTCGCTCGCGACAATCACGCCATGATCGATGACCATAATGCGGTCGCACAGCGCGTCTGCCTCATCGAGGTAGTGCGTTGTCAGGAACACGGTCGACCCGCGTTTAGTACGCAGGTCGGAGATGTGGGTCCACAGGTTCGCGCGCGCCTGTGGGTCGAGGCCTGTCGTCGGCTCGTCGAGAAATACCAGCTTTGGATCGTGCACGAGCCCCATCGCGATGTCGAGGCGCCTGCGCTGGCCACCGGAGAGCGTTTTGGTCGGACGGTTCCACATACCGTCGAGGTCTAGCTGGTCGAAGAGCTCGCGCCCACGAGTGGTGGCCTGCTGCTTGCTGATGCCGTAGAGCATGCCGTGGTCGACGATTTCACTACCGGCGATCGCTTGACTGCTCGTCGAGCCACTCTGCGAGACGTATCCAATCGCCTGCCGAACCTTTACGGGCTCGGTCGCAAGGTCATAGCCCGCCACCGTCGCATGACCCGCTGTGGGCGTGAGGAGCGTCGTGAGCATTCTCAGCGTTGTGGTCTTTCCGGCCCCGTTCGGGCCGAGAAAGCCGACGATTTCGCCTTCGGCCACGCTGATATCAACTCCGGAGACGGCCTTCACTTCTGCGCGGCCGGCGCGACGGCCGGTGAAAAACGAGCGTGCGAGCCCTGTGGCCTGAATCACTGCTGTCCTTTTGTGAATGTTCACGACCGATTGTTCATGGTCGAATATGGCCCATCGGTCTGGGTGTTCTCGTCGGGTCGGATGCCGCCGTTACCGCCTCCCAGCTAATCACACTCGAAGACCCACAAGATTGGGCTCCACCTGCAATTGCACTCCAAAGTCTGACAGCACCCGGGCCTGAACGTAGCGCGCAAGTTCTACGATCTCGACCGCGGTTGCACCTCCACGGTTCACGATGGCGAGCGTGTGCTTCGACGAAATTGCCGCCCGTGATCCAGGAAGCGCGAACCCGGTGCCGATTCCCGCGTGCTCAATGAGCCAGGCCGCACTGAGCTTGACGTGAGTCAAGCCGACGCGCCGGTCAACCGGCGACACATCGTCGACGGCTCGGGCGCCGTAGAGCGGTGCAGTCAGCACCTCGCCCAGCGGCACGCCCGGGTGCTCACCGAGCGGTACCACGACGTCTGCGAACTCGTCTTCGAGTTGCCAGCGTGGGGCATCCCCGGGAAGCGCTCGGGCGAAGTTCTCATCGACAATCGGGTTGGTGAAGAACGAACCGCAGCTCCTCGAATCGGGGTCGGCCAGATCGATCACCATACCCTTGGCTGCCCGCAACTCGAGCACGGCAGCGCGCACCTGCGCGAGGGGGGCGCGATCGCCGATCGTCACCCCTAGTGCTGTCGCGAGCTGCTGGTAGGCAACCGGGCGAGACAGTGCGTCGCCGCTGTTCAGAAGGTCGAGTTCAATCGAGACGATGAGCCCTTCGCGGCCACGCTTGAAGGTTGACGTGCGGTAGCCGAGTCCGAGTTCGGCGATCGGTAGCCGCAGAAGTTCGCCACTCAGGTAGTCGAGAAATTCGACGGCCACAATGCTCTCGCCGAGCTCTTGGCCATACGCACCGATGTTCTGGATGGGCGCCGCACCAGTCGACCCGGGGATACCGCTGAGCGCTTCGATGCCGGCCCAGCCGCGCTCGACAGTGTGCGCAACGAGCTCGTCCCACGGCTCCCCCGCCTGCACGCGCAGCCGGATCACGTCGTCGCGTTCTCCACGCAGCCGTTCGATACCCCGCGTGGCCACCGCAATCACCGTGCCGCCAAACCCCTCGTCTGACACGAGCAGGTTCGATCCACCACCGACGATGAGCCAATCGTCACCGGTTGCCCACGCCTCGAGCGTCGCCTCAACGAGCAGAAATGACCGGGCAGCACTGACCACGGTACCCACCGCACCGCCGACGGCAATCGTGGTGAGTTCGGCAAAAGTCTGGTGCTCCGCCATTAGGACCGGCGCACTATGCCAGCACGACGCGAACCTGCGCCTTACCGAGCACGGTCTCATCGTTGAACGTCACGGTGAGATCGATACGGGCGGTGCCATCGTCGACAGCGCCGACTTTCGCCACCACCGTAATCGTGGCACCGACGACTGGGTCGACAAGCACGGGGCGCGTAAAGCGCACCTGGTAGTCCGCAATCGTGCCGCGGTCACCCAACCAGTCGACGACGGGCTGCACCGCAACCCCCATGGTGAGCATTCCGTGCGCGAGCACGCCGGCAAGCCCCACTGAGTGCGCCACATCGTCGCGGTAGTGGATGGCGTTAAAATCGCCAGACGCCCCCGCATAGCGCACGAGCGAGTCCCTGGTGACGGTGTAGCTCTGCTCGGCAATGACCTCGCCGACGATCAGTTCGCTCACTCTGCATCCGCCCTCACGATGAGAGTGGATACGGCGGTCACGACGTGAGCACCGGTCACGTCGATGATCGCCGACTCGGCAGTGACCATCGCGTTGCCCCCGAGGGTCTTGATGCTCGTGACGGCGAGGGTCGCGGTAAGTTCATCCCCCGCCACAATGGGGCGGGTGTAGCTAAATCGCTGGTCGCCGTGAACGACCCTCGAAAAGTCGATGCCGCCATCCGGTTCTGCAAGCAACTGCGCGAGCGTCGATTCCTGTACAACCACAGCGAAGGTCGGCGGCGCCACAACGTCGCCATACCCGGCAGCGGATGCCGCACCAGGCTCGAAATTGATCGGGTTCGTCGCGAAAACGGCGCGTGAAAACTCCCGCACCTTCTCCCGACCCACGAGGTAGGGCGCGGTGGGCGGGAAGACGCGCCCGACTAGCTCTGGATTCACTGGCACCTCGCCAGCTTAATGGGCGGTACCTGACTTAACGATGAAGCCCCGGCTGACCTTCTCGGTCAGCCGGGGCTTCGAATCTCTAGGAGCGGACAGCCGGCAAAAGGTTTACTGGCAGCTGTCGCACTGCAGAAGATCCATTGGGTCGAGCGGAACTGCGTAACCGCCGACGTTGTCGTTGTCGTTGTCCATTTTCGATCCTCCTCAAGTCTTCTCAGTGTGCCGGTACTTCTGTGGTGCACCGGCTGGTGGGTTCTTACTATATAACCGGAATGACACCCCTGTCATTCCACTACATCTAGTGTTTCGGCGTGTCGCCGAATATTCTGTCGTTTTCGCTTTCGAAACTTCCCCACTACCGAACGCCATCCAATTCATCCCAGAATGACGACGTCCGACTTCTCCGCTACCAGGCGAGCTGTCCCCGAGATGTGGGCAACTGCTGGCGCGGCGGGGTGCGGGGAGAACCGGAACCGGCTCACGCTCTCAATCTCGAAACCCGCCGACTCGATAGATTCCAGAGTCGCGCGATTCGGATGACAGCCGCCGGCCAGAGCCGACCACGGCGCGGTGAGTACATCCTCGAGTACGCCGATGATGCGGCTATTGGATCGCACATGCTCGTAGAAGGCCAACCGCCCTCCTGGCTTCATGACGCGCCTCACCTCTGCGAGGGCAGACGCTTGATCGGGAACGCTGCAGAGAACCAGACTGCACACCACCCAGTCGCAGGTTGCGGACTCCACCGGTAGGTGGTCGGCCGTGCCGTCCATGACAGTGATGACCGCGGGCGCCTCGCGGGCGACAGCCTCGGCGATCGTGCGCAACTGCGAGTCGGGTTCGATGGCACGCACCGTGTCGACGGCCCGGCCGTAGTGGGCGAACGTCGCCCCCGTGCCGGCGCCTACCTCCACGACGACCCCGGCGACGTGAGCCAGCAACTGCGCGCGGTGGTCGGTGCCACCACGCGCATCCATCGTGGGCGACAGGCGAATGAAGGCGCGTCGAAATAATGACGTCCGCCATCCATCGCCCATCATCCGTGGCGACCCGTGTTGTCAGACCTGAGGGGTGAGAGCGCGGGCACGGATTCTCTTGCCGGTGAACGGCAGCCGCAGGATGGGCGCGATCAGGCAGACGTCGAAAGCGCCAGCCAAGAGAACGGCAGCGCCGACGACGGAGATCACCACTCCCAGTACCGATTGCAGCGCTATCCCGACGACGACGAGGGCGGCTCCCGCAACCACTCGCAGAACTCGCCCGGCAGGGCTTGACATGAACAGTGAGAATTTCATCAGGACTCCTTCAATTGAATTGGTGTTACATGACCGTCGTCAGTGACGACGGAGCTATATGAGAGCCGACAGGTCTCGCAATGCCCGCGAATGGTGATGCCGTCTCGAACGAGATTCTGACCGAGCTGATCCTGAATCACCGAGATCACGCCGTCGGGGAGATTCAGGTCGATGACCCCGCCGCACGTCGTGCACACGAAATGGTCGTGCACGTCGGTTCGGGCATCCACAACGACGGTTCGACCATCGCTCGGGCCCATGCCGACCTCACCCCGCTCGATCAAACGCGACGTGATGCGGTGAACGGAGGTCAGCGATAGACGGGGCATCGACGTGGCCAGCGACCGATGGAGTTCAAGGTTGGTGGCATGCCGTAGGGTGCGCAGGCTAGTGAGCACTGCGTCGCTCTGGATCGTTGTCGCCATGCCTCAATCTTACAGTAAATAATTGACTTTCGCAAATTATTGTCTACTTTTTACGCCCATGCTGTCGACACACCGGCGGACCGGATGCTTCATCGTTGTGGCCGCGCTGACTCGGTGGACCGGAGTCGTGGCGTGGCTGTCGGATTTCTCTGGCGGACAGCCAAGTGACACGGTCATCCGGGCGAGGAGGCACCGTTGCAGATCGACGACTGGCCAATTGATCAGCAAAACCCCTCGCGTGGTACCGTGCCGGCGCGCTGTAGCACCCGGACTCGGCGGCCGATGTGCGACCATCGCTCTCGCTTGTCAGAAGCACTTGTGCTTGGGCGTCGAGCCTCACAACTCCGATAGCTCATCTACTCGGTACGACAATTCCACAGAGCGCGGCATGTGTTGGCTTCGAGTTTTCTGGGAAGTTATAACAAGACGGTAACGAGGGGGTTTACTGTGTATCAACTGCTCGTGCACCCCTCAATCAGGGGCTCCCGATCACTGAGCATTCGAGTGAGAAGAGTCGACACATGACTATGACCGCTGACCGTCACGCCGGGCCGATTGCGGCGCGCGAAACCACAGAACAGATCAACTGGACCGTCGTGCAATCCGGCGTCTGGGTAGGCAAGTGTCGTGGCGAGTTTGCCGGCATGATCGAAGCCGACTGGGGCAACGGTTTCATCGCAACCACCCGCTTGGCTAAGACCCTCGGAACTTTCGACACCGTCGAGGCGGCTCAGGCGAGCTTCATCGAACCGTAGGCGCGAGAGCGGTGACCGTGCACAGGGGGCGTCGCCGTCTGCGGCGCTGGCCGCGCTCCTAGAACCCGAGCGACGCCGCGGCCATCGCCGCAGACACGCTCGCGGCGAGAATACCCTGCCCCTCAGCCGTCGGGTGGTCGTCATCCGCCTGCATGAGAGTCGGCTGGGCAGACAGCGGCTGGCCGATATCAAGGTAGCTGCCGCCCACGGCGATCGTGGCGGCAGCGACATCCGCTGTAATCGTGGTCATTTGGTCAGGCAACGGAGTATCGCCCCACACGGCGCTGACCGCGACTATTTTGGCGTTCGGAAGAGCGGCACGCAAAGCATCGATCGTTGCCGTGGTCGCTTGCGCGATCTTCACGTCAGTGGCGCCGAGATCATTGCTGCTTCCCGAAATGATCACCACGTCGGGGTTGAGTTTTTCGGCCACCATCACCTGATCGGCGAAGGTGTCACCATTGTCGCCGACCGTCGCGAAGCCAGAACCGTCGCTCGCGAGATTGGTAAGCCGCCACCCGTCTTTTTCGGCCAGAACCGCAAGCCAAGCCTGACCTGAATCAACTCCGTGTCCCTCGAGGATCGAGTCGCCGATGCCGACTACGACCGGGCCGTTCGATAAGGCATTGGTGGTGTGAGCAACGATCGTCGGGTACGGGGTGGCATCCGCGATTCCGACAGCAAGCGTCAGTAATCCTACGGTGGCCGCGGCCACCAGGCCGATGGTTCGAGTCGCTCGACGAAGCATGTTTCCAACTTAGGCCCGTAATGTACGGATGGTGTAAGAGCTTTATGCAAATCGGCAAAGAATGGGTGCCAGTAACACGTGCAGAGACAACCACGATCCGGTTGGGCACCCTGATGTCCTCGGCAACCTTCCGCCATCCCAGCGTATTGGCCGTCATCGTCGCACAGGTCGATCAGATGAGCAACGGTCGCGTCGAGCTGGGGTTGGGTGCAGGGTGGTGGCGGCGAGAGCATGATGCCATGGGCATTGAACTGCCCGATATGGCCGAGCGATTTGACTGATTAGAAGAACAACTCGAGATCCTTGATGGTCTATGGTCGACGCCGGTGGGCGACTCCTTTTCGTTTAGCGGACGGCACTATACGCTGGTTCGATCGCCAGCATTGCCCCACCCGATTCAACTGAACGTTCCGGTTATCATCGGCGACGACGGCCCGAGACGGACTCCCTATCTGGCAGCGCGCTGGGCTAGGGAGTACAACTCCGGCTGGGAAGATCCGACGGTGACGAGGTTTCACCTCGATCGCGTAACAGCGGCCTGTGAACGGCTTGGCCGAGAACCGGCATCGCTGCGTCGATCGACCGTGCAGACTCTTTGCGCCGGCGACAGTGTAAGCGACCGACAACGACGAGCGCGTCAAATGGGCGTTCAGCCAGACGAGCTGCGCGGTCTGATAGGAAACGAAGCAGATCTTCGAAACCGAGTTGCTGACTTTGAAGAAGCAGGTGTCGAGCGAATCTACATCGAGATTCTCGATCTAGCCGATCTCGATCACCTGGACTACTTTGCGAACGCGATACGACGTTGATGGTGACTGCGTCAACTGACGCCGGAGCAGCTCCACACGACGTTTGCCTTAGAGAACAATC
>JANXVG010000006.1 GCA_025351795.1 Salinibacterium sp. | reverse complement strand
CCAAGGTGCTGCATGAGCGACGGCAACGCCATCGAGAACGGGGCCGCAAGTTCGGACACGACGGCTGGAGACTTCGCCAACCGTTGCACGACGGCCCGGCGCGTGGGATCCGCGAGAGCGCGGAGCACGGCGTCGAGCTCGTCGTAATACTTAGGCACATACCTAATTATTAGTGAAAGGCACTGTTTCGTCAATCGGCTCACGCCAGGAATGTGTCCAACGTTCGAAAAGTGTCCGGAATTGATCTATTGACGCACTTCTCGATTCTCTGTCATGGCTTCGCTAATGCATTTCCCTGGATTGGGCGCCCACAAGCCGGACCTCCTGCGGGCACTCCCCCGGTAGCTGGCGGTTCTCACACTGCCAGATTGCGACGGTGCCCGTTTGACCGTCCCGACATTGCGCCCGATGACGGGGCGTCATATGCACGAGGTCGAACACGCCTTGCCGCGTCTCGTAACCCGACATACGCACAGCCTCACAATGGCCACTGACATATCTGAAAGACCCGCGTCACACCGAAACCAGCATTGCCGTATTACGGCCCGCTCGTGGCAGGCGTTTTCGTATGTCTGGAAGCGACTGGCGGCGCTAAGACCAACATCTGTGCGTGCCCACAACCCACAATGAGCGCACCCCCGCGAGTAGCAGCACGAGCGGTGCGATGACAATACGACAGTTCACGACGAGCACTCTGCCGGCGAGACCGACCCGTACGAGGACGGCTGCCCGCGTTCAGCAAGGATATTGCTGGCACCACGTTGATTCTGGCGGCGGAGCATGGAACAGTGTAAAGCCCGCACAGATACTAAGGAGCGCCACCATGCCGAAGATAACCCCATTCCTGTGGTTTAGCGACAATCTTGACGAGGCAATGACGTTCTATGTCTCGGTCTTCCCCGATTCCACGATCGTCTCGACCCAGCAGAGTGGTGGAAGACTCTTCAGCGCGACGGTGCAGCTCGCCGGGCAGAAGTACATGGCACTCAACGGTGGCCCCGGCCATCCGTTCACCGATGCCATCTCGCTGTTCATCGACTGCGTCGATCAGGCCGAAGTGGACGCGTATTGGGCAAAGCTACTCGCCGACGGTGGTAAACCGATGCGCTGCGGGTGGCTGGTCGACAGATTTGGGATCTCGTGGCAGGTTATCCCCCGGCGGCTCGGTGAGCTACTGGGCGATCCGGATGCTGCCCGTGCGCAGCGTGCGATGGCCGCCATGATGACCATGGTGAAGATAGACGTCGCCGAGTTGGAACGCGCGGCCGACGGCTGACTCAGCCAAGCCTTTCCTGACTGGCAGACGATGTGCCCACGTGCTTAACTGACGGCATGTACTTCAACGCGCATCCGAACGAGCCGCACGGTCCGGGAATCGCCACTCGCCTCAACTGGCTGCGAGCGGGGGTGTTGGGCGCGAACGATGGGATCGTGTCGGTTGCCGCCATCGTCGTCGGTGTGGCCGCAGCGACGTCCCAGATGGCACCGGCGTCCCAAATCGCACCGATTTTCACCGCGGGCATCGCCGGCCTGGTCGGCGGGGCTGTCTCAATGGCGCTCGGCGAGTACGTCTCGGTGAGCAGCTCACGCGACAGCCAACTGGCTCTCATCGCGAAAGAGAAGCAAGAACTCATCGATTTTCCCGACGAGGAGCTCGCCGAGCTCGCCGACCTGTACGCGTCAAAGGGGCTGTCCACCGCGACGGCCCATCAGGTCGCAGTCGAACTCACCAAACATGATGCGCTCGCCGCGCACCTTGAAACGGAAATGAACATTCGCGAAGACGATATTGCGAGTCCGTGGCAAGCCACGGGGGCATCCGCTCTCGCGTTCGTCGTCGGGGCACTGTTGCCGCTGGCTGCGATTCTGCTTCCCCCCGCAGCTGTGCGCATACCGGTGACCTTTGTCGCGGTGCTGGTCGCCCTCGCCATTACCGGGGCGACGAGTGCACGCATCGGCCAAAACCCGTGGCTGCGCGCAACGCTGCGTGTGGTGATCGGTGGCGGAAGTGCTCTGGCCGCCACGTTTCTGATCGGCTCGCTCCTCGGCCACACCGGCGTAGTCTGAGTCGGCGGTGGCCTGAGCCGCCGGTAGTCTGACCACATGACGAAGATCCTCGTCGTCGAGGACGACGCGGCAATGGGCGCACTCGTCGAGCGCGGCTTACGTGACGAAGGGTACGACGTAACTCTCGTTGCTAACGGCATGGACGCACTCATCGCGGCCTCACACGAGGACTTCGGTGCAGCCGCCATCGATGTCATGTTGCCCGAGATGACCGGCTTCGAAATCTGCCGTCACTTGCGCAACAGCGGCAGTACGCTGCCCGTGCTCCTGCTCACTGCGCGCGATTCAGTGGAGGACCGCGTATTCGGCCTCGACTCCGGAGCGGACGACTACCTCACGAAGCCGTTCGCGTTCGCCGAGTTGAGCGCGCGCATCCGTGCCCTGGTGCGCCGAGATACCGCCGCCGCTAAACCCGTGCTGCGGATCGGCCGAATCGACCTCGACACCGCAGCGGTACGCGCCTCCGTCGACGGTAAGGCTCTGCCGCTCAGCACCAAAGAGTTCTCCCTCCTGCGGCTGCTCGCGAACCGCGCGGGCGACGCACTTTCGCGCACCGAGATACTGCAGGATGTCTGGGGCACCACGCGCCACATTGACCCAACGGTCGTCGACCAATACGTGAGCTACCTGCGTCGCAAACTCGAACCGATCGACTCGGGTGTCGCTATCACGACCGTGCGTAACGTTGGCTACCTACTGCGCGAGGAACCATAATGTTCTCCCGGTTCTCCATTCGCGCCAGAATCACGATCGGTAGCGTGCTTATCGCCGCGCTACTCTTCACCGTTGCACTCGTGGCGGTGCGATCTCAGATTTCGAGCATCCTCAGCAACGCTGACACCACCCTCGCTGAAGGTGACCTGGTCTCGTTCCAGAAAGACATAACGGCAAACCCCACCGAGCGGGTAGACGACCCCGGTACCGGAGTGCTCGTTCTGGTGCGCAACCCGATGGGCGATGTGCAGGTGAGTACGCTTCCGCATGACATGCTGGCATTGGTCGCCAGTCGAGTGGCTACCAACGAGGAATTTACCGCACGCGACGACGAAAACCGATCTTTCGTGATGGTCGGCAGGATCGTGCACACGGCGAACGGCGACTGGGCGCTGTGGAGCGCCAGGAGTCTTTCGTCGAGCGAACTCGGTAGCCGTGGCGTCGACTCGGTGTTCATCATCGGCGGACTCGTGCTACTCGCCAGCTTCGGCCTGGCGTCGTGGGGCCTCGCATCAGCGGCACTTCGCCCCGTGAAGAACCTACGCAAAGAAGCAGAGAAGCTCGGCGATGGCTCTGAGGCGGGCGAGTTGCCGGTCGGCCCCGCACGCGACGAAATCGCCGCACTGGCGATGACGCTTAACGCGTTCCTTGTGCGAGTGCGAGCAGCAACCGAACGGGAAAAACAAATGGTGTCGAATGCGGCCCATGAGCTCCGCACACCACTCGCGGCCCTCAAGACCCAACTCGAACTCGCGCACGATGACTTCGGTAACGCCCAAGCTCTCGCGAGCGAGGTTGTTGCGGCCGAAGCATCCGTCGACCGATTGTCGTCGCTGGCCACCAACCTTCTCGAACTTTCGCGCCTCGGTTCGCCGGGCTCGATGGCGCGGTCAAGCAGCACGCAGCAGCTCGTCACCGAGCTCATGGGCAGCATTGACCGGGCCCGGATGCTCGGTCTGGTGCGCGCGGCCGACATTTCCTTCACGGTCGACGCCACCGACGATCAGGCGCGTTACGCGGTGGCTGCTGACGCGTTCGGTCGACTCTCTGACAACCTGCTCGCCAACGCAATCGCCGCCATCGGCCGAGGTGGAACGGTGACCGCTACCCTCGCCCAACGGGGCGATTCTTTGGTGTTGGAAGTGGTCGACAACGGCACGGGGATGCCGCCCGCATTCCTCGCGCACGCCTTCGACCGATTTAGTCGGCCCGACAACTCGCGCTCGTCCAGCACCGGAGGCAGCGGGCTTGGACTCGCCCTCGTGATGGCGATCGCGACAGCGGCTGGGGGCGACGCCCTCCTACGCAATGGTGACCCGGGACTCGTGGTTACCGTGACGCTTCCCAAGATGTGAGAACTCACATTTAGCAAGGCCTCGCCTCGCGGCAGACACATAGGCTCCGGCACCATCCTGAATATGTCGCTAGATACGTAGCATCATCGACAGTCAGGAAATCGTGCCCAGCCAACCGTCCACTCGCAGCCGTGCTGCACTGACGAGCGCCAATGCCAACCGCCGGCAGCGTTACCAGCGGCGCGCACGCACGGGTGACCTGCTCGTGATGCTGCTCTGGACATCCGGAGCCGCAGCCGCTGCGCTGTTCCTCGCGTACGGCGGTGCCCACCTGTTTGGCACTTTCGGTGCCGCGGTGACGAGTCTCGGCATCGTGACCGGACTGGTCGGCACCGACTTCATTCTGGTCATGCTGGTGCTGGCCGCGCGCGTTCCGGTGATCGATCGCACGATTGGTCATGACCGCGCGATCGCGGTGCACCGGGCGCTTGGCAAGCCAGCACTCTACCTGCTGCTCGCTCACGGTGTACTGCTGCTCATCGGCTACGGAATCACGACCGGTTACAACCCGATCGCCGAGATCGGCCCGATGCTGACCCTGCCCGACATGCCTCTCGCGTTCATTGCACTGGGGCTCATCATCGCGGTCGTCGTGACGTCGCTGGTAGCGGTACGTCGCAAATTCAGCTATGAAGGCTGGCACTTCGTGCACTTGCTGAGCTATTTCGCGGTGGCGTTCGCCCTGCCCCATCAGTTGAGCGTCGGCGGCATTCTTGCCACCGGAACGCCTCAGCGCGTGTACTGGATCGCACTCTACGTTCTCGCATTCGGCGCGATCGTGGCCTATCGTTTCGTAGAACCGGCCGTGTCAAGCCTGCGACACTCGCTGCGGGTTGATCGCGTTCAGCAGGTCTCGCCGGGCGTCGTCTCCATTCACTTCTCTGGTCGAAATCTTCGTTCTCTCGGATCAGCCGGCGGTCAGTTCTACATTTGGCGGTTCTGGACCGGCTCAACCTGGTGGCACTCCCACCCGATCTCGCTCTCGGCGATGCCCACCGACCGACACGCGCGAATCACGGTACGCGAACTCGGCAACGGGTCGGGTCGCATCAGCTCGATTGCACGCGGTACCCGCGTCTCGATCGAAGGCCCGTACGGACTCTTCACCGATGCCGCGCGCACCGCGCCTCGCCTCGCCATCATCGCGGCCGGCATCGGTATCACTCCGGTGCGAGCGTTGCTCGAGCAGTCACGATTGGCGCCGGGTGAAGCAACTATTCTGCTGCGAGCATCTGACACCGACGAGACGTATCTGTGGGATGAAGTGGCCGAACTCGCGACGGCAAAAGGCGCCACGCTCTACACAATGGTGGGCAAGCGTTCCCGTCGGGCACCGACCTGGATGCCACAAGCCGACGCCCAGCGCGGCGTCACGCTTAAGAGCGCATTCCCCCACCTTCTCGACTCCGACCTATACATTTGCGGACCGACTCCCTGGCTCGACCTGGTCGAAGCCGATGCGAGGGCCGCAGGCATCCCGGCGCACCAACTCCACTCTGAAAGGTTCGACTGGTGAGAACACGCGCAGTAATTACTAGTATCTTCGCCTCGATCGGCGTTCTTCTGATCGGCTGGCAAGCTGGCCAGACGGCAACCACCACCACGGTGTCGACACCACAAGCTAGCGGTACAACAGCGCGCACCAGCACCACCACCTCGGCGGCTACCAGCGCCGCTGCTAGCTCGGCGAGCCCGTCGGTCGCCCCAGCGGCTCCCGTCGGGCCCAAGGCGAAAGACGGCACCTACGCCGGGTCGAGCGTCAACACCCAGTTCGGCAGCGTGCAAGTACAGGTCACAATCTCTGGTGGCGCAATCACCGACGTTACCCCCCTTCACCTGACAGATCAGGGCGGCCGTTCCGTACAAATTAGTAACTATGCGGCGCCCATTCTGCACGACGAAGTACTGCAGGCGCAGTCGTCGCGAGTCTCGAACGTCAGCGGCGCGACCTACACGACCGATGCCTACCTCAGCTCACTTCAGTCGGCACTGGATAAGGCTGGCTTCTAGTGCGCCATGTGTTTGAGACGATGGGAACGGTTGCGTCGATCGAGATCGCTCCGACGGATGCTGCGCAATCCCTCATGCCACGTCTCGAAGCTGTCTTCGCTGAGGCCGACGCCCGCTTCAGTCTCTACCGGCCCGATTCGGAACTCAGCCGCGTGGCTTCCGGCGCACTCACCCTCATGGATGCAAGTGACGAGGTGCGCCACGCGTATGGCGAATCACTCAACTGGCGCGACGCCACCGGCGGCGCATTCACCCCAAACCGACCGGACGGCGTCACCGACCTGAACGGAATTGTCAAGGCAGAGTGCATTGCTTCCGCCGGCATCCTGCTCGAAAACGCGGGCGAGTCTGGGTGGAGCGTGAACGTCGGCGGAGACGTTCTGACATCAGTGTCGCAGCAAGATGGCCACCCGTGGACGATCGGTATCGTCGACCCGTTCGATCGTACGGCTCTGTTGTGCTCCATCGATCTCGTCGGCGGCAAACGTGCCGTAGCAACGTCCGGGAGCGCTGAACGCGGTGACCATGTCTGGCTCGGCGGATCAACGACTCCCGCGACCTTCGTCCAGGTGACCGTGGTAGCCGACGACATCATTACGGCCGATGTGCTCGCGACCGCGATCCTGGCCGGTGGCGCTGCGAGCCTCGATGAGGCAACCGAACGGTGGAACGTGGATGTGCTCACCATCGACCGCGACGGCGGGATGCGCGCGACGCCCGGTATCCGCGCCACGATCTCCGCACCACTGTGACGATTCGGCGCTGGGGTAACCACGTGGGCGAATGGGTCGGCTGATACGCCGGGTTCTGTTCACATCCGCCTGTGATGAACACAGTGGATGCTGGACGGCCATCTATCTACGATGTACGTTGCCGCACACCTCTAGCGGCCTACCCGGGAACTGGGCGAGCAGCCCGTAGCGTTCCCTGTCTGACCTTGCTCCGGACGAGGTTTACCTAGCCGACCGTGTCACCACGACCGCTGGTGGTCTCTTACACCACCGTTTCACCCTTACCTCCGTATGTCGAAACAGCACGGTGGCGGTTTACTTTCTGTTGCACTGTTCTCGCGGGTTACCCCGGGTGGGTGTTACCCACCATCCTGCTCTGCGGAGCCCGGACGTTCCTCGGCGACTGTTGCCAGTCGACGCGGCCGTCTTGCCGACCCATTCGAGAGTTAACAGTACTCACTAGTCGAGCGTGACGTCCCGGTGGGTCTCCATAGTGGTGTCTATGAGCGCCACAGCACCCTCGTTTCTGTCGTCGGCCGATGCACCCTAGAGGCCAGATTCGGCCGTTCGCACGAGGATCGCACTCGATTCTGGGCAGAGCAGCACGTCGTCAGGGGCTGCCGCACGAATGACCTGCATGTCGTGGGAGTTGAGCTTGACCCCACTAGCCGTCGAAACTCCCCCTCGAAGGTGGGATGCCCCCGCGCCATAGCGCTCCCGCTGCTTCTCGTAGAGTGCGAGCAGATCACCCGGCACCACGCTTGCGATCGCGCCGCGCCGCGCTTGGGTGTGGGTGCGCTCGGCATCGATCGCACTGAGTTGCGCGTCGCGCACCGCCTCGGACTCGCCGATATTCGCGTGAATGGTGTCGAGCTGCGCAGTAGTCGCGGCGAGTGCAGCATTCGCGTTCTCGAGCTTCTCCATCACCGTGAGCTCGATTTCCTCCAGATCACTCTGACGCTTCGTGAGGGCGGCAATTTCCAGCTCGAACGCCGCGACATCCTTCACAGACGAACTCGACTGCAGTCTCTCCGCATCGCGAGCGATTCTGGCTTCGACAATCGCAACATCCGACTCCACCCGTGAAAGCTCAATCGTCACGTCTTCTGTTGTTCCCGACTGCTCCGCGAACGTTAGTCGCAGGACCTCGGCCTGCTTCGATAGTTCCACGAGCACCGCGTGCTCTGGCAAACCCTTCGTTTGGTGATCAAGCTGTTGCCGTCTGGTGTCGAGTGCCTGGAGATCGAGCAGGAGCGCTTGATCGTCTGAGCTGGCGGTGAGGGCCATGGTCTATACCTGTTCTCTACTGGACAATCGCAAAATCCCACGGGTCTGTGCGGATTTCGCTCACGGTCACGGTTACACCCGGCAACGCCGCACGCAATTCTTCGGCCGCCACATCGAGCCACAGCCACTCGCTAGCCCAATGCGAGACATCGATGAGGGCGGGGCCACCGGTAATCCTCGCATTCTCGCGTGCCTCAGACGCTGGGTGGTGTCGCAAGTCAGACGTGATATACACGTCGGCGGCGAGCACGGCAGGCTCCGCCAAATACCCGTCACCGGCTCCCCCGCAGACCGCGATCGTCGTCACGAACGCGTCGAAATCGCCGGACACCCGGATGCCAGAAGCCGTCGCCGGCAGCACATCGCCGAGTAGGCGCGCGAGGCGCCCCACTGTGGTGGGCTCCGGTAGGGTGCCGACTCGTCCGATCCCTCGCGCGCCGTCAGTGCCTGCCACGATCGGACGTTGGTCACGCAACCCGAGTCTCGTGGCGAAGACCGCCGACGTTCCGGTCTCGACGACATCCGCATTCGTGTGCGCAGCGATCAATGCGCAGTCCGCCTTGATGAGCCGCGTCAGCAAAGCGCCCTTGTATCGATTACCAGCGATGGTAGTGACGCCGCGCAACAGCAGAGGATGATGCACGAGAAGAAGGTCGACTCCGAGTTCGATGGCCTCATCGACCGTGTCAGCGACCGCATCCACCGCGAGGAGGATTGCGCCGACCGAGGCCGCGGGATCGCCAGCGAGAAATCCCGCTGCATCCCAGACTTCGGCACCGACCATCGGCCACAGGGTTTCAACGACGACATTGACTTCGGCGACGGACGGGTGCACGAGGCCAGTCTATTGTTGGCTCAGACCCGCGCCGACTCCTGCTTTCTGATTGCGGGAATACCGGCAACGATCGGCGTGAGCACTCCAAGCACGAGCGCAATGAACACTCCGATATCGCTGTGGGCCAAGTCTCCAGAGAGTGGCACCCCGAGCGCGGTGAACAGGTAGCCTTGCCAGCCCAACCAGCTCGCGGTGGCGCTCATGAACCCGAAGCCCACACCCGTGATGATAATGAGCATGGCCAGGTTAACCCAGCGCACATCGGGGTAAACGCCACCGCGTGTCAGAAGCGAGTCCGACTCGAAGCGGCGATTGCGGATCATCAGCTCGGCGGCGAAGATTCCTGCCCACGCTGCTGTCGGAACGGCGAGGGTCGTGCTGAGATCCCGAACCAGCTCCTGAAGACCGCCCACCATACCGACAACGAGCAGAAAGGAGAGGGCGAGGAGCCCGATGCCGACGATCACGATCGACCATTGACGCCGCACGCGCAGCCCCAGTGCCTGCAAGGCGAATCCTCCCGAGTAGAGCGCGATGATCACGCCAGACAGAAGGCTCAGGCCGATGCCAGCGATGAGCGGGATTGGGTACCACACCGGAAGCATTCCCGCCAGGGTATTAACCGGCTCTGACACGAGCCCGGCGGCCAGTTGCGGGTCGGATGCTGCAAGCAGCGCTCCATACGCGATGAGCGCGAACGCGGGCAGAGTAGCGCCGAACGTCGCCCACAGCATCGAACTCGCCCCAGACGATGCAACCCGCTGATAGCGCGCGATATCCGCTCCGCTGTTCGCCCAGACGAGGCCCACGAAGCTGAACACCAGCACGGCGCCCGTGACGGCCAGAATCCACGGACCGTCTGGCGTTGTGAGAGCCGTTGACACGTTGATCCGATCGGCGGTCATCGCGATGAGCCCGACAACGAGAATTCCGGACACGATGCTGAGGATCAATTGAATGCGTGCGATCAGGTGGTAACCGACGAACGCAACCAAGAGCGCGATCAGGAATCCGACGGCTAGGCAGATAAGCGTGATCTGGAATGAGCTGAGCCCGCCGGTGAGCCCGCCACCGACGAGAACTGCGGTGACCGAAATGGCCAGAATCCAGAGCAACGCTGCGCCCCAAAACAGTCGGGTGATGAGCGCAAGAAACGCCGGGATGCCGTTACCGACGAGGCCGAACGTCGCGCGCGAGACGACCATGGTCGGTAGTCCACTGCGCTTGCCGGCGAGGGTGCCGAGGCCGAGCGGAAGAAACGAGATCGCAACGCCGGCGAGGGTCGCGACGATCGCCTGCCGCAGGCTGATCCCGAGCGAGAAGATCACCGCGCCGAGTGCCACGCTGATGATTGAGGAGTTTGCCGCAAACCAGAGCCAGAACAACCGTGCGGCGCGACCCACCCGCTGGTCAGCTGGCGTCGGTGCCAACCCACTCTCTTCGAGACTGAAAGCCGGCTGTCTCTTTGGTTCGTTATCGGCGAGCACCACCTCGTGAGCGGGAATCCTGATGGTGGCGATCGGACCGGATGGCGCAAGCAGCCCGGCGGGAACGACCGCGACCCCCGCGGTGTCTATACTCACTGGCCCGCGAACGATGAACGCACGATCGGTCTCATCGACGTCGTCGCTGATCTCTTCCTCGTATGACTGGTCAATAACCGAGATAGAACCGGTCGTCACCGCACCGGCATCCGCGTCCATGACCGGCAGCGGCTCGACGAACGCCGTTTCGGTCGGATCGACGGCGGACCGTTCTGCACGGGCAGGCTCTTCATCGATCGTTCCCGATAGCAATTCGTCGAAGCTGAAGGCCGGCGTGGCTGGCAACCCGGTGGGTGCAGTGGCGGTCAGAGGGCTATCGTCAGCATCGGATAGCGGCGCGGCAGAGGCCGGTGCCACAACCACGGGTGCGCCGTACCCTGGAGGCTCGATGAGGGCAGGCGGCGCCCAGATCGGCGCTACGTCAGCTTCCGCATCCGGCTCGACGCCTATGTCCCATACCGATCCCGACTCAGCGTCGAGCTCGGGTGCCCATGCCGCTTCTTGCCGCGACACAAACTCCCGGTCGGGTCGGGTCGGGTCGATCAATACCGGCGGGTCGACAAACACCGGCGGGTCGACAAAGCTTTGTGGCGCGGCGTTGCCGACCGCAGCCACGAACGGCTCGGGGCGCGATGACGGTTCAGAATCAACCGCCGCCGTGACGGTTTCGCTAAGGGGGTCTTCCGGCGCCCAAACTCGATCGACTACGGGCGCCTGCTCGGCCAGCGGAGGCAGCACACTCGGTCCCCCCATCGGGGGCAGCACGCCCGTGAACTGAGGGCGCGTCTCTTCGACCGCCGCGATGGCCTCCGGGGTCCCGAGGGAAATCATCGTGGATTCCCAGCTGCGAAATTCGCGCGCCTCATCTTCGCGCAGGCGCAACTGAGATTCGAGCTGCTCGATGAGGTTGAGCGTTCCGCCCGGCTCGCGTGCCGTTTCGTCGAGGGTCTTCAGTAACTCGTCGTCAGGCAGCGAACGACGCGTGGGCCGTCGGGGGCCTTCCACCACAGCTTGCGCGGCTGGCGGTGCGGCCGTCGCCCACGCTGGCAAGGCACCGGCTGTGGATGGTTCACCCGGCGCTGGCACCGGATCCGGGTCGGGAACAATCGCCGGAAACGCACTAGCTGCACTCAGGACGACCGGGATAGCGCCGGATGCTACTCGAGAGAGGTCAGCAGCAAGCGCGTTTGCCAGTTCGTCATCGTCGATCTCGTCAGCAAGCGCACTTCGTTCGGTCGGCTCGGGGGCGCGCGGTGGCGGGGTAAACGTCGATCGGCGGAGACCAGCCGACGCGGATGCTGGATCGAATGACTCACCGTCACTGACCTCGTCTTCGTCTGCCATACCAAAAATACTATTGCGGTGAGCCGGGTATTTCTGGCTGCCGAGCCGTGGAAAGCGCAGTGAATCCAGCCAAAATGAGTGAAAGTCCGAGCCACCTAACATGCTCAAACCGCTCACCCAACAACGAGCAGGGACGCGATCCAGCCAGTTGCTGCGCACCAGTTTTCCGGTATATTAGCGAACGCTAAAGGTCGTTCTCAGGTTTTCATCGTTCACCATTGAGGAACACAATGACTTTCTTTGCACGACGCTCCCGCGCTATGGCGGGTATCAGTGTCTTGGCAGTGCTCATTGCGGTCGGCGGGGCACCGACCGCGGCCCTTGCAGCGTCGACAACGTGGTCGACCCCCGCCAACCTTTCCACCACCGGTCAAGACGCATTCAGCCCGCAGGTCACGGTGGATGGGTCAGGCTTGGCCACCGCCGTATGGTATCGCTGGGACGGTGTCAACTACATTGTGCAGGCCAGCTTCTTCGACAACCGCGTTCCCGTCGCACCTCCCGTCTTAGCCGCTACTGGTGTTGACACGGCGGCAGTTGCACTGACCAGTATTTTTGCTCTTCTGGTCATGGTCGCCGGTATCGGCATGATCCACATCCGCCGCACACAGGCAACGCCCACCATGATTACCGCCAGCCAGCAACGGCAGCATAGAAGAAACCACTAAATC
>JANXVG010000057.1 GCA_025351795.1 Salinibacterium sp. | reverse complement strand
ATGGCGCCATCTCGACCGCCGCGAAGCGTTCCTCGCAACTCGACGCGGTGGGCCGCCGCCGAGGTGGTCTGTCGATCACTGCGGTGTCGAACAGGATCGCTCTCAGCCCGGCCAGCCGTGTGCGGTAGGCGCGGAGCATCGACGGTGTCAGTGTCGTCGTGGCGATGAGTCCCGTTTCGAACGCGTCGATGATGTCGGTGGTCAGCTGCGTTGTTGTTCCGCCCGTCCAGGCGAGGAGCACGGCCAGGCCTTACCGAGAAGGGTTTCAACCCATTTCGATGTCCATCCGAGCCGGTTGCCGGCGGCGCGCATCCGGGCGAATCCATCCGGGTCACGTGTCTCGATCGCGGCGCCGAGGCCGGTGAGGTTCTTCGCCCCGATCAGTTCCAAGTTCAGTAGCAGGCCGTTATGGGCGACGGCATAGACGATGACGGGCCAGGCGCCGGTGCGAGCGAGCTCCTCGCAGCGGGACAACACCGGGAGGTTCATCCACTCGACCAGGTCTGGGTGATTGCCGAGGAAAGTGTCAACGATCCGAGCGCGGTCCCGCATCGCCCTGGGCCCAGGCCGAGAAGCGCCAGGTTGTCGAGGTAGCTGTCTCGCAGCGTCAGTACTGGAGGCAAGGATGTGGTGGTCATGATGATCGTCATCGGGCGTTGGCGGCAAGGGTTGCGCGGGCGGCGCCGTATTCGGCGGCGAGGTGTTCGATACTCAGGTGGACGTAGCGTGCGGTGGTGTCCGGGGAAACGTGGCCCATCAGCTCCCGCAGTGCCAACAGGTCGATACCGGCCGAGGCCAGTTCAGTGCCATAGGTGTGCCGCAACCGGTGGGGACGCACCCGGGTCGCCCCTGATGCCTCCCGGTGGTGGCGGAACACCCCGCGCAGCCCCGCTTCCGTCAACGGTTGTCCCGTTTTTGGCCCTCTCAAGACGAGGAAACACTCCGATAAATTCACCCCGGTGGGGCGTTCGTGACGCAGGTAGGTGGCAACCTCGGTGAAGAAAGCGCCATCGACGAGGATGTGTCGTTCTTTGGATCCCTTGCCCACGACGCGCAGCCGGCGGCACCCGAGGTCGACGTCGGATAACTGCAGCCCGCGCACTTCCGCAGCCCGTAAACCGCCCAGCAGCATCACCAGCACGATCGCGCGGTCGCGGTGCGTATCCAGCGAACGCAGGAAACGGTCGACGTCGCTAACGGGCAGCGATTCCGGCAGTAACTGGGGCTGACGCACCAGCCGGCCCCCGCCGCGCGAGCGTCCGGCGCCCAGATGTCCCAGCAGGCCGCGGGTCGAGGCGCCCGGGCTGCCACGCCGCCGAGGAGACGGAACGGGATTGCTGGGGCAAGCGCCGGCCATCACCAAGTATTCGAACAAGGCCCTCACTGCCGCGACCCGGCGATTGGCCGTCGACGCTGCCGCGGTCCTCCCGCCGCCAAGCGCGGCCTCGGACCCATCAGTCGTGCCGCGTGATCGCACTCCCTGCCAGTCGATCCAATCGAACACCATCATCGGTGAGACCTCGACGAGCCTGCTGCCCGTCGCAATCAGAAACCGGGCGAGGTTGACGATGTCGAACGCATAAGAGCGAACTGTGTTCGGGCTGAACGCCCGAGTATCGAGGTGCTGGAGAAAGGCATTTGCCGACTCGACATCGATCCAATCCCCCACGATGCGGAACTGGCCCTCGAGCTTCTTCGCTGAAACGATCATAGCCTGAACTCCTTTGTCGGCCGGTGTCGATCAGCTTCCACCCAAACAATCGCTGAATCCGCGTCATCGGAGGTGCCGAGAGGAACGTGTCGTTCGAGAGCCGGTTAACAGACAGCGGGTTCGTGGACCAGAGCTGACGCCAGTGCCGCTGCGGGAACCCAGTGAACGCGAGGAGATCGTGTTCGGCCTCGTCAAGCATGACGGCGACCTTGGGGTGCGATCGGTCAAGCATGCGGGTCACTTCGGCGAACTGGGCCTTCACGTGCTCGGCGTCGGGTTGGGCGAAGATCGTTCGGATGATCGAGGCGACCATGTCTTGGGAGCCTTTCGGGACCGCGGAGAGCACGTTGCGCATGAAGTGGACCCGACACCGCTGCCAGGACGCGGCCTGCAACACGGTGCTGATAGCTTTCTTCAACCCCGAGTGCGCGTCCGACATCACCAGGGCCACGCCGCCGAGCCCGCGGGTCTTGAGGGAGCGCAGGAACCCGGTCCAGAACCCTTCGTTCTCGGTGTCGCCGACATCGAAGCCGAGGACCTCCCGGCGCCCGTCCGCGGCGACCCCGACCGCGACGACGACCGCCTGAGACATCACCCGATGGTTCAAGCGCGCTTTGCAGTAGGCGGCATCAAGGAA
>JANXVG010000044.1 GCA_025351795.1 Salinibacterium sp. | reverse complement strand
ATACGAGTCCCCAACGTTCCCGCGAACCCAGCCGCCGGGACGCTCACCCGACCGGTCCCGCCGATCGCAGACTCCCGATCCCAGATCAGCGTCTTCGGCACTGCGCCAAGACTCGAGAGCACCGACCACATTCCGGCCAACAAATCCCCGGCCTGGCGGGAGGGAATCATCGGTGCGCTCTGAAACCGTGAAAAACCAAGGGTCATCACCAACACCGGCAACATCAACATTTGCGTATACCCGACCGGGATTCGAGGTTCCGGAAACCACAAATCACACTGCATGATCTCGCCCGGCAGATAAGTAATCCGGTCCGCCGGATCGACCCCGGCATACTCGGGACGGATCTGCCTAATCCGGTCCTTCAACGTCGTGATCGAATACTGCCAGCCGATCCGCTCCGCAATCACAGTCGCCGGCATCCGCGGGAACTGGACCAACAGTTTCCGCACATCGATCTCGACCGCATCAACCAACGAGCCCCGAGATCCACGCTCATACCTCGGCGGACGGTCCAACGCCAACGCCGCCCGCACCGTGTTCCTCGCCACCCCCAACAAACGAGAAATCTCCTTGATCGGAATATTCTCCGACCAATGCAAACGACGAATCTCGGCCCAGTTCTCGGTTGCGTCCAATAGCGTGGTGTATCGGATTCCGGTGAGCGTGTCGTCGTAGACGAGAACGGCCACCGCGTGATTCTTGGAAAGACCTATCAAAACCTTTTCCGAAAGAAGACACGCGATGACCGGACCCCATTTTATCGACCCCGCCCGGTTCCTGTCCGAGCAACTCGAGCAGGCCTCACCGGATCTGGTGAGGCAGATGCTGCAAACCTTTGTCAACGCCCTGCTCAGCACCGACGCTGACGCTGTCTGCGGAGCCGAGTGCGGGCAGATCTCCGATGCCCGGGTGAACTCCCGCAACGGCTACCGGCACCGGGACTTCGACACCCGCACCGGCACCCTCGACGTCGCCATTCCGAAGCTGCGGCAGGGCACCTACTTCCCGGACTGGCTCCTCGAGCGCCGCCGGCGAGCCGAGGCGGCCCTGACGAGCGTCGTGGCGACGTGCTACCTGCTCGGGGTCTCAACCAGGCGGATGGAGAAACTCGTCGAGTCTCTCGGTATCACGCGCCTGTCCAAGTCGCAGGTATCGATCATGGCCCGTGACCTCGACGAGCAGGTCGAGCAGTTTCGCACTCGGCCACTGGACGCCGGCCCCTACACGTTCATTGCCGCGGACGCCCTGGTGTTGAAGGTTCGCGAGGGCGGCCGTGTCGCCAACGTCCACGCACTCCTCGCGACCGGGGTGAACAAGGACGGTCACCGCGAAATCCTGGGCCTGCAAGTCACCTCCGCGGAGGACGGCGCTGGCTGGCTCGGATTCTTCCGCAACCTCACCGCCCGCGGCCTCACCGGGGTGAAGCTCGTCACCTCCGACGCGCACGCCGGTCTCGTGGCCGCGATCGGGGCGGCGCTACCCGGCGCGACCTGGCAACGCTGCCGAACCCACTACGCAGCGAATCTGATGTCGGTAACCCCGAAGTCCAGCTGGCCGTGGGTGAAAACATTGCTCCACTCCGTCTACGACCAGCCCGACGCGGACGCCGTCCACGCCCAGTTCGACCGGATCCTGAACGCCCTTGAGGAGAAACTCCCGAAAGTGGCCGAGCACCTCGAGGGAGCCCGCGCGGACGTGCTCGCGTTCACCAGCGTCCCGAAAGAGATCTGGCGTCAGCTCTGGTCCAACAACCCCCAGGAGCGCCTCAACCGCGAGATCCGTCGCCGCACCGATGTCGTGGGCATTTTCCCCGACCGTGGTTCCCTGATCCGGCTCGTGGGCGCCGTTCTCGCTGAACAGCATGACGAGTGGATCGAGGGCCGTCGTTACCTCGGCCTTGACGTCCTCAGCCGCTCACGTCTCTCCCTCGTCCCAAACTCCGAGAAGGAGGAACCCGCCACCGAACTCGCCGCACTCAGCGCCTAAGAAACCCAAGAATCACAAGGAACCTCGATACACCACGCACATGGACGTGACCGCCCAGCGATGAACGCGATGCCGCTGGTGACGTCCTGGGCGTCACGCGATGGCTCAGCTCGCTGCACGAAGATGCGGCCCTATTTGGCAGCCATTGCTTTGATGCTTTCGGGAGCCAGGACGTGGTCGAGCGCCATAATGCTGGCTCCGATCACGGCGGATCGGGGGCCGGATTGTGACTGTGCGATCGTGAGGTTTTGCGTCGCGAGCGGCATTGAGCGTGCGTAGACAACCTCGCGGATCCCCGCAATGAGATGCTCGCCGGCCTGAGCCATCGAACCGCCGATGATGATGACCGACGGATTAACGATGCTGACGCAGATGCTCAACACTTCTCCAATATCCCGACCAGCCTGCCGCACGGCTTGGATCGCTGTGAGGTCGCCTGCCTTAACCAGCTGAACTACATCCGCGCCGCTAGAGACGTTGAGCCCACGGGATTGCAGACTGGCAACTATGGCTGGACCACCTGCGACTGCCTCGAGGCATCCTAAGTTTCCACAATTGCAGATAACTCCGGAGCCGCTGGACACGGAAATGTGACCGATGTCTCCTGCAATTCCGTCGGCACCCCGTTGCAGCATTCCGCCGCTGATTATCCCTGACCCGATTCCGGTGGCAACCTTCAAAAACATGAAATGTTCAGCGTCTGGCCAGTTCGTAGATTGCTCGCCCAAAGCCATTATGTTGACGTCGTTGTCGACTAGCACGGGTACGTCATATGTTTGCTGGATCCAGCTAGGGACATCGAAGTTGTCCCAACCCGGCATGATTGGTGGCCGAGAGGGACGCCCGCTGAGATGTTCAACAGGGCCAGGCAAACCGATCCCGACCGCGACC
>JANXVG010000025.1 GCA_025351795.1 Salinibacterium sp. | reverse complement strand
GCGCGGGGCACGATCATTCCGGGCCGGACGATCCGCGTTGTATGCGGGACGCGCCGGACGATCCGCGTTGTATGCGGGACGCGCCGGGCGCTCCGCGTTGTATGCGGGACGCTCGGTGCGAGCCGGACGCTCAGCGTTGTACGCCGGGCGAGCAGAACGATCGTTGTACGCCGGGCGCTCAGGTCGGTCGCCGTATGACGGTCGTTCGACGCGCTGCGGACGATCCCCGTAGGTTGGGCGCTGGGTCACACGGTCGCCGTATGCGGGCTTTGCGGACTTCTCTGCAGGCGTCCAGTTTGGCCTGCGGTCGCCGCCGGTCGGGCGGTCGCCCGTGCGAGCGGCGCGGTCATCCGCATTCCAGCGCTTTTTCGGCGCTGCGGTTGCACTCTGGTCAGCGCGGTACCCGCGGTGACCCTCGCGCTGCGCACCAGCAGACTTGCTTGTCGGCTTGTAGGTCTTCTTGTTGTCGCGGCCAGCGGCCGGTTTGGAGTAATTTGGCATAATTCTTTCCGGGTTCTGTTCTGTGAAATGAACACATCCAGTGCATGGCAGCGCACGCGCACAAAACCCCTGCGCTACGCACTACTGGAACCCGGGCAGTCTTTGACCGAGGCCGTCACATACATTCGTGTGATTGTCGCCACCAGGATTTGGTGGCAAACCGGCCCGCAAGACTTACAAACCCATGCGCGAACTCTCGCGCTGTCTTGAGCCGACCTCCCTACATTACTCGACTGGGCAGCAAAGCGCACTAGGTTTGCCGCGATCGCCCGGGCAGAATGATGAGATGACGACCATCGCGATCGAGAAGCCACGCCAACCGGAGATCATCGATCTCCTTGCGCGCAGCGACGAATTCACCATGGAGCTCTACCCACCAGACAGCTGCTACCTACTCGACATCTCCGAACTCGAGGCCCCGGGCGTCACGGTGTTCGTCGCTCGGGTCGACGGCGAGGCACTGGGGATGGCCGCCCTCGTCGCACGAAACGACGGCACCGCGGAAATCAAGCGCATGTTCGTGCATGATCGCGCGCGCGGTCGCGGTGTGGCGAGCGGCGTAGTGTCAGCGCTCGAAGAACATGCGCGCGCGGTCGGCATCCGCGTGGTGCAGCTCGAAACGGGACCGAGACAGCCGGCTGCTCTCGCGCTCTATCTGAAGCACGGTTTCGCGATCATCCCGAACTTCGGGCCATACGTCGGGGATGCGTTCAGCGTCTGTATGGAGAAGGCGCTCTAGACGCTAACCGTTGCCGCGCGCCGCGCATCGCGCCGTTCCTTTGCCCCTTCGACGAGGTAGTAGAGCACCGGCAATACGACCAGGGTGAGAATGGTAGACGAGACAAGTCCGCCGATCACGACTACCGCGAGCGGTTGCGAGATGAATCCGCCACCGTTGCCGGTGAGTCCTACCCCCAGCGGCAGGAGCGCGAAGATCGTGGCGAGAGCTGTCATGAGAATCGGCCGAAGTCGTCGAGATGCACCGTGCACGATCGAATCCCGTACGGACATGCCTCTCGTTCGATACTGGTTTATCAGGTCAACCAGCACGATCGCATTCGTGACGACGATGCCGATCAGCATGAGCACGCCAATCAGTGACGCGACGCCGAGCGGGATGCCCGAAATGACCTGCAGCGCGATCGCACCTGTCGCCGCAAACGGCACGGATACGAGGAGGAGCAGCGGTTGGCGCAGGCTCTTGAAGGTTGCGACCATGACGACATAGACGATAAGGATGGCCACCAGAAGCGCGAGCCCCAACTGGCTGAACGCGTCGCCCTGCTGCGAGGTGACGCCGCCGAGCGCAGCCGAGGCACCAACCGGCAACTTCGTGGCGGTGACCGCTGCCGCGACGGCCGTAGACGCCGTTCCCACGTCGTTACCGTTCGGAGTAACCGTGACCGTCGCGCTCTGCTGACCCTTGATAGTCGTGATGCTCGACGGCCCGTTGGACTGCTCAACGGTCGCGAGAGCACTGAGCGCCACTAGACCGGTGCGGGTCGGGATTTGGAAGTCTTTCAACTCTTGGATGGTCGAGGGCTTCGTGGCGCTCGTGATGTAGATCGACAGCGTCTTCTCGTCGATCACGACCGTTCCCGTCGCGGTCGGGTTCATGGCATCCGTCACGATCCCCCCCACCGCGATCTCGCTGAGACCGGCCTGTGCTGCCTTGGCGCGGTCCACGGCGATAGCGATAAACGGCTGCTGGTTCGAGAGGTTGCTCGACGCCTGGGCAACCACAGAGAGTGTGCTTACTGTGGAGAGAATTGAATCCGCGGCGCTGCGAAGATCTTTATCGTTGTTTGCGATGATGTTGATCGCAATGTCGGACGACGCAAAGCCAGACTGCGCGGCAGCAAGGGTAATGTCGCCCGCGTTGGTGAGAGTGGCAAGATCTTTGCGAACGCTGGTCTGAAGCTTTTCCTGGTCGGCCTTCGGGTCGGTCACAATCGAGAACGTGGATGCGCCCGCGCCAGAGAATGCCTGCCGCAGCGAGCTGCCGCTCGAGCCAATCGACAACTGGACGGTTCTGATGCCGTTGATCTTCTTCAGGGCGGCTTCAACCTCTTTCGCCGCACTATCGCGCGCATCCAAACTCGACCCAAGGGGCAGCTTCTGGCTCACCGTGAGAGTGTTTTGGCCGCTGTTTCCGATGAAGTTGGTCTTCATGAATGGCACGAGCGCAAACGTGCCGCCAAGAATCAGAACTGCGGCGAGGATAGTCGCGACCGGCCGCTTGAGCGTCCAGTGGATGACCGGGAGGTATCCCTTCTGCAGGCGCGTCGGCGTCGCGAGCTCATCAATCGACGCCTCCATTTCGGCCAACGCGCCAGTGTGCTTGTGCACAGTCTTCGAGCCGAGAAACCAGTACGCGAGCACGGGCACGATCGTGAGCGCGACGAACAGGGACGCCGCGAGCGCAATCGTCACGGTGAGGGCAAACGGCCGGAAGAGCTCACCGGTTACGTCGCCGACGAGCGCCAGCGGCAGAAACACCGCGACCGTCGTGACGGTGGATGCCGTGACCGCTCCGGCGACTTCGCGCACGGCCGACTTGATCGCCTCGAGTTTCTGCTCACCGAGCGAAATGTGTCTCTTGATATTTTCGATCACAACGATGGAGTCGTCCACCACGCGCCCGATCGCGATCGTGAGCGCACCGAGGGTGATCACGTTGAGCGTGTACCCGGCCGCCTGCATCCCGATGAAGGTGATGAGCACCGAGACGGGGATGGAGATGGCCGTGACGAGAGTCGACCGAATCGACATCAGGAACACCAGAATCACGATCACAGCAAAAAACAGGCCGAGGAGGCCCTCAGTCGCGAGCGAATTGATCGACTCTTCGATAAACGGTGCCTGATCGAAGACCACCGTGAACTTTGTGTTGTGACCGAGCGCAGTTTCGAGGCTCGGTATGGCGGCGACGACCTCACGTGACACCGAGACAGTGTTGCCTGCCGGTGATTTGGTGATCGCCATCGTGAGCGACGGCGCGCCATTGACGCGCGAAATACCGGTGACCGGATTATCGTGCAGCCCGACGGTTGCAACATCCGCAATCGTTTGCGACGAGTTGCCGCCGATCAAGGGCAGCGCGGCGATCTCGCCGACGGTCCCGAGGCGCGACCCTGCTTGTACCGTGAGGGTCTTGCCATTCTCGGTGATCTGACCGGCCGGCAGGAGCACGCCGTTGTTGTTGAGCGCGTCTTTGATTGCCTGCTTTGATAGGCCCGCCGCAAACAGCTTGCCGGGATCAGGGGTAATGACCACTCGCTGCCCAGCGTTACCGAGGAGGCTCACATCGCTCACCGCGGTGAGCTTCTTGATGGCCGGAATGGTGATGTTCTGCAGATCGTTAGACAAGTCGAGCGGTGCGATATCGCTCGTGACCGCGATCTGGATCACGGGTAGATCGGAGAAGTTGAAGGTGAGCACCTGTGGGTCGGAACCAGTCGGCAGCTTGCTCTTGATGCGGTCGATCGCCGTCTGCACCTTCTGCTCAGCAGTCGCGATGTTCGTGCCGTAGGCGAACGATGCGGTGATGTTCGAGAAGTTGGTGCTCGACGTGGCCGTGGTCGAGTCAAGACCGGCCACCGACTGAATCGCTGTTTCGATCGGAGTCGACACGTCCGTCTCGACGACGGCAGGTGACGCGCCTGGATACGTCGTGATGACAAAGATCTGTGGAAGCGAGAGCGAGGGAATGAGCTCTTGCTTGAGCGAGGTGAGTGCCAGTCCGCCGAACACGCCGACCACAATAGTGACGAGTGCAATGAGTGCACGGTTGCGCAGGCTGAAGATCGACAAAAGGTGCATAGACCAATTGTTGCAGGATGCTCGAGGCGGTCGCGTACTCCGCTCGGCGTACTCTCAGGCAACGAAAAAGTTCTCAGTGCGCCAAGAAGTTAGACAACCTGCGAGAGGTACTCGTCGCTATCAACGTGTGGCGCGCGCGCAACGACGGCCCAACTCGCTGCAAGCGCATCGACGGCGCGATCCGTCTCCTCGACGGAGTAGCTAAACGGGATGCGCAGAAACCGCTCAAACACCCCGTCGATTCCAAAGCGCGGCCCGGCCGCAATCACCAGCCCCTCGTTGCGCGCAGCGATCGCGAGTTGAGAGCTCACCGGGATACCGAGGTTGACCCATGCGGTGAGCCCGCCCCCGACGTGCGGTACCTCCCACTCCGGCAAGCGCTCACGTAGTCGTGCGACGAGGTAATCCCGGCCGGCCCGGAGAAGCTGGCGCCGCGACTCGAGGATCGCGTCGTACTCAGGCAGCAGTTCGGCTACGACGAGCTGATCCAGTACGGGCGTACCGAGATCGCTTGCGAAGCGTACGCGGGCAGCGCGCTGGATGAGTTCGCGTTCGGCGCGAATCCAGCCGATGCGCAGCCCACCCCACACCGACTTACCGACCGAGCCGACGGTGACGGCGGTTCCACATGCGGCAAACGGCTTCTCGAGCGGCTGGCCGTCGATCGCGAGCTCTGCCATCGTCTCGTCAGCAATGAGTGTCGTGCCCTGCCGCGACGCGAGCTCAAGGATTCGGTGCCGCAGCCGCGCATCCATTGTGCGACCGGTCGGGTTGTGAAAGTCCGGCATGAGATAGCCGATCGACGGACTCGTACGCTGAAGCGCCTGCTCCAAGCCGGGCTCGTCCCATCCCTCACCGGTCGTGACCGAAACGGGAACGAGTCGCCCGCCCGCGGCACGCAACGCCTCGAAGGCGTGGGGGTAGCTGGGAGACTCCACGAGCGCCCTGTCACCGCGGGCGAGGAGTGTGCGGCAGAGAAGCGCGATCGCGTTTTGCGCGCCGACCGTGATCATGACTTGGTCGACATCCGTCGGGAGTCCGCGTGCGGTGTAGCGATCGGCGATGGCCTGGCGCAGTACCGGGAGCCCCACCGGATCGAACCCGGACTCGCCGAGGTACGCGGGCAAGCGGGCTACTGCGCGTTCTGCCGCGGCCGCCACCGCAGGAACGGCCGACATCGTTGCCTTGCTGAAGTCGAGGAGCTCGCTCGACTGGCTCACATCGCCCGCTCGCGCCCGACGCGGAAGTCGAGCGACGCTCCCAGAACCGCGCAGGCTGTCGAGGTAGCCGCGATCGCGCAATTCCGCGTATGCGGCAGAAACCGTTGTGCGGCTCACCTTGAGTTGGGCCGCGAGATCACGCTCAGCAGGAAGTCGCGTGCCGAGTGAAACGCGTCCGTCGAGCACGAGTAGGCGGATACGATCGGCGATCGAGCGGTACGCGGCAGCCCCGCCAGCATCTCGCCAGCCAACCAGCAGGGCGGCCAGCGTGCGGGACGACAGCGGATTCATCTGACCACCCTAGGGCGATTGGCCTCTTGTTTCCAGTCCAATCGAGTAATTGGATACTACTTATGTATCGCACCCTCACCATGACCCGCCGACTCGCGCAACTGCTCGTCGGCCTCTTTCTCTATGGCATCGCCATTGCAATGATGGTACGCGCTGGCATCGGCGTTGCCCCGTGGGACGTGCTAACGCAAGGCGTATCGAAGCAGACCGGCCTGCCATTTGGACTGGTCACCAATGTGATTGGCGTTTTCGTGCTCGTCCTCTGGATACCAATTCGCCAAAAGCCGGGCATCGGAACCGTGCTCAACGTGCTCCTCATTGGTCCGAGCGCACAGGTTGGGCTGGTGCTGATCCCGACGCAGACGGTGCTCGCCATGCAAGTGCTGCTATTTTTGGGCGCGCTTGCACTTCTGTCCGTCGCAACCGGGCTTTACATTGGTGCGCGCTTCGGGCCAGGTCCGCGTGATGGGCTCATGACAGGTATCCACCGCAAGTGGGGCTGGAAGCTGTGGATCGTGCGCACGAGCATCGAGCTCGTTGTGCTCACCGTGGGCTGGCTGCTCGGCGGCAACGTCGGCCTGGGAACTCTCGCGTTTGCCCTCCTCATCGGTCCCATGGTCGGAATGACGATCCCCAGGCTCCTCGTACCCGCAGCCCACGACGTCGACGTGAAAGCGGTGATCCAGTGATCGTGCTCATCCCCACGCGGTGAGGCCGGTCTAGCGTGACCGTCAAGCCCGACCCCTCCCCTTCCGGCGTGTGCCAAATGAAGGAGAAACGTGTGCGCCGTAGGGAACTTAGGGATGCCATGGCCCCTCCCCGTGAAATCTCCTTCATTTGGCAGATGCGACGCGGGCACATCGCGCTATAGCTTGACTTCGCACACATCGCGCTATCGCGTGACTCACATAAACGCGATATAGCGTGAGTGTACGAGGAGCGCCTCTGGCGCCAAGGCGGGAGATACAGCTGGCAGCGCTGCGCTTCGCTTCTCACAACAAAGGCGACACCATGGTGCTGACGAATCCCGCCCGAAGGAGACTGCCATGACAGAACCCAAGACCCGGCCGACCGGCGAGAACGTCGAGGCGTTCATCGACGCGATCCCCGACGAACGCCGTCGCGCCGACGCCCGCACGGTCTGCGAGGTGCTCGCGCGGGTCACCGGCGAACCGGCGGTGATGTGGGGCGCGGCGATCGTCGGATTCGGCCAGCAGCATCTGATCTACGACAGCGGGCGCGAACTCGACTGCATGATCATCGGCTTCTCACCCCGCAAGGCGAGCACGACGATCTACCTCTCCGGCGGGATGGACGCCTACGCCGACCCCCTGGCCCGGCTCGGCAAGCACACGACCAGCGGCGGGTGCCTTCACCTCAAGCGCGCCGACGAGGTCGACCCAGCGGTACTGGAGGAGATCCTCACCCGCTCGGTCACACACTCCAGGTCGGCGAACGCCTGAGCGATGGCACACGAGAAGTGGCTCATTTCCAGCGAGAAGGTCATCGACTTCGAAGTCGTGCGCAAGCTCAAGGTGGCTTTGATCGGCGGCCAGGTTAATATCGTCGGGCATGACGAGCCAGGAGCCCGCGTCGAGGTGCACTCTGTCAGTGGCAAAGATCTGAAGGTGTCGATCGACGGCGACACGCTCGAGATCGACCACCCGCAACTGGGGTGGGACAACTTCCTCGAGGTGTTTAAGAGTTTCACCGGAAGCGCACGGGTTGACGTCAGCATCCGCGTTCCGCACGACGTCGCACTCACCTTCGGCGTCGTATCGGCGAGCGCGCTCATCACCGGGCTCACCGAAAACGCAATAGTCAGCACAGTCAGCGGCGAGATCGTCATCGACGGCGCGAAGGGATCTTTGCAACTCAACGGCGTGAGCGGCGAAATCGCGGTGCGTAATCACGCGGGTAGTATCACCGCACACACGATTAGCGGCGACATCACGGCCACCGGCGACATCACCAAATTCACCGCAAAGACCGTGAGCGGCGCTGTATTTCTCGATATCCTCGGAACGCCCGGCGACATCCGGGTGAGCACGGTAAGTGGAAGCATCACTGCGCGCCTCGCAGCCGGAGTGCCCGTACAGTACAAGATCAGCACGATAAACGGGCGCCTGCAGCTTGACGACTCGGAGATCACGGGTGTGCATGGCAGTTACACCGGCAAGTACGGCACGTTAGACCGCAACTGGCTAGAATTTTCGGCCAACACGGTGTCTGGCAACGTCTCGGTACTCCACGCGGTCTCGGTATGACCCCGCCCGTCTTCGCCCATGGGCAGCTGCGCCTGTACCTCCTGTCGCTGTTGGCCGAGCACCCCATGCACGGGTACGAGCTCATTCAGGCGCTCGGCGAGCGGTTCGGTGGCACATATATTCCTAGCGCTGGCACGATTTACCCGCGTCTCGCCAAGCTCGAAGACGAAGCGCTCGTCACCAAGTCGACCGATGGCCGCAAGACCGTGTACGCGATAACGGATGCGGGCCGCACCGCGCTTGCGAGCCGCAAGTCCGCGCTCGACGGCATTGAAAGCGACGTCACCGATTCGGTGAGGCGACTTGCACATGAGGTTCGGACATCCGTCAACGACGCCATGAAGACCCTCAGGGCCGACCTCGCGTCTGCTGCACGCGATGCCAGGGATGACGCGCGTCAATCTGGTCGCACTGTGCGAGTGGACACTGCGCGCGGCTCGTCCAACACGCTCGTGCAGGAGGCCGAGGTTGTGCTCACCGAGTTTCGCCACAACCTGCGAGCCGACCTGCGCACGAGGGCGATTTCGGGGCAACTTACTCGCCAGTCGGTCGATTTGCTGAAAACGCAACTCGACGCGGTACGCGCTTCGCTATAACGAGTCACTGCGCACGTGACCCCAGCGGAATTGCGATCAGCGCGCGGCGTTGACGCCCAGCTTGACAGCGCTTGCAGTAAGAGTAGGCTCGCCCCTCGTGACTAACGAAGCTCGGTCGCCGAAGCGGTGGCTGATCGGCGAACCGCTGTCCTCCGAAAAACTCGAGGGGCAACTCCTCCCGAAGCACCTTGCGCTGCCGATTTTCGCGAGCGACCCGCTCTCGTCTGTCGCATACGCTCCACAAGAACTGCTGATGATCCTGCTGCTCGGTGGGCTCGCGTTCCTCAGTTTCGCCCCATGGGTGGCCGCGGGTGTCGTCGTGCTTCTCATCGTCGTGGTCGTCTCATATCGCAAGCTCATAGCTGCCTACCCGAGCGGTGGCGGAGACTACGAGGTCGCGAGAAAGAATCTGGGCGAGAAGGCCGGTCTGATCGTCGGATCGGCCCTGCTTGTGGACTACATCATGACCGTGGCGGTCTCGGTAGCGAGCGGCATCGACAACATCATTTCAGCGTTTCCCGCGATAAGCGGGTTCCGCGTCGAACTCGCCGTCCTCGCAATAGTGGGCCTGGCCGCGGTCAACCTCAGGGGCGTGCGCGAGTCAAGCAAGGCATTCGCGCTGCCGACCTACATTTTCATCGGAAGCATTTTCGTCATGGTCACGGTCGCCCTTGTGCGCACCGCGTTCGGCGACGCGCCGGTGGCCGAATCCGCTATGTACACGGTGCACGGCGATCAATTTACCCAGGCCGCGTTTGTGCTTCTTTTGCTGAGAGCTTTCGCGAGTGGATGCTCTGCGCTCACCGGCGTAGAGGCGATCTCCAACGGAGTTCAGGCGTTTCGCACTCCAAAAATCAAGAATGCCCAGCTGACCCTCGTGGCAATGGGAACGATCGCCATCGTGCTGTTCTCGGGTCTCACCGCTGTCGCGCTCATCTCGGGCGTGCACTACTCGGAGATTCCCTGCAATCTCATCGGATGGGCTGATTGTGCCACTCAGCCTCAGCGGTCACTCGTTGCCCAGATCGCGTCGTCGGTATTTGGCAACAACTCGATCTTGTTCTTCATCGTTCAGGCCGCCACCGCGCTCGTGCTGTTGCTCGCCGCTAACACCGCATTCAACGGTTTCCCGCTGTTGGGTTCGGTGCTCGCTAAAGACCAGTACGCTCCCAAGTCGCTCTCGACTCGCGGTGACCGCCTCATCTACTCCAATGGCGTGATTCTGCTCGCCCTCGTGGCCGCGATCATCCTCGTGGTGTACCGCGCAGACGTCACATCGCTCATCCAGCTGTATATCATCGGAGTCTTTATTTCCTTTACCCTCGGCCAGACCGGCATGGTCGTGCACTGGGTCAAGCTGATCCGGGCACGAACGGGAGACCGCAGCTATCTGGCGCGAAGTCTCGTCATCAACGCTGTCGGTGCCCTCATGACGCTCAGCGTGCTGATCGTTGTGACGATCACCAAGTTCACCCACGGCGCGTGGTTGGTCTTCGTGATCATGCCCATCCTCTTCATGCTGATGCTCGGCATCAACCGCTACTACCGCGATGTCGATAACGAGATTGAGGCAGACCCCACGACGACCTTCGGGGCAACAGGCGACCACGCGATCGTGTTGGTCGGGCGCATGCAGAAGCCGATCCTGAAGGCGCTGGACTACGCGATCGCGGCACGCCACAACAGCATCGAAGCTGTGCACGTGTCCATCGATGACGCGGAGACCGAAAAACTCGAGGCGCAGTGGAAGGAGCAGAACATCAAGCTGCCCTTGCGGGTGCTCGAGTCGCCATACCGCGACATCAGCCTCCCGCTCGCGAAGTACATCAAATTCCGTCGCGACGAGCACGGGTCTGAGGTGGTGACCATCTATACACCGATCTTCATCGTCGGACACTGGTGGGAGTCGCTGTTGCACAATCACAAGGCCAGGCGTATCCGCAAAAGACTCATGCTCGTGCACGGTGTCGTGCTTGCGCTCGTTCCGTGGTTGCTCGACTCCTCTGACCTCATTTACGGTCGGCGTTCGCGGCCTATTCCCGGCCAGGATCGCCGCGGAGAGCCGCGGCGTCCCATCGTGCGCAAGGCGATGCCGCCCGCTGCAAAGCCCCACAAAGTTGCACCGAAGTCGACCACCACCACCGCGCGGAAGCCCGTCGACCGCGCATGACCATCCTCGCTGTGATCGTCGGCGGACTCATTGGAACAGCACTGCGACTCGTGATTGATGTGGGCATTCCGCACAGCGACAGCGACTTCCCGGTGTCAACCCTGATCATCAACGTCATCGGCGCTGGCGCCCTCGGCACGCTCGTCGCCCGGGTCTGGCCGATCGCACCACCATGGCTGCGGGCTGCGCTCGGCGCAGGTCTGCTCGGTTCGTTTACCACCTTCTCGGCTCTTGCAGTCTCACTGGTTGCCCTCGTGCACACCACCAACTGGATGCCCGCCGCCGCCTATCTGGCCGCAACACTCGTGTTCGGGCTGGGGGCAGCCTGGCTCGGGTTGAGGGCGGGCCGCGGGCACCACACCGGCTTGCCCGAACTGGACGAGGTGAGCGAATGACCCCCATGGTCATCGCAGCGACACTGGTAGCTGGAGCGTTCGGTGCCGTGGTTCGTTATCTTCTCGCGCACGCGTTCGAGACGCGCGGCCAATTTCCGTTCGCGGTACTCATCGTGAACGTCGTGGGGTCGGCGATCGGCGGCGCGGTGCTTGCGCTTGCCGTGCGCGGGGACGTGTCGGCCGACATCCGTTTCGTGCTGATCAGCGGCCTGTGCGGTGGTCTGACAACGTTCAGCACGTGGACGGTCGAGTCTGTGCAATTGGTTCTGGGCGGCAAGACGGGCACGGCCGTCATGAACGTCGCTGCCAACCTCGTGGTGGGTGTTGGTGCTGCGGCCGGCACCTTCTCGATCGTGCTCGGGCTTTCGTAGCGTTCACCGCGGCCATCGTGCGTCCGGCCGCCGGTCGGAATATCCCGCCACAGCGGATTTTAGAAGGCCGCGTCGCTTACAAACCGGAACGTCGAAAGTTGCCTGCTGTTGCGCGCCGCCTGCAGTTTGCTCAGGGTCGCGACCACCTGCCGGGCGATCATGCGGCCGGCCCGGTTCGCGCCGATCGTCGACGCCTGCGGTCCATAGCCCGCGAAGAATATGCGAGCGTCTCGAAACGCGATGCCGTTGGCGACCTGCATGCCGCCCTCCTTTTCGCGAAGTTTGAGAGGTGCTAGATGGCGCAGTTCTGGTCGAAATCCGGTTGACCAGATGATTGCATCCGCTTTCTGGAATGTACCGTCTTCCCACCGCACGCCGTCAGGCTCGATCGACGCGAACATGGGTCTCGGCGTCAGTACACCGCGGTCGATCCCCGCTTGGATGCGTCGCGTGCGTGGTACCCCTGTTCCGCTCACGATGCTCGGAAGCGCCCTGCCCGCGCGCGCAGCATCATCCTGCATGCGCACCGCCTCGACGCGCGCCTCCAGGTTGAGGTCGCCGTCATCGCGAAAGTCGACGGGCCGCCTGCTGACCCAGGTGAGGTCGGCAGCAATCGCCTCAAGTTCCAACAGGAAGCCGATAGCGGATGTTCCGCCCCCCACGACGACGACGCTCTTACCCGCATAGTCCGCTGCATTCACATAGTTGTTGGTGTGTACGTGTGCACCCGTGAAGCTCGGGAGCCCTGGATACCAGGGTATGAACGGCGAGCCCCAGGTGCCTGTTGCATTGACGACAACCTCGCTCGTCACGGTCTGGTCATATTCGCCGTTCGAGAACGTGACCGCGAGCTCGGCGCCGGCATTTTCGACCGCTGTGACCACCGCGGGGCGCACCACGTGAAACTGGTGGTGGTCTTCGTACTGTCGGTAATAGTCGGCGACGACATCTTTCGCCGGACGGGTGCGATCCGCTGTCTCGAAGCTCAGGCCAAGCGCATCGAGACCCGGCAGATCGTTAATCCGGTGGGCAGATCCGAGGCGCAGCGCATCCCAGCGAAACTGCCACGCACCGCCGGTTCCTGGGCCCCGGTCGAGCACTACAAACTCGTTTCCCGCATCCAGTCCGAGTTTCTGAAGGTAGTACGAAACCGAGAGTCCGGCTTGACCCGCGCCAATGACGACCACTGAAGTGTCTGGCGTTGAGGAGGTCACCCGACAACGTTACCCGTCACCGCGAACACTCGGGCTAGCACACGGCGGCCGCGATGGGCTGCATGCTAAACTCATCGCTAGTTTTCATCCATCCTGTTCGCTCGCTCCCCACGCCGGGAGGGCGCATCGGGACAGACACCAGAGGGGGTCTCGCATGGGGCGCGGCCGTCAAAAAGCAAAGCACACCAAAGTTGCCAGGGACCTGAAGTATTTCAGCCCCGATACGAACTATGGCGCGCTCGAAAAAGAGCTCTCCCACTCCACCGGCGACCCTCGACTCGATGAGGACCTCGAGAAGTGGCCGGAGTATGTCGCTGGCGGGCCATCGCGCGACGAAGCCGACGCCGAGCCCGACGCCGAGCCGAGAACCGCGTAGCATCGACCGCTCGCCGGGCTGGCCACCCAGCGACAGAGCACGTCGAAATTCAGCTCGCGTAACGGCCGATGAGGCGCACCGCACCGCCCTTGACGCCCTTAGCTCCCTGCTCGAATCCGGCCACGTCGCGTACACCGATGGTGACTCGGCCAACCTCCCAGGCGGGTACACCGTCGGTCGCGAGCATCCTAATGACGCCCGCGGCCGCGTCGACTGCAACTACCGCGATCATTCCGATTCCGAGGTTCCAGGTGCCTTCTGTGCTCTCAAGAGTCGATCGACTGAGATGAGCTAACACGCGGAACACGGGCGGCGGCGACCACGTCGAGCGCTCAAGCTCGGTCCACGAGCCCGCAGGTAACACGCGAGCGAGGTTCGCGGCAATTCCGCCGCCGGTCACGTGGCTGAGAGCGTGCACTGCCCCACCGACCTGATGGTCAGCCAGGAGGCGCAGCAGCGGCGAGGTGTAGAGCCGTGTCGGCTCGAGGAGCACTTCGCCCACGACGCCGCCAAAATCATCTGACTGGTCGCGGTAGCCAATACCGCGCTTTGCGAGAATGTGCCGCACGAGCGAGAAGCCGTTGCTATGCAGACCGGATGACCCGATCGCGACCACGACATCACCATCTGCCACGAGGTGCGCGCCCAGCCGCGAATCCGCCTCGACGGCGCCCACAGCGGCGCCCGCCACGTCGTAGTCGTCGGGCCCGAGAAGTCCGGGGTGCTCGGCCGTCTCGCCGCCGATGAGGGCCGTGCCCGTCTCGCTGCACGCGCGAGCGATGCCCGCAACGATGTCTGCGATGCGCTCGGGAATAACCTTGCCGCAGGCAATGTAGTCCGTCATGAAGAGCGGCTTCGCACCGACCACGACGATGTCATCGACGACCATGCCCACCAAGTCCTGGCCGATCGTGTCGTGCTTGTCAATGGCCTGGGCGATCGCAACCTTCGTGCCGACCCCATCCGTGGACGTCGCCAGCAGCGGCTGGGTGTACGCCGTGAGGAAGGAGACGTCGAAGAGCCCGGCGAACCCTCCGACGCCACCGAACACTTCGGGGCCGTGTGTCTTACTCACCGCCGACTTCATCAGTTCGACGGCGAGATCACCGGCTGCGGTGTCGACTCCGGCCTCGCGATAGCTGGTTGACGAGTTCTCGGTCACATGCTCAAGCGTACCGGCGGCCCACCTTCGGGCCCGTCATCGCTCGGTTGTGTCAACCGCGGGGCATCCGCTCGGCGATGTTCGCCGGGAGTGTGAGAAACTAAATCGTACCTATTCAGGTACGCGCCCTCTCAATCGCAGGGAGCCACTGCCCAGCATGTGCGGCATCGTCGGCATCGTCTCAACCCATCCGGTCAACCAGCAGATCTACGACAGCCTCTCGCTTCTCCAGCATCGCGGTCAAGACTCGACGGGCATGGTGACGGCCCACGGCAGTACTCTGCACATGATCAAGGCCAAGGGCCAGGTGCGGGAGGCCTACCGCACGCGCGACATGCGCAACCTTGTGGGAAACATGGGTCTCGGTCACGTGCGCTACGCCACGAAGGGCACCGCGGCCAACGAAGAAGAGGCTCAACCGTTCTACGTGAACGCTCCGTACGGCATCGCCCTCATTCACAACGGTAATCTCACGAACACGCGCGAGCTGACCGAAGAGTTGTTTCACATCGACCGTCGTCACCTCAATACCTCGAGCGACACCGAGTTGCTCGTCAACGTGCTCGCGAACGAACTGCAAGAGCAGGTGTCCGGCACCGACCTCGACCCCGACCAGGTGTTCAAGGCCATCACCCGGCTGCACGAGCGCGTCGAAGGCTCGTACGCGGCAATCGCGCTGATCGCGGGGCACGGGCTGCTCGCCTTCCGTGATCCGTTCGGAATCCGCCCTCTCGTTCTCGGCAAGCGCCAGACCGGCTTCGTCGGAACAGAGTGGGTTGTCGCCTCCGAATCGCTTGTTCTTGAAAGCGGTGGCTACGACCTCGTGCGCGATGTGCTGCCCGGTGAGGCGATCTTCATCGCCCCCGACGGTGAGATGACCTCGAAGCAGTGCGCGGCGAACCCGCGCCTCGTGCCGTGCTCATTTGAGTACGTGTACCTCGCGCGCCCAGACTCGGTGATGAACGGCATCTCGGTGTACGAGGCCCGCCTGCGCCTCGGCAACCGGCTCGCCGACACCATCGCGAAGTACACGCCGATGGGCGACATCGACGTGGTCATGCCGATCCCCGACTCGTCCCGCCCGGCGGCGATGCAGGTCGCCCAGAAGCTCGGCGTCGAGTACCGCGAGGGCTTCTACAAGAACCGCTACGTCGGCCGCACCTTCATCATGCCGGGCCAGGCGGAGCGCAAGAAGTCGGTCAAGCAGAAGCTGAACGCGATGTCAACGGAGTTCAAGGGCAAGAACATCCTCATCGTCGACGACTCGATAGTGCGCGGCACCACCTCCAAGGAGATCGTGCAAATGGCTCGCGAAGCGGGAGCCAACAAGGTCACTTTCACCTCTGCTGCGCCTCCCGTGCGCTACGCACACGTTTATGGCATCAACATGCCGAGCCGCCATGAACTCGTCGCCCACGGCCGCAAGATCCCCGAGATCGCGACGGAACTCGGCGCCGACAACCTCATCTTCCAGGAGGTCGCCGACATGGAAGCCGCCATCATCGAGGGCTCGAATGTCACGGCCCTCGAGATGAGCTGCTTCACTGGTGACTACGTCACCGGCACCGTCACGCCGGAGTATCTGGCCTGGGTCGAGAAGAATCAACTCAGCTGAGTTGCACTGTCTCCCGCTCGGCAGTCACGGTTCTCGCACGTTTACGACCAACGCGATCGAGCACGAGTGCGATGAGCGCGCCGACGACCGCGCCGGAAGGGATCGTGAACAGCGAAAAGTATCCGAACATCGCGCCCAACCCCACTTTCGGGTCGATCGGGAAAAGTGACGTCACGACCAGGGTTGCGATGGCGGCAACAAGGCCAGCGACAATCATGAACGGCCCAAACTTCGGGGCGCGACGAACCACCAGCTCTTCGCGGTCGGTCTTCTCAGTCACAGTTCCATTGTCCCCCACGAGACGGGGAGGTTCGCACTAAGGTCGGCTCGCTGCCCGGATGCCGCAACACGGCCGGCCGCGAGCGCATCACGCCAGGCAAGGGAACCCGTTGCGAGGGCTACCCAGGTGGCGGCATCCGTCTCGACCACGTTAGGTGGCGTGCCACGTGTGTGCCGCGGTCCCTCGATCGCCTGCACGGCTCCGAACGGTGGAACCCGCACTTCTACGGTGTTACCGGGCGCCGCCTCCGCGAGCAACTGCAGGAGGTAGCGCACAGCAGTTGCCGTCTGGTCACGAGCGGTCGAGTCAGCACCGGAGTGCGCACCAATGCCCGCGTCTGCTGCCGCCTCCACGACGGATGCCACGGCCTGTCGGCCGACGTCCTCGGCAATCCGCTTCGCAGCCACAGTGCAACCGTACGGGGCACAACCGGGATTCAGGCGCGACCCTGCTCGGTAGTGTTGACCCGTGCGCATCCTCGTTCTCGGCTCCGGTGCTCGTGAGCATGCGATCATCGCCTCACTGCTCAGCGAAAACGCTGGCCACGAGATCACCGCGGCGCCCGGCAATGCTGGCATCGCCTCCATCGTGCCGGTCGTGGCGATGGACCCGACCAGGGGCGATGTGGTCACGACCTACGCGCTCGAGAACGACATCGACCTCGTCGTGATCGGCCCGGAGGCCCCACTCGTCGCCGGAGTCGCCGACAAGCTTAGGCAGCGCGGCATCGCCGTGTTTGGGCCGGGCAAGGCGGCGGCTCAGATCGAGGGAAGCAAGACCTTCGCGAAGCGCATCATGGATGAAGCGGGCGTGCCTACCGGGCGAGCGGCGCGCGCGGGCACCCTCGCCGAAGCGATCAAGGCGATCGACGAATACGGCGCGCCTTACGTGGTCAAGGCGGATGGTCTCGCGGCGGGCAAGGGAGTGCTCGTCACCCCGGACCGCGATGCCGCGATCGCCCACGCCGAGCACTGGCTTCAGTACGGCGCGGTGCTCGTTGAAGAATTTCTGGCCGGCCAAGAAGTGTCGCTCTTCCTACTCAGCGACGGTCACACGGTGCTACCCCTCTCACCCGCGCAGGACTACAAGCGAGTGTTCGACGGCGACGAAGGGCCGAACACGGGGGGGATGGGTGCGTATTCACCGCTGCCCTGGCTGGCTGCTGGCTTCATCGACGAGGTGATCGAGACAATCGCGTTGCCCACCATCCATCAGCTCGCCGCCGAGCGAACACCGTTCATCGGCTTGCTCTACTGCGGACTCATCGTTACCCGTGCCGGTATCAAAGTCATCGAGTTCAATGCGCGATTCGGTGACCCGGAGACTCAGGTTGTGCTGCCCAGACTGGTAACCCCGTTGAGCGGGTTGTTGTTCGCGGCAGCGACCGGCGGACTTGGTGCGCTGGCCCGCCCCGAGTTCTCGGCCGAAGTGGCTGTAACCGTCGTGCTCGCAAGCGAGGGCTATCCGGACGACCCGATCATCGGACGCAGAATTCAGGGCCTCGATACGGTACATGGCGTAAGTATCGACCACGCGGCGACGGCGCTGGTCGACGGCGACTTTGTCGCAACCGGGGGTCGCGTGCTGAGCGTCGTGGCGTTGGGTGACACCTTTGCGGCAGCCCGCACCAAGGCATACGCGGCGCTGAGCAGCATCCAGCTCGAGGGCGGCCACTACCGAACCGACATAGCAGAGCAGGTCGCGCAGTGATGGTCGACGGCTGGGTGCACAGCTACTCGGGCAAGGTGCGCGACTTGTACACGTCGGCAACGCAGCCCGGCAGGATTCTCATGGTTGCGAGTGACCGCGTCAGCGCCTTCGACCACGTGCTCGAACCAGACATCCCCGGTAAGGGTGTGTTGCTCACGACTCTAAGCCGGTGGTGGTTCGCTCAACTGTCCGAGGTGGCGAATCACCTGATCGATGACGAAATTCCGGTGCAGGCTCGCGGTCGTGGGATGCTCGTGAAGACCCTCGACATGTATCCCATTGAATGCGTCGTGCGCGGCTATCTCGCGGGCAGCGGCTGGCTTGAGTATCGCGCGCACGGAACGGTCTGCGGAATTGCCCTCCCTGCGGGGTTGAGCGACGGCGATCGTCTGCCTGCGCCCATCTACACACCAGCGTGGAAGGCCCCGATGGGTGAGCACGACGAAAACATCACGTTCGAGCGCACCATCGAACTAGTCGGAGCGCAGGTCGCAACCGCCTTGCGCAACCAGAGCCTCGCGATCTTCCAACGCGCATCCACGATTGCCGAGGCGCGTGGGGTGATTCTGGCTGACACCAAGTTTGAGTTTGGTGCAGACGAGGACGGCGTTCTCACCCTCGGCGACGAGGTGCTCACGTCAGACAGCAGCCGCTACTGGGACGCCGACCGATATGCGGCAGGGGGGTCCGATCGACTCGCGAGCTTCGATAAGCAGATCGTGCGTACGTGGTTATCGGCCCACTGGAACAAGACTGGCCCACCGCCGACCCTGCCCCCGTGGATCGTCGAGCAGACCGCTCACCAGTATCGCGAGCTCATCGAACGACTTACCTCGGCGTAGTCGTACCGTTACGGAGCCCGTGGCGTTAGCCGGGAGCATTGCGATCCTCGCCGGCGCCGTCACGATGTTCGTGCGACGGTGCACTGCTCGCTCGAAAGTACATGCAAGGGCATAGATCTAGGCTCAGGATGGTTGTGCCCGTCATGAGCGACCGACTTGCCTCCGACACGGCGATGGGTGCGGTGACCCTGCGAGTCGCCGACGTCCCCGCAATGACCGCCTACTACCGAGACGGCGTGGCGCTCGAGGTGCTCGAAGAGGCGGGAGATACTGTCACGCTCGGTCGCGGCATGACCCCTATCGTCATCCTGCAGTACGCGCCGGAACTGAAGCGCGCGAGTCCGCGCGACGCGGGGCTGTTCCACACCGCAATCCTGTTCGAGTCGAAGGAGGCGCTCGCCGCCGCCGTCTACTCGGTCTCGCGTAAGTATCCGGGCACGTTCACGGGAAGCGCTGACCACCTCGTCTCGACGGCGTTCTACTTCACCGACCCGGAGGGAAACGGGGTCGAGCTCTACTGGGACCGCGAGCGGAGCGCGTGGAGTTGGATCCATGGCAGCATCGAGATGGCGACCCTCTACCTCGACCCCAACACGTTCGTGCAGGAAAACCTCACCGAGTCGGCTGCCGCCGAACCGATCGTTGGCGGCGCGCAAGTCGGCCACGTGCATCTGCAGGTCGGCGACATCCCGAGCGCACGCGAGTTCTATGTGAATCGGCTCGGCTTTGAAGAGACCGCGTCTTACGGACCTCAGGCGCTCTTCGTGAGCGCTGGCGGCTATCACCATCACATGGCGATGAACACGTGGAACTCGCAGGGCGCCGGTCCCCGCCAGTTGGCCCTCGGGCTCGCGCAGGTCGACATCGAGGTGCCGAATGCGGATGACGTGGCCGCGATCACCGAGCGCATGAAGCACTACGGCATCCCGGCCCACGATGACGGCCGGGCCGTCACCTTCGACGACCCTTGGGCCAACCTCATCCGGGTCGTCGCTGCGAGCTGACCCCGTGTGCGAAACCCCCGGCACGGCCTTCGAAGCGATGTTTCGTCGCCGCTGGCGCACTGACGACTCGTTTCGCGCAACTACCGGCTGAGATTTTCTGGCTCACCATTGCTCACGAACTCGTCAGCAATGAGGGTGGGGGCAACTCGATCTTCGCGAAGTACCTATACCCCAACCAATTCACGACAACTGCAGCCGTAAGAAAGGCTTGTTCGGCTAGGTCGTGCCCGCTACAGGCCGGATCACGGGCTCAGTGCACCGCTAGGCAGAATTCGTTACCGTCTGGGTCACGCATGACCTGCCACGTGAAGTCGCCGATCGCGTGCCGCCCCAGGGTGGCCGCGCCGAGGCCGACCGCCGGTGCACCAGGTGCGGTGCGGCCGATCCACGCGAACTGATCCCCGTGGCGCGCGGTGATCTCCACGTCAAGGAAGGCGGCCCAGAACGTCGCGAGCGCCTCCGGGTCGCTCCAGTTGATCATGATCGCGGTCGCGTGAATTCGCGACGGCAGTTCGCGCGTCATCCGCCCAGCCTCTCGTCGAGTTCGCGGATGACCGACCATGCACCCTCCTCCGCGTTGGAGAGCACGACGATGTCGAGGTTCTCCGCGACGTAGTAGCGCAAGATTCCGGATGCCCCGGGGTTGACGCCATCCTTAAAATACGAGCGCACCGAACCGTCGTCGTTCATGTCGAACTCAAGGCCGAAGCCGTACCACGTGGCCTCGTCGTGCTCCACTTGCGGGGTGAAGAACTCCTCGGTGTACTCGGCGTTGAGCAGCTCCCCGCCGCGCACCGCTTGGAGGAAGCGCACGAGGTCAGCGGCGGTTGCGTGCGCGCCGCCGTCGGGCGAGCCGATGGGCGGGTAGGCGTAGATGTTCTCCACCCACGTGCCGTCGTCACGACGGTCCCAGCCCTCCGCGACATTCGGCGCCGCATCCCGGCGGTCGTAGAAGCCGGAGGCGAGCATGCCCACCTTGGTAAAAACCTCGTCGAAGACGTACTGGCGATACGAGGTACCCGTGACCTTCTCAAGCGCGAGGCCAGCGAGCACGTAGCCGACGTTGCAGTACGAGCACTCGACGCCCGGTGGGGCGACCGGCTCCTTGTACGCGAACTGGGGCAAGAAGTCCTTTGTCTCCATGATCGAGTAGGTGGGTCGGTGGCTGAACAGGTCATCGTACTTCTCGCCTGCTTCCTCATCCGCATCATCCGCAATTCCGCTCGTGTGAGTGAGAAGGTGCAGGAGCGTCACCTTGGGGCTGATGGTGGTCCGTTCGAGGTCGACATAGTGGTGGATGGACGTCTCAAGGTCGAGCGTGCCCTCCGCCACCTGTTGCAGCACGGCGACGCTCGTGAAGAGCTTCGTGATGGCAGCGGTGTCGAACCTCGTGTCGAGCGTGTTCGCCACACCCCAGCGCTGGGTGGCCAGGCCGCGCGCCGCCTCGAAGATCGTCGAGTTACCGCGCTTGACGAGCACGACACCGGAGAAATGGTTTTCATCGAGGAAGTCGTCGAGGCCGTTCGTATCCATGCCACCGAGCCTACCGAGCGCACGGCGCGGCGCCAGCTCCGCACTCCCTGTCCGCCGGTCCCGAACCGCAGCGACTTCTTGTCCTCGGCGATTCGACGGCCACCGGCGCGCGCGGGCACCCTCGACGAGGCGACCGCGCCTGCCGTTATGGCCGCCTTCCCCGGCGCGCACATGTCATCGCCGCCCTAGTCGAAGGGCTTCTTCGCGAGCGACCTGTTCCATCCGAGCCCGAAGGGTTACCGCGAGTACGCGCAGTTCGCGATCGAGCATGGCGCCGTCCTCGGAGCGCTGGCGACCATGACCCGGTGACGAGCGCTCACAACTCAGGCGGCTTCGAACTCCCGTCGGCAGTGTCCGCGGGAATCGGGGCCGAGCTCCGGCATCTCGACGATTCTGCCGGAGTTGTGCACACCCCCGCATCCGATCCGCTTGAGTTGGGTGCATCACAGGCGCACCCCTGACACCTCCACGCGGCGAATACACTTAAGCCATCCACCCATCGGCAAACCGCGGGAGTCAATCGTGCCCACCATCGTCGTCGAGGTCATGCCCAAGGCCGAGTTGCTCGACCCGCAGGGCAAGGCCGTGGCCGGCGCCCTCCACCGGCTCGGCAAGTCCGAGTTCACCGCGGTACGCATCGGCAAGCGTTTCGAACTCACGGTCGACGGCCCCGTGAGCGACGACCTTCTCGCCGACGTTCGCGCGCTCGCCGAAAACCTACTCTCCAACACCGTGATTGAGGATGTGATTTCGGTGCACATGCTCGACATCGAGACCATCCCTGCTGGGGGGACTCACTAGTGCGAATCGGCGTCATCACTTTCCCCGGCTCGCTCGACGACCGGGATGCACAGCGTGCCATCCGGATTGCGGGCGCTAAGCCCGTTGCACTCTGGCACGGCGAGCACGACCTCATGGGCGTCGACGCGATCGTGCTTCCCGGCGGCTTCAGCTACGGCGACTACCTGCGCTGCGGCGCGATCGCGGCGCGATCGCCCATCATGAGCGAGGTCATTGACGCCGCCCATTCCGGGATGCCCGTGCTCGGCATCTGCAACGGCTTCCAGATTCTCGTGGAGGCCCACCTGCTGCCCGGTGGTCTCGTGCGTAACGACCACGGTGACTTCATCTGTAGGGACCAGCGCCTGCGCGTAGAGAGCACTTCGACCGCTTGGACAAACGGATTCGAGCTCGGCCACGAGATCATCGTCCCGCTCAAGAACGGCGAGGGAGGGTTCATTGCCGACCGGGATACCCTCAACCGCCTTGAGGACAACGACCAAGTCGTGTTCCGCTATCTCGGCGTCAACCCGAACGGTTCCGCGCACGACATCGCCGGGATCGCGAACGAGGCAGGCAACGTCGTCGGCCTCATGCCGCATCCTGAGCACGCCGCCGAAGAAGGTTTCGGCCCGGACACCCCGGTCGCGATGCGTTCGGGCACCGACGGGCTCATCGTGTTCACGAGCGCGATCGCGGCACTCCAGACGATCTGAGGCGAGCTGCTCAGGGCTCGAACCGCTGGAGCGCATCCTCCACGGCGACCCAAGCGAGGGATGCGCACTTGATCCTAGCGACGTAGCGCGAGACACCCGCGAGCGAGACGGCGTCGCCGAGAAGCTCCTCGTCGCCCGCGCTCTGCCCCCTAGACCGGATCATCTCACGGAACGCGGCGATACGCGCCGCGACCTCGTTCGGTTCGAGGTCTAACATCACGTCGTGGAGAAGCGACGCCGACGCTTGAGAGATAGCACACCCGTGGCCGGTCCAGCTCACCGAGGCGATGCGGGTGCACGTGGCATCCGGATGCAGGCGCACCGTGAGCTCGTCCCCGCACATCGGGTTGACTTGGCGGGACTCCGCCGCGCCCCCATCGACCAGACCGCGCCCGTGCGGACGCCGCGAGTGGTCGAGGATGACCTCGCGGTACAGCGACTCGAGCTCGGAACTCATCGGTCTGCCCCAAAGAACGCCCGCACGTCGTGCACACTGTCGAGGAACGCGTCGACCTCGTCGGGCGTGTTGTAGAGGTATAAGCTCGCGCGCGTGGACGACGTGATGCGGTAGCGGCGGTGCAGCGGCTGGGCACAGTGGTGACCGACGCGCACGGCGATGCCCCGGTCGTCGAGAAACTGGCCGACGTCGTGCGAGTGCACGCCGTCGACCTCGAAGGCAACGAGGCCGGCGCGGTCGATTCCGGATTGCGGGCCGAGCACCCGCACGCCCGCAATGCCCTCGAGGCCCACAACGAGCCGCTGACCCAGGGACCGTTCCCACTCGTGGATGCGCTCGACCCCCACAGAGTCGAGGTACCGAACCGCGGCAGCGAGCGCGATAGCCTGAGACACGCGCTGGGTGCCCGCCTCGAAGCGCTGTGGCGGCGGCAGGTATTCGGCCTCCTGCAGTGTGACGGTCGTGATCATCGAGCCGCCCGTCAGGAATGGTGGCAGCGCCGCGAGCAGCTCGGCGCGGCCGTAGAGGGCGCCGATACCGGTAGGCCCGAGCATTTTGTGGCCCGAGAAGGCGGCGAAGTCCACGCCGAGCGCCGCGAAGTCGGTGGCCCGATGGGGCACCGACTGGCACGCATCGAGCACGACGATCGCACTTACAGCGGCGGCGAGTGCGACGATCTCTTCGACGGGGTTAATCGTGCCGAGCACGTTGGACGCGGCGGTGACGCACACGAGGCGCGTGCGCTCGCCGATCATTTCGACCGCGTCATCCATGCGGAGGGTGCCGTCATCCGCGAGCCCAATCGCGCGCAGGGTCGCGCCGGTGCGGGCCGCGAGCTCTTGCCACGGCACCAGGTTTGCGTGGTGCTCCATCTCGGTGACAACGATCTCGTCGCCCGGGCCGATGCGGAACGGTGCGGCAGCCGCCCCGCCCCGGCCGAGGCTCGCGTTCGAGATGCCGTAGGCGACGAGGTTGAGCGCCTCGGTCGCGTTAGATGTCCAGACGAGTTCGTTCACCTGCGCGCCCACGAACCGCGCGACCGTCGCTCGCGCGGCCTCGAACTGCTCAGTCGCCTCGGCGGCGAGGGTGTGCGCCCCGCGGTGCACGGCGGCGTTCGCCTGCAGCAGGAACTCACGCTCGGCGTCGAGCACGTGCAGGGGGCGTTGGGACGTGGCGGCGGAGTCCAAGTAGGAGAGCGGATGCCCGTTCACGCGCTCGGCGAGGATCGGGAAGTCCGCGCGCAGGCGCTCGACCTCCGCCAGGCCGAGGGGCTCGACGCTCTTCGGGTGTTGCCGGACATCCGGCAGTTGTTCCTGGACCGACATGCGTTCCTGCTCTCGAATTGCCAGCCTTAAGAATACGTCTGGCTGATCCGAGGCGCCCGCCCGAAGGCTCCCGGCCGCTGCCCGCCGACTTGGCGGTATCCGGGTCTCGATCAGCTCGACCACCGGGTTGCCCAACCGGCCCTACAGCAGGAATACCGGCAGCCACCCAGGGTTGTGCGCGTGCACGATCACGAGGAACACGACAGCGTCGAAGATCAGGTGAACGGTGAGCACGAACGTTAGCGATCTCGTGCGCGAGAACGTGTAACCCTGCAGGAGTGCGAACGGAATCGTGAGCAGCGGTCCCCACGCCTGGTAACCGAGCTCCCACAGGAACGACACGAACACGATCGCCTGCAGCAGGTTCGCCTGCCATACCGGAAAGTGCCGCTTGAAAAGCACAAACACCGTGCACACGAAGAAGAGTTCATCCCACGTGCCAACCGCATTAACCCCCACGAATAATCGCGCCACTTGGGTTGGCTCGGTCACGTGCGGCCAGTTGTGATACACCGAGGTGATGAAGTAGAAGGGCAGGATGAGCCAGGCAAGCCCGAGGATGAGCAGCAGGTAACCCCACTTCCAGCGCGACCACGGCCATCCGCCGCGCCAGGGAAAGCGGATGACCCGCTCACCGAAGACGAACCGGGTGACCACGTAGGGCACGGTCACCGCAGCCGCCAGCACGAACCCGATGAGGAAGAAGTTGCCCCACTCGATGTTCGCGCGCACCGAGATCGTGCTCACGATGACCATGCCGACGGCTACCAGCAGGAGGTCCCGCGCGAGACCCATGGTGCGTCCGCGACGATCGAGAAGCCAGGCCACGCCGAGCGCGACGGCGACAACCGCGTAGCCGGGTAGCGGCATCCGCACCGGAAAAAGCAGCACTGCAGACCCGCTGAGCAGGGATGCGGGCACGAGGCCCCAACTCGCGGCGGCCGGCCGCGGCGTCACGAGCCCCACCGGCAAAATCGGCGACGCGGTTGTCATCACGCCAGTGTGTCACGTCCCGAGACTGGCGCTGCGGCATCCGCGAGACGACAATGGGAGCGGCGTTCGAAGCCGACGCCGCGATCGACGGAGATCAAGGAGCATCATGGCGCGTAGCCCTTATCGCGATATCGCAATTCCTGAAGAGAGCATCTTCGACTACCTGTTCGGTGGCCTGAGCGAACACGAGCTCGACTCCGTCGCCATCATCGACGGCACTTCGGGCGCCGAAACGAGCTACCGCCAACTCGTCGGGCGGATCGAACTGCTGGCAGGTGCTCTCGCGGCGCGCGGGGTGGGGGTCGGCGACGTTGTCGGCATGCTCTGCCCGAACATCCCCGCGTTTGCGACGGTGTTTCATGGCATCCTCCGCGCCGGCGCCACCGTAACGACGATCAACTCCCTCTACACCGAGGAGGAGATCGCCAATCAACTGACGGATGCCCGGGCCACCTGGCTCTTCACGATCTCGCCGATGCTCGCCGGCGCAAGCACCGCGTCCGCAACGGCCAACATCGCCGACGACCACCTCGTCGTGCTCGACGGCGCCGACGGCTATCCCTCGCTGCGGGAACTGCTCGCTGAGGGCCGCACCGCCCCCGCCGTCTCGTTCGACCCCGACACCCACATCGCCGTGCTGCCGTACTCCTCCGGCACGACGGGCCGACCGAAGGGCGTCATGCTCAGCCACCGCAACCTTGTTGCGAACGTGGCGCAGTGTCGTGTGTCGATCGGCCTCGAAAAGGGCGACCGTGTTCTCGCGGTGCTCCCGTTCTTCCACATCTACGGCATGACCGTGTTGCTCAACTTCGCCATCAAGGAGCGGGCCGTTCTCGTGACGATGCCCAAGTTCGAGCTTGGCGAGTGCCTTCGCGTCGTGAGCGAGCACGCGTGCACGTGGGTCTTCATCGCCCCGCCGATCGCCGTGGCACTCGCGAAACATCCTCTCGTCGACGAGTTTGACCTCTCGAAAGTCAAAGTCGTCTTCTCGGGTGCAGCACCCCTCGACGGCTCGCTCGCCGAGCTAGTCGCACAGCGGCTCGGCTGCATCGTGAGCCAGGGTTACGGCATGACCGAGCTCAGCCCGGTGTCGCACGCGATCCCCACCGACCGCGCCGACATCGACAGGTCGAGTATCGGCTTCCTGCTCGCCAACACCGAAGCGCGCATTGTCGACCCGGAGACGGGGGCGGATGTCGCGGAGCCCAGCGAGGGCCAGAGCGCCCGCGGCGAACTCCTCATCAAGGGGCCACAGGTGATGCACGGCTACCTCGGCAATGCGGAGGCCACCGCGAGCACCGTCGACGCCGACGGCTGGCTGCACACGGGGGACATCGCGACCGTGACCCCCGACGGCATCTACCGCATCGTGGACCGCCTCAAGGAGCTCATCAAGTACAAGGGCTACCAAGTCGCGCCCGCCGTGCTCGAGGCCGTGCTGCTCAAGAACCCGGGCATTGCCGACGCGGCCGTGATCGGGGTGCTGGACGCCGATGGCCAGGAGGTCCCCAAGGCGTTCGTGGTGAAACAGTCGGGCTCCGATATCTCCGAAGCAGACGTCATGCGTTTTGTCGCCGAGCACGTCGCGCCGCACGAGAAGGTGCGCGCGGTCGAGTTCATTGACGTGATCCCCAAGTCAACCTCGGGCAAGATCCTGCGCAAGGACCTGCGCGCGCGAGCCGGCGCACAGTAGGCCACCGACCCGACTCGACGAGGTCCCAGATTCGGTCGCAGCGGCGAGGGGGGCCCCGCTACCCCGTGCCAAATGAAGGAGATGTGGTGCGCACTCACCATCTTTGCTGGGTTCCGGAGCTGCAGAATTGACAATCTCCTTCATTTGGGAGAGGGCAGGGACGGAAACCACGACACCCGTAACCCGACCATGCGCGCTGCGACGAACGGCCGGTGACCGGCGAGTCGATCGCAGCGTTCGGTAGACTGAGAGCAGCCGCCGCCCTCGTTCCAGGAGCCCAGTGACCCACACCACACCCCCGTCTTTTCCCTCGGCAGCCGACACGGTTTCGAATGCTGCGACAACGCCTGACAAGGAGCAGCCGTACGCGGCTCTCGGGCTCAAGGCTGATGAGTACGCGAGGATCCGCGAGATTCTCGGCCGTCGCCCCACGAGCGGCGAGCTCGCCATGTACTCGGTCATGTGGAGTGAGCACTGCTCGTACAAGAGCTCTAAGTCGTATCTGCGGCAGTTCGGCTCGAAGGTCACCGACAAGATGAAGAAGAACCTCATGGTGGGCATGGGTGAGAACGCTGGCGTCGTGGATGTCGGCGAAGGCTGGGCGGTAACGTTCAAGATCGAGAGCCACAACCACCCGAGCTACATCGAGCCATTCCAAGGGGCTGCGACCGGTGTGGGCGGAATTGTTCGCGACATCATCTCGATGGGCGCGCGCCCGGTTGCTGTCATGGACGCGCTGCGCTTCGGTGCCATCGATCACCCAGATACCGCGCGCGTTGTGCACGGTGTCGTGTCGGGAATCAGCTTCTACGGCAACTGCCTCGGTCTGCCGAACATCGGCGGCGAGACGTATTTCGACGCGGTCTACCAAGCCAATCCACTCGTCAATGCCCTCGCCGTGGGGGTCATGCGGCACGAAGACCTGCACCTCGCGAACGCGCGTGGTGTCGGTAACAAGGTCGTTCTGTTCGGGGCGCGCACCGGCGGCGACGGCATCGGCGGGGCATCCATTCTGGCCTCCGACAGCTTCTCGGCGGGCGGCCCGACGAAGCGACCGGCCGTGCAAGTCGGAGATCCATTCGCTGAGAAGGTGCTCATCGAGTGCTGCCTTGAACTGTTCCGAGAGAAGCTCGTCGAGGGCATCCAGGACCTCGGCGCTGCGGGTATCTCGTGCGCGACGAGCGAACTCGCGTCCAATGGTGACGGCGGAATGTTCATCGAACTTGAGAAGGTTCTGCTGCGCGATCCAACGCTCACGGCCGAGGAAATCCTCATGTCGGAAAGCCAGGAGCGCATGATGGCGATCGTGACTTCCGAGAAGCTTGACGGTTTTCTCGCGGTGACCGCTAAGTGGGATGTCGAGACGTCAGTGCTCGGCGAGGTTACCGATACCGGGCGACTCATCATCAACTGGCATGGCGAGGAGATCGTGAATGTCGAGCCGCGCACTGTCGCGGTCGACGGACCCGTCTACCAGCGGCCCGTCGCATACCCGACCTGGATTGACGCGCTGCAGGCGGACTCGGCATCCGTTCTGCCAAGGCCGACGGATGCCGCGATGCTCAAGACCCAGTTTCTGCAACTGCTTGGCAGCCCAAACCTCGCGGACAAGTCCTGGATCACCAACCAGTACGACCGCTACGTGATGGGAAACACCGCCCTCTCCTTCCCCGACGACGGCGGAATGGTGCGGATCGATGAGGAGAGCGGCTTGGGCTTCGCCGTAGCCACGGATGCCAATGGCCGCTACTGCCAGCTCGACCCGTACCAGGGCGCGCAGCTCGCACTCGCCGAGGCCTACCGCAATGTGGGTGCAACCGGCGCAACGCCAGTCGCGGTGAGCGATTGCCTCAACTTCGGTAGCCCGGAGAACCCCGAGGTGATGTGGCAGTTTAGCCGCGCGGTCGAAGGACTCGCCGACGGCTGCCTGGCCCTCGAAATTCCCGTCACCGGCGGCAACGTGAGCTTCTACAACCAAACGGGCGACGTTCCCATCCACCCGACTCCGGTGGTCGCTGTTCTCGGCGTGATCGATGATGTTGCCAAGCGCATCCCGAGCGGCTGGCAAGACGAGGGCAACAACATCTACCTTCTTGGCATCACCCGCCTTGAGCTCGACGGCTCAGCGTGGGCCGGTACGATCCACCACCACCTCGGCGGAACCCCGCCCAGCGTTGATCTGGGCAAAGAGCAGCAGCTCGCCGAGCTCGTATCCGCGGGCGGTGCCCAAAGCCTCATCGCCTCAGCGCACGACCTCGGCGACGGAGGCTTGGCCCAAGCTCTCGCCGAGAGCGTGCTGCGATTCGGCGTGGGCGCTCGGGTGTGGCTTACCGAGATCCAACAGCGCGATGGCGTCGATGCTGCAACCGCCCTCTTTAGCGAGTCAACCGCACGCATGCTCGCCTCGGTGCCGCGCGAAGATGACGTGCGCTTCCGGGGCCTGTGCGATGGGCGCGGATATCCGGTCGTGCGCATCGGCGTGACGGATGCCGGCGGCGCACTTGAGATCCAAGACCAGTTCACGCTCAGCGTCGATGAACTCCTCGGAACCTACCGCGCCACTCTGTCTAACGCGTTCGGACCGGTGATCGGACAGTAGCCTTAGCGCTTCGTCACGTCGAAATGGATGCCGGTGGCCTCCTCGCTGAGCCGCCATAGTTCGGCGCCGAAATCGGGCGAAGCACTCTGCGACACCGGGGTCGCGAGTGCCGGTGCACCTTTCACCAACCACCGCGGGCCGTAGAATTGCCCACCCTCGGCCTCGGGATCAACCGCCGCCCGCACGATCGGCCACGCTCCGTGATCCTTGCCCTGCGCCATCGGGCGCATGAGCAACTCGACCCACGAGTGATCGGTAATTCCGGGTCGTTTCGAGGAGAGCCCGTTGAGCGCGAAGCCCGGGTGTGCGAGAAGCGAAGACACGCCGCTATCCGCTGCACGCAGTCGACGATCGAGCTCGAGGGCAAACGAGTGAACTCCGTGCTTTGACATCGCATAGGCGCGGGAGAACGAATATTTCCCCTTCTCGTGCTGCATGTCGGCCAGGTTGGCTCTCGCGAGGCGGGTGCTGAGACTACCCAGCCCGACGACGCGCGCTGCCGGTGACAGCGTCGGGAAGACCAGCGCGGTGAGAGCAAACGGGCCGAAGTGGTTTGTGCCGACGACGCGCTCAAGTCCGTCGGTGGTGACCGCGCGAGTACCGGGCCCGCTCGTCAGCCCCGCGTTGTTGATAAGCACATCGATGGCATGTGCGCTCAGTTCGTCCGCGGCCTCGCGGATCGAGGCGAAAGACCCCAGGTCGAGGTGCACGAAGCCGAGGTCCGCGCGCGGCCACCGCACGCGAATGGCAGCGGATGCAGCATCCGCTCGCTGCCGGGACCGCGCGGCGATCACCACTCGCGCGCCGGCGGCAGCGAGCTGCTCGGCCGCGAAATAGCCCACCCCGCGCGCGCCGCCGGTAACCACGATCGTTCGACCGGCCTGCGATGGCAGGTCGCGGGGATTCCAACTCATGGGTGCTGTGTTTCGATGGAGCCCGTCGAGGCAATCTGTTCGTGGTGGTGAATGACTTCGGCGACGATGAAATTCAGGAACTTCTCGGCGATAGCTGGATCGAGGTGCGATTCTTCGGCGAGTGCGCGGAGCCGGTTGATTTGAACACGTTCTCGCTCGGGATCCGATGGCGGTAGCCCGGTCGCGGCCTTCAGGCGACCGACTTGTTGGGTGAACTTGAACCGCTCGGCAAGCATGTGCACGAGCGCAGCATCAATGTTGTCAATGCTCAGGCGAAGGCCGATCAGTTGCGCTGAGGAGTCGTTCTCGTTCATGGGTTAAACCTAGGCCCAGCAGTGACCCGCTCACGCGGCCGTGAAGACGAGTGATCGGACCCTCGATCAGCTATCAGTTGCGCATGCAAAAGCGAATCCACTTCAGGATTGGGTACAGTGGGCACGTGACCTTTCTCGGCGCGATCACCTCACTGTCGTGGCGCAACAATCGCCTGGTTCGACTTCTCGGCTCAGCTGGCTCTTGGCTGCTTTTCAGCCTCTCATTCAGCCTGCTCATGCAGTCGGTATTCGGAGTTATGGCAATCGGTGGTACCTGTGCGAGCGGTAACACGCCATTCGTGATCGCCCATCAGTGCCCGGACATCACCGGATACGCTACTCCCGCCATATTCGGCGGCTTGATCGCCGTCGCAATCTCGGTGTGGTTGACCGCTGGTTTTGGCACCTCCTTGGTGAGTCTCGCTTGGCCCATCGTGTTCGGAGTACTGGGAGCACTATTCGTCTCCAGCCGCGAGTCGATTGGTTTCATCCTCGGTGGCATGTTCATCGTGATGGCTCTTATTCCGTTTGTCCTTGCGCTGCGGGCGAGCGCGCAACGCGTCTTCTTGGGTGCGATCAACCTGAGCGGCCGACGTTTCGATGAGGGCGAGAGGGCGCGTCCAACCCCGCTCAGCATCAACTACGCCACGAGTGACAACCCGGTACGCCCGAACATGGGCAACTGGACCTTCAGCCTGGTAATCGCCATCGGTGCTTCAGCTCTCGGGTACGTGCTGGCGTTGACGATAGCGGGAGCGATCTGATTCGTCAGCTCTGCCTACATTCCGGCCGCGCTCGACGCTGGCTCGACGACGAGTCCGAATACCTGCAGGAAGCTCGAACCCCAGCTCAGCCCCACCCCGGAAATTGGCTGGGAATGCCGAAGCGAGCACTGAGTCGGGGGCACTCTCCGTGGCTAGCGAACGGAGCGGTGACGTGCGGTCACGTCGGGCAGAGCCGGCGCGCGGCGAAACCGAGGTGCTGTCGTGGGTCACGAGCGGACGCTACTCGCAGGAGGCGACATCCGCCCTTCCACGGTGACGGGGGTTCCGCCAAATCTTTCTAGGCGCGCTTCGAGCCCGGCGCGCACGGCTGGCCACTCGTCGACGAGAACGGAGAACAGCGCGGTGTCTCGCCAGCTACCGTCAGCGCGCATCCGATCCCTACGCACAATGCCCTCAAATTGGGCGCCGAGCTGGGAAATAGCAGCGCGTGAGCGTGAATTGAGGGAGTCGGCCTGCAGCCTGACGCGGCCAAAGCCATGCGCAAAAGCGACGTCGAGCATCAACAGTTTTGTCTCCGGGTTCACCGCGGTCGACCAGACGCGCGGGTCGTAAGCGGTCCAGCCGATGTGGGTGTGCTCGTTCTTCTCGTCGAAGTCACCGAGAGTCGATGTACCGACGAGCAGGTCGTGGTTACCCCCGCCAACCAGGCGGATACCATAGACAATATTCGTGTCACGCTCGTAGTAGTGGTTCGCGAATTCGACGAATTCGGCCTCCGTTGCCGGGCAACCAGCAGGCCCACCACCATAGCCCCCTGCGAACACTTCGGGATGCCCAATCGCGCGGTAGAGCTGCGGAAAGTCTTCGGCGGTGAGCGGTGCGAGCCGTACGTACGACCCCTCGAGCGGGCGTCGTATCGGGCGCTGTGCTGACATCACGCAATTCTGTCAGTGTGCGGAGACGGAGACTATTCACCCGTCGCCGACATTCACCCTGACGCAGCCGACTCGCGACGCGCTCGAGTTTCAGTTAAGCAGGTCACGCCTGACGACGATCGCCTCGCGGTCGGGTCCTACGCCGATCGCCGAGATGTGCGAACCGCTGATCGCTTCGAGGGCGAGAACGTAGTCGCGCGCATTCTTCGGCAGGGCGTCGAAGTCGCGGATGCCCGTGATGTCTTCCGTCCAGCCAGGGAACTCTTCGTAGATCGGCACAGCGTGGTGGAAGTCCGATTGCGAGACCGGCACTTCTTCAACGCGAACGCCGTCAATGTCATACGCGACACAGACAGGAATCACTGTCAACCCGGTGAGCACATCGAGCTTGGTCATGACAAAGTCAGTGACGCCGTTGATTCGCGCTGAATACCGAGCAATCGGAGCGTCATACCACCCGGTACGACGCGGGCGGCCGGTCGTGGTGCCGAACTCGAAACCTTTCACCCGCAAAAACTCGCCTGATTCGTCATTCAGCTCGGTCGGAAATGGGCCAGCGCCGACGCGCGTCGTGTACGCCTTGACGATTCCAATCACGCGGGTGAGTCGGTTGGGTGCTACGCCGGACCCGGTGGCGGCACCACCACTCGTGGAGTTCGATGAGGTGACGAACGGGTACGTACCGTGGTCGACATCCAGCATCGTGGCTTGGCCACCCTCGAACACGACGGTCTTGCCAGCGTCAAGTGCCTGATTGAGCAGGAGCCCCGTGTCAGCCACCATCGGCCGCAAGCGCTCAGCATATGACAGCAGGTCGATTACCACTTCATCGACCGAGATTGCGCGCCGGTTATAGATCTTCACAAGCAGGTGGTTCTTCTGGTGCAGGGCACCCTCGACCTTCTGACGCAGAATGTTCTCGTCAAATAGGTCTTGAATCCGGATGCCGACGCGATTGATTTTGTCAGCGTACGCCGGGCCGATTCCTCGCCCGGTGGTGCCGATCTGCCGCTTGCCGAGGAAGCGCTCGGTCACCTTGTCGAGGGTGCGGTGATACTGGGTAATCACGTGGGCGTTGGCGCTCACCACGAGCTTGGAGACATCCACCCCACGCGCAATGAGCGCATCGAGCTCGTCGAAAAGTACCTCGATGTCGACCACGACGCCGTTGCCGATCACGGGCACGACGCCCTCGGTCAGGATGCCAGACGGCAGCAGGTGCAGCGCGTACTTCTCGTCACCGACTACAACCGTGTGGCCGGCGTTGTTGCCACCGTTGAACTTGACGACGTAGTCGACGCGACTGCCGAGCAGGTCTGTCGCTTTGCCCTTACCCTCGTCGCCCCATTGGGCGCCGATGATGACGATTGCTGGCATGGGCCTGTCTTCTCCAGATAAAGCGGACTTCGATCGGGGGGATTACATCTAATTGTATTGCAGGAGTCCCCGGCCCACCGCTCGAGTCCCTTTTCAGGCTGAGGCGGGAGGTGACTGGATAATCCAGTCAC
>JANXVG010000018.1 GCA_025351795.1 Salinibacterium sp. | reverse complement strand
ACCCGGCGAACAGCGACCCGAGGATCTCGCTCATGTAGTGAGCCCATCCGCGGGCTTGGTGCCCCCGCCGTTGCCCCCGGCGCTGCCGCTGCCCCCGCCGTTGCCCCGCCGCCGCCGCGAGAGTGCAGAATCGCGCAGTACAACGTTCGCCGACTGTGGGTTTCTGCACTTTCGACCGAGCGCGGTGCTGCAGCTTCGCCGGTACACACGCTCATCTGGCTGCGGGGCCGAGCGGCTGACGGAGGGCGTCGAGCCGTTTGCGCCACAGTTCGAGCCGACCCGGCTTCTCGGCGAGACTGGGCCCGTCGGTCCACCTCGTGACGATGCGGATGCCGTGTAACGCGCTGAGAGCCCATAGCTCTACCCCGTCCAATTCGGTCGGCGTTACCGACTCGGCGAAGGTTTCCACGCCGAGCGCGGTCGCGAGGGTGAGCACGCTGCGGGTGGTGACACTATCGATCCGGTCGAGTTCGGCAGCCGGACCGCAGAGAATCTCACCTCGCCACCACAACAGGCCGCTGTACGCGCCCTCCGCTACATATCCGTCTGGCGAGAGAATTACCGCCTCATCAGCGTCACTGGCCTGCACAGCATTGCGGATTACGCCCATTGTCTCGAGGTCTGGCCCTTTCCGACGCGGCGTAGTGCGCGGTTCAGCACCCATCCACGTTGCGACCACAACGGATCGCGTGCGTTCAGGCGCGCTACGGAGTCGAAAAAGTAGCTGCCCCGTTGCGTGCTGCTCCACTCGTGGAAACCAGTCGCTCTCGCGAGGAATGAGCGCGACGGCCGCATCCCAGAACGTCGAAGGATCGGCGCTGAGGGCGGGGCGCACCGCGGCGAGGAAGCGGGTGCGATGCAAGTCGATGGCGAGCGTAGCGCCAGCCGTGACCAACCACGAGTCTGCGGCTTCAATCACGATGTCCGTCATATCGAGATGCGCGATAGCCGCGAGTGAGCCGTTCTGCCAGCGGTAGATCGACGACGCACTCATAGGCTTAGGCTATGCGCCCTCGTGTGTTGCGGCATCCGCTCGGGCGATGGATCGATCCGGCGACTGCTTTTGTTGCCGTGCACGGTGACAGCACGAACGTCGTCTGGCTCGACAGTGGCCCGAGCGCGACGACCGGCGCGAGTTACCTGGCGGCGGCCGCACGCTCGGTGACCGAGTTCGATGGCTCCGTCTTCGATTTCCTGCGCACGAGTATTGCCGAGAATGCTGTCGAACCTGGCACCGGTTTCCAACTCGGCTGGGTCGGCTGGCTCGGCTACGAGCTTCGGTTTGAGACGCTGAGGCAGGAACGAGTACGCGCGTCACGGTATCCGGATGCTGCGTTTCTGTTCATCGACCGCGCGATTCAGTTTGATCACGCCACGCACTCGGTTACCCTTCTCGCGCTCGCGACCGACTGGGTCGAGGCAGCCGAGTGGCGCGACCGAACGCTCGACGAGCTCACCGCGCTGGCCGCTACTCCACCCGTAGCCAGCCCACCCCCGCCACCCGTCGCGGCGCGGGCCACGGCTCGCTGGCGCTACTCCGACTCCCAGTACCTGTCGATGGTGGAGGCGTGCCAGGCCGCAATTACCGAGGGCGAGGCTTACCAACTGTGCCTCACGACCGAAGCGGCTGTGGATGTCTCACCCGACCCCACTGCGACATACCTCGCTCTGCGTGCGTCGAGTCCAAGCCACCACGGTGCGCTGGTACGTATCGGAGACGTCGCGCTGCTCAGTTCGTCGCCGGAGCAATTCATCACCGTGTCACCTGACGGCGCAATCGAATCGCGGCCGATCAAGGGCACCCGGCCGCGAGGCGTTTCCCGGGCCAGCGACGATGCTTTGCGTGATGAACTTGAGGCGAGCGACAAGGAACGCGCAGAAAACCTGATGATCGTCGATCTCGTGCGCAACGACATCGCACGGGTGGGCCAAGTGGGCAGCGTCGCGGTCACGAGTCTGATGGCCGTTGAGAGCTACGCGCACGTGCATCAGCTCGTGAGTGCGGTTCAGGGCCAACTCGCAGACGATGTCGATGCGATCGACGCCGTGGTGGCATGCTTCCCGGCAGGGTCGATGACCGGCGCGCCCAAGTACAACGCGACGATAATTCTCGATGTGCTGGAGGCGCGGGCGAGGGGCATCTATTCGGGCGCATTTGGGTACTTTGGGCTTGACGGGCGCGTCGATCTCGCTATGGTCATCCGCTCGATCATCATTGATCCGGTCGGATCAACAGTCGGCTCGGGTGGCGGGATCACCGCATTGTCGGTTCCGGCCGAGGAACTCGCCGAAGTGCGGGTCAAGGCGGCCGCGCTGCTTGCGGTGTTAGGAGCGCGGGGATAGGAAATCGCGCGCGGCAGGTGCGCGATCAGTGCCCGGGCCCGTGTTCGATACCCTTGAAGCAGCCCACCGCAACGAATTGGATCTTCCGTGACTGAGCACGACCCACGCGACGCTGCTGGCCAGCATGACGCGCTTGAGTACGACATCGCCGCTATTCAGGCCAAGTGGCTTCCGTACTGGGAGAAGACGAAGCCGTTCGCGAGCGGCGACCCGGCAGACAAGCGGCCGCGCAAGTACATTCTCGACATGTTTCCGTACCCCTCGGGCGACCTGCACATGGGCCATGCCGAGGCCTACGCTTTTGGAGATATCGCGGCTCGCTACTGGCGCCAGCGCGGCTTCAATGTGTTGCACCCCATCGGATGGGATTCATTTGGCCTGCCCGCCGAGAATGCGGCGATCGAGCGTGGAATCGACCCAGTGGGCTGGACCTACGACAACATCGAGCAGCAGAAGCAGAGCATGAAGCTCTACGGCGTCTCCTTCGACTGGGATCGGGTGCTGCACACGAGCGACCCCGAATATTACAAGTGGACCCAATGGCTGTTTCTGAAGCTCTACGAGAAGGGTCTCGCGTACCGCAAGGAGAGCTGGGTTAACTGGGACCCGAAGGACCAGACCGTGCTCGCCAACGAGCAAGTGCTCGCGGACGGCACGTCGGAGCGCTCGGGTGCTGTCGTCATCAAGAAGAAGCTCACCCAGTGGTACCTGAAGATCACCGACTACGCGGATCGGCTGCTCGATGATCTCAATCAGCTCGAGGGCTCCTGGCCGTCGAAGGTCATCTCGATGCAACGCAACTGGATTGGTCGGTCCATCGGTGCGGATATCGACTTCATTATCGAGGGTGCCCTCTTTGGCGGCACAGACCAGAAGATCACCGTCTTCACGACGCGCCCAGACACCGTATATGGGGTGACGTTCATGGTCGTCGCGCCCGACTCGGAGCTCGCTGCTGAGCTCGTCGCCGGGTCGACGCCCGAGGTTGGTGCAGCGTTCGCCGAATATCTTGAGCTATCTCAGAAGAACACCGAGATCGAGCGTCAGGATGCCACGCGCGAGAAGACCGGTATCCCGCTTGATCGATGGGCGGTGAACCCGGCGACGGGGGAGCGTATCCCGATCTGGACAGCGGACTACGTGCTTGCAGACTACGGACACGGCGCGGTCATGGCCGTACCTGCACACGACCAGCGCGACCTCGATTTCGCCCGAAAGTTCGGCCTGGCGGTGCGCGTCGTGCTCGATGTGAATGCAGCGGTTACCGGTGCGATCCCCGTCATTCGCGACGGAATCATTCCCGACGATCTCCCCCCACTTGACCCGGCAAGCACAGGCAAGGCGCTCATCGGTGATGGTCGCATGATCAACTCCGGTCCTCTCGACGGCCTGAGTAAGAACAATGCGATCAAGAAGATTGTCGAACAACTCGAGGCTGCCGGTACGGGCCGGGCCGCGAAGACCTACCGGTTACGCGATTGGCTGATCAGCCGGCAGCGATTCTGGGGAACGCCCATCCCGATCGTGCACGGCGCTGATGGTGAGCTCATCCCGGTTCCGTTCGACCAGTTACCGGTCGTGCTTCCTTCCACCGAGGGGCTCGACCTGAAGCCGCGTGGCCAGTCACCCCTCGCGGCAGCTGAGGGCTGGATCAACGTTCCAGACCCCCGCGATGGTAGCCCGGCCACGCGTGACCCAGACACCATGGACACCTTCGTCGACAGCTCCTGGTATTTCCTGCGTTTTCTCTCGCCGAATGACCCTGATGAGGCGTTTGACTCCAAGGAAGCCGAGAAATGGGCGCCGGTCGACCAATACGTGGGCGGTGTCGAGCACGCAATTCTGCACTTGCTGTACGCGCGGTTTATCACCAAGGTGCTCTTCGATCTCGGCTATGTGAGTTTCACGGAGCCCTTCAGCGCGCTCCTCAATCAGGGCATGGTGCTCTCCGAGGGTAAGAAGATGTCGAAGCGCAGCCGCAAGGCGGTCACCTTCGCCGGTGAGATTGCCGAATACGGAGCGGATGCTTTGCGCCTGACGCTCGCATTCGCCGGGCCACCCGAGGACAACATCAACTGGGAGGATGTCTCGCCAGCGGCATCTGCCAAGTTTCTCGCGCGCGCCTTCCGCCTCGCACTTGACGTGACGAGTGCTCCGAAGATCGACTGGAAGACCGGGGATAACACCCTGCGGCGCCATACTCATCGATTCCTGGCCGACGGGCCGGGACTCGCCGAGTCGCTCAAGTTCAACGTGCTCGTGGCACGCATCATGGAACTCGTGAACCTGACCCGAAAAGTCATCGATTCGGGAGCCGGTGGCTCCGACGCCGCCGTGCGTGAGGCGGTTGAGGTCATCACGATTGCGCTCAGCCTGTTCGCGCCGTACACCGCAGAAGAGATGTGGGAGAAGCTTGGTTACCAACCGACTGTGGCTCTCGCTGGCTGGCGCGGGGCTGACCCCGTCCTGCTCGTGGAGGAATCGGTGACTGCGATAGTGCAGGTCGATGGCAAGATGCGAGACCGGTTCGACGTCAACCCGAAGATTTCTGGGGACGAACTCGAGTTGCTTGCTCGAGCATCCGCTTCGGTCGTGCGGGCGATTGGTGAGAAAGAGATCGTGAACGTGATCGTGCGCGCTCCTCGCATCGTCAACATCGCCACTCGCGGGTAGGCAGTCCACAGCTTCGCCAGTTCGCCGATCGGGGCGACACCGGGCGTTTAGCGTCTGAGGGTGGTCGACCCCGCGATTCCCGATGTTCGGCGTGCTCGCCTGCGTGTCGGCGTGGGTGCCGCCGTTGTCCTTGTTCTGGTGGCCCTCGGCGTAGCGGTGATCGTTGCGGCGCTGGCTCCCCACGGTGAATCCCAGTCGGTCACGCGCATCGAGCCGTCGCCCGCCGTCGTCGGCCGCGACGGGCGCGGGGCGACCATCCTCATCCACGTCCTCGGTGCGGTCACCCATCCTGGACTTTACGAGCTGCACGATGGTGCGCGGGCGGTCGACGCGGTGGCGGCAGCCAGCGGTTTTCTGGAAACTGCTGATCAGTCGCAGCTCAACCTTGCGCGGTTCGTGACCGACGGCGAGCAAATCGTCGTGCCGGCCATCGGCGAGGGGCCAGGCGCCACAACCGGCGGCTCAACGGTGGGTGGCAAAGTCAACATCAACACGGCGGATGCTGCTGCGCTTGACACCCTGCCGCGGGTGGGCCCGTCCATGGCCGCCCGCATCATCGACTGGCGTGATACCAATGGACGATTCACCTCCATCGAAGACCTGATGAATGTGACGGGGATCGGTGACAAGACCTTCGAGGGGCTCAAAGACCTCGTGACGATATGACCGTCGATCTGCGGCTGGCGATTCCGGCAGCTACGGCGTGGTTGGCGGCGTGGCTCGTGCTTGGCTCGCCGTCCGTCTGGTTTGTTGTCATCGGCTGGGTGCTGGCGGCCGCGTTCACCGTCATCGCGCTGGTCAAACGTCGCGCGTGGGCGATCGTCGCGCTCGCCTGCGCGGCCGCGGCGCTCATGGCCTCTTCCGCCGCAATTCAGGAGAACATCCGCCAGCCACATGCTCTCGTGATGCTCGCCGAGAAGTCGGCGCACGTGATGGTGATCGTGGAAACCACAGAGACGACGGGCCCGGCGACGTCGCCGTTTTCGGCGCAACTCATCCAGGCTGGCGATACGGCAGCCTCGACTCCCGTGCTGGTGTTTGGGGCGGTTCCTGCACAGCGCACCGGCATTGGCACGCGATTCTCGTTGGCGGGTACTCTTTCGACAACAGATCAGGCCGACAAAACGGCTTTCCTCGTCTTCGGTCGCGGAGTGCTGACCCGACTTGCGGATCCACCGTGGTATCTCGACTGGGCCAATGGTCTGCGGGCGGCGTTCGTGACGACCTCCAGTGCACTCCCCGGGGAGGGCGGGCAACTGCTGCCTGGGCTCGCCATCGGCGATACCGGGGCGGTGAGTTCGCAACTCGACTCTGACATGAAAGCGACCTCACTCAGTCACCTGACCGCCGTGTCCGGCGCGAACTGCGCGGTAATCATTGGCCTCATCATGGCCGTGGGAGGCGCCGCGGGCATCTCGCGGGCACTTCGGGTCGGGTGCTCGCTCGCGGTGCTGGTCGGGTTCGTGGTGCTCGTGACACCAGAGCCGAGCGTGCTGCGGGCGGCCCTGATGGCGACGCTGGTACTCGTGGCGCTCGCCAGCGGACGACCGGTGCGTGGAGTGCCGGTACTCAGCCTCGCAGTGATCGTGCTTCTCGCGACCGATCCCTGGCTGAGTCGCAACTACGGATTTGCACTCTCCGTGCTCGCGACCGGCGGTCTGCTGCTTCTCGCCGGGCCGGTCACGCAGTGGCTCACCCGCTACCTTCCGCTCGCGATCTCGGCTGCTATCGCAATCCCACTGGCCGCACAGCTGGCCTGCCAGCCCGTGCTGCTATTGCTTAACTCGAGCCTGCCGACCTACGGGATCCTCGCCAATATCCTGGCCGAGCCTGCGGCGCCGATGGCCACGGTCATGGGGTTGCTCGCGTGCATCACAATTCCGGTCTGGCCGGGGCTCGGCGCGGTGTTCACGCACATCGCCTGGGTTCCTGCCGCGTGGATTGCTGCGATTGCGCGTTTCTTCGCGAGCCTGCCCGGTGCGGCGATTCCCTGGCCCGCCGGGATCGTGGGCGTGTTGCTCCTCACCACGATCACGGCATTACTCGTACTCCTGGTCGTCTGGCGCCATCGGAGATGGACGGCTGCTGCCTTGGCACTGGTACTGGTGGGGTGGGGCGCCAGCGTTGCTGGATCTCGCATTAGCGAACTGGTCACGCGGCCCGGAAACTGGCAAATTGCGGCGTGCGACGTCGGTCAGGGTGACGCGGTATTCGTTCGCAGCGCTGGTCAGGTTGCGTTGATTGATACCGGCCGCAGGCCAGAACTGCTCACCCGGTGCATCACTCAACTCGGAATCGCACACATCGATCTGCTCGTGCTTACGCACTTTGACATGGATCACATCGGCGGCACTTCCGCGGTCTATGGCATGGTCGACCGCACCTTCATCGGCCCCACCGCCGAAGCTGCTGACGAGGAGTTCATCGCGGGTCTCCTCAGTAACGGCATGAGCTTGCAGCAAGTGAGCCGTGGGCCGACGGGGGTTCTTGGCGAACTGCGCTGGGAGGTCATCTGGCCTCCTGCGCACCTCGGCAGCGTGCAACCGGGCAATGACGCGAGCTTAACCATGGTGTTCCTTCCCGCGGCTGGCTGCGAAAGCGGATGCCTCAGCTCATTGTTTCTCGGAGACCTCCCCGAATCCAGCCAGAGCCGCATTGCGGCCACCACTCCGTTGCCCCAACTGGATGTGGTGAAGGTGGGCCATCACGGGTCTGCTGACCAGAGTCCGCGGCTGTACGAGGCGATCCGAGCGACCATCGGAGTGATTGGTGTCGGCGCTGACAACACGTACGGGCATCCCACTCAGAAGCTTCTGGAGATTCTCGAATCCACGGGCACGCGGGCAGCGCGCACCGATCGATCTGGGCTGATACTGCTGTCGCCCAGCACGAGTGCCGGCACGGTGACGATGTGGACGGAGAAGCCCGGCGACGACGGTACCGACGGTTAGGCTGAACACAGTCGAATCGCAAGGAGTCCCGTGGCAGGCAAGGCCGCAACGCCCACGAAAGCGGTGATCCCGCAGCTCAGCTGGAACAATGTGCGCCCCGCGAAGGTGATACTTGTCACCGGCACCGAGGGATTCCTAGCGGAGCGTGCCATCCGTGTGCTCCGAGACATGCTGAAGGTCGAAGACCCCAGCATCGAGATTAGCGACCTGGAGGCCGATCAGTACGGGCCAGGCGAGCTCATTACCCTCGCGAGCCCGTCACTCTTCAACGAGCCGCGCCTGATCCGTGTCACCGGTGTCGAGAAGTGCACGGATGCCTTCATCATGGAGACACTCAGCTACCTCGAGGCACCGGCCGATGAGACCTACCTGGTGCTGAGGCACGCTGGCGGGGTTCGCGGCAAGAAACTGTTGGACGCCATTCGTGGCGGCCTCGGCGGCGGTATTGAGATCGTCTGCGCCGACCTTAAGAAAGACTCCGAGAAGACGGAGTTCGCGGCTTCCGAGTTCGCGACCGCAGGCCGGAGGGTTTCCGGCGGAGCCATTCGTGCTCTCGTTGCTGCGTTCTCAGACGACCTCGCCGAGCTCGCGGCCGCCTGCCAACAATTGCTCACAGACGCGACCGAGGAGATTACCGAGGTCACGGTCGAAAAATACTATTCTGGCCGGGTCGAGACCACCGCATTCAGGGTCGCAGACTCGGCGATCGCTGGTCGCAAGGGTGAGGCGCTCATTTTGCTGCGCCACGCGCTCTCGACTGGGGCCGACCCGGTTCCGATTGTGGCGGCGTTCGCCGCCAAGCTGCGAACCATGGCGAAGGTCTTTGACGCGCGCGGGTCATCCGGGCAACTTGCCCAGAAGTTGGGTCTGGCGCCGTGGCAAGTCGAGCGCGCGCTGCGCGACGCACACGGCTGGAGCGACGCGGGGCTCGGTCGGGCGATTGAGTTCATCGCCGAGACGGATGCCCAGGTGAAGGGCGGCGGACGCGATCCGGTGTACGCACTCGAGCGCATGGTTGGGGCGATCTCAGACCGCGGCGGCGCGTAGCCGTCACGTCGATCTGTCGCGTGCTCAGTACATGCAAAACGCCCCCACCCTGACGGGGGAGGGCGTTCGCGAGAGCCTGAGCTACAGCGCTGCGACCTGCTTGGCGATGGCGGACTTGCGGTTCGCGGCCTGATTCTGATGGATGACGCCCTTGCTGGCCGCCTTGTCGAGCTTCTTGCTCGCGAGGGCCAGCGATGCTGCTGCCGTGGCCTTGTCACCGGCGGCGATCGCCTCTCGGGCTGCGCGCACTGCGGTCTTCACCTCGCTCTTGACCGCCTTGTTGCGGTCCTGCGACTTCTTGTTCGTTCCGATGCGCTTGATCTGCGACTTAATATTTGCCACGTTGTTACCTTCTGGTTGGTCTGGATGTGTGCGGGCAGCCGAGGAAGAGAATCACCGATCCGGGTTCTCGGCCGCGATTCGCGCCACTTCGCTGAAGGATGTGGCACGCAAGCCAAGGGTAAACGTTACCAGCGTGCTGGGGCGAAGGCAATTGCGCGACGCCATAGCCTGTAATAATGCCTTCTCTTGCAGCGCACATCGCCTCGGTCCCCGCATCGGGCATCCGTCGCATCTTCGAACTAGCCAATCAACTCGACGACGTTATCTACCTCAGCGTCGGTGAACCCGATGTTCCGATCGCCCCGCACATCGCGGCCGCTGCCACGCAGGCCTGGGATCGCGACGAGACCAACTACACGGCCAATGGTGGCATCCCGCAGCTGCGCGCGGCAATCGTGGGCAAGCTCGCGCGTGAGAATGACATTCACGTCGGTACCGAGCAGGTCTGGGTAACGGTGGGGGCGACGCAGGGCCTGCATCAGGCCATGGCGCTCACCCTCGGCGTGGGCGATGAAGTACTGGTACCCGACCCCGGGTACACGACCTTCACGATGAACGCGCGCATGCTCAACGCCGTACCCGTGCCGTACTCGCTGCTGCCCGAGCATGATTTTCTGCCGTCGATTGACGAGCTTGAACGCCTGGTAACCGACAAAACGCGCGTGATTATTGTCAACTCACCGTCGAATCCGCTCGGCGTGATCTTTCCCGAGAACGTGCTGCGCGAGCTGCTCGCTTTTGCGAAACGTCACGATTTATGGGTCATCAGCGATGAGGTGTACGAGTATTTCACGTACGGCGCGAAGCACTGGAGCATTGCGAGTTTCGATGATGAGAACCGGGTCTTCAGCGCGTTCTCTTTCTCGAAGACGTACGCGATGACGGGCATCAGGGTGGGATACCTGATCACACCGCCAGGGCTGGCGCACACGATGCGCAGCGTGCAAGAGGCCATGATCAGTTGCGTCAACACGCCTGGCCAGTACGCGGCGATCGCGGCGATCACGGGCGACCACCAGCACGTTGCGGATGCGCGAGCTCACTACCACGCGAACCTCGAGACCGCGATGCGCGTCTTAGACAGTCGCGGTATCCGGTACCAGCGACCGCAAGGCGCGTTCTACCTGTGGATCGACGTTGGGCATGTGAGCGGCGGTGACGTGGCGGAGTGGGCGGAGCGATTCCTATTCGCGAAGAACGTGGCCGTCGCGCCCGGGAGCGCATTTGGACGCAGTGGTGAAGGGTGGATCCGGGTTTGTCTGGCTGCCGACGAGTCCGATCTGCTCGATGGGCTCGGTCGGCTGCCAGCGCCAGAGTAAGTTCTGGGAAGTTCTGTGCCCGGCATCCAGCAGGTCTGGTGTCTCGTAAACTGGGTGCGCCCCGCGACGCATCGCGGGATATCCGCCGGGCACTCGATGCCCACCCACGAACGGCGCACGTTGAGTCCACGAGCCATCACGGCCCTCGAGCCCGCCTCGACCGACCCCGCGTTCATCCGCAACTTCTGCATCATCGCGCACATTGACCATGGCAAGTCGACCCTCGCTGATCGCATGCTCGGAATCACCGGCGTCGTCTCCGATCGCGACATGCGTGCCCAGTATCTGGACCGCATGGACATTGAGCGCGAGCGTGGCATCACCATCAAAAGCCAGGCCGTGCGCATGCCATGGGCGCTCAACGGGGCCAGTTACGCGCTCAACATGATCGACACCCCCGGTCACGTGGACTTCACCTATGAGGTCTCGCGGTCACTCGCGGCGTGCGAAGGCGCGGTTCTGCTGGTTGACGCGGCGCAGGGCATCGAAGCCCAAACACTTGCGAACCTGTATCTGGCTCTCGATAACGACCTCACGATCATCCCGGTACTCAACAAGATCGATCTGCCAGCAGCCGACCCCGAAAAATACGCGAAAGAACTTGCTTCGCTGATCGGTGGTAAACCCGAAGACGTGCTGCGCGTGAGTGGCAAGACCGGCGCGGGCGTCGAAGCACTGCTCGACCGCGTCGTCGAACTCATCCCGGCCCCGACCGGCGACCCCACTGCTCCCACTCGCGCGATGATCTTCGATTCGGTCTACGACTCGTATCGCGGCGTCATCACCTACGTGCGCATGATCGACGGCAAGCTGAGCCCGCGCGAGCGCATCCAGATGATGTCAACCAAGGCCGTGCACGAACTTCTTGAGATCGGGATCAGCGGGCCGGAGCCCACCCCGACGAAGGGGCTAGGCGTTGGCGAGGTCGGCTACCTCATCACGGGCGTAAAAGATGTGCGCCAGTCGAAGGTCGGCGACACGGTGACCAATGCACAGAAGCCGTCTACCAAAGCATTACCAGGCTACACCGACCCGAAACCGATGGTCTTCTCGGGGCTGTACCCAATCGACGGCAGCGATTACCCGGTGCTGCGCGAGGCGCTCGACAAGTTGAAGCTGTCGGATGCTTCGCTCAACTACGAGCCGGAAACCTCCGTTGCGCTGGGGTTCGGTTTCCGTTGTGGATTCCTTGGGTTGCTGCATCTTGAGATTGTGACCGAGCGTCTCGAGCGCGAATTCGGACTCGATCTGATTTCGACTGCACCATCGGTGACGTATGAAGTGACGACCGAAGATAAGAAGCAGTACACCGTCACGAACCCGAGCGAGTTTCCGTCAGGCACGAAGATCGCGCACGTGAGCGAGCCGATGGTTCGGGCGGCGATTCTCGCTCCGAAGGATTACGTGGGCACGATCATGGAGCTGTGCCAGTCTCGGCGTGGCACCCTCATCGGCATGGACTACCTCGGTGAGGACCGCGTCGAGATCAAATACACGATGCCGCTCGGCGAGATTGTGTTCGACTTTTTCGACCAGCTCAAGAGCAAGACCGCGGGCTATGCCTCACTCGATTACGAGCCGAGCGGTGACCAGGAGGCCGACCTCGTGAAGGTCGACATTCTCCTGCAGGGCGAAGCGGTGGATGCATTCAGTGCGATCGTGCACCGCGAGAAGGCCTACGCCTACGGCGTTCTCATGACTGAGCGGTTGAAGAAGCTGATTCCACGCCAACAGTTCGAGGTGCCGATCCAGGCCGCCATCGGTGCGCGTATCATCGCACGCGAGAGTATTTCTGCGATGCGCAAAGACGTGCTCGCCAAGTGTTACGGCGGTGACATCACCCGTAAGCGCAAGCTCCTGGAGAAGCAAAAAGAGGGCAAGAAACGCATGAAAATGGTCGGTCGCGTTGAGGTGCCGCAAGAGGCATTCGTGGCGGCGCTCACGGGCGACGTGGAGAAAAAAGAGAAGAAGTAGTGTCAAACCCAGCCGTGGGAGAGCGCCCGGTTAACTATGCGGCGGTTGGCGCAACGCGCGCCCCCGATCTGATGGCGTTTCCGCCGGCTGGCTATCGCCCGATAGAGCGACGTGCACGCATCGGTCATGGAGACGCACGGTTTGAGTACGCGTGGGTGACTGCGCTCACGTGGGGAATTCAGCGGAAAAGCGGTTTTCGCATTCGTCATGAGGATGCACCTCAGGTGGGCGACGAGTACCGGCCGGTGCTGTTCGACGTGGCGGGTGCGCCGATCGGTCGCGCCACGAGCACCGAGACCGTGTACGGCGCACACGGTGAGTCGTTGCTGGCGGCTGGGGACACCGTGCTGCTCGTTATTCCTTTCGGACCGTTCGGCATTACAGCTCCGGTGCGGGTCGTGTACGTCGTTGACGAGCCGAAGCGCAAAGGGTTTGCGTATGGCACGCTGCCGGGGCATCCCGAGAACGGCGAAGAATCGTTCGTGGTCGATCAGCGCAATGACGGCTCGGTCTGGATCACCCTTCGCGCGTTCTCGCGGCCGTCGAGCCGCTTCTGGTGGTCGGTGTACCCGGTGCTGCGGCTTGCGCAAGAGTTCTACACTCGGCGTTACCTGCGTGCGCTTGCTGGCGCGCTAGACGCGTAAGGTGTCGACCCGCGCCGGTCGTGACGCGCCGGGGTGGTGACCTGCGGCGGTGGTCACCCCACACGCTCTACGCCCGCTTAATCGCCGTGAGCACGTCACTCAGCCCGACTTCGAGATTGTCGACGACCACGATGGCACTCGTCTCGCGCAGCTCGCCCATCGTGAACACACCCGTCGCGACCGCGATGAAGGGGATCCCCGCCGAGTCGGCCGCCTCGCCATCCTTCGGGGTGTCGCCGATGATCACGACTTTCGCGTCGCCGATAGCGGTGCCTACCAGTGCGGTGAGAGCGTGCCTGGTCGGCGACTCATGGCCGAAGAACGAGTGGTTCCAGTCGAAGATGTCTGGGTCGATCCCGGCAGCGACGATCTTGTAACGCGCCCGGTTCGGGCCATTACCGGTCAAGAGGGCATTCGCCCAGCCGTTGGCCGTAATGGAGGCCAGCGCCTCGGGCACGCCAATCGCCCGTTCGCGAGTCTCGCCGCGCTCGTGCTGCTCACGCGAGAGTTCGTCGAGGCGCAGGAGCACGGTGGGCAGTAGCTCTCGATCGTGACCATTAACTGCGAGGATCTCGCCCAACAACTGGCCCTCGGTCATACCGTGTGGGTCGCCGACGCGCACCGTCGGGGAAGCGCCGGTGACGTCCCGGATCGCATCAACATAGAGGGTGCCTGCCGTCGAGTTGTTGTAGATGAGAGTTCCGTCGATGTCCCAGAGGATGTATGTGGCCATTGATCAATTCTCGTGGGTGCGAGACTTGACCAGTGAACAGAACAGCCCGTGCCGCCAGCGCTTCGTTCATGCGCAGCCCGGCGCGATACGTGCTGCGACGGGAGTCGCCGCTCATGTGCTTCCCCCCAGCAGATGGCACATGGTACGTCGCTGGCAGCAATTTCGGGCTCCCGAAGCATCCGGCCTGGAGTGCGAATCTGATCGCCAACCCGGATGCCGACGTTCATCACGGTAGAAGGCTCACTGCGGTGCGTGCCACCCTCTTCACTCCCGACGAGGCGGAGGCTATCTGGCCGACGTTTGAGGAGCAGTGGCCGCACTATCGCGACTACGAGAAGACAGCACAGCGCGGCATCCGCGTGTTCCGGTTGGTGCCCGCCGTGGGGTACGTCTGATGCCGAGCGCCCTGCCCCTCGCGGATCCCGCCCCGCTCGACGGCCGGCTGCCTGCGTCGGTCGCCGACGGTGCCGCTGCGCGCAACTTTGGCGTCTACCTGCACGTGCCGTTCTGCCGTGTTCGGTGTGGTTACTGTGACTTCAACACCTATACCTCTGACGAATTGCGTGGCGCCAAACGCACCGACTATGCGGGCCAGGCAATCGTCGAAATCGCCCAAGCGGCGACAGTTCTTACGGCAGCCGGTATTGCAGCACGGGCGGCGAGTACCGTGTTCTTCGGCGGCGGCACGCCTACCCTGCTGCCCGTCACCGACCTCGCCGAGATGCTGCACTCGGTCGTCGACACTTGGGGTCTCGCGGTCGGGGCAGAGGTCACCACCGAGGCGAACCCTGACTCGGTCGACCTCGACTACCTCCTCTCCCTGCGGGCCGCGGGGTTCACACGCGTCTCTCTCGGCATGCAGTCTGCCGTGTCGCACGTGCTCGCCACCCTAGAGCGCACGCACGATCCCGCGCGGATTCCGCTGGTTGTCACGTGGGCACGTGAGGCAGGTCTGCAGGTGAGCCTCGACCTGATCTATGGAACCCCGGGCGAGAGCCTGAGCGATTGGAAAACGTCGCTCGACTACGCAATTGCGCAGGCGCCGGATCACATTTCCGCCTATGCGCTGATCGTGGAGGACGGTACCAAGCTCGCGCGGCAGATCAAACGGGGCGAGATCGCACCCCTTGATGACGACCTCGCAGCTGACATGTACGAGCTCGCGGACGGCATCTTCACCACCGCCGGCTACGAGTGGTACGAAGTGAGCAACTGGTCACGCGTGGCAGCCGGCGCGGAGTTTCAGAGCCGCCACAATCTGGCCTACTGGCAGGGGCACGACTGGTGGGGCGTCGGGCCGGGTGCGCATAGCCATGTCGGGGGAGTGCGCTGGTGGAACGTGAAGCATCCGGCCGCCTATGCCGATCGCATCGCGGCCGGTCAGTCGCCGGCAGCCGGGCGGGAAACTCTCGACGATGAGACACGGCGGGTGGAGCGCGTGCTACTGCGCAGCCGGATCCGGGCTGGCGTCAGTGTGAGCGAGCTTGAGCCCCACGGCAGGAGGGCGGTGGCCGGGCTGATCGCCGATGGGCTCGTTGACGCGACATCCGCTCTGCGCGGCACCGTTGTGCTCACTCTGCGCGGGAGGCTTCTGGCGGATGCGGTGGTGCGTCAATTGCTCGCTGACTGACGTACCTCACTCGCTTTTCAGGCGGAGGTGGCTTGTTTCCGCACTATCCACCCGCTCCGCCTGTGAACCTGAAAAACGATTGTCAGCTGACGAACGTAATCGACAACGGGTAGGTGTAGAGCTCGCCGCGGTTCGCAGCCATCGCGGCGAGGATGCTGAAGATCAGGTCGACGACACCGGCCGCCAGCAGAAGGAGCAGGCCAACCCCGATCCACGACGTCACGGTTCCGACCGCGTAGGCGATCACGATCGTGAGCTGAAAGTTAAAGGCGGTAGCGGTGTGTGCGTGCACGAACGGGCCGCGATCGCGCAGGATCAGGTAGCCAATCACTGCGGGTAGGAAACCGAAGAAAATGCCACCGACGTGAATCAGCGTGGCCCACAGTTTCTCGTCGGCTGGACTCAGTGGCTGTGCGGTCGCGTATGGATTGGTCATGACCCCATTAAACCCTGTCACACGACGAAGCGGGCCGGAAGTGATGCTCCCGGCCCGCTTTTAGTGAGTTGGTTGACTACTTGATGAGGCGGATTGAGACGGGGTAGCGGTAGCCCTTGCCGTCTTTGGCGCTCAGGAAGCCCATGATCGAGAAGATGATCGAAGCGACCCACACGAGGAACACGAGCAGATTGAAGACGAATCCGAGTCCGAACGTGAGGATTCCGATGATGATACCCAAAATGTTGAGGACGACGTAGGCGATGGTCGCCGTGATCTGGAAGTTGAGTGCTTCTTTCGCTTCGGTTTTCGTGAACGCGCCGCGATCCTTGAACACAAGCCAGATGATGAGCGACGGAAGAAAACCGATGATGCCACCGAGGTGAGCGAACGATGCCCACTGGTTGTCCTCGGCCGGGGTCAGCGGAACTGCTGGCTGTGGTGCCACGGGCTGTGGTGTTGGGTCAGTCATTTTGTCGTTGCCTTTCAGGTGAACGGGGTGTGCCCCGGGCTGTTTATTGAAAGAGCTCGGGCTTGCGCAGTTGCGGGGCGCCCCGAACTGGGGTTGCGCAAGCACAGAGACAAGGTAGCGCTTACGCGACGGTGCGTGCAACGGTTTGGTCACGGCGTGTCACGATACAATTAGCAGTCGGTACAAGCGAGTGCTAAGCAGCGAAGGGCGGTGCACCATGGTTTCTGACCGCAGTCTCGAGGTTCTCCGCGTGATTGTGCAGGATTACGTCGCCTCGCGCGAGCCTGTCGGCTCGAAATCCATCGTCGAGCGACACTCCTTCGGCGTTTCAGCGGCAACTATCCGCAACGACATGGCGCTTCTCGAAGACGAAGCGTTGATCGTCGCACCGCACACCTCGTCTGGTCGCGTGCCCACTGACAAGGGCTACCGAGTCTTCGTCGATCAACTCGCCGATCTGCGCCCGCTCACGGCAGCGCAACGTCAGGCCATCGACGCATTCCTCGGCGAGTCCGTCGACCTCGACGACGTGTTGGCGCGCACCGCGCGGCTGTTATCTCAGCTCACTCACCAGGTAGCACTCATCCAGTACCCGGCCACGGCGGCATCCAGAGTGCGACACGTGGAGCTGGTTCCTCTCGGCGGTACGCGTCTCATGACGGTGCTCATCAGTGACTCCGGGGGCGTCGAACAAAGTCTTGTGGATGTCCCTCCCGACTTCGACGATGAATTCACTGGTGAGCTGCGTGCGAAACTCAATGCCGCAATCGGAGGACTCCGACTTTCTGAGGCCAAGGCCAGGCTTGTGTCGTTTCCGGCCACCTTCCCGGTGGAGCGCAGGGCTGCAGTTCGCGTAGTCGCGTCCAGCCTCATCGAGCAGGCGGGCGTGAACCGCCAAGACAAGCTCCTCATGGCAGGCGCATCGAACCTTGCACGCTCCGAGGAAGATTTCAGCGGAAGCATCTTTCCCGTGCTCGAAGCGATCGAAGAGCAAGTGACGCTGCTCAAGTTATTTGAAGAGATGGAGGCTGACCACAATGGTATGGGAGGCAGCGTCGCGGTGCGCATCGGTCGCGAGAATGCGGGCTTCGGGCTTGAGCAAACTTCTGTGGTGACGAGCGGCTATTCGTCATCTGGCGGAAGCGTTGCGCGGCTTGGGGTGTTGGGGCCAACGCGAATGGACTATTCAAACAATATGGCGGCAGTGCGAGCGGTCGCTCGCTATCTGTCCCGCTTGCTCGGGGAAGATTAAGAACACACGTGGCTGATCATTACGAAGTACTCGGCGTCGAACGAACGGCGACCCCCGAGGAGATCAAAAAGGCGTACCGCAAGCTGGCACGCGAACTACACCCCGACGTCAACCCGAGCCCTGACGCGTCCGAGAAGTTCAAGCTCGTGACGCACGCGTACGACGTGCTCAGCGATGCAGAAGAACGCCAGCAATATGACCTCGGCCCGCAGGCCGGCTCCAACTTCGGTGCTGGTTTCGGTAATTTCGGTGACATCTTCGAGACCTTCTTTGGTGGGGGAGGTGGCCGAACGAGTGGGCCGCGCTCGAGACGCGAACGCGGTCAGGATGCCCTCCTGCGTGTCGAGGTCGACCTCGACGAAGTGATCTTCGGCACGAAGCGTGACATCGAGGTGAATACGGCGGTGTTGTGCCCCACCTGTGACGGCAGCTGTTGCCAACCGGGCACTAACCCGACGACCTGTGATATTTGCCACGGCACCGGCCAGATACAGAGAGCTGTGCGCAGCCTGCTCGGCAATGTGATGACATCGAGTCCGTGCGGCACCTGCCGTGGCTATGGAACAGTCATCCCGAATCCGTGCGTGACGTGCGCGGGCCAGGGGCGGGTGCGCGCCGCGCGTGCGATTCCGGTCGACATCCCTGCGGGTGTCGATACCGGTGTTCGGCTGCAGATGCCCGCGCAGGGCGAGGTCGGCCCAGCGGGTGGGCCGAACGGCGACCTGTTCCTCGAAATTAAGGTGCGTCACCATGAGACATTCAGCCGCAATGGCGACGACCTGCTCGCCACGGTTGAGGTGCGAATGACAGATGCTATTCTCGGCACGAAAGCCACGCTCAAGGGGCTCGACGGTGATATTTCCATAGACATTAAGCCGGGCACGCAGAGTGCCGACGTGGTCACGCTCAAAGAACGCGGAGTCACTCGCTTGCGCAGCACAGGGCGTGGTGACCTCAAAATTGGCGTGCAGGTGCTGACACCGACCAAACTCAACGGCAAGGAACAGGAACTCATGAAGGAGTTCGCACAGGTCCACAAGGGTGCTGCACCACATCTCACTCAATTCCAGCAGGGGCTATTCACGAAGCTGCGCGACCGGTTCCTTAACTTCTAGGGCGGCATCCGCTGCGGATGTCTGCTGAGGGGGCCAGATCCGCGAGCGTGTTGTCGCGCTCGTGTTGTTGGGCTCTTTTCCGGAGGTTAAGGTGACTATGCGCAATTTTGAGTAACGGATGTCGACTCGAGGCCGGTTCCTCCGGAAAAGGGGTCACAATCGCGGCAGGCCACCTCCCGCACTCTGACACAGTGGACTCATGGCGCATTTCTACTTGAGCGGGTTCACCGGTAGCCCGGCCGTCGGCTCGCGGCTCGCGATCGAGGGCGCGGAAGCCAGACACGCCGTCACCGTGTCGCGACTCGTGGTGGGCGAGTCCGTGTCGATCGGTAACGGGGCTGGGACTATCGCGGTCGGTGCAATCGTCGTTGCTGAACACACCCGGCTCGAAATTGCCGTGGAGACCGTCATCCAGGAGCCGCGGGCCGCCCCGGCCATTTTCCTCGCGCAGGCACTAGCGAAGGGCGACCGCGACGAGCTTGCCATCCAGGCCGCGACCGAGCTCGGTGTTGATGGCGTGATTCCGTGGGCAGCAGCCCGCAGCGTCTCCCGCTGGGAGGGTTCCAAGGTTGGCAAAGGCGTTGACCGGTGGTCGGCGATCGTGCGCGAAGCCACCAAGCAGTCGATGCGGCCGTGGCTGCCCGACGTGCTTGAGCTCGCGGCGACGAAGCAACTTGCGCGCTTGGCCGACACTACGCGGATGTTCGTGCTCGAGCCCGGGGCGCCCGAAGCGTTGTCCGCCGCCGTTCTCGACGGTCGCGATATCGTGCTCGTCGTCGGTCCAGAGGGCGGAATCACACCCGGTGAACTGGACGCCTTTGCAGCAGCCGGGGCATCCGCCGTGCGGTTGGGCAGTGGCGTGTTGCGTACTTCGACGGCCGGCCCCGCGGCGATCGCTGTGCTGAGCGCGAAACTCGCGCGCTGGAGTTGAGGCAATCGCCGGCGATTGCGCGCCACGGGCGTCGATCGAGCCCGCGATGTCGGGTATTCGCAGTTAAGCTGGAACCATGACTGAGACGCCGTCGATCTTTTCGCGAATCATCGCGCGCGAAATCCCGGCAGATGTGGTGTTCGAGAATGATCGGGTCATCGCGTTTCGTGACATAGCTCCGAAAGCACCCGTGCACCTTCTGGTCGTGCCGAAGACCGAGAAATACGCGAACGTCGTCGAGCTTGCTACGGGAGACGCCGCACTGCTCGTCGAGGTTGTGGCGGTGGCCAACCAGCTCGCGATTGACTACTCGAACGGCGAATTTCGGTTAGTGTTCAACACCGGTGAGTCAGCAGGTCAGACTATTTTTCACGTGCACGCTCATATGTTGGGTGGACAACTCGCCGAGGGCACCCTTGGCGATTAGCGACGTGCCGGCGGCAGAAACTTCCGGAATTGACCGGGTCGAGATGCACGTCGATGGCATTGCGATGGTGCGCTTGCTTGGCCCGCAAGACCGCCTTCTGAAGACGATCGAAAGTCACTATCCACGCGTCGAAGTGCTCGTACGCGGCAACTACATAGCCCTCTCTGGCGAGCCCGAGCAGGTACAAGCGGCCAAAACGCTGGTCGAGGAACTCGTGCACATGGTGAAGAACGGACACGAGCTCGGAGCCGTCGAGGTGGCCTCCTCGGCGAAGATTTTAGAGTTGCGTGCAGGCAGCCCTGCAGAGTTGCTCAGCCAGGCGATCCTCACTAACCGAGGCAAGAGCATCCGCCCAAAGACACTCGGCCAAAAAGACTATGTCGACGCGATCGACCTCAACACGATCACCTTCGGCATCGGGCCGGCTGGAACGGGAAAAACCTACCTTGCGATGGCGAAGGCTGTACAGGCCCTGCAGCGAAAAGAGGTGGAGCGCATCATCCTCACGCGTCCGGCCGTCGAGGCAGGCGAGCGTCTAGGGTTCCTGCCAGGCACGCTCACGGAAAAGATCGATCCGTACCTTCGCCCGCTCTACGACGCCCTCAACGAGATGATGGATGCGGAGCTGGTGCCGAAGTTATTTGCGTCGGGCACCGTTGAGGTAGCCCCACTGGCGTACATGCGCGGCCGAACCCTCAACAACGCGTTCATCGTGCTTGACGAGGCTCAGAACACGACCCCCGAGCAGATGAAGATGTTCCTCACTCGACTTGGGTTCGGCTCGAAAATGGTGATCACTGGGGACGTTACCCAAGTGGATCTGCCGAACGGAGCGAGCGGGCTTCAGCTCGTGACGCGCGTGCTCGATGAGATCGACGACATCCACTTCTCTCGACTTACCAGCGCCGACGTCGTGCGTCACACACTCGTCGGGCGCATCGTGGATGCCTACACAAAGTACGACGCCGAGAAGCAGGCGCAGCGGTTCGAACGTGACGAAGCAGCTGGCCCGAATCGCACCGAGCATCGTCGCAGTCAGCCGCAGGACCATCTGCCACAGAAACGGTGGGGTCGATGAGCATCGAGATAAATAACGAGTCAGCAATCACGGTCGACGAGACAGCACTGCAGCGACTGGCCGTGTACGCGCTCGATGAGCTGCATGTGCACCCGGATGCCGATCTCTCGATCATCCTTGTCGACGAAGCCGCGATGGAACAGCTTCATGTGCAATGGATGGACGAACCCGGCCCGACCGACGTTCTGAGTTTTCCGATGGACGAACTGCGACCAGGGTCCGAAGATGCGATGACACCCGCCGGCCTGCTGGGTGACATCGTGCTGTGCCCGCAGGTTGCGGCGGCGCAGGCCGAGACGGCAGGCCACTCCTTCCTCGATGAGCTGTTACTGCTCACCACCCATGGGCTGCTTCACTTGCTCGGGTTCGACCACGCTGAAGCAGAAGAAGAGAAGGAAATGTTCGACCTCCAGCGCGACATTTTGATCGGCTTCGCGATGGCCGAGCGACGAAAGTAGTCAGAAATGATGGTCGGCATCTTCTTCAGCGTCGCTGTGCTGCTCGTTGTCTTCGGTGGTCTTCTCGCAGCAGCGGATGCCGCACTCACGGTTCTCAGTCGTACCGACGTTATTGACGTCGCGGTTACCAGCCGGTCCCGCCGCTCGCTCCTTGCTGTCGCTCAGGACATCGGGGCGCACGCCAACGCCCTCAACTTCATGCGTGTCGTATCTGAAACAACAGCTGCAGTGCTCGTATCGCTCGCATTCGCCTATTCGTTCCAGGACTGGTGGTGGGCACTTCTGCTGAGCGCCCTGCTGATGACGGCGGCGTCCTTCGTTCTGGTTGGCTCCAGTCCGCGCAGCATTGGTCGAGCCCACCCCCGCGAAATCATTGCGTTCTCGGCTCCGATTGTGCGCGCCATCCGCCTCTTCCTCGGCCCGATCGCAGATGCCTTGGTCGCGCTCGGCAATCGCGTGACGCCGGGAAGAGCACGCACGGCCACGTTCTCAAGCGAGGAGCAGCTCCTCAGCATGGTCGATGAGGCCACCGAGCTCGACGTTCTGGAAGAGGATGACCGTGAGCTCATCCATTCGATCTTTGAGTTCAACGAAACAGTTGTGCGCGAAGTCATGATTCCGCGCACCGACATGATCACGATGGAGAGTGACGTCGAACTGGGCGCAGCGATGAACCTGTTCCTCAGCAAGGGGGTCTCGCGCATTCCGGTGATCGGCGAGGATGTCGACGAGGTCCTCGGCATTCTGTACCTCCGCGACGTCGCGCGCGTGCTCCATGAAAAGCCGGCTGGCGCCGAGAAACTCACCGCGAGTGAACTCGCGCGTCCTGCGCTGTTTGTGCCGGAGTCGCAGAAGGCAGATAGCCTGCTTCGCGAGATGCAGACGGAGTCGAATCACCTCGCAATGATCGTGGACGAGTACGGCGGCATTGCCGGGCTCGCAACACTCGAGGATCTCATCGAAGAGCTGGTCGGTGATATCTCTGACGAGTATGACCGCGATGTCGCAGAATTTGAAGACCTCGGTAACGGGCGATTCCGGGTAAGTGCGCGCATGCCCATCGATGAGCTCGGGGATCTTTTCAACCTCGAACTCGAAGACGATGAGGTGGATTCGGCTGGCGGACTACTCACCAAGGCTCTCGGTCGGCTGCCGGTTTCTGGGTCGAAAACCGAGTATTCGGGGTTAATTCTGGTGGCCGAACGCACCGAGGGTCGCCGCAAGCGCATCAGCACGCTGCTAGTAGAGCGCGATCAGGCATTGATTGACGCTCAAGCGGCGTTCCTGACCGACAAAACTGACAAGAAATCAATAGAGAGCAAGGCCGCCGAATGAGCATCCCACCAGGGTTCCGCGCCGGGTTCGTGTCGTTCGTCGGGCGTCCCAACGTCGGAAAGTCGACGCTCACGAATGCACTAGTCGGCGAAAAAGTCGCGATCACGAGCTCGAAGCCGCAGACCACCCGCCGCGCGATTCGCGGCATGGTGCATCGGGAGACCGGCCAGCTCATCGTGGTGGATACGCCGGGAATGCACCGCCCACGCACGTTGCTGGGCGAGCGACTCAATAGCATCGTGCAGAATACGATCGCAGACGTCGACGTGATCGGGCTGTGCGTGCCGGCGAATGAGAAGCTCGGCCCGGGCGACCGGTTCATCAATGAGCAGCTTGATGCGTTTCCGCGTGCGAAGAAGGTGGCGATCGTGACAAAAATGGATGCGGCGTCGCGTCCAGAAATAACCGCGCAGTTGCTCGCGGTGCAGGCGTTGCGCGACTGGGACGACATCATCCCGATCTCCAGTATTTCGTCGTACAAGGCCAGCCGGGAGCAACTCGCAATTCTCACCACCCAACTGATCGCGCTCATGCCACTGTCTGGTCCGCTGTACCCGATAGATGCCGTGACTGACGAATCGGTCACCTCGCGGGTTGCCGAGCTCATTCGGGAGGCGTCGCTCGAGGGTGTCTCAGAAGAGCTGCCGCATTCGATTGCCGTAACCATTGACGACATGATCGAGCGAGACGACAAAGACCTGATCGAGATCTACGCGAATCTATTTGTCGAACGCGATAGCCAGAAGGGCATCATCATCGGACATCAGGGTGAGCGCCTGCAGGATGTCGGAGCGCGCGCTCGTGCCGAGATCGAAAAACTTGTCGGCAAACAAGTTTTCCTGTCGCTTCGCGTGAAGGTCGCGAAGGATTGGCAGCGCGACGCCAAGCAACTGGGGCGGCTGGGGTTCTAGAAACCAGATGCTTCGTCAGGATGATTCACCGGTCTGCCGCGGGTTCGGCGACAGCACCCGTTCGTGAGAATTCGAGGGGGCAAAACACTGGTTGTGAGAGCAACATGGAGGTCGGGAGTCCACTGACGTCGCGTAGAAACGCGATTTTCCGTCGGCCGACGGATGACAGTGGCACTGTACGTTTGCTGAGTGTTCGCTGTTGACTTCAGATATTTCGGTACAAAATGCGGCGCAACGGGTGCTGTCAGCGGATACTGAATCCCGGTCCAAACCGGAGGAGTTGTAATGGGTGCGTTCCTAGCGGACGTCAAGATCATTGCCGGACCGCTCCCACTCGTCCTCGATGGCCTCGCGATCGTGGCCTTCGTTCTCTTGGCGGCGCGACTGTTTCCCGAGCGCGGCGCTCGCATCCGGTGGTCTGCCACGGTGGCCGTGGCGCTCACAACCGGCGCGGTGATCGGCGTGCTCACCTGCTGGCTGGTCGGAGACGTCTTCAACGCATTCGATGTCTTTCTGGGGCCAGCGACTCGCTTCTGGGTGAGCACGGCTTTCGCCAGCATCGCTCTCGCGCTCGCTAACCTATGGAGAACGCGTGCGCGCCGTAGGATCGGAGCTGTCGCGGCAATTGTGCTGTTCACGCTGATGGGCGCGCTTGGCGTGAACGCAGACTTCGGGCAATACGCCACCCTCGGCAGCATCACAGATGCCGCGGCGTTCACGCCAATGCCGCACGCAATTCTTGAAGCGCAGCGTTCGGGGGTGAACACTGGTGCTACCGGGGTGAGCGACTTGTGGAGAACATGGATTCCTCCGGCGGGGTTACCCGCCCACGGCGTGGTTGGCGCGGTCACGATTCCGGCAACCGTTTCGCATTTTGGTGCGCGCACTGCGCTAGTGTATTTGCCGCCAGCCGCTCTGGTACCGAACCCGCCGATGCTCCCGGTGCTGGTCATGCTCTCCGGGCAGCCGGGTAGCCCGCAGAATATCTTTGTCTCCGGCCATCTCGATGCGATACTCGACCAGCTCGCGGCGACCCACAACGGGTTGGCGCCGATCGTGGTTGTGCCTGACCAGTTGACAGCCCCCGGGATCAACCCGATGTGTGTCGATTCGCCTATCGGCAACTCGGCGACCTACCTGACGGTCGATGTTCCGCGGTGGATCCGGGCCAATCTTGCCGTGGCGTCTTCGGCTGCGGCATGGGCGATTGGGGGCTATTCGCAGGGCGGAACCTGCGCAATCCAACTGGGCGGGCAACATCCCGAGCTGTTCGGGTCTTTTCTCGACATCTCGGGTCAGATTCAACCGAAAATTGGCACGGACGACGTCACAATTGCGCTCGGTTTTGGGGGGAGCAAATCCGCGTGGGAGGCTGCCAAGCCGCTCTCTATTCTCGCCCGCAACGCCCCGTACGTTGATGAGGTGGGGGTGGTCATCGTGGGTGCGCTCGACGTGAAGTATTCCCCGGGAGCCCAGACGATAGCCGATGGCTCGAATGCGGCTGGCATCCACACCACGCTGTTGAGTTCCCCAGGAACAGATCACGACTGGAATACCGTGAAATTCGGATTCGAGAAAGGTCTTCCGACTATTTACCGCCATATGGGCATCGAGAGCCCACTCTCATGATGTTCCTCAAGCGCCTGCTGCGGATGCCATTCACCATCGCACTCGTGGCGGTGTTGCTTGGCGTTGCTCTAGCCACCGGGCCGATCGGTGGGCCATCGGCATTCCTCCGCGGCGTAGTGGGACTGGACTTTCAGACGATCGCACTTCACAAGTGGTGGTCTTTTGTGACCGCCCAGTTCTTTGCCGCAAATCTCGGCCAACTCATTGTCGTGCTGGTTGCGGCGGCGATTGGGGTGGGGGTCGCCGAACTCGTCATGGGATCGCGCCGCACGATCGTCGCGTTTCTGCTGACCGGGGTTCTCGGTTCTGGCATCGGCGTTGGTGTACAAGCGCTCGGTGTGTTTGCCGGGGAGTACTGGGCCACGTCGGTACGGTCTCTCGTCACTATCGATCCACTGACTCCGGTGATTGGAACCATCGCGGTTGCCAGCGCATACGCGAGCGTGCTCTGGCGACGTCGTATCCGCACGGTCGTGCTCGCCTCGACAATCGCGTTCCTGCTCTACTCGGGACAACCGTCTGATCTATATCGCGTGTTAGCCATGTTTCTCGGTTTTGGCATCGGGGCCATTTGGACGCGCCAGCGGATCCGCCTCGTGCGATGGACCAGCTCTCATCACGAGACGCGTCTGCTGCTCGCCACGGTCGCCGCCGTTTTCGCGACCGGCCCGATACTCACTCTCGTCTCGCATGGAACCTTTGGTCTGCTCGCGCCGCTCGGCGTTTTCATTACAGATGGGATGTCGGAATCTCGCTTAGGTAGGTCGCCATGCAGTGTGGCCGGGGTTGGCCAAGCCTGCGTCGCGCAACTGGGACATCACGGCGGCGGAGGGGTTAGTGCCCTCGTGCTGGCGCTGGTCCCGTTGCTGGTTTTGCTGGTAGGGGCTTACGGACTGCTCAACGGTCGTCGCGCTGCCGTGTACCTGGTCGCATCCATTTCGGCCGCGAACGGCTTGCTCGCGGCGTTCTACTTCGGAGTCGTACCGGTGTTCGGCCAGCCCTCGGGCACGGCTGTTCGCGCTGGCCAGTCACCCGAGTTCGCCGTCTGGATTATCGCCAACGCCGCGCTGCCGCTCGCTTTCGCCGCAGTCGTGCTGTCGCAGCGCCGACACTTTCCTATCCACGCCGTGACCAGGGCGCGGCGTCGATTTGTCGCCACGGTGGGCATCTCCCTCCTGACGACAGCTGGTGCATATCTCGGGCTTGGGTTCGCACTTCGTGACCAATTCCGCCCCTCTGTGGGTTTCCTCGACTTACTGGCTGATCTGCCAGAACGATTCATTCCGGTGTCGTTTCTGACCGCGGAGCGCCGCGACTTCGTGCCGGTCACCATGCTCGCGCGAATCGTCTATCACGGCGTTGGGCCGGTGTTCTGGCTCGTCTTGCTGGTTGCGGCCATCGTGTTCCTGCGCGGTCAGCGGTCGACCGGCCGAGCGCTAGGGGATGGTGCGGCGATCAGAAGACTGCTTCGCGTGGGCGGTGGTTCGATGTCGTTCCCGGCCACGTGGGATGGAAACCGCTACTGGTTCGACTCGGACCGCAGCATGGTGGTGGCATACCGTATCGCCAACGGATGCGCGGTGACGACGAGCGAACCAATCGGGCACCCGAGTGACGTGCGCGAATCTCTCGGTCAGTTCATTCGCTTCTGCGACGCGAACGCGTGGACCCCGGTGTTTTACGGGATTCATGGAGAGTGGGCAGATCGACTCGTCGAACTGGGCTGGTCGAAAACGGTGATCGCCGAGGAAACCGTGATTGACCCGTCGATCTGGGAGATGACTGGTAAGAAGTGGCAAGACGTGCGCAGCTCGGTGAATCGCGCCGCTCGAGAGGGAGTACGCGTCACGTGGGGCTCCTGGTCAACGCTTCCGTCTGGTGTAGCCAACCAAATCGCCGAGATCTCGGAACTCTGGGTGGTGGAGAAGAAGTTGCCAGAACTCGGTTTCACGCTCGGCGGCGTCGACGAACTCAGGGACCCCGATGTTCTGCTGGCGGTAGCGATCGATGAGACCGGGTCGGTGCAGGCAGTGACGAGTTGGCTGCCGACGTGGCGCGATGGCGATCTGATCGGGTACACGCTCGATTTCATGCGCAGGCGCGCGAACGGTATGAACGGTGTGATGGAGTTCGTGATCGCCGAGGCGGCCGTGCGCGCCAAGCTAGACGGGCTAGAGTTTCTCAGTCTGTCGGGGGCGCCCTTAGCCGTCGTGTCAAGCGATGACGAGGATGTGTCGCCGCTCGACCGTATTCTCATGATGATTGGTCGATCTCTTGAACCGGTTTACGGCTTCCGGTCACTGCTCGCGTTCAAACAGAAATTTCAACCAAAGCTCGTTTCGTTGTATCTTGCCTACCCAGATGCCATGTCCCTTCCTGCGATCGGTATCGCGGTATCGCGGTGCTACCTGCCGACCCTCACCCTGCGAGAATCGGCGGTGTTGCTGCGCAGTCTGCGGTGACCCCGATCGCGAGATTCGTGGCTAACTCGTGACGCACCCAGCCGGGCAGCGGCGGTCACGCGCGGTTACTGAAGTGCTACCCTAAAAAGGTGTTGTTCGGTCTGCTTCTCCTTAGCTGCCGCGACGGGTCCTAACTTCAGGCCTCACTCGTCGCGGAGAGTGGTGTTGCACAAACGCCGTTGGCTGACCCGTTCGAACGAGTGAGAGAAAACAGACCATGAAGAACACACAGTCGGCTTCTGCCATGCCGATCCACAAGTACCGCCCGTACCATGAGCAATTGAACGTCGATCTGCCAGACCGCACGTGGCCGAGCAATCGCATCACGAGGGCGCCACGCTGGTGCGCGGTCGACCTTCGCGACGGAAATCAGGCGCTCATCGATCCGATGAGCCCCGAGCGCAAGCGCATCATGTTTGATCTGCTCGTGCGCATGGGTTACAAAGAGATCGAAGTGGGGTTTCCTTCGGCGAGCCAGACCGACTTCGATTTCGTGCGATCGCTGATCGAGAATGACCTCATCCCGGATGACGTCACGATTCAGGTGCTCACGCAAGCGCGCCAAGAACTCATCACCCGCACCTATGAGTCGCTGGCCGGTGCGAAGCGCGCGATTGTGCATCTCTACAATTCCACGAGTGTTCTACAGCGTGATGTGGTGTTCCGCACCGATCAGCAAGGTATCATCGACATCGCACTGAACGGTGCTCGGCTGTGCAAAGCCGCCGAGAAGACCCTCCCAGATACCGAGATCTTCTACGAATATTCGCCGGAGAGCTACACGGGCACCGAGCTCGAGTTCGCCCTTGACGTGTGCAATCAGGTGATTGAGATTTTCGCCCCGACCGCAGACCGCAAAGTCATCATCAACTTGCCGGCGACGGTCGAGATGGCGACGCCCAATGTGTACGCAGATTCCATTGAATGGATGTCGCGACGCCTTGCTCACCGCGAAAATGTCATCCTGTCGTTGCATCCACACAACGACCGTGGTACGGCAATCGCCGCTGCAGAGCTCGGCTACATGGCCGGAGCAGACCGCATCGAGGGATGCCTGTTCGGTAATGGTGAGCGCACCGGTAACGTCGACATCGTGGCGCTCGGCATCAACCTGTTCACGCAGGGCATCGACCCCCAAATCGACTTCAGCGATCTCGACGAAGTAAAGAGAACCGTCGAGTACGTCAACCAGCTTCCCGTGCCCGAACGCCATCCATGGGCGGGTGACCTTGTCTACACGGCGTTCAGTGGATCGCACCAAGACGCGATTAAGAAAGGCTTCGAGGCCATGGCGGCCGACGCGATCGCCCAGGGCGTGGACGTGGGCGAACTGCTCTGGGCCGTGCCGTACTTGCCGATCGACCCGAAAGACCTGGGGCGAGGTTACGAGGCCGTCGTGCGTGTGAACTCGCAGAGCGGCAAGGGCGGGGTTGCGTACTTGCTCAAGGCCGACCATGCGCTCGACTTGCCGCGCAAGCTCCAGATCGAGTTCAGCGCAGTAGTTCAAGCCAAGACTGATACGGAAGGCGGCGAGGTCACGAGCGACGAGATCTGGGAGATCTTCCTGGATGAGTACTTACCGGCCCCGTCGGATCGCCCAAAAGACAAGTGGGGTCGGTTCGAGTTGCTCTCCACCCGCACCGCGAGTGATCTGGCTGGCAGCGTCGTATTGGAGATCACTCTCAGAATCGGCGAGGAGGTGCAGGCGGCAACGGGAACCGGCAACGGACCGATTGCCGCATTCCTCAATATCATGAGCGAGCAGGGCGTCGATGTTCAACTGTTTGAATACGTCGAGCATGCGCTCAGCGCGGGCGGGGACGCGAGCGCTGCAGCCTACGTCGAGCTTCGGGTGAACGGCAGAACCTTGTGGGGCGTGGGAATCGATGCCGACATCTCTACAGCGTCCCTCAAGGCCGTCGTGTCCGCTGTAAATCGGGTCGTGCGCACCGAGGCGAGGGAGCGCGTCGACGCGTAGGCGCAACTGGAGCGGGCGTTACCGCGCTCGCGTGCGTGTTGTGCGCGCACCGCGTGCCTGTTGTGCGCGTACCGCGTGCGAAATGCAGGAGCGAATGGATGCAACGCACCGATAGTCGCACGACGGCCGCGCGCTAGGCCCGTCGCATCCTGCATTTCGTACGTTTGTACGCTGGCAGATGACTGGCCAGCCGTTGTCTTGCGATCACCGCGACGTCGGCCTCAGGCCCCCGCGACACCGCCGTCCCGCTCGCCGCGCCCCGGCAATAGCGGTTGATTTCCGACGGTGTCTGCGATGAGGTCGTGACGACGGTGGAGCCTCTGATCGTCTGTTGGTGGATGTGTCGTGAACGAGGGCGATCACGGTCTGACCCTGAACACTGGCCAGTTCAGCGTGAGTCAACTCGCCGTGGGCAAACCGCACGGCACGGATCGAATTCGTGACTCGGGTGGGCTTCACCGTGAGCCGAGCGGCCAGCGGTAGGCCACGCTGACGATTGCGATGGGTGGCATGACGACGCGTACGCTCGAGCCCGCGATCGTCGGGGGCAGCGTCGGCGCGTACCTGGTCGCGGCGAGGGGCCTGCCCAAGGTTCGACCGCTGATTTCTCTCGGTGCTGGCTCACGACGGTGGTCGTGACCGTCAGCGGTGCGCCACTCGATGACATCAGGAAGTTGCAATTCTCGGGCATCCAGCGTGCGTTCACGATCGGGATCAACGGTGTCGCACCGGTTGTCGCGTCGGCCTGCAGCTCGGAAGCGACCGAGGCTGAGTGGTGCGATCGTGTCGGTGCGTCGCCGAGTATCACAGTATGGGTGACGTCTACCGGCGACGAAGCCGCGGTATTCGCTTGAGATGTCGTTGTTCTGGCAGGCTCCAGTTAAAGAGTACGGCGAGGATTCGCACCCCAGAGGTCAGTGTGACGCAGACGACCGCCGCAAGAAATACGGGTACCCCGAAGTGGAGGAGCACAACGAGGGTGGTGGTTCCGGCGATGGCTGCGATGGCGTATAGGGAGCCGACGTGCATGAGGGCGATGGGCAGGGTGAGAAGGAGGTCGCGTAGAATCGAGCCTCCGACGGCGGACAGCACGCCGACAAACACAGCCGGCACGTCCGGCAGGCCCAATGCAAGGGCTTTAGTAGTACCGATCGCGCCGAACAGTCCGATTGTGAGCGCATCGAGCACCGTGATGAGTCCACTCAGACGAGAGAATACGCGCTCGAGCAGCATACCGACGAGGGCCGCGGCGATGGCAACTATGACGTACCAGTTGCTGGAGAACGCTGCGGGACTCTCTGAAAGAAGTACGTCGCGCAGGATGCCGCCTCCGAATCCGGTGGCAATACCGATGATCGCTACCCCGAGCAGGTCAAGTTGGCGATCGCGGAACTGAGCCGCGAACATCGCCCCTTGGAGTGCGCCAATTCCGACAGCAAGAAGGTCAGCCCATAACGGGATGATGAATTGGCTCGCGTTCATCTCGGTACCACCACATCCTCGTCGAGTTTCTGCGCACAGCAGCAGCTGCCCGGTTTGTTGATCGCGGGTAGACCGGGCGCGCCACTACCGCCCGTAATAAGAGTGGTGACCATGGGAACATTCTGCCGGTTCGGCAACCAGTTTCTGCCGGTAACCCGGGGGATACTTGAGGGGTGCCGACCTACGGTGACGAAGCCGTGGGTCACTGCATATTCCAAATCGAAAAAAGTTAAAGATCCTGTGGCGTCGGAGGCGCGAAGCCGTCGTGTCGTAAGCCAGGCCGCGGGGAGCTGTTCCGGGGGCACCGGTCCTGGATTGGGAAATACTGCGGTCAGAGAGTCCATCATCGATGCGCGTGGTCGGAACCCGGTGGATGAGAAACTCGACGGGATTTCGGAAAGTTCGATCACTGGCCAGGTCGTCAGCATCACCCGGTGCGTGGGCCCTTCGACGCCGCGACGCCTCACTTCAATGCATTTGGCGTCGCCAAACCTCATGAATTCGACCGCGCCCATGGCAGGCGCCTGTTCAGCACGGTGAGCGAGGTGGGCTTCCGCACGATGTCAGCGGGGTGGGGCAGCTCGCAATCTTGATCCGCTACTGCGCGGGCTGCAATCGAAGGTCCTGCATGCCGCCATCGACAGCAAGCGCGACGCCGGTGGTTGAGCCGGATGCCGGGCTGGCCAGGTAGACGATCGCTCCCGCCACCTCGTCCGGTGAGACCAAACGGCCGTGCGGTTGGCGAGCGTTGAGGGCGGCACGTTCGGCGTCCGGATCGGCGGCGTTGGCCAGCAGGCGTCCAATCCAAGGGGTGTCCGCGGTGCCGGGTGCCACGCAGTTGACGCGAATGCCTTCCCTCAGGTGATCGGCGGCCATGGCGCGGGTCAGTGCGTGTACAGCGCCCTTCGTGGCACTGTACAGTGCGCGCTCAGGCAAGCCCGCAGTCGCGGCGATCGATCCGGTGTTCACGATTGCTGCCGCCGGAGACTTCCGCAGATGTGGCAGCGCTGCCCGGCTCGTGCGCACCACGCCGAGCAGGTTGATGTTCAGCACGCGCAGCCACTCGTCGTCGTTGTCTGCGATGGTGCCCTGCGCGCCTATCCCTGCATTGTTGACGAGAATGTCGAGTCGGCCGAAGTGGGCAGCGACGGCCTCGATCGCGGCACGCACGGACGCGTCGTCGGCGACATCCGTCTTCACTGCG
>JANXVG010000005.1 GCA_025351795.1 Salinibacterium sp. | reverse complement strand
ACGAGCCACCACCTCGGCATCGATGTACACGATTGCGCGCACGCGCGACGTGAGCTCTACCTTGAGGGCGTGCTCGAGGCGGGGATGGTGTTCACGATCGAGCCTGGCCTGTACTTCCAGCCGGATGACCTGACGGTGCCCCGCGAGTACCGCGGCATCGGGGTGCGGATCGAAGACAACATCCTCGTGACGGAGTCGGGTGCCGAGAATCTTTCGGTCAGCATCCCGCGCACGGCCGACGACGTCGAAGCGTGGCTGCGGGGTGAAGCGTAGGCGCTCGCGCGAACGAGCGCACGGCCCCGTGCCCAGCAGGCCTGCGGTCGACTGCTTAGGCGGCAGGGGGCTGGGTCAACACCTGCTGTGCCTTTGCAGTCAACTGCGGGTCGATGATGATCTGGTAGTTCGAGGCGAGCACCTGATGCGTGGAGGTGAAGTCGCGATTCCTGCGAGTGATCGCGTAGCCCACGAGACCGAGGATCACGCCAAAGCCAGCACCGATCAGGATGGCCGCCACCACAACGCCATAGTTCGCCGTAATTCCGACGATAACCAGCAGCAATCCGAAGAAGACTCCAAACCACGCTCCACTCGCGGCCCCCGCGAGGGCAGCACGGCTCCAGGTGAGCTTGCCGGTCACCCGCTCGACCGTCTTGAGGTCATTTCCGACTATCGACAGCTTCGAGACGTCGAAATCTGCTTTGGCCAAGCGGTCAACGATCGACTGAGCCTCGACGTACGTGTCGTAGCTGCCGAGGACGTCACCCTTCGGAATGGACGGTAGTACCGGGCCGCGGGGGCCGAATGCGCTCTGGTTGGTCACCCGGTCATTCTTGCACCACAGCGGTAGGGTTTTATGGTGAGTACCTCACGAGTTTTCGCCGCCCGGCTCGTCGGGTGTTCGGTTTTCGACCCCAACGGCGAAAAAGTGGGAAAAGTACGCGATGCGCTCGTCGTCTATCGCACCACGGCGAGCCCGCGGGTCGTAGGTTTCATCGTCGAAGTGCCCGGTCGCCGACGGGTCTTCCTGTCGATCGGCCGCGTAACGAACATCGGATCCGGCCAGATCATCGCAACCGGCCTCATCAACCTGCGGCGCTTCGAGCAGCGTGGTGGCGAGGTGCGCGTCATTGCAGAACTGCTCGGCCGCCGCATGAGCCTGCGCGACGGTTCGGGAGACGGCACCATCGAAGACGTCGCGATCGAGGAGACCGGCCTCGGCGAATGGGAGGTTGCGCAGCTGTTCCTTCGCCGTCCAAAGACCACGGCATCGATCTTCGCCAAGGGCACGACCGTGTTCGCCGCGTGGGCAGACATCATCGAGAACCGCGCTGTCGGAGAGTCGCAGTCAGCGACACAACTCGTGGCCACCTACTCCGACCTGTTGCCCGCCGACCTCGCCAACGCGATGCTCGACCTACCAGAGCGACGCATGCTCGAAGTGGCCGAAGAACTCTCCGACGATCGCCTCGCCGACGTGATCGAAGAGATGGCAGAGAACGAACAGGTTGACATCCTCAACCAACTCGACGATGCGCGTGCTGCCGACGTGCTTGACCAGGTGCAGCCGGATGACGCGGCCGACCTGATCGCCCACCTCTCCGATGAGCGTGGCGAGGCCCTCCTCGATCTCATGGAACCCGAAGAGGCAGACGATGTGCGGTTCCTGCTCTCGTACGCTCCAGACACGGCCGGCGGACTCATGACGACCGAACCGGTCATTGTGTCTGCCGACGCGACTGTTGCTGAGGGCCTCGCGCTGATCCGCCGTCACGAACGTGCTCCTGCGCTTGGAGCCGCGATCTGCGTGACCCTGCCACCCTACGAGCCCCCTACCGGTCGCTTCCTCGGTATGGTGCACTTTCAGCGGATGTTGCGCTACCCGCCCAACGAGCGGCTCGGCACGCTTCTCGACCCGAGCCTCGATCCGGTGCAGGCACACACCAGTGCCCGCACTGACACAACAGGCCCTCAGGGGAATGCGAGCCTCCATGGGTACGCGGTAATAGGTCAGACGACCGGCTCGATTCATCTACGGGCTTGTACAATAACGTCACGACGTCTCAAAGCCGTGACCGCATGGGGCGATTCTCGGAAACATTTGCGCGAACAATGGGTACGCCCTGGTTCCTCATACGCCGCACCAATGATCCTGCTGGCCCAGAACCGGCAGGATGACCGCGACCGCGTGCAAATCGAGCAGGATCGGCGACAGGCTGAGCGCAACCTGAACGACACCGAGTACCTCGCGCGTGAGGTGGTGGCCGTTCGGCTCGCCATTCGAGACCTCGCTTCGAAAGACTTCATCCGCTCGGAACTCCGTGCTCTCCTCGAAGAACTCGAGAAAGACCGAGAGCACGACGAGAACCCCGATGCCTGACGCAACTCGTGTCGTCGCCGCGATCCGGTCGGCGCTCGCGAAGGTTATCGACCCGGAGATCCGCAAGCCGATCACGGAGCTCGGCATGGTCGGCACCGTATCGGTGCACGGCACGGTCGCGAGCATTGCCCTGAAGCTCACAATCGTTGGCTGCCCAGCCGCCGCCGCCATCGAACGAGACGTGATTGCCGCAGCAGCGTCGGTGGCAGGAGTGATATCGGTAGACGTGCAGGTGAGTATCATGACGCGGGACGAGCGGGATGCCCTCACCGAGCGCTTGCGCGGCGGCCGCTCGAAAGAACTGCAGTTCGGCCCGGAATCGCTCACGCGCATCTACGCGATCACGAGCGGCAAGGGCGGAGTCGGCAAGTCCACGATCACCGCCAATCTCGCTGTGTCGTTGGCCGCAGGTGGCTTGCGCGTCGGCATTGTCGACGCAGACGTCTTCGGATTCTCCGTTCCCGGTCTGCTGGGCATTGCCGGTTCCACGCCCACTCGGGTCGGCGGGATGATCCTGCCGCCCATCGCCCACGACGTAAAAGTCATCTCGATCGGCATGTTCGTGCCATCGGTCCGCACCGGTGAAAACACGGCCGTCTCGTGGCGCGGTCCAATGTTGCACCGCACGATCCAGCAGTTTCTCACAGACGTCTACTTCGGCGACCTCGACATTCTGCTACTCGACCTGCCTCCTGGCACGGGCGACGTGGCGATCTCGCTCGGGCAACTGCTGCCCCAAGCGGAGGTCATCGTCGTGACGACACCGCAGGCTGCCGCTGCGGATATCGCCGAGCGCAGCGCACTCGTCGCGCGCCAGACCGGTCAGCGCGTAATCGGCGTAGTCGAGAACATGGCCGGATTCGTTCAGCCCGACGGCACGGTGCTCGACATTTTCGGCACCGGTGGTGGGTCGGCGGTCGCTGACCGACTGGGTGTTCCTGTGCTCGGTTCTGTGCCGATCAGCGTTCAGCTGCGTGAGGGCGGGGATGCCGGACTCCCGGTCGTGCTCGCGCATCCAGACGACGCGGCCGCGGCATCCATCATCGCGATTGCGACGGCGCTTTCGGTGCGCGAACGCGGGCTCGCCGGCCGCAAGCTGGGCCTGAGCGTCACCTGAGGTACTACCGCACGTCACGGGTGAGCACGCGGCGCAACTCTCGGGAGGCCACGCGACGTGCGCCGTATCAACAACAGAAAGCCCGCACTCCTGGCCTGTGTGCACGGGCTCGGGCAGAGGACCGGCGGTGGGTGCGGGTCAGCGCAGCCGCTCAGGGCTCGACAATGCGCGCGAGAAGCTCGGTGAGCAATCGTTCGGTGAGTGGAGCGGGCAGTGCTGCAACGAGTGCCAGAAACGGGGCCATTCGGTCAGGGAGCGACGCCGAGCCACCGCTGTACTGCGCGGAGAGCAGGCCGAGCCGCACGAGAATCGCGACCGCGGTTTCTGAGTCGAGCGGCGGGGCATCCGGCGACGACAGGCCTACAACAAGGTCGGGCGGCAACGCGCCAAGAACGTCGGCGACGCTCACGGGCGCAACGCCACGCACCTCCTCGGCGGCGGCGAGCAGCGCCTCACCCAACGACGCAAGCACGCTCTCGGTCACGGGCGTGACCGTGAGGTGCGTGGTGTGCGGCAAGGCAACACCGTTCGTCTGGGCAAGCGCGGGCTGCAACTGCAGCAGCCAGCCATGAGCGCGCGCCTGGTCGGCCCAGTGATGCGGATCCACGCGCCGAGCGGGCGGTACTGACTCGTCGGTGGCAACCGCGAGTAGCGGCCCCACCGGGTGGCCGACTACCCGCAAACCCTCGATATCGGTAATGATGTCAACGAGCGCCTTCGTCGATCGCTCACATGAGGCGGCCAGTTCAGCAAAACCGGGGCGGCCGAGCGCATGCACGATCGCCCACGACGCCGCGAGTGCGCCAGCCGACTTCGAGCCGAGCATCGTCGAATTGACGACCGGATAGCCGGGCCACTGGGTGGTCGCAAAATATTGCGCGCGCTGGCGGTCACGGCCGCGTTGCAGCAGAACGGATGCCCCCTTCGGCGCGTACCCGAACTTATGCAGGTCGGCACTTACACTCGTCACCCCGGCGATGCGGAAATCCCACAGGTCGAGGTCTGACCAGAACGGAAGCACCCACCCGCCGATGCACGCGTCCACATGACAGGCGATACCGCGGCTTGCGGCAGCCGCGGCCACCGCTGCGATCGGGTCGAGGGCTGCGTACGGATATGACGGCGCAGAGACCACGACGAGTGCGACATCGTGGCCCATCCGCTCGATCAGCGCAGTTGCGGCGATCGTGCCGTCCTCAGCCACCGGAACGAGGTCGAGGATAAGCCCGAAGTAGTGCGCAGCCTTGTGGAATGCCGCGTGCGCCGTCACGGGTGCGAGAAGACGCGGCACGCCCTCGCCCCGCCACCTGTCGCGCGCGGTCTTTACCGCCAGGAGACAGCTTTCGGTGCCGCCGGTCGTGACGCTGCCCACCACGTCGGCGTCGCCGTTCAGGAGGTCACGAGCGAAGCCGATGACTTCGCGTTCCATGACGGCAACCGACGTGAAGGTCGTCGGATCGAGTCCGTTGACCGGTTGTACCATGCGGATAGCGGCCGCCGCCAGTTCGTCAAGCTCGGCGAGACCAGAATCGTACACGTACGACAACACGTGACCACCGTGGGTCGGAGCGTCGGCTGCTCGAAGCGCGGCGAGTCGCTCGAGGATCTCAGCCGGCTGCTCGGCGAAGGCGGTCATCGCGCTGCGCCACTATCGATGTCAGTGTCGATGTCAGTGTCGATGTCGTGCTTGCGCAACGGGTACCGCACGAACGTCACGAGAGACAACGCGATCACGGCAGCTGGCACGATACTGAAGGCGAGCACGATACCGAGGATCGCCGACGGCGGCTGGACGATGTGCTGCCCGGCAACCGACTCGAGGTACCCAGACGCCGCAAGCACAATCGTGAGGACCGTCGCACCGAGCGCCATGCCGGTAGTTTCCCCCGCCGTCCATACCCCGCCAAAGATGCCCGCTGCGCCCGTACCGTTGCGGGTCGCGTCATGGGAAATGACGTCAGGCAGCATCGCCATCGGCAGCGACTGCATGCCAGCGTAGCCAGCACCAGCGAGCGCAACAGGCGCGTACACCCACACACCAGGAAACCACGCCAACAGAATCATCGACAGCGCCGCAGCGCCGAAGAGCACGGTTGCGAGAACGAATGCGCGCTCCTTGCCCACGCGTCGGGCCACAATCGCCCAGAGTGGTGCGAACAAAAACGCGGGGGCGATCAGGGCGACGAACAAAACGGTCACTCCCGTGCCAAGAACCCAGTTGGCCACGTACTGCGCGCCGGCGAGCATGACCCCGGTCGCGAGCCCTTGCAGGAGAAACGTGAGTACGAGCACCCGGAATGGCTGACTGCGCTTGAGCGCAGCGAACCCTGAACGATAGTTGTCTGCAATTGAGAACCGGGGAGCTTCGCTACGTGGGCCGCGCGCCGCCACGAAGCTGGACACCAGCATCCCACCGCCGATGACGACACCGGCCACGATCGCCATGACCAGGTAGCCCATGTGCGGGTCGGCAAACGCGTCGCGGACTGCTGGGCCGCCGGCGCCGAACAACAGGATCGCGAGGGTGAGCACGACCACGCGAGCCGAGATGAGTCGCGTGCGCTGGTCGTATCCGCTCGCCAGTTCCGCTGGAAGTGCGATGTAGGGCACCTGGAACAGGCTGAACGCGGTCGCCGTGAGCACGAAAGCGATGAGCACCCAGGTTCCCGAGACCCACGGGCCGAGTCCGCCCGGCACCGCGAATGTGATGATGAAGAACACCGGCAGCAACAGGCCACCGGCGATCATGAATGGCCGTCGCGACCCGTGCAGTGCGAGACTGCGATCGCTGCGAGCACCAATCACCGGGTCGATGAGCACATCCCACACCTTTGCGCCCGTGACGAGGATGCCGGCGAAGAGCGCAGCGACCCCGAGGGTGTCGGTGAGGAAGAAAATGAGTACGAGGCCGGGCAGCGTGGCGAAGCCACCGGTGCCGAGCGATCCGATCGCGTAACCTGCGATGGTCGTGCGGGCGAGAACTCGCTCCTGTGCGGTCATTTTCCAGAGTGTACCGGGCATCGGAGTCATAGGCTGTTGTCATGTCAGCCAGCAGCCTCACCGACTCGCTCAGCGCCGAGCTCGTTCGCGAACTTTCCTTCACAGGAACAGCAACGACCGCGGTCATCGCCCCATTCACCGGAGCGGTGCTGCACGAGTTGCCCATGTCCAGCGCGGCAGATGTGGCGGATGCCGCGGCAGCAGCTCGCGCGGCCCAGGTGGCGTGGCGCGCATCCGGGTTCACCCATCGCCGCGCCGTGCTACTGAAAGCCCACGACCTCCTGCTGGAGCGCAAAGACGAGTTACTCGACATTCTGCAGACCGAGTCTGGCAAGACCCGCGGTCAGGCTTTTGAGGAGATCTTCCAAGCTGCGACCGTGACGCGCTACTACGCGGTCTCTGCGAAGAGCGTGCTGAAGACGAGGCGGCGCAGGGCGGGCATCCCGGTCGTCATCACGACCCGGGTGAGCTACAAACCCAAGGGCCTGGTCGGCGTCATCACCCCGTGGAACTATCCGATCGCGCTCTCAATCATGGATGTTGTCCCGGCTCTCGCCGCCGGCAACGCCGTCGTACAGAAGGCAGATAACCAGGGCGCACTGTCTATTCTCGCTTCTCGCCGGGCCTTCATCGAGGCCGGGGTGCCCACATCGCTGTGGGCGGTCGTCGCCGGTGACGGTACCGAGATCGGCAACGCCGTCGTCGACGCTGCCGACTACGTGTGCTTCACCGGTTCAACCGCGACCGGGGTGAGTGTCGGCGAGCGCGCCATGTCGACGCTCACCGGCACCTCGCTCGAGCTCGGCGGCAAAAATGCGCTCATCGTTCTCGACGACGTAGTTCCGGCCAAGGCGGCCGCCGACGCCGTCTACTCGGTGTTCTCGTCAATGGGTCAGTTGTGCGTGTCGATCGAGCGCATCTACGTTGACCGCCGGGTGTCCGACGCGTTTACGAGCGCCTTTGTCGCGCGCGTCGAGGAGCTCAGCCAAGGGTCGGCGCTCGACTACTCGACCGATGTCGGCTCGCTCACCTCCGCCGCCCAACGTGACCGCGTGCAGAAACACGTGGACGACGCCGTACACAAAGGCGCGACCATACTGGCCGGCGGCCGAGCTCGCCCCGACCTGGGGCCCTACTTTTTCGAGCCGACGGTGCTCTCCGGGGTTACCCCCACCATGGACTGCTTCGCACACGAGACGTTTGGCCCGGTCGTCGCGATCGCGGTGGTCGACGGTGAAACCGAGGCGATCGCCGCCGCCAACGCCTCAGAGTTCGGCCTCAACGCATCCATCTTCAGCGGATCGGTGGCGAGGGCACGCAGGGTCGCCGACCTCATCGACGCTGGCAGCGTCAACATCAACGAGGGCTACCGGGCATCGTTCTCGAGTACGGATGCCCCCATGGGTGGTATGAAGCAATCCGGACTCGGGCGACGCAACGGACCAGAGGGAATCCTGCGATTCGCAGAGGCGCGCACCGTCGCCGAGTCGACCGGGCTCATTACCCTGCCGCGCACGGGTGCCGAGTTCGCCACGATGACCGGGCTGATGATCGCGACCCTGAAGACGCTCAAGGCACTCAGGCGACGCTAGAAGTCAGGTGGCTTCGGCATCGAACGGTGCCGGCTTACCCTCGCGCAGCAACCGCTGCCTTTGGTCGTAAGCCGATTCCATCGGCAGGTGCGGCGACGGTGCCTTCACGACGGGCGCTGGCTGGTCGTCGATGAGGGCCTCGCGGATGATCCGACGCGGGTCATACTGGCGAGGGTCGAGCTTCTTCCAGTCAATCTCATCAAAGTCTGGTCCCATCTCCTCGCGCATCCGCTCTTTCGCACCGTTCGCCATGTTCCTGAGCGACGTGACGAGGCGTGCGAGTTGGGAGGCGTAGTAGGGCAGTCTCTGCGGTCCGAGCACGAAAACAGCCACGATCCCGATGATCATCAGCTTCTCGAACGTCAACCCGAATGACACCCGCTCAGGATAACCCAGCCTTTCGATGAAGCGCCCTAGAGTGAGCAGCGAACGAGGAGTGCAGGTGTCTGACAAGGATCTGAGCTGGAAATTCGCCGAAGAGTTCGTGATCGAACCGGCCGAGATGGCGGTCGCCCGTCAGCACTCCCTCGAGCACGGCATCGAAGCCATTTCACCCGCGGTCGGAGCGCAGATCGCGATCCTCGCTGCGGCCAGCAGAGCGGCCACAATCATCGAGATTGGCACGGGACTTGGCGTCAGTGGATTGTGGCTGCTCAGAGGCGCATCAGCGGCCGTACTGACGAGCATCGATGCCGAACTCGACTACCAGCAACTCGCACGAAAGTCGTTTGCTGCGGCCGGCATTCCGGCAAACCGGGTCAGACTCATAGCGGGGCACGCTCTCGATGTGTTACCGAGGATGAACGAGTCCGATTACGACATCGTGTTCATCGACGCCGATCCGCAGTCGGTGATCGAGTACGTGGAGCACGGACTGCGCATGGTGCGCCCAGGCGGCTCGGTGATCGTTGCCCATGCCCTCTGGCGCGGTCGAGTCGCCGACCCGGCGCAACGCGACGACACCGTTACCGGCTATCGCGCACTATTGCGCGAGATAGCCGGTTCCGATGCCGTGATCAGCGCCCTGTCACCCGTAGGTGACGGATTGCTGCTGTTGACAAAAGTCAGCGATTGACGGTCGCACCATGCTTAAGAAACTGCAACGACCCCGGCAAGGGCGTCATGCAGCTCTCTCGCCTCATCGTCATTGACGGATACGACAAGACGACCGCCGCCTTCGAGAGGCACGCGAACGATGATCAGGCGACCTTCCTTAACAGCCTCCATTGGCCCGTCTCCGGTCCTCGGCTTCATGGCTGCCATGAGTAGTCCCCTTTCAGTGGATCTGTATCTATTATCGTTCATTCCTCGCGTATCCCGAAAACCACGGTCGGCATCGGGGCGAGCCAGCGGTTAGGGCGGTGTCCAGTCGTAGCCGTCCACCCACCAGGCGATGTACACCCAGCCGATCTGCCCGAGGGTGAACAGCACCACAATGACGACACGATAGACCGGCGACTTGGGTTGGGCTGCGGCGCCGAGCAAAGGAAAGAGCGGCACTAACAGGCGAAAGGTGCTCGACTGCGGAAAGAACACCGCGAGCAGGTAGAGCGCATAGCTCACAACCCAGAACCGCAGATCGACTCCAATGCGCCTCACCCACGGGCTGAACATGAGCGCACCGAATGTTGCCACCACGATAATCAGAACGACGACGAGCCAGCTACCGGGAATGCCCATCATCGAGCCCCAGAATCCGGCAGACTGCACCCATGGAGCGAACGGAGCAAGCTCCTTGTAGCCGATGTACGACGCACGCCAGGCCAGTTCGGTGTCGGTATACGCCGTGAATGACCCGGTCACCACCCAGGCGACCAGCAACCAAGCAAATCCCATAACGGCGCTAAACAGCGCGGTGACAATGGATGCGACGCGCTCACCAACCGAAAACGAATCTGTGCCCGGCCGGCGCACATGCACCCACCATCGGTGACCCACGTGCAGCGCGAGGGCGAGGGCGAAAGCCAGGCCGCTCGGTCTGGTCAAGGACATGACGGCGATGACCGGCAGCAGCATCCAGTACCTGCGCTGCACAAGCAGATACAACGCACAGGTCAGCAGAAACAGGTGCATCGACTCGGCGTATGCGACTTGCAAGATCGGCGAGAGCGGAGCAAAGCAGAAGAGCACAACGGAGAACAGAGCAGCATTGCCGGGTATTACCAGCGTCATGAGTCGATAAAACATGAGCGCCGTGCCCAGCGCGAATGCCACCGAAACGATCACGGCGATGTACGCAAAGTCGACGCCCGTTGCCACGGTTAACACGCGCACCAGGGCTGGGTAGGCGGGCATGAACGCCCAAGCATTCTCACGCACGTGTCCATCGGCGGTCAGCGGCAGGCTCGCTGGGTAGCCGACGACAGACACGATGTAGTACCAGTGGCCGTCCCATATCTTCGCAAAGTCAAAATAGCCAGGACTGGCACCCGTCCACGAATTCGTTGCCTGCCGGGATGCGAAAGCGAGCAGTATTGTCGTCGTCACCCCGCGGGAAACCGCGAAAATCGCGATCACCTTGACCCACCACGGCGTGAGCCGATACCGAACCTTCAGAGTGGTCGCTAGTCGGCGGTCAGCCATGCACGGAGTCCGTTCTCACACGCCGTGATTTGCGCGGCTTCGACGCGCTCATCGTCGGCGTGAGCCTTAAGCGGGTCACCTGGGCCGTAGTTGACCGCAGGGATTCCGAGAACGGAGAAGCGGGCGACATCCGTCCAGCCATATTTGGGGCTCGCAATACCGCCGACGGCGGCGAGAAAGTCCTGAGCGAGCGCCGCGTCCAAGCCCGGCCGGGCACCCTCGGCAAGGTCAGTCAGGGTCACGTCGAATCCGGCAAAAACCTCACGGAGGTAAGCGAAAGCCTGGTCGCCAGACCGGCTCGGCGCGAAGCGATAGTTGATGGTTACCACCGCCTCATCGGGAATCACATTGCCGGCCACGCCCCCTGAGATCGCCACCGCATTGAGGCCCTCACGGTACACCAAGCCGTCTACCTCGAGCTTGTCCGGCTGAAACGCGGCGAGGATGGCGAGCACCGGGGCGAGGTCATGGATCGCATTGTGCCCGGCCCAAGCGCGAGCAGAGTGTGCGCGGATGCCCCTCGTGCGCACCTCAATGCGCGCCGTGCCGTTGCATCCGCCTTCGATCGTTGCATTGGTCGGCTCACCGAGGATCGCGAAGTCACCAGCGAGCACGTCTGGTTGAGTGCGGGCCAGCCGACCGAGGCCATTGAGGTCTGACGCGACTTCTTCGTTATCGTAGAAGATCCATGTGAGGTCGACGCGCGGTGTGGTGAGCTCGGCAGCGAGCTTGAGGTGCCCGGCGACTCCGCCCTTCATGTCAACCGTTCCGCGGCCCGACAAGTACTCAACGCCGTTTACCGTCTCCAACCGGCACGGCAAGTTGTCGTTGACCGGCACCGTATCGATGTGGCCGGCGATCACGACTCGCTTCGTTCGACCGAGGTTCGTGCGCGCGACGACCGCGTCTCCGTTGCGAATCACCTCGAGATGATCCAGGCCGGTCAGGCTCGCCTCGATCACGTCGGCAATGACGCGCTCGTTGCCGGAGACCGACTCGATATCGCATAATTGGCGCGCGATATCGATCGAGGAAGCACCAAGGTCAAGCACGGGGGCGATCGGGTCTGCGTCGGGCACCTGACCAGTTTAAGTACTCTTGAGGAATGACTTCTCGTTTGGGGTGGGGTTACGGCCTTGCTACTGTCGCGGGCGACGGAACCGTGCTTGACACTTGGTTTCCTTCGCCTCAACTCGGCGCGCTGCCCGACGGCACCGATAGGTATATTGCGCCGGCCGAATTTGAGTCACTTGCGAACCCGGACGATCGCCGCAACGTGCGCGTCGATTTCGTCACCGTCGACATCGATCTGGATGCCGCGCCCATCTCCACTCCAGACGCCTACCTGCGTCTGCACTTGCTCAGCCACCTCCTCGTGGCGCCCAACACCATCAATCTCGATGGCCTGTTCGGCCAGCTTCCGATCGTGGTCTGGACGAACGCGGGTCCCGTGCACCCCGACGACTTCGACCGTTTGCGTCCGGCGCTCAAGCGCGCCGGCATTGTCGCGAATGGCATCGACAAGTTTCCCAGGCTGCTCGACTACCTCACGCCACCGCGCGTGCGCATCGCCGACGCGTCGCGTGTGCGTCTCGGCGCGCATCTTGCGCCTGGCACGACAGTGCTGCACGAGGGCTTCGTGAACTTCAATGCCGGAACGCTGGGTGCGTCCATGGTTGAGGGGCGCATCTCGCAGGGGGTCGTCGTGGGCGCCGGGTCTGACATCGGCGGTGGGGCATCCATCATGGGCACGCTCAGTGGCGGGGGAACTCAGCGCGTCGCCATCGGCGAGCGGGCACTACTCGGGGCGAACTCCGGCATCGGAATTTCGATCGGCGATGACTCGGTGGTGGAAGCCGGGCTATATGTCACGGCGGGCACGAAGGTCATCGTGCTCGATGGCGTCACGACAGCGGATGGCACATCTCGCGTCGTGAAGGCCGTCGAGCTGAGCGGCGTACCGGGCCTCCTGTTCCGCAGAAACTCCCTGACGGGTGCCGTCGAGGTGCTCGCGCGCTCCGGTGGCGGCATCCAGCTCAACGCCGCCCTGCACGCCTGATGCCCTGAGATTTGAGCGACGTGCGCGGTCGACGCGGGCTACCGGTTGGTATGAGCGAACGGCAGCCGACATCCATCGCTGCTGTGTTATCGGCCAGCCGCGCCACAACCGCGAACCCGCGGCGGTCCATCACCCGCACACCACTGCCAGCTGAATCGCTACCGCTTGCGCTGTTAAGCTGCACACTGCAGCCCGCCCTCGTCGTTGTCTTTGCGTCACACACTCGGCCTCCAGCGCAGGATTCGCGCCGAAGGCCAGGAAGTGCGTGTTGCAGAGGGCGTCAGCTGGTCAGGTTGGCTCCGCTCGGCTGGGCTCGCGAGTCAGCGGGTTATTCGGCGAGAAAACCGAGCAGGATCTTGTTTACCTCAGCATGATGGGTCCAGAGCATTCCATGCGGGGCGCCCTCAATCTCGACGTACTCCGCGGCGGGCAGGGCCTTGGTGAACTGACGGCCGGTCGCGTCGATGGGCAAAATGTTGTCGCGCGTGCCGTGCACGATAAGTGACGGTACATCAATTTTGGCGATGTCTGCTCGGAAGTCGGTCAACCAGGTCGGCTGAGCTGCGACCGAGGCGACCGCACCAGATTGAGCGGCAATGGTGAAGCTCTGGCGAACAACTTCCTCGCTGAGGCGCGTGCCGAGGTTCTCGTCGCTGTTGAAGAAGTTCTTGTAGAAGTCGGTGAAGAAAGCGAAGCGGTCGGCGACAACCGCGGCGCTGATGCCATCGAAGACGTCTTGCGGAACACCGGTCGGGTTGTCATCAGTCTGTAGCAGGAACGGCTCGAGCGAGGCGAGGAATGCTGCCTTCGCGATGCGTTTGGATCCGTAGGTTCCGAGGTAGCGACCGACTTCGCCAGTTCCCATCGAGAATCCGACGAGCACGACATCGTTCAGATTGAGGGTTTCCAGGACCGTGTTGAGGTCAGCGGCGAAAGTGTCGTAGTCGTACCCGATTGTTGGCTGGCTGGACTTGCCGAACCCGCGACGGTCGTAGGTGATCACGCGGTAGCCGGCGTCGAGTAGTGCGACCGTTTGCTTTTCCCATGAAGATCCATCGAGCGGATAGCCGTGAATGAGAACAACGGCCTGTCCGGCGCCGTGGTCTTCGTAGTAGAGATCGATGGTGGTGCTGTTTTCGGTACCGACAGTGATATAGGCCATTTTCGCTTTCCTTGCCTCGGAGAGAACGATCGTTCTCATTTCTTTCATCGTAGAGAACTATCGTTCTCAACGCAACTAGACTCGCATCATGAACGAAATCAGTACGCGTGACCGCGTCATCGATGTTGCCGACGCGCTGTACAACACGCGCGGAATTCAGTCGGTAGGCATGGACGACCTGCGTCAGTCCTCCGGAGTGTCGCTGAAAGCGATCTATGGACTGTTCCCCTCGAAGGGCGCGATCATTCTTGAGGTATTGGAGCGCCGGCATCGCATCTGGACCGACGGGTTGAGTGCCCGCGTCGCGCTGACCGAAGATCCGCGCGACAAACTGCTGGCCATCTACGACTATCTTTTCGACTGGTTCTCGGATGACGCGTTTCGCGGCTGTGGTTTCATCAATGCCTTTGCCGAGTTGGGAACGGTCACGCCAGAAATCGCCGATCGCGCGCGCACGCACAAAGAATCGTTTCAGCGCTACGTAGCCGAGCTCGTCGAGGCCGCTCACGTTTCCTCCGAACTGGCGCCACAACTTGCGATTCTTGCCGAAGGCGCGCAAACTACCGCCGCAATTGCCGGCACGACGGTCGCCGCGGGTCAGGCGCGTCGCGCGGCCGAGATTCTGATTGCCGCGGCCTTGCCTCGGTTGCCATAGTGGAGCACCAACGCCAACAGCGTTCCGCATGCTGCGCCTCACCGGTACCAAATGCAGGACGCGGTGACCGTCAGCCACGTGATTCCACGAGCAGTTACGCGCTCAGCACGCTCTACTCCTGCATTTGGCACCAAACGCGACGAAATCCCACCGATGACGAGAGCGGCCTCGACGCGGCAGTAGACATCCTCATGCTGGGCACATGTCGATGGCCAGCGAAATTTCTCGGCGAGGTGGGCTCGCTGCAACCCACGAACTATTGACGTGCGGCTACACATCGCGCCAACTATCGGCAGCGGTCGCCGGTGGTCGCCTCATTCGCGTGCGCCAGGGCTGGTACGCCGCCCCAGGAACGGCCGAGATCCACCAGCAAGCGGTGCGGGTCGGCGGCCGACTCACGTGCGTCTCAGCAGCGCGGATGCTGGGGCTCATGGTCCGGGAACCTGCAGAGTTACATATCGCCGTTGTGCCTACGTCCTCTCGCCTGCGCGACACGGCGAACAAGTCTGCACGCCTGGTCCGAGGGCGCCCGCCCGGCGTCATCGTGCACTGGACAGACAGGCCCGCAGGACTCCAGCGACTGCAGCGACTTCCCTTGGATGCGATGCTTGACATGGCTGTCTGCCAGTCGCCCGAGGTCACGATCGCCGCGGTCGACTCCGCGATCCGGCTTGGCTCGGTCGCTCTACTCGAATGGCTCGAGTGCACCAACACATTGCCACCGAGACTCGCCGTGCTGCTAGCAGCAGTTGACGGTCGATCTGAATCGATCACCGAGTCGATAGCGCGCGTACGGCTGCGCGGGCTGGGTCTCGAGCCACGATTGCAAGTGCAGATCACCGGGGTCGGCCGGGTCGACATGCTCGTAGGTACTCGCCTCGTTCTCGAACTCGACGGATGGAAGTACCATTCCGACCTCGCGGCCTTCGAGAGCGACAGGAGCCGCGACGCGAAGCTCAGCGTCCGAGGATTCCGTGTGTTGCGTTTCAGCTATCACCAGATCATGAACAACTGGTCGGAGGTCAAGGCAGCGGTGCTTGCGGCGGTCGCACGGGGAGATCACCTCGCCTGATTGGTACGAAATGCAGGACCGCACACCCTTCCAGTCGGTGGGGCTCGCGGTGTACCGCAAGCGCCCCGTTCGAGATCCTGCATTTCGCGCTGACCGGACGCGTACACCGGCACCGGCACCGCTAAGCGTTAGCGCTGCGGCCAGGCGCGCGCAGGTTCGCCAATGAACAACTGTTGCGGACGCCCAATTTTCGTGGCGGGGTCATCGTTCATCTCGCGCCAGTTGGCGATCCAGCCTGGCAGGCGGCCGATCGCGAAGAGCACTGTAAACATGCGCGCAGGGAAGCCCATGGCTTTGTAGATCACGCCGGTGTAGAAGTCGACGTTCGGATATAGCTTGCGCTCAATGAAGTAGTCATCGGCGAGGGCCACGGCCTCCAGTTCCTTGGCGATGTCGAGAAGGTCGTCTTTCACGCCGAGCGCCCGCAGTACCTCGTCTGCACTCTCTTTCACGAGCTTCGCACGCGGATCAAAGCTCTTATAGACGCGGTGGCCGAAGCCCATCAGACGGATGCCGTCTTCTTTATTCTTAACGCGTTCAACGAATTTATCGACAGTTTCACCAGATGCTTTGATCTCGCCAAGCATTTTAAGCACTGCTTCATTTGCACCGCCGTGTAGGGGGCCGTAGAGAGCGTTGATGCCGGCGGAGATCGAGGCAAAAATATTGGCTTCCGTTGAGCCAACGAGACGCACGGTTGATGTCGATGCGTTCTGCTCGTGATCTTCGTGCAGGATGAGCAGCCGCTCAAGAGCTTTGCTCACAATTGGGTTGATCTCATAGGGCTCGGCCATCGTTCCAAAGTTGAGCTTGAGGAAGTTATCGACGAAGCTCAGCGAGTTATCTGGGTAGAGCAGAGCCTGACCGAGGCTCTTCTTGTGGGCATACGCTGCGATTACCGGCAGCTTCGCGAGCAGGCGAATTGTGGAGATCTCGACCTGTTCGGGGTCATGCACATCAAGTGAGTGTTCGTAATATGTCGACAATGCAGACACTGCGCTCGACAGCACTGACATCGGGTGCGCATCGTGGGGAAGTGCATCAAAAAAGCGGCGCAGGTCTTCGTGCAGGAGGGTGTGGCGGCGAATCTTCTCGTCAAATTCTGACAGTTCTGATGGCGACGGCAGGTTGCCATAGATGAGCAACCAGGCGACTTCGAGATACGTGGAATTTTTGGCAACATCCGCTATGTCGTAGCCGCGATAGCGAAGTATTCCTGCATCGCCGTCGATGTAGGTGATCGCGCTGCGGGTAGAAGAGGTGTTGACAAAACCCTGATCGAGGGTGGTGAGCCCGGTCTTCTTCATGAGCGTGGAAATGTCAATGCTGTCATGGCCGTCAACCCCGCGAATGATCGGAAAATCGGCTGAACCGCCCGGATAGTGCAAGGTGGCCATGTCGGCGGAGTCGGCGTTGTCGGTCACGCGTACAGCTTATTGGCTGAGCGTGACCACTAGCGCATCACCCAAAGCGAAAGGCAATCGTTTGGAGCTATTGACCAGTGTGAGTGCGACGCCTGACCAGTTCACGAGCGAGACCGATCTCCAGTAATCGCCCGGCAACCCAGCGGTCAGCTCGCGAGACGCCCTGTGGCCGTGTCGATGGCAGCATCCGTTGCGGTGAGCGCGACTCGTACGTGACGTGACCCCGCTGCGCCATAGAACGAGCCAGGCACAACGAGGATGCCGAGATCAGCGAGCTCGGCGACCGTCTGCCAGGCGTCATCGCCCTTGGTGGCCCAGAGGTATAGCCCGGCCTCGCTCGCGTCGATGGTAAACCCAGCGGACTCGAGTGCTGGCAGCAGCCGCGCCCGACGATCCGCGTAGAGCTGCCGCTGGCGGGCAACGTGCTCGTGGTCGCCGAGCGCCGAGATCATCGCCGCCTGCACAGGCGCTGGCGGCATGAGACCCGCGTGTTTGCGCACGCTGAGAATCTCGGCGATGAGATCGCTGCACCCGGCTACAAAGCCCGCGCGGTAGCCCGCGAGGTTCGATTGCTTGCTCAGCGAGTACACGGCAAGCACCGAGTTACGTTCCCCGGCGATCACGCGGTGATCCAGAATTGAGGGGGTGGGTTCGTCAGATGCCCAGTTGAACTCGGCGTAGCACTCGTCGCTCACGATGACAGCGCCAATCGCGCGCGCGCGCTCCACCATGGTCTTCAGCCGGTCGGTGGACAGCACGCCACCAGTCGGATTGCCGGGGCTATTGACCCAAATGAGCTTCGTTTCGGCGGGCCACTCTGCTGGATCATCCGCAGACACCACGCTCGCGCCGACGAGAGCTGCGCCAATTGCGTAGGTCGGGTAGGCGAGGGTCGGCTGCACCACGATGTCTCCGGCATGCAGCCCTAGCGCGAGCGGTAAAGTCGCGATCAGTTCTTTGGACCCGATCGTCGGTAGCACGTTGGCAACCGACAGGCCTTGTTCAACGCCACGACGAGCCGCGAACCACGTGACAATTGCATCACGTAGGGCGGGGCTGCCCGCCGTCTGCGGGTATGCATGCGCATCGGTTGCTACCGCGAGGGCATCCCGAACGACCTGTGGTGTTGGATCAACCGGCGACCCGACAGAGAGATCGACGATGCCTCCTGGATGCGCCCGGGCGCGGTCGGCACGCGGGGCAAGCGCGTCCCAAGGAAAATCCGGGAGCGCGAGAGGCTCACGCGCCACTATTCCGCCGCGCCGAGCGGGAGAGCCGAGATGAGGGGATGATCCGCGTGAATCACGCCGACCTTGGCTGCGCCGCCCGGGGATCCGAGCTCTTCGAAGAATTCGACGTTCGCCGTGTAGTAGTCGGCCCACTTGTCGGGAAGATCGTCTTCGTAGAAGATTGCCTCGACCGGGCACACCGGCTCGCACGCGCCGCAGTCAACACACTCATCCGGGTGAATGTAGAGCATGCGATCACCCTCGTAAATGCAGTCGACTGGACACTCATCGATACACGCGCGATCCTTAAGATCGACGCAGGGTTGGGCGATGACGTAGGTCACTTCTCGATCGCACCTTTCGCGGCTGGGGTGCTATCAATATTACCCGCCGAGGAACGACGAACTCGCGGCCAGGCGAGCACGAGTAGAGCGATAACTGCCGGAGCGAACGTCCAGATGTATCCGGCCACGTTGCCGGGAACAAGGATGGAGCCACCGGCCCCCTTGACCGAGAGCACTGCAACGACGCCGAGAAGTCCAATCGCGGCGGACCCAGCAACGATGCGCGACTCGAACACGAGCCGTAAGCCAACGAGCAGCGCGGCCGCGAGTACCACCGCCGCAATGATGCCCCACGGCACGGCGATGGCGCCGATCTGTGTCGTGGCTTGGTGGGTGACGGTGAGCATTGCTCCCACGAACCCACCAAGAACCAGCGCAATCACCGAACTGGCGATCTTCACTAGGGTGCCCTGCTCACTGAACGACGACGGATCCGGTTCGTCGCTACGACGGATTCGGCGAAAGGTCTCCACAGTGGCAATCGGTTTCCAGACCCGGTCTGCGAGCGCGTACCGGTCTCCGTCGACACTCACTTGTGTCAGGTGAGCACGCAATGCGGCACGCTTGCGGTCGAGCACGGGCGCAACGTTGATCGCGAAGGTCGACTTCCGCACAGATTCTGCCTTCTCAATGACGTAGAACGGAACGCTCATCACCTCAGCGGCACGACGGGTGGCCTCGTGAACCCTGATGTGGTCCGGATGCCCGTAGCCGCCGTTCTCGTCGTAACTGACGACAACATCCGGGTCAAATTCCGCGATCGCGGCTGCAATATCTGAGGCGACCTCGCCGAAGTCGGCTGCGGTGAGTGATCCGGCCGTGGCGTGGGCGGTAGCCTCAGCACCGTGCACGCCCCAACGCATGCCGGAGTCGAGGTATCGACGCGGCGGCCGGCCCTCGAATCTCGCGCCCGGAGAGCCGAGAAAACGCTGGTCGGTGACCCCTAGCGCGGCGAGAGCGGATCGCAGCTCCGCTTCGCGGCGTTCGCCTAGCGCTGCCGGCGTTCCGAGCTCGTCGCGCAGTGCTTCGGGGATCACTTCTCCGAGTTCACCGCGTGTGCAGGTCACTACCGCCACCTCGGCGCCGCGATCGATGAGTGTCGCGATTGTGCCACCCGTGCTAATCGATTCGTCGTCTGGATGCGCGTGCACGAACAGAATCCGCTCGAACGCCTCTACCACGGATGCTCCTGTACTCGGCTATTGGTCTACTAGAGAGGATAAGTGCCGCCAGCTATGGGGCGCATGTGAGCGGCCCGACATGAGCGCTCGGCGAGTGATCGACCCCCATCAAAGCCGCGACAGGTCGACGCCCGTCACTACGTCGCGACTGTCCGCCGACATCGCCGACATCACCGACATCACCGATCGTCCGCAGTGACGCCGTGAGCTGGGCAGGCTAGGTTTGGTCAGCGGTATCCGATCGGCACTTTGGCTGCGGGTGTAAATGCTGGTGCAACCGCCGCTGTGGATGCTGGTGTAGCCCCGACATTACGACCCTTGCAGCCGAAAGTGCACAAACACGCGGTGCGACGCGCGACGCACTGCGTGTTTCTGCACTCTCGCCGCGAGAGCACCGCGAGAGCACCGTGGGGCCGCGCGTTCGCCGCACACGCGAGCGGGCCGCACACGCGAGCGGGCCGCGCAGCCGAGCGGGCCGCGCAGCCGAGCGCCCTAGTTGGTTTTGCTCACGGCCGTAACCGTATAGTTGGCCACGAATCCGTTGTCTTTGTCGGCGATGACGAGTACGAGCACGCCCCACTTGTCGCTCGTGTAGACGAGCGTGGTGCCCTCGGTAGACGTTGCACCATTCAGCTGCCCGGTGAGGCCAGCACCTTCCAACTGGCCCTTGATGCTGTTGGCGGCGTCGAGGCTCGACACTTTGACCACTACATTGAAGATGAGCCCGTCGGTCTTGTTGCCGAGCGAGATCCCGCTGATAATGTCGCCCTGGATGAGCGGTACCTCGGTCTTCGGATATCCGTCGGGAACACTCTTGCCACCGAGATTGACATTGCCTCCGGTGGCCCCCTGCACGAGTTGCTGGATCGGGTTTCCGCCGAAGCACCCAGCGAGAGACGGGGCAATGACCAGTGCAATCGCGATCGCGATCGGAACGCTGTAACGCTTACGCATGATGCTCATGAAGTGCTCCTGATTTCGGTTGAACGGATGCTGAGGTGGTTACGCGCGAGGGTACGGGCCACAGCCTAGACCCGGCGCCCCCCGCAGACAATGAAACTATTTCTCCACTGTTGCAGGCAACGGAAACACATCGCCACGGGCGCGACCGGCATGAGGTGCATGGCCGACCGGTGCCAGATACCCCAGCGAACCAGCATCAGGTTCATGGGAGACCCGCGTGAGAGCGCGAGAAGGTGATCCGAGGCGCCAAAAGTGGGCCAACGTCACACGAGCGGGAGCACAATCTGGTTCTTGCGGTCGAGCCGCCAGGCCCGGATGCCAGCAACAATTGCCGCCGCGATGAACACGCCCGCAATGATGTACGCAGCAGCTTTCACTCCCGGAATCGATGCGGCGAAGTACCCGATCACGGTGATTCCCACACCCCAAGCCAGAGCACCAACCAAGTTGGCCACCACGAAGCGGTAGTAGCCCATGCGGCCGACCCCAGCAATAACCGGTACAAACACCCGCCCCCACGGCATGAACCGCGCGACCACGACCGACCACCAGCCGAAGGTCAGATAGAAGTGTTCCGTCTTGGCGATGATCTTCCGCATACGTGGCCCGCCACGTTTATCGAGGTACGGACGCCCGAACCGGCGCCCCAACAGGAAGCCCACCTGATCACCCAAGAAGGCGGAAATGCCGACACCGATTGCGAGGATCCAAATATCGATCCCGGACGCGGCTGCCGCGATCAATCCGGACGCGAACAAGAGCGAGTCACCCGTCACGAAAGGCACGAAAACGCCCACGAAGAGCGCGGTTCCAACGAAGACCAACCCCCAGACGACAAGGTAGAAGACAACAGCTCCGACGTCGTGCAGCAGTCCGGCCAGTTGCTGGTCGAGCGCGGCGAGGTGCACCATCAGCTGGCCAGCGCGTCGAAGATGGCACTGGTGAACTGATACGACGCGTTAACCTCATCGACGAATTGATCGCTGTCTTCCCGACCGAAGTTCAGGGCGTTGAGCCCGTCGCGGTATTGGCGCTTGAAGGGCACAATCGCTTCGATGCCGTCGAAGCGGAAGTAGCTCAGTTGGGCATCCGTCGCGCCGTAGTGGCGTGCGACGAGGCGAGCGATGGCCTGGCCGCCTGATAGGTCGCCGAGATAGCGCGTGTAGTGGTGTGCGAGGTAGCGTGGCAGATCGCTCGCAGCGATGCCACGCAGGTGAGCCGCATAAGCCGCCGTCGCACGAAGTGGTGGATGCTGCGTACGCCAGTCATCCACGCCCAGAGCCGCGAGGTCAGCCTCGATGGCCGCGAACCGGTCGAGCGCGCTGTCAATGATCCCCGGGTCGCTAGCTCGCCGATCGCGGGACTCGAGCGCCTCGTAGACCCACGCGTACTGGGCGAGATAGCGCTCGTAGTCGACGAGCGAGAGCTCACCCCCCATCAGCGCAACAATGAATGGTCGCCCTTCAGCCGCGCGATGAGCGTCAACGGTACTCTCTCGCACGTGCTGAGCAAGATCGACAATGGGAGACAAAGATGTGAGGTTAGGCATACCTAACTATATCCAACCTCTCGTCGATTAGGCATTCTGCTTTTTTAGCCGTGAGGTTGCGCGCGCACGCGAATTCGCATCGAGTTCAACCTTGCGGATGCGCACAAACTCCGGCGTCACTTCGACGCACTCGTCTTCGCGCGCGAACTCGAGACACTCCTCAAGCGTGAGCTTGCGCGAGGGAGTCATGCGCTCAAACGTGTCCGACGTGGATTGGCGCATGTTGGTGAGTTGCTTTTCCTTGGTGATATTGACATCCATGTCGTCTGCACGCGAGTTCTCGCCCACGACCATGCCCTCGTAGACCTCCTGCGTCGGCTCGACGAAGAATGACATGCGCTCCTGCAGGGCGACCATGGCAAACGGAGTCGCAACACCAGCACGATCGGCCACAATCGAGCCGTTTGTGCGAGTGACGATCTCGCCAGCCCAGGCCTCGTAGCCGTGAGACACGGCGTTGGCGATTCCCGCCCCACGGGTGATGGTGAGAAACTCGGTACGGAAACCAATGAGTCCGCGGGATGGCACAATGAACTCCATGCGCACCCAGCCAGTGCCGTGGTTGCTCATGCTCTCCATGCGACCCTTGCGAGCGGCAAGAAGTTGGGTGATGGCACCGAGGTAGTCTTCGGGCGCATCGACCGTGAGGTGCTCGAAGGGCTCGTGTACCTTGCCATCCACGCGCTTCGTCACCACTTGGGGTTTACCGACAGTGAGCTCGAAGCCCTCCCGACGCATCTGTTCCACGAGGATGGCGAGCGCGAGCTCGCCACGACCCTGTACCTCCCACGCATCCGGGCGTCCAATGTCGACAAGCTTGATGGAGACGTTACCGACGAGTTCACGGTCGAGGCGATCTTTAACCATGCGGGCAGTGAGCTTGTGGCCTTTGACCTTGCCAATCAGCGGACCGGTGTTGGTGCCGATGGTCATCGAGATCGCCGGATCATCGACCTTAATGGTCGGCAGCGGGCGAACGTCGTTGGGGTCGGCAAGGGTCTCACCAATCGTGATGTCGTCGAAGCCTGCCACAGCGACAATGTCACCGGGGCCCGCCGACTCAGTGGGGAACCGGTCGAGCGCCTTCGTAATAAGCAGTTCAGTAACGCGCACGTTGTGCACGCTTCCGTCGTGCTTGACCCACGCCACCGTCTGGCCTTTCTTGATCGTACCGTTGAAGACACGGAGCAAGGCGAGACGGCCGAGGAACGGTGAAGCATCGAGGTTCGTGACGTGCGCCTGCAGTGGGTGCTCGTCGTCGTAGGTCGGGGCCGGGATGTGCTTGAGGATTGCATCGAACAGCGGCTCAAGGTCGGCGTTGTCTGGCAGGGTGCCATTCTCGGGCTTGTTCCAGCTCGCCGCGCCGTTGCGGCCAGACGCATAGACAATCGGAACATCGAGGATAGCGTCGAGGTCGAGGTCAGGCACGTCATCGGCCATATCGCTCGCGAGGCCAAGGAGCAGGTCTTGGCTCTCGTGCACGACCTCGTCAATACGCGCATCCGGACGATCTGTCTTGTTCACGAGCAAGATGACCGGAAGCTTTGCTTCAAGCGCCTTGCGCAGAACGAACCGGGTCTGTGGCAGCGGGCCCTCGCTCGCATCGACGAGCAGTACGACGCCGTCGACCATAGACAGGCCTCGCTCGACCTCGCCGCCGAAGTCAGCGTGGCCGGGGGTGTCAATCACGTTGATCGTGATCGGCCCGTCGGTTGCATGGATGCCCTTGTAGGAGATCGCGGTGTTCTTCGCGAGGATCGTGATGCCCTTTTCGCGTTCCAGCTCGTTCGAGTCCATGGCGCGCTCTTCCAGATGAGCGTGCTCAGCGAACGAATTGGTCTGGCGCAGCATGGCGTCGACGAGGGTGGTCTTGCCGTGGTCAACGTGTGCGACGATCGCCACATTGCGCAGGTCATTACGAGTGGCGATTGCCATAGCGGTACGTCCAGATTTGTCTCGAGAAAGAGGGAGGCCAGAGAGTGAGTCAGTGGCGGCAGAATCACGCCAGTGGTGCTCCGCGACTCAAGTCTACCTCGTGTGGGCCAATGATCTATAGCCCACGACGTCTGGCCCGGGACCGGAGGGCATTGCAGCATGCGCCGCCGAGCGAACGGCACAGACCGCAAGCGCCGCGAGCGGCACAGACGGCGAGCGCAGCACGAGGCGCGAGATGAACGTTCACCAACGCCGTGCCCGCTCGACTACTCGCTCGCTCCGGCCCTCAATAGCTCTCGCCGCGCTTCACGGCGTTCGCGCTGCAGAGCCGGGTCGGGAAGAGGAACCGCAGCGAGAAGTCGTTGCGTGTACGCTTCCACCGGATACCGCAAGATCTGGTCGCGGGTGCCAACCTCGATGAGCTTGCCGCGATGCATTACCGCAATGCGATTGGCGAGGACATCGATCACGGCGAGGTCATGCGTGATGAACAGACAGGCGAATTGCATCTCGCCCTGCAGGGTCTGCAGCAGGTCAAGAACACGCGCTTGCACCGAGACGTCGAGAGCACTCGTTGGCTCGTCAGCAATCAGGAGCAGGGGCTTGAGGGCGATCGCTCGAGCGATTCCGACTCTCTGTTTTTGACCGCCAGAGAGTTCGTGAGGAAATCGTCCTCGATACGCACGGGGCAGTTCGACACTGTCAAGTAACCTCTCCACCTCGGTGTACAGCGCTTGACCCTTCATCCGTTTTGCGAGAAGCAGCGGTTCACCAATGCTTTCGCCGATCGGCATCCGCGGATTCAGGGAAGACGCCGGATCCTGGAACACGATCCCGACCTTCTTGTGAAGTGCTCGAATGTCGTTCGGTCGGGATCTCGAGATGTCCTGCCCGGCGGCAGTGAGCGTTCCCTCAGTAATCGGAAGCAGACCAATTGCCGCTCGACCGAGGGTGGTCTTACCCGACCCAGACTCCCCCACCAGGCCGACGACCTCGCCGGAGTGCACCCGCAAATTTATGTGATCGACCGCCCGGAATGCAGGCACCCGACCGTGTTTCGGATACTCGATTACGACATCATCGAAGTCGAGAACGACCGGTCGAGTATCGACCGGTTCTGCGAGGCGCAATTGCTCGGCGCTTCGTTCACTTACCTGGATACGGTCAGAGTGGGGCGACTCATCACCGGCGATCACAATAGCCGCGGTGGTATCGATCTCTGCTCCCTCGCGCTGACCGATATGGGGCACGGCCGCAAGCAACGCTCGGGTATATCGGTGCCTAGGATTCGAAAAAATCTCCAACGATGTTCCGGTTTCGACGATCACACCGTTCTTCATGACAGCGATATGGTCGGCGAGATCGGCAACAACGCCCATGTCGTGAGTGATCAGCAGGATGGAGCTGTCCAGCCGGTCGCGCAGGCTACGAAGCAGATCAAGAATTTCTGCCTGCACAGTAACGTCCAACGCCGTGGTCGGCTCGTCGGCGATCAGTAGTATCGGATCACACGAAATCGACTGCGCGATCATTGCGCGCTGACGCTGGCCGCCAGACAGTTGATGCGGGTAGGAGTTGAAGGCTTTCAGGGGATCGGGTAGCTCCACCATGCTGAGCAATTCGAGTGCGCGCTTCTTCGCCTCCGATGGCGCGATCCCGTAGTGCACGCGAAGCGTCTCGATAATCTGCGACCCGATCGTGTACACCGGATTAAGCGCCGTCATCGGCTCCTGGAAGATCACCGCGATCTCGCCACCGCGAATACGCCGCATCTGCTGCGCGCGGATGTTTGTGATCTCGTTGCCGTTCAGTTTGATGCTGCCGCTGATACGACTATTCGTCGGCAGCAGGTCGAGCAGCGCCATTGAGCTTGCGCTCTTGCCCGACCCAGACTCCCCGACGAGCGCGAGAACCTCGCCGGGCATGATCTGGTAACTCATGTGACGCGCAGCGGGCACCCACTGATTTCCCACCCCAAAGTCAACGTTTAGATCGGTCACCTCAAGTACCGGGGTGCGCTGGTCGGTTGTGACTGTCATGGCCGTGCCTTTCCTGCTGGCGGATAACCGCTGGGCGCTGCCAAAGCATGCGCTTCTCGGATGCGAACAATGCGATTTCGGGCGCCTCCCGGGTGCGCGCAGCGCGTGGAGCCTGCGAATATAGCTATATGCCTCCACCCCCGGGACCTGACCGCGATGTCATCGATTCTCGATTCAACCGCGTGCTGGCCGTCGCCATCTGGGTGATTTCTGGGGTGCTCGCTGTCTCGTTGTGCTTCACTAGCCGACCGACTCAACTTGCTTATCTCGTGCCGCTCGCCTTGATCTGCCTGGTGGTCTGGGAATCGCTGTGGCGACCGCGGCTCGTCATCGCGAACGATGAGATCACGGTCGTGAACCCGGGGCGCGACGTGCGTATCCCCTGGAACGCTCTGGTACACGTCGACACTAAATTCGCTCTGACGCTCTACACTCCCGGCCAGAAATACGAAGTGTGGATCGCCCCATCGCCCGGTCGGTCGTTCGGCTACCGCAGTGCAGCAGCCGCCTCTCGAGACGTGCGCCAGATAGCGCCCCACCGCACCAACTCGGTGCGACCCGGTGACTTGGCATCCAGCGAGTCCGGCGCGGCCGCGGCACTCGTGCGTGGTCGCTGGCACCGGCTTCAGGAAGCGGGAGTCATCGAAACGGGTGTCGCAGACTCGACGCGCGTCGACATCCGCTGGCACTGGACGGCGATCGTGCCCCTTGTGGTTCTTTTCGCCGCATCGGTACCCGCCCTGCTCATCGCCTAACGGCGGGGTGCTTTCCTTCTCATCGCGCACGGCGATGACGGCGACCGCAAGCGTCATTTCTTTTGAGCATCCATAAAGTCGCCGTCGTCACCGGCACGAACGTTCTCGTCTTCGGCCAGGCTGGGGCGCTCTTCTTGCATGCGACGTAGCGAGAACCGACGATGGCGCGGATCGAAGGCATCTCGCAGACCGTCGCCGACGAAGTTAACCAGCAGCGCCAGCGAGACGATGAAGAGCGCTGGCCACCAAAACAGCCACGGCCGAGTCAAAAACGCCGACTGGTTCTCGCCAATCAGATTTCCGAGTGAGACATCGGGCACGCGGATGCCGAAGCCGAGATAGCTAAGAGCGGTCTCCAGCAGGATGGCAGATGCCATGATCAACGTTGCACTCACGATAACGACACCGAGGGCATTCGGCAGGATGTGGCGGAAGATGATTCGAGCATCGGATGCCCCAGCAACTCGCGCCGCCTCCACGAACTCGCGTTCGCGCAGTGACAGGAACTCGCCCCTCACCAGCCGCGCGATTCCCATCCACGTGAAGAACCCCAGCATCACGGCCAGAGTCGCTGCACCGAATCCGCCGAACGCGTGCCCGACAACTGCGCCGATGACCAGAGCCGGGATAACAATAAATACATCGGTGATCCGCATCAGGATTGCGTCAGTCTTGCCGCGGTAGTAGCCCGCAATCGATCCAACTATGACGCCGATCAGAGTGGCGATCAGCCCAAGAACGACCATCACGAGCGAAGAATTCTGGATACCTCGCATCGTCATCGCGAAGTAGTCCTTACCGATTCGGTTCTGACCAAACGGGTGATTGCCGATGAAAATTCCCTTACCGCCAAGCCATTCCGGAATGAGTGACATCGTCGGGGTGCCCCCGTTCTCCTGCGGGTTGAGGTCGGTGTATCCGTACTTCCACCACCCGTGGATCGGGCCAAGCCCAACCGCCGAGATCGAAAACAGCACAATCAGGAAGGTCAGGATCAAGGCGCCGACGGCAACCTTATTGGACAAGAATCGCCGAAAAATCAGGCGCCCCTGGCTTTCCGGGGCCTTGCTTTCAGGCAGAACAGCTTCGAGGGCAACGATCGGGCCGGTGGCGTTCGTCATTACCGAACCCGCACTCTCGGATCAAGGGCCGCATAGGCCAAGTCGGCAAGAAAATTAAACAGAATCGCCATCGCGGCGATCACGATGAAGTACCCCATCACGGGATTCAGATCACCACGGCCAAGGCCAGCGAAGAATAACTGGCCCATTCCCGGGATGCCAAAGATCGACTCCGTGATGATGGCCCCACCGAGGAGCGCCCCCACGTCAAAAGCCAGCAGCGTCGTAATCGGGATGAGCATGTTGCGGAAGGCGTGCCGCACCACCACGGTGCGCTCCGGAAGTCCCTTAGCGCGAGCGGTTCGCACATAGTCCTGACCCATGACCTCAAGCATCCCGGCTCGCGCATAACGCGTGTAGCTCGCAAACGAGATAAGGAGCAGGGCGAGTGTGGGGAGGGCAAAGTGAGTAAACGAATCGATACCCGAAACCCAGACATCCCCGCCGAGGTTTGGGGTCTGATAACCGACCGTCGCAATCGGGCGACCGTTCACTTCTGAAACGTAGGTCGGCCATGACTGCATGAATCGATCGAGTAGCACCAGTCCGCCAGATAGTGCCGCGGTAATCGCACCGACTCGCATCGATTGGCCACGGTCGTAGCCGCCCATCAGGTAGCCCACAAGCAGACCGACCAGTACGGCAACAATGGCGAGAATCACGAGAGTGCCGACCGAGGCCATGTCGAACAACCCCTGCAGGGTGAAATAGGAACCGAGAGCCACAACTACGGTGATCATGCCGGTGATGAGCGCGCGCCGATTTCGCAAGCCCGCGATGAGCGCGGTCGCGCCAACGGCAATTCCTACGGACAGCAGCAGGATGAAGACCGGCCCAAGACCCGGTTTGAGTAACCACCCGGTGAGAGAGATCGCGTAGAGCACTGTCACAGAGAGCACCGTCGTGACACCTCCGACGACAAGCCGCCGCCGCATGTCGCCTCCCACCACCGACTGGACCACGAGACCCAGCACGATCCCGATTGCGATCACGATCCCCATCGGGATCGTGGGCGATACCAGAAAGTTATTGAAGCCGATCGCAATGAATTCCTTGAGGAGCACCGCGATGAGGAAGGACGGCAGCGAGTACAGGAAGAAACTCGTGAAGGTGACCGCGTTATCAAGACCGCTGTACTGCCGGAGCGCGGTAATAATTCCGAGTGCCAAACCGAGGACAACCGCGAGAACGAGCGCGCCGGTCACGAGTTGGATGGTGGACTGCATCGCCATCGGCAGAATATCGGTGACGTTGGCATTGGAAATCGTTTTACCAAGGTTGCACGCGTTGGCCAACGGGATGAGGCATTTGGCCGCCCCGCCTAGCCACAAAAACCAGCGAAGTGGCGGAGGTACATCAAGCTGTAGCGCCTGAATCCGCGCCTGAATGAGCTTTTCCTTGTTGAGTGCGCTGCTACTCAACAGGTCGTCGAGCGGGTGTGCCGAATACGCGGTCAAGGTGTACATCACAAAGGACGCCGCGATTAGCACCAGGACTGAGACCAGAATCCGTCTCAGGATGAAACTCACCATCGATAGATCCCTCGCTGGATCGGTTGCCGGGGATAGCTTCTTCGCTTTCCCGTGCTGGCAGTTTACGTGTCTCGCGCACGAAACGGCGCACGAGAAAAGGGGTGGAGACGATATGAGGCGCCGGGCTCCACACCCGGCGCCTCACTACTGTGACCTCAAACGATCTCTCAATGCGAGGTCACAGCAACGAACTACTTACCTGTGACTGTCCACTCCCAGAAGTTCCACACCGGGCCGGTCTGGTTTCCCATGAACTTCACGTTCTGCACTCGCGCCGACGCCCCAAGAATTCCTGGCAGCTGGAAAAGCGGCAGTCCGTAGGCATCTGAGAATGCCTGAGCGTCCATCTTCGCCAGGATCGCATTGATCTTGGAACTGTCGAGTTCGGTCTGCGTCGAAATGGCGAGCTTGTCCGTTCCCGTGTACTTGTTGTAGTTTCCGCCACCATTGGTCGACCAGATCTGCGGAACGCCAGCGTAACCGTAACCGGGGCTCACCCAACCGAAGAGAACTGCATCGTAGGTTCCGTCACCGAGCTTCTTGCTCCAGTCTGGAGACCCCGCATCGACGATCTTGAAACCAGCCTTCGATGCCGAAGCCTGAATCGCCTGGAACTCATCGACGCGGTTCGGGTTCTTCGTGTTGTACATGAGCTTGATCTCAGGAGTCGCGCCCGCCAGTAGTGCCTTAGCTCCGTCGATATCTACCTTGTCATAGGCGCTCGATCCGTTATTTTTGACCGAGTCGGCATATGACGACTGCTGGGGCACGAATTGCTGTGAGTCGAGAACCTTGGACTGTGCGTCGACCGGAGTAACGATCGAGTCGAGGATCTGCTGGCGAGGGATGGTCTTGAGGAACGCCTCTCGCACCTTTGCATCTTTGAACACAGTTGCGTTGAACGACAGGTCAAGGTGGTCGTACGACACGGTTGAGCCGGTTGACACTGTCGCGGTCGTCTTCTTGAGTGCCGCCAGCGTGTCAGCGGACGCCTGTGGGTTGATCACGTCAACCTCGCCGTTCGCGAGTGCAGCGACCTGAGCGTTCGCGTCCGGGATGTTGCGGAGCACGATCTTGTCAAGCTTTGCCTTGTGGTCACCCGTGTAGAACTTGTTCGGCACGAGAGTCAACGATTGAGTCGGCACAAAGGCGGAGACCGTCATCGGGCCGCTCGAGACGAGCAGCGACGCATCGGTCGGCATTGCTGTGACGTCGTAGCCGGTGTTCACGAACTCGGCCGCCTTCTGCAGTGTCGGGTCAGCAGCCGCCGGAGAGGCCGGGTCACCCTTCGGTAGCTTCAGGAGAAGAGCGGTGAGGTCGGCGGCGCTCTTGAGGCCCGCCTTAGTCGCGACAACGTGAGCCGGCTGAGCAATCGGCGATACGAGCATGTAGTCAACGTACGGAGTCGAGTACGTGAGCGTCATCGTGAGGCCATCGGTGCCCAATGTCGGCAGTGACGTCGCATCGAGCCCCGCAGTGCTGCCTGCAATGCTGAAGTAATTTGTGCCTTTGGTGACCTTACCGTCGGCATCCACCGTGCCCGAGTCGTAGTGGCCCGAGGCGAGTGCCCACGCTAAAAGCATGTCGTCAGAAGTGATCGGCTCGCCGTCTGACCACTTGAGCCCCTTCTGGAGGGTGTACTTGACGGTGAGCGGGCTGTCTGACGTCTTCTCGATCTTGCCGAACGAGGTGTCGTAGATGACCTTGTATGACGGGTCAACGGTGAAGAAACCACCGGTAGTCAGGTAGTTAACGACACCGTTCGTGTCTAGGTTGCCCTGTGGAGTGTTGTAGTTGAACGAGGTGAAGTCGTTCACCGATGCCACTGTGACGGTACCGCCCGACGCTGCGGTCGGCGTCGGAGTGCCCGACGTCGTGCAGCCAGCCAGCGCAAGCGCTGCAGCTGCGCCAATCGCGACAACGGCAATCGCCTTACGCGCCAATCTTCCTGTGATAGTCAATTTTCCTCCTGTGCAAGATGAGCTAACGGCACAACAATTTGTAGTGTTGCCCGAGCTTGATAGTTCACACCCTAAACGGGGGTATTGCCCCTGCAAAACTGTAAGCGGAAACGTTACGCAGTGGTAACGCGGAATAGCGTTCATTGCGAGCTGCACAATTAAGTTGCGTATAAAGTGCCGTAAACGCAATAAAACTGCAACCAATATACCGCCGTGCTCTATCCGCGCGCGCCGGACCGCGGCGAACGACGGCGACGGGGCACTCGCAGCGTGCATCACGATAGCGACCCGATCCAGACCGTGGACCTCGCACGGTCGACGCCCACAGCGCGCATGGGGCATCCGAAGCCGTAGAGTGCGAGGGTGACGACAGACTTCGCTGGGCGCAAACGGATTACCGCCGAAATACTGATCGTGCTCGGGCTGTCGTTGGGCGCATCCGCTGCCTATTCGGTTGTCGCGATCGTCAACCGGGTCACCCAAACCACCTCGCTTTCACACCAGAGCACGACGATCAACGGCTCGTTGAGCGATCGGCCAACCTTCGACCTGATCTACCAACTCATGGCCACCTTCTTCGGCCTCATCCCGGTCGCCTTGGTTGCATTCTTGCTGTGGCAGGGTACGCGCCCGCACCTTGAGCGCCTCGGCGTCGACTTCCGACGACCGTGGCGTGACTCGCTGTCAGGCCTGACGCTCGCGATCGTCGTCGGCGTACCCGGCATTGGGGTGTACCTGGCCGGTCGCACCCTGGGAATCACCGTGAACGTGGTTCCGACGGCGCTCGATGCGTACTGGTGGACGGTGCCGGTGCTCATCCTCGCTGCGCTGCACGCGGGCCTCCAAGAGGAAGTAATCGTGATTGGATACCTCTTCGCGCGGCTGCGTGACCTCGGCTGGAAGAATTGGCCGATCATCCTCACGAGCGCTGCGCTGCGCGGAACTTATCACCTCTACCAAGGCTTCGGTTCGTTCATCGGTAACCTCGCGATGGGTGTGCTATTCGGCTGGCTCTACGTGCGCTTCGGGCGCGTGCTGCCCCTCATCGTCGCGCACACGGTCATCGACACGGCCATCTTCGTCGGGTATCCGTGGGTGGCTGCAACGTTTCCGACACTCTTCGGGTTGCCGGGGTAGCTCCTCCCATCCCTCCCTTTTCAGGCTGAGCGGCGGGGTGAGTGGATAGTCCAGCAACAGCGCCGCTCAGCCTGAAAAGCGGTTGAGGTCGCGGTGCCGGGGCCACAAGTGATCACCACGGCGCACCATCGCGCGGATCACGCGCTCGGCATCCGCCCACTCGGTCATCACCTGGTGATAGCTCAACCGCATGACCAGATACCCCCGTTCGTACAAGGCGAGATCACGGTGCCGGTCCACCTCGAATGCAGCCTCGTGAGCATGGAAACCGAACCCATCGAGCTCGAGCACCAGCCGCTCGCCGATGACCATGTCTACGCGCCCGATGCCCTCGATCACGACCTGAGTGCGAAGGTGAATCCCCCACCGCCGAAGTCGATGGCGGGCCAGAGTCTCTAGGCCCGACTGGCTGCCCGGATCGGTCATTGACAGCAGTTTCCGGGATCTATCGGGGAACGATTCGAACGCGTCGGTGAGTTGCGCGTCGGTGACGAGGCGCAAGTTGAGCGCAGAGTCCAGTGCAACCAGCGTCATTTCCGGTGGTTGGCAGGTTGACATGTGAGCGAGTGACGCGGCGATGGAATCGATCGACAGTAGTGAGCCTCCAGTCTGCGCGCGCCAATGGAGAGTAACATCTGCTCGCTCCTCGATGAGGCTGACTCGAACACTTGCTGCAGACCGAAGTCGCGATGCATTCTTCGGGACGGAAACATGGGTCGTCAGCACTGGCGCGAGCCAGACGCCAGTTGTGCGCAACGCCGAGACGCAGCTCAGCGAGCCACCGACACGCACGGCGCGCACCAGTTCGGGGTCTGCGTGCGGATCGGCGTACCACGCACGGCGAACTCGCGAGATCTCGCCGCTGTGGCGCGATCGACCGATCGCGTACGAGGATATTCCCCGAGAAATAAAGGCCTCGCGAGGGGCAACTCCGCGATTTTCGGACAGGACTTCTGAAACGGTAGTCATCGCAGCACGATGACCCGACTAGCGGCAGCTACCGGCGAAGGGGAAACATCCGCGCAGAAGGTGCTGCCGACCACAGTTGGGGAGGACAGGCTGTCGGGCAGACGTGGCACGCGTGCCCGGCCGACGTGGGCACCCGTGCCGGGCCGACGTGGGCACCCGTGCCGGGCCGAGCGGGCGCGCCGTTTTCAGGCTGAGCGTAAGTGTGTCTGGACTATCCAGAAACAGCGGCGCTCAGCCTGAAAACGGCGCGACCGCTCGGCGGAACGGGGAACTAGTCGGCGAATGCGTCGACCGGCGGGCAGGAGCAGACCAGGTTGCGGTCGCCATATGCGTTGTCAATACGCCGCACGGGTGGCCAGTACTTGTGGCGGATGAGGCTCGCGAACGGGTAGACAGCATCCTGTCGGGAGTACGCGTGCCGCCACTCCCCCACCACCACAGACTCCGCAGTGTGCGGAGCGTTACCGAGTGGGTTATCGTCGGCTGGCCAGCGACCGGCGGCAACGGCATCCGCTTCGACCTTGATAGCGATCATTGCATCGATGAAACGGTCGATCTCGGCGAGGTCCTCGCTCTCGGTGGGCTCAACCATCAGCGTTCCTGAAACCGGAAACGACATCGTCGGGGCGTGAAAGCCGTAGTCGATAAGGCGCTTGGCGACGTCGTTGTTGTCGATTCCGGTGGCTTCCTTGAGCGGCCGCAAGTCGAGGATGCACTCGTGCGCGACGAGACCGTTGTCACCGGCGTAGAGCACGGGGTAGTGGTCGCGCAACCGAACCGCAACGTAGTTAGCCGCGAGCACCGCAGCACCGGTAGCCGCCTTCAGCCCGTCCGTGCCCATCATGCGCACGTAGGCCCAGCTGATGGGCAGGATGCTCGGCGAACCATAGGGCGCTGCCGAGACCGGCGCACCCGCGTGGAGCGCCCGTTGGGCCATCGGATGCCCCGGCAGGTACGGAGCGAGGTGCGCTTTCGCGGCGACCGGCCCCACTCCCGGCCCTCCACCGCCGTGCGGAATACAGAACGTCTTGTGCAGGTTGAGGTGGGACACGTCACCGCCGAAGTCCCCGAAACGGGCATAGCCGAGAAGGGCATTGAGGTTGGCGCCATCGACGTAAACCTGACCACCGACGTCGTGCACCGCATCCGTTATCGCGCGCACCTCGTGCTCGTACACCCCGTGGGTCGACGGATAGGTGATCATCAGGGCGGCCAGAGTGTCGGCGTGCAGCGCGATCTTCGCGCGCAGATCGTCGAGGTCGACATTGCCGAGGTCGTTGGTCGCAACGACGACGACGGTCATTCCGGAGAGCACCGCGCTCGCGGCATTCGTTCCGTGCGCGCTCGACGGGATGAGGCACACGGTGCGCTGGACGTTGCCATTGGCGAGGTGATATCCGCGAATTGCGAGCAAGCCGGCGAGTTCGCCTTGGCTGCCGGCGTTCGGCTGCAGCGACACCGAGTCGTACCCGGTGACCTCGGCTAGCCACGCTTGTAGTTGCTCGATGAGTTCCAGGTAGCCCGTGACATCCGCCTCCGGGGCGAACGGGTGGATGCCCGCGAATTCCGGCCAGGTCACCGCTTCCATCTCGGTGGCCGAGTTGAGTTTCATCGTGCACGACCCGAGCGGGATCATGCCGCGGTCGAGAGCGTAGTCCTTGTCTGCAAGGTATTTGAGATAGCGCATCATGGCGGTTTCGCTGCGATGCGTGGTGAAAACCGGGTGGGTGAGGTACTCGGTTGTGCGCCCAAGTTCTGGCGGAAAGGTCGGCAACTCGGCGCGGGACAGCGCTTCGATCACGGCAGTGCTCAGTGGTTGTGCTGCGAACGCCGCGAGCACGGCCTGCAGGTCAACGAGCTCAGTGGTCTCGTCGACCGAAACTCCAACCGTGTCGGCATCCACGAGGTGCAGGTTGACGTTGCTGAGCCGGGCGCGGGCCACGACCGAGTGCGCCTCGCCTAGTACCCGCACGCGCACCGTGTCGAAATAGTAGTCACTTTCGACCGCGAGTCCGAGAGTGCTGAGACCGGTGACGAGTTGCCGGGCGCGCCCTGCGACCTGGCGCGCGATCCGCCTGAGTCCGTCTGGACCGTGGTAGACCGCGTACATTGAGGCCATCACAGCGAGGAGAACCTGTGCTGTGCAGATGTTTGAGGTCGCCTTTTCGCGACGGATGTGCTGCTCCCGAACCTGCAACGACAGCCGGTAGGCGGCGTGTCCGTCAGCATCCTGCGACACTCCGACCAGACGACCGGGAAGTTGCCGTTCGAGCCCGGCCTTCACGGCCAGGTATCCGGCGTGCGGACCGCCGAACCCCATCGGCACGCCGAAGCGCTGTGTCGTGCCGACGGCAACATCCGCTCCGAGTTCGCCCGGGGGCGTGAAAAGCGTCATGGCGAGGAGATCGGCCGCGACGACCGCGAGCCCGCCCTGCTCGTGCGCGGCCGCGATGACCGAGGAGGGATCCCAGACCCGGCCCGAAGCGCCTGGGTATTGCACGAAGATGCCGAACGCCTCGGGCAGCGTGCCATCGAGGGACGACTCGACGAGCGTGATTCCGACAGCTCCGGCACGATTCGCAAGAAGCGCCTTCGTCTGGGGGAAGGCATCCGCGTCGACGATGAAGACGTTAGAGGAGACGTCCGATGCGCGACGCGCGAGGAGCATTCCCTCGACCACGGCAGTACCCTCATCGAGCATCGAAGCGTTGGCCGTGGTCATTCCCGTGAGGTCAGAGACCATGGTCTGGAAGTTAATCAGAGCCTCAAGCCGACCCTGACTGATTTCCGGCTGATACGGGGTGTAGGCGGTGTACCAACTCGGGTTCTCGAGCACGTTGCGCGTGATCACGGCGGGGGTAATCGTGTCGTAGTAGCCGAGACCGATCATCGAGCGCCGCACCACGTTCTTGACTGCAAGCGCACGCAACTCGGCAAGCGCCTGACGCTCGGTTGCTGCGGCTGGGATCGTGGAGTCAGCGAGTGGAGCGACGTGGATGGATGCTGGAACCGCCGCCTCGACGAGGGCCTGCACTGAGTCGTAGCCGACCGCCGCGAGCATCGTGGCCTGCGCAGCGGCATCCGTTCCAATGTGGCGGTCTGCGAAGCGCCCGGCTAAAGAGTGGTCGGGCATTACTCTCCGGTTAGTTTCGTGTACTCGTCGTAACTGAGCAACGGCGGTAGTTCGGTGAACTCGACTTTGATGAGCCAGCCCGCGCCGAATGGATCGCTGTTCACGAGCTCGGGACTCGCGACGACAGCGTCGTTGGCGTCCAGCACGGTGCCGTTCACCGGGGCGAACAGCTCGCCCACCGACTTGGTCGACTCAATCTCGCCAACCACTTTGCCCTGCGCGACGGTCGACCCGACCTTCGGTAGGTCAACGAACACCACATCGCCCAGCTTTTCGGCCGCGTACGCGGTGATTCCCACGAGCGCAGTGTTGCCATCGACGAGCACCCACTCGTGCTCGGCCGTATAGCGGAGGGACTTTTCATCAGTCATGATTTCGACTCTCTCTTATAGAAGGGCAGGGCGACAACGGATGCCGGGATGCGAGTGCCTCGCACATCGATGAACACGGACGAGCCCACGGTCGAAACGCGTGGATCGACGTAGGCCATGGCAATCGGGTGCGTCAGGGTTGGGGACAATGCCCCACTGGTGATCTCGCCGACCACGGTGCTCGCATCGGCAGAGTCGAACACGAGGTATCCGGCGCGGCCCGCACGTTTGCCATCGGCGCTCAGCCCGACCAACACGCGCGCGCCGTCGATGGGGCCGCTCTCGATCGCGTCGCGACCGACGAAATCCTTGGTGAGGTTGACCACGCGACCGAGTCCGGCCTGCACCGGAAAGGTGTCGAGACCCAGCTCGTGGCCGTAGAGCGGCATGCCGGCCTCCAGGCGTAGGGTGTCGCGGCTCGCGAGACCGGCGGGCACCAGCCCGTGCTGCGCCCCGGCTGCGGTGAGCGCGTACCAGAGGGTGGCGGCATCCGCTACTTCAACGTACAGCTCAAAACCGTCTTCGCCGGTGTACCCCGTACGAGCGACAAGTACCGGCTTGCCCGCGAACGTCATGCCGACGCAGGCGTAGTACTTGAGATCGTCAAAGGCGGCCGGCACCGTCAGGCCAACGGTTTCCTGCAGGATTGCACGAGAATTCGGACCCTGTACGGCGATCAGCACGATCGAATCCGTGATATCGGTCACTGTGACGTCGAAGCCCGCGGCACGCTCCAGCAGGGCCGCCACCACCACCTCGCGATTGCCGGCGTTGGCGACCACAAAGTACTCGCCCTGAGTGGTGTGGTAGACGATCAGGTCATCGATGATCCCGCCGGTCACCTGCAGGATGAGCGAATACTTAGCCTTGCCGAGGGGCACGGCCGAGATCAGCCCGGCGAGCGCGTAATCGAGGAATGCTGCGGCCTCTGCGCCGACCACCGAAATCTCGGCCATATGTGAGATGTCGAAGATGCCCGCCGCCGTGCGCACGGCATGATGCTCAGCGAGATCTGACCCATAGCTGACCGGCATCTGCCAGCCGGCAAAGTCGGTGAAACTGGCACCGAGCGCCACGTGGATGTCATGGAGCGGCGAAAATCGAGGTTCGCGGTTAGAGCTATCGGTCACGGAGTTCTCCTGGCGCTGGACTGCTGCAAGAACTCCCCCTCTGTCATAAGCCTGAGAGCTTCGCTGGTTGTGCCAGCTTTCACCGTGGGCGGGATCCTGCGAGATCCACTTTTCAGAGTGGCCAGTTCGATGCGGTACATGTACCTGAGAGATTGGCGGGGAGGCTTGCTCCTTCGGTGCTCGTCTCACTGGACGAGCTCTCCCGCATCGTGTGTGCGGCCCAATATTCTGTTGTGCGGCTAGCTTAGCAAGGTCAGGTTTCGGGCGAGCTACCGAGGGGCTCTTAGCGAGGTTGTGCTCGTCGTCTCGGTGCGCGAACAGGCTGCAACACAGATCATCATCGAGTGCTGCAACTCCTGCTCCTGCTGCCGCGACTGCTCCTGCTCCTGCTCCTGCGACAGCTACAGCTACAGCTACAGCTGCTGCTACTGCTACTGCTACTGCTACTGCTACAGCTAGTGCGCTGATGCGACGCACGCGTCGTTCAGATCCCCGAAACCAGTGAGCTCGCTCGTCGGCATAACTCATGCTGGAAATTGAGCGACGGCCACACATGCCCCTGTTTCCGGGGGCTCCAACTGTGATCGATGGCGTGTGGCATGAGTTATGCGCGAGGTGCGGCGGTACGGGAGGTACGGGAGGTGCGGCGGTACGGGAGGTGCGCGAGGTGCGGCGGTACGGGAGGTACGGGAGGTGCGGCGGTACGGAGGGTACAGGAGGTGCGGCGTGCGGGGTACACGAGGCGCGGGGGCAACGGGCACGAGGTAACCGGGTTGTTAGGGTTTCACGGGGCGTGGCAAGCCACCCGGGGCTACTGCTCCGTTGCTGGGCCGTCGTTTTCGACCCCGGTGATCGAGGCGCGAATGGTCTCCTCGGCAGCGGCGACGAGCACCACGAGCGACGTCAAAAGTTGCGCGACAGTCGCCGAGCGCAGTAGGGCGATCTGGTCGAGTTCTGCGAGTGGTGCAACTCCCGCCAGCTGCCAGGCCGCGGCAATCGGATCATCGGAGAGCTCAATATCCGCTGGCCACAGTTGATCGCGAAACTCGCTCGCGACCGACAACACGCGACGCACCGTCTGTTCGGCGCGGCCCAGCAGCGGCTGCAATTCAGGGCTCCACTCGAGATCGGGGAGTAGCCGGATGCTGGCCCGTGGAAACGGATCATCGTCGAGCCAGCGCACCACCTCGATGCGCCGCTGGCCTTGGGCGACCAGTGCAACGTACTGCTCGGGCGCCTCGAGTTCGACGATCTGCGCGACCGTACCGACGGAGAATCGGTGCTCGCCGCCGCCCACTTCCTGACCACGCTCGATAAGTACGACCCCGAACTCCGCTGGGTCGTCGTCGAGAATGTGCGAGAGCATGACAAGGTAGCGCTGCTCGAACACGCGCAACTGAAGCGGCATGTGGGGAAACAACACGGATCCCAATGGAAACATGGGCAGTTCGGTCATTCCACTAGCCAATCACGATCAAGCGGCAGCGCGTAGCCTGTGACACAACCCGTGGAGCGCGGCCGACAGAACGGACACCCGTGGACACTACCCAACTCCGGCACTTCGTCGCTGCGGCGGAGTACCTTCACTTCGCCCACGCGGCAAAGTCGTTGGACGTTCCCCGCTCGGCGCTTATTGCATCCGTCAAGAAGCTCGAAACCGATCTTGGGTATCCATTATTCGACTATGACGCACCAACGACCACGCTGACGGATGCCGGTAGCGCGCTTCTGGCGCAGGCCGTGCACGAGCGCACACGGTCCGCAGCGGCGGCCAAGGCGGCGACGCCGAAGCCTGGCGGCAAGGCAAGCGCGTCGAAGGGCAAAGGGCGAACTCCCGCCGTCAAAGGGGCGCCTCGCGTGGGCAAACGGCGTCAGTCGCGGTAACGATCGTCTCTACTAGTGTCAGTGCCATGAAGGCTTCACGCGAGAACGCGACCTTGGCACTGTCGCCACCACAACTCGTTCGACGGGCGCACTCACCGCAAGCTCCCAATGCGGTCGTGCTCATGCGCCCGACTGGTTTCGCCGTCAATCCCCAGACCGCTGCCGACAACACTTTTCAGTCATCCGACGCGAGTCGCTCGGCCGAGGAGATCGCGCGAGCTGCTTTCGATGAGGTGACACTCGTTGCAGAAACCCTGCAGGCCCATGGTGTCACTGTCCACGTCTTCGACGACGCATCTGCGGGGGTGACGCCCGACTCGGTTTTTCCCAACAACTGGTTCTCCACGCACGCTGGCGGCCACATCGCTATCTACCCGATGCGGTCACCAAACCGCAGACTCGAGCGCCGCGGCGACGTGATTGAACTACTCAAGAGCGAATATCGGGTGCAAGACGTTATCGACTATTCCGGGCTCGAGCACGACGGATTATTTCTCGAGGGCACGGGTGCGATGGTGCTCGATCACCTGGACCGAGTGGCATACGTCTGCACGTCGAACCGAGCGAATCCGGTGGCCTTAGAGCGCTTCGCTACGAACTTCAACTTCGAGCCGATGGCGTTCGAGGCTCGCGACGAAGCAGGCATCGCGATCTATCACACCAACGTGTTGATGTGTATCGGTACCGAGTTCGCCATGGCCGGCTTCGAACTCATCGTCGACGCTCGACGACGTGACGAGATCGAGAACCGGCTGCGCGAATCTGGGCGGCGACTTATCCCGCTGACAGCACACCAGGTGAACGAATTTGCCGGTAACGCGATCGAGCTCATGGGCTCGCACGGCCTGATCGTGGCGATGTCTCAGCGAGCCAGGGCGAGTCTGCGCGCCGACCAGGTCGCGGCTATCGAGTCGTCGGCCGAGATTGTGGCTCTCGACGTTCCGACGATCGAACTCGCGGGCGGCTCGGTGCGCTGCATGGTGGCCGGCGTGCACTTGAGCCACCGCCACTAGCCCTGTCGCCAATGACCGATGGTTGAGGCGACCACCCAGATCTGCACTCACCACCGGTAGCGTTGCGCTTCATGGACCAGCATCGCGCCCGTACGCCCAAGAGCTCACGCCCCGTCCTTCGCACAGGTGGTCGGCTGCTGCTCGGCGGGTTTCTGCTGCTCGTCGGGATCAGTCATCTCAGCTGGGCGCGGCATACCTTCCGCGCGCAGGTGCCGGCCTGGCTTCCCCTTGATCCGGATGTCGTCGTGGTCATCTCCGGCATCGTCGAGATCATGCTCGGGCTCGCACTCATCACCGTCCCCCGGCAGCGGGTAGCGGTGGGCTGGATCGTGGCGGTGTTCTTCCTCGCGGTTTTCCCGGGGAACATCTCTCAGCTCGTCACGCACACGGATTCGTTCGGGCTGAACACCGACCTGGCACGCGGCATCCGGCTGCTCTTCCAGCCGCTGCTCGTGGCGTGGGCGCTGTGGTCGACGGGCGCGTGGCGGGCGTGGCAAACGCGGCGGCGTGGGAGTGCCTCGGGCTGAGCCTCGGCGCGACACTCCCGGCTCGGCGCTTAGCGCGAGCGACGTCGGCTAGTTGTTAAACCTGAACTCGACCACATCGCCGTCCTGCATCACGTAGTCCTTGCCCTCGATGCGGGCCTTGCCCTTAGCGCGAGCTTCGGCGATCGACCCCGTTGCGACGAGGTCATCGAAGCCGATCACCTCGGCCTTGATGAAACCCTTCTCGAAGTCGGTGTGGATCACACCGGCCGCCTGCGGGGCCTTCCAGCCCTTGTGGATCGTCCACGCGCGCGACTCCTTCGGCCCGGCCGTCAGGTAGGTCTGCAGACCGAGGGTGTCGAAGCCGATGCGGGCCAACTGGTCGAGCCCACTCTCGACCTGGCCGGTCGACGCCAGAAGTTCGGCGGCGTCCACCGCGTCGAGGTCGATGAGCTCAGACTCGAGCTTGGCGTCGAGAAAGATGGCCGAGGCGGGGGCGACCAGGGCGGCCATGGCGGCGAGTGCTGCGGCATCCGCCAAAATCGCCTCGTCGATGTTGAACACGTAGATGAAGGGCTTCGCGGTCAACAACCCGAGCTCGCGGATCGCATCGAGATCGATACCGGATGCCGAGAGCGGCGTACCGTCGTTCAGCGCCTTCTGCGCGGCGAGCGCGGTCTCGAGCACGATCGGCTCCACGCGTTTCGTCTTCAGCTCCTTCTGGTACCGCTCCACCGCTTTGTCGACCGTCTGCAGGTCAGCCAGGATGAGCTCGGTATTGATGGTCTCCATGTCGGATGCCGCGTCGACCTTGCCGTCAACGTGCACCACATCCGGATCGCTGAAGCCTCGAATCACCTGCGCGATTGCGTCGGCTTCTCGGATGTTGGCAAGGAACTTGTTACCCAGTCCCTCCCCCACGGATGCCCCCTTCACAATGCCCGCGATATCAACGAACGACACCGGGGCCGGCAAGATGCGCTCACTGCCGAAGATCTGTGCGAGCTTCGTGAGGCGGGCGTCCGGCAGGTTCACGATGCCGACGTTCGGCTCGATCGTGGCAAACGGGTAGTTGGCCGCGAGTACCTGGTTCTTCGTCAGCGCATTGAACAGGGTGGACTTGCCGACATTGGGCAGTCCGACGATTGCAATAGTGAGAGCCACGAGACCCAAGAGTACCGGGCACGGGCACCCTGGCATCGGTCACGGGGTCGCGGCCTCGCTTATGGCCGAAACCTCGGCGAGCTGCTTGCGACGGCGGCACTGAGCCATCGCAATGGAGCCGTCACCCGCCACGACGTGGATGACCGGATCTCATCGAGCTCGGCCCGGTGTGCATAATCTTTCTCGTCGAGCGCAGTCACGTCATCGAGGTGCTGTTGCGGCAACTGCGCCAGAGCGATCGCGAGTGCAGCCTCGGCTTCGGCAAGACGCTGACGAAGATCCTCAGCGACCATGGATACGTCAGTGCTCAGCATCGTCAAGCGGACGAGAGCGCGGCGTTCTGCTTCATCAAGCATGACTGCCATGCGCGCGCGCACGTCCGGGAGGCGGGAGAAGGCGTCCCAGCGGTGCATCACCTCCAAGAATTCGGTCGGCGCGCGCTCGCGATGCACCGTAGCTGGGAACTGAAGTGTCGACACCTCATGGTGGGTGGCACCGGAGAAATCAGGGTGGCGAAAGAATGCTCGCCACATGTACAGGTCGGTCCAGATGCCGGGAGGCGTAACATCCCAGCCGCAATCGAGCCCCAAATAGAATGCCCGAGAGTGCGCCGTTCCCGTGATACTCACACTGTTGCGCGGAGGGTCGGTCAGGTGCCAGGCGATGGAGCCCGGGTCGGCCAGATCAGCGGGGAACAGCTCGAGCCGGTCATCCGCACCGATGTATCCATTACGCGATTGGGCGAAACGATGATCGGCGAGCAGATCGAGCATGTTCGCGGTGTGGTGGGGGAGGAGAATGTCGTCGTCGGCGAGGTAGAGGATCGCATCGGAGCGCGCCTCGCGCACGCCGAGATCGCGGTGGCGTTCACCGCGATTTTCCCCTTTCGGCAGATCGAAGAACCTCACTCGTGCATCCTGCTCCACGATTTCATCGGCTACGCGGCGCGTGGCATGATCGACGCCGTCGCCGATGATGAGCACCTCCACCTCCGCCACGGTCTGACGGAGGCCGCTGTTCACCGCAAGCCGGAGCGTGTCGGCCGATCGGAACGCGGGCACAACGATGCTCGCGCGCACGACTAGAACACCTCGGTCGGAGCGCTGGAGAGCAACGTGACCGCAAGGCGCAACTGTACTGCGGTCGTCTCGGGCTCACGTAGGAGCGAGACCAGCTCGACCGCCGTCAGCCACATCACACCGTCGAGGTCTGCCTCCGTACCGGCGGACAAGCCAGCCAGCTCGAGCACCACCTCATGCCGCAAGAATCTGCCGCCCTCGGCACTGGTGTGCACGGTGCGGTAGACAAGAGCACCCGGATCGTGGAACGCCGCGGGAAAATACAATAGTCGGCCGGCGAGACCAAGCTGTGTGCGACGTTCGACAGCGAACCGTCGTTTGCCGCCGACAAGGCGTGACCACAATCTCACCCACTCCTCATCGCGCACTCGAAGCAACGGTTGGCTCCAGACAACCACCTCGCGGCTCGCGCTTCGCGTATGCACGTACTCCACCGAAACGCCTTGATGCGGCTCACGTTCCCGGATGCCGTGATCGTCCACTATCCACGACGCCAGCTCATCCAACGGCGCCTGGCGAAGGAGGGCACCGGGCAGGAACGGTGACGCGGCGAGGACGGGTACCGGCCGCCCACCAGACCCGCGGTCGCGCGCGTCCAGCAGTGCCACAGCGACTCGCAGGTCGCCTGTCATCCAGAAATCCTCGAAGAGCATGCGGCGGAGGAGCACCTCAGGTACCCAGATTCGCGGCGATGCGGCCGTCAGCAGCTCATCGACTTCGAGGATGAGGAACCTCTTGCGCTTACCGTCGTAGTACTGCCCCCAATCGTACTCGAGGGAGTCGTGAAGTAGACGCGCGGCGGAGTCTGGACGCAGGAACACGTCGATGAAGGGCGTTGCAGCACCCCGATGTCTCCGTTCATAGTTGCTGGGTGTCGACTGGATAGTGGTGCTGAACTGGCACACCCCGTGAAGACCCGGCTCGCACCGCGCGTTGAGGAGGAAGGACCTCATTCCGGCCGCGCCGCGAACGATAAGACCGACGAGTGCCGTTTCCCGTTGCCGAAGGAGCACACGCTCCCGGCCCTCTTCTCCCACGAAACCAACGATCTCGAAAAAGCCCCCATCGACGTGACGCATGACGCCGCCGTCGATTCGCCACTCATCCGAGGGAAGTACGCAGCTCTCGACCGTGGTCTGAGCGGCCAGCGCAGTTCGCAGGCTCGCCAACTCATCCCACAGATCATCCTCACGGGCCACCATGATCGACACGCTAACAGAAGCTTGCGAATGCGTGAGCGCAGTGCCGTCGATCGCCGTAGGCAGCGGCGTCTGTTCGGCGGTGCCGGTGTGTGCCCACTCCGCCAACGCCGGCCGGTGCGTCGGCCGAGGGTCGCTCATACCCGTGAACAGCCCTGCCCGCGGAGACTCACCTGCTGCCGCGTGCGCTGTCACGTGCCGAAGCGCACTGTCACCTGCTCGCGTGCTGCCAAATGAAGGAGATCCGCCGGAACAGGGTGCGTACGTCGCGCTACTCCGTGACTCGCTCCCGCGTTTTCCTTCATTTGGCACAGTGACACAGTTAGCACAGTGACACAGTTGGCACAGTGACAACCCGACCGAATGCCACAGCCGCCACGAACGGGCGGCGGCGGCTCGCGGGTTAGCACGGAACAGCCCAGTCGCCGGGCGAGAAGCCCGCGGCTGGGCCGTTGCGTACGGTGTTAGACGATCGATCCCCGTCGCTTGCGCGCGATGATGAGCGCCGAACCACCTATGAACAAGGCGGCGAACGCCGATGCCGCGAGGACATCCAGTCGCGTGCTATCAACACCCGTCGATGCGAGCGTTGGCGCAACTACCGCTGGCACAACAGCCTGACCGGGAACGAGGAGCAGCGCCTCCGTGTAGGTATTGACGGTTGCGAGCTTCACATTGCCCGAGAGAATTCCAGACGTGGCGACGTTCGCGCGATTCACGCTCCAAATTTCGGCGATGCTGGACCCATTGTCGTTCTCGATCCACAGCAGGCCGTTGGTGTCAATCTGCAGCGAGTAGGTCGCAGCGGCGTGATTGAACCCCACCGACCCAACACTCGTGAGCGTTCCAGTGGCCACGTCAATAGTAGAAATCAGGCCGGAACTGTTAATCGTGAAGAATTCGGCTGAAATCGGGTCAAACGAGAAGCCGAAGGTTTGGGAACCGGTCGTGCCGATAAGTGTCAAAACTGCTGTGGCCAAGTTGAGCGAGTAGAGCTTGCCGTTAGACAGAGCGTATGCAGCTCCACCACTTCCGATCGCAATCGCGTCGACATTGTGCGGATTGGCGCCCAAGGAGAAGTCGGCAACCTTCGTACTGGCTCCTGTGCTCAGATTGAGCGTCGCAAGGGACTCATTGTGGCTACCGTTAGGCCACACAACGTAGTAGGCCGTGCTGGTGACGGCATCCCACGCGGGCTGGCCACCACAGTTCGCCGAGTCGATGCTCGTGCCCGTGCCGATGGACGTCGCAATGGCTGTAGCACTGTCAAGCGAAAACAACTGCAGGTCGGGAGCAGTGTCGTCGCAGTTCACGGCATACATCGATGAACCCGTCGGAAGCGGCGGCGGCGCGCTGACCGCAAACGCCGGCGTCGCAGAAATCGACAATGCGATGGCGGAAAGGCCCACGACAATCGCAGCGCGATAACGAAATGTCTTCATGTTTCTCCGGGTGATAGATAGGCGAAAAAGTTGTTGATGACATGAACCATATCGGTGAATTGCCTGTGAGGCAAAGCATTACCGCGCAACGAAACCGCAATGGAAGGTTGACGGCGCTCAGTCGGTGCGCCATGAGACGATCGACTCGTGCCCCTCGACTTCACCGCAATCGACTTTGAGACCGCCAACTCGTCGAGTGCGAGTGTGTGCTCTGTCGGTCTCGTGAAGGTGCACGATGGCGTGGTCGTCGACCGCGGATACTGGCTCATCAAGCCGCCGGCGGGGCATGATGCGTTTGCGGAGTGGAACACCCGCATCCACGGAATCATGGCAGCGGATGTTGCGGAGGCTCTGGTCTGGAGCGAGCACCTTCCCGACCTCGTCGCCTTCGCCGCTGGTGATTATCTGGTGGCCCACAACGCGGGTTTCGACATGGGTGTGCTGAGCGCAGCGTGCACCGCGAGCGGCATCGAGATCCCGAGTTTTCGTTACCTGTGTAGCCTGCAGGTGGCGCGCAAAACCTACCACCTCGAGTCCTACCGGTTGCCGGTCGCGGCGTTGGCTGCGGGCTTCGAAGACTTTCAGCACCACAATGCGCTCGCCGATGCCGAGGCCTGCGCCGCGATCATCGTTCACGCTGCGCAGCGCCACGATGCAGCGGATGTGCCTCAGTTGGCGGCGCTCACCGGGTCGCGACTCGGGGCGATCGGGCCCGCCACCGCCCACCGGCGTTCGTCCGTGCTCGGGCAGTAACGCTCGGGCAGCAGAACTAGTCGGTAGCGCTCGGCGGGACGACTTGTCCGCATGGCACCTGCGGCGGGAGAAGCCTGCATGGCTGCGTGAGCAGATCTCGCCCCCGGTCGAGCGACGCACTTAGCGGCGGGAGTAGTGGCCGCGAGCGGACGGTATTACTGTCTTGCGGCGGGAGTCAGGACTCCCGCCGCGTGACAGGATCTCCCGCCACGAGCGCTACGCGTTCTGCGGGAACCCGAGGTTGATACCGCCGTGCGATGGGTCGAGCCAGCGCGACGTAACCGCCTTCTGTCGGGTGAAGAACCGGATCGCATCTGGACCGTAGGCCTTGGTGTCGCCGAACAGCGAATCTTTCCACCCGCCGAACGAGTAGTACCCGACTGGCACGGGAATCGGCACGTTGATACCGATCATGCCGACCTGCACTTCGCGCTGGAAACGCCGAGCAGCACCGCCGTCGTTCGTGAAGATCGCCGTGCCGTTGCCATACCGCGACGAGTTGATGAGTTCGACACCCTCCTCGTAACTTGCCACACGCACAACCGACAACACCGGTCCAAAAATCTCGTGCAGGTACACGTCGGAGGTGACCGCAACCCTGTCGATAAGCGTTGGGCCGAGCCAGAAGCCGCCGGCGTCGCCATCCGCTGTCACTCCGCGGCCGTCGACCACAACGGTCGCACCGTCCGCGATCGCGATGTCGATGTAGCCCGCGACCTTGTCGCGGTGCTCCTTGGTGATCAACGGGCCCATGTCGCAGCCGCGGGTTCCATCGCCCACGGTAAGGTCGGCGACCCTCGCCGTGATCTTCGCAATGAGATCGTCGGCTACCGGCTCGACAGCGACAATGACCGCGATGGCCATGCACCGCTCGCCCGCCGAGCCGAAGCCCGCATTCACGGCCGAGTCTGCAACGAGGTCGAGGTCAGCATCCGGCAGCACGAGCATGTGGTTCTTCGCACCACCGAGCGCTTGCACGCGCTTGCCGTTTCTCGCGGCTGTCTCGTAAATGTACTTGGCGATCGGAGTCGAACCGACGAAAGAAATGGATGCCACGTCCGGGTGCTCGAGAAGCGCATCCACGCTCTCTTTGTCGCCGTGCACCACGTTGAAAACACCGTCTGGTAGGCCCGCCTCTTTCCACAGTTTCGCCATCCAGATCGCGGCGGACGGATCCTTTTCGGAGGGCTTCAGGATGACCGTGTTGCCTGCGGCAATCGCGATGGGAAAGAACCACAGCGGCACCATGGCGGGAAAGTTGAAGGGGCTGATGATGCCCACGACACCGAGCGGCTGCAGGAGCGAATACACATCGACCCCGGTGGAGACGTTCTCGGAGTACTCGCCCTTAGCAAGGTGCGGAATGCCGGTAGCAAACTCGACGACCTCAAGCCCGCGGGCGACCTCGCCGAGCGCATCCGACGTCACCTTGCCATGCTCGTTGGTGAGGATCTCGGCGACCTCAAGCTTGCGCGCGTTCAACAGTTCGCGGAACGTGAAGAGCACACCTTGACGTTTCGACCAGGATGCGCCGGCCCACGCCGGGAACGCGGCCTTGGCCGCCTGCACCGCGGTATCGACATCCGCTACGGAAGCGAGTCGCACTTCACGAGACACCGTGCCAACGGCGGGATTATAGACGGGGGCTGTGCGGGTCGATAGGCCTGAGAATGCCGCGCCGCTCACCCAGTGGTCGAGAGTTTCCATGGGCCAACTCTAGATTGTCTGCGCTCGCTGTCACACTGACTTTATGGATCCCATCGTCGCTCTCGTAATCGGGCTCGTGGTTGGCATTTTCTTTGGCGGTATTATCGGCCTGCTCCTGGGTCGCGTGCGATCGCAATCCCGAGCGACGAGCATCGAGCCGGCGGTACTCGAAGCTCAGCATGCACAGGCGATCGCCGAGCTGCGCTCACGAGAACAGGGGGTGCAGGCACAGCTCGCCGCCGACTACGCAGGCATCGCGGCAACCGCGGATGCCCTGCGAGAGCAGGTCGAATCGTTGCAGTCGCAATATCGCGAGGTCGTTGACCGCCACCGCACAGATGCCCAGGCGCAAGCCGACCGTGAGCAGCGCGAGAGCAAGGTGCTGCAGGCCCTCACTCCCGTGCAAGAGTCTCTGCGCACCATGCAGCAGAAGGTTACCGAACTCGAGAGCCAGCGCAGCGTGCAGCATGGACAGCTGAGTGAACAGCTGAAAAACGCGACCGAGTCGGAGGAACGCCTGCGCAGTACGGCCGAATCCCTCGCCTCCGCACTGCGTTCAAACAGCACGAGGGGTGTGTGGGGCGAGACCCAGCTGCGCAACGTGGTGCAAGCAGCTGGCCTCATCGAGCGCGTTGACTTCGACGTGCAGGCGAGCATCACATCCGACGCAGGCGCTGGTCGGCCAGACATGGTCATCCACCTGCCGGGCGGCAAAAACATCGCGGTTGATGCGAAGGTGCCGTTCTCCGCGTACCTTGAGGCTAACCAGATCCCGGCGACCGCTACCGGAGAGGAAGCGGCGCGCCGCGACTCCCTGCTGAAGCAGCACGTTCGGGTGATGCGCGGCCACATTGACACTCTCGCGAGCAAGGCGTACTGGGCTGGCCTCCAGGCATCTCCCGAACTTGTGATCGCGTTCATCCCCAGTGAATCCCTCGTTTCGTCGGCGATGGAAGCCGACCCGGGGATCATGGACTACGCGTTCGGCAAGCGCGTGGCTCTCGCTTCCCCGGTCACGCTGTGGTCGGTTCTGAAAACCGTCGCGTTCTCCTGGCAGCAGGATGTGCTCACCGACCAGGCCAAGACCCTCTTTGATCTCAGCAAGGAGCTCTACTCACGGCTGGCGACGCTCGCCGAGCACGCAGACAAACTCCGCCGCTCAATCGACTCCACCGTCACCAGCTACAACCAGTTCGCGAACTCCCTCGAAACTCGCGTGCTGGTGACGGCGCGCAAGCTCAGTGTGCTCGACGAATCAAAAGTACTGGGCACCGCCACCACGATCGAGGCGACGCCTCGTCAGTTGACCGCCGTCGAACTCGAACTGCCGGTCGACGACAACGCTATTTAGACCGCGTTCGGGAGTGATCTCACCGGTCCGGGCTGCGCCGTTCAGTGGTCGAGCCATTTCGCGGCCAAATGATCGGCGGTCACGCGGCGTATCGTTCCTGACCTGGATCGCAGCACGATGCTCTCGGTGCGGATGATCGGGCCCATGCGGCGCACGCCCGAGACGAGCCCGCCATCCGTCACACCCGTCGCGACGAAGAACGTGTTGTCGCTGCGCACCAGATCGTCGGCCTCGTAGACGTGATCGAACTTGAGCCCGGCGTCGAGCCCACGTTGGCGTTCCTCATCTTTCGTGGGGTACAACGTCGTCTGGATGAACCCGCCGAGCGCTTTAATCGCGCATGCTGTGACGATGCCCTCAGGGCTGCCGCCGATTCCTGCACACATGTCGATGCGCGTTCCGTACATGGCGGCGTTTATGCCGCCAGCCACATCGCCGTCGAGCATGAGACGCGTGCCCGCCCCGGTCGCACGGATCGCTTCAATGAACTCGGCGTGCCGAGGCCGGTCGAGAACGGCGACGACAATCTCGCCGATCGGCTTACCCTTCGCTTTCGCGAGCGCGCGGATGTTCTCGGCGATTGGTCTGCGGATGTCGACGACCCCGATGCCCTCGGCTCCCGTCACGATCTTGTCCATGTAGAACACCGTCGAGGCGTCCAGCATGGCCCCGCGATCAGACACGGCGATCATCGAGAGCGCATTCTGGCGGCCAGCCGCGGTGAGTGACGTGCCATCGATCGGGTCAACCGCGATGTCGCACGACGGGCCATGCCCGTTACCGACGTGCTCCCCGTTGAAGAGCATGGGTGCGTTATCTTTCTCGCCTTCACCGATAACAACGACCCCGTCGAAGTTCACCGTGCCGAGGAACTTGCGCATCGCATCAACGGCAGCGCCATCAGCGCCAAGCTTGTCGCCCTTACCAATGAATGGCACTGCGCGGATAGCGGCGGCTTCCGTCGCGCGCACGAGTTCGAGCGCGAGGTTGCGGTCGGGCTGGAGGAAGAGGGATCCGGTTTCGGTGGTCACCACAGGGCATCCTTGAGAGTAGGCCAGAGCGCTGTGGTGGAGGCCCGTGATCGGGTCAGCGCACAATCAGCCTAGCGAAGGCACGGTCCGGCGGGCGGATTGTTAGACTTTGCTCGACCCCGCATCCGCTCTGAAGGAGACCCGCAATGCCCGTCGCAACCCCCGAGCAGTACGCAGAAATGCTTGACAAGGCACAGACCCGCGGCTTCGCTTATCCGGCCATCAACGTCTCGTCGTCATCGACGATCAACGCGGTACTGCAAGGGCTCAGTGAAGCTGGCTCAGACGGCATCATCCAGGTGACAACGGGAGGTGCCGACTACTTCGCCGGCCAGACCGTGAAGGCACGGGCATCCGGAGCACTCGCGTTTGCCGCGTTCGTCACCGAGGTGGCCAAGAATTACCCGGTCACCGTGGCCCTGCACACTGACCACTGCCCGAAAGATGCGCTCGACGGATTCGTGATCCCCCTGCTCACCGCATCGGAGGCGGAGGTGAAAGCGGGCCGCAACCCGATCTTCCAGTCGCACATGTGGGATGGCTCAGGGGTGCCGCTCGCCGAGAACCTCGAGATCGCGAAGACCCTGTTGCCGCGCATGAAGGCCATCCATGCGATTCTCGAGGTGGAGATCGGCGTCGTCGGCGGCGAAGAAGATGGTGTGAGCCACGACATTAACGAGCACCTTTACACCTCGCTCGACGATGCAATCGCCACGGTCGAAGCGCTCGGACTCGGCGAACAGGGCCGCTACATGGCCGCCCTTACTTTCGGCAATGTGCACGGCGTGTATAAGCCGGGCAACGTAAAGCTGCGCCCTGAGCTACTCGGCGACATTCAGGCCGGACTCTCCGCAAAGTACGGAACCGGGCCACTGCCGCTCGATCTGGTATTCCACGGTGGATCTGGCTCCAGCGACGAAGAGATCGCCATCGCTGTCGCACATGGCGTGGTCAAAATGAACCTCGACACCGACACCCAGTACGCCTACAGTCGGTCGGTCGCCGACACCGTTCTGCGCAACTACGACGGCTTTCTCAAAGTGGATGGCGAGGTCGGCAACAAGAAAATCTACGATCCGCGCTCCTGGGGCAAGATCGCCGAAACCGCGATGGCCGCACGTGTCGTTGCGGCCACCAAGCAGCTCGGCTCAGTCGGTCACTCGGGCAACTAGCGTCGGGCACCGGGGCTGGGGCTGCGGGCTACCGGCCGCGAGGCGGGCGCGCGGGCACCGCGTGGGCGCGTCCGGTGCGATCGCTGCGTCGCCGCGTCGCCGCGTACGGTGCGATCGCCGCGTCGAGAGTGCAGAATCGCGCGGTTGCCAGCTGGATGACTACGAGAAAGTGCGCTCTCGGGTCAAGATATACGCGCGTCCTCTGAGCATCCCTGGGCCGACGCGTGGGCAACGCGCTACCGACCGCCCGACTCGTGGGCAACACGTCGCGACCGCTCACCGCGTCCGAGAGTGCCGAGAGTGCCGAGAGTGCAAAATCGCACCATGCTGCCCCACAGGTTCTGCGCGAATGTGCTTTTTCGACGGACCGATCGCGCCGCGGGCTGCCAGCGAACGCTAGGCAAGCGGCCGAGCATCCCGCTACGCGCCCCGCGAATGCAGGTAGGCCACCATCGCCGGGTCATTGAGCATCAGGACGGCGACGAACGCGATCAGAACAATGCCCGCTGCCACTGCGCCGATGATCGGCACCGGGAAGGCGCGCTTCCGCAAGTGGATGCGCACGAGCGAAATCGCGATCACCGCGAGTAAAATCACCAAACGCACAATGTTTGCGACGAGGCCCATGGTGGCAGCGAGCGCTGCCGATGTGAAGGTGCCGATGCCCTGAGCAGCGTAGAGCGTGTTGAGCGCGCTCGTGAAGTCGGCAACCTGGGGCCACGAGTTCACGACGTCGAACGTACCTAGCGCGAGCAGGATGCTCGTGACGAGCGTGTCCCACAGGGGGCGCTCGCGAGTGCCTGCGGATGCTGCGAGCGCACTTCCCGACCTCTCAGCGGCGGTCGACTTCACGGTCACCGATGACGATGCAGCAGGCGCAGCCCGGTCGGGCGGCGTGCCGCTGTCAGCAGGCGCAGCCCGGTCGGGCGGCGTGCCGCTGTCACCAGGCGCAGCCCGGTCGGGCGGCGCTGTCGGCTCGAGCGGCGCGTACTCACCGTATCGCGGTGGCGGGCGGTGATCGGTCATGCGCCGCGCTGCCAATCGAGTCTGCGCGTGCGACCACCCAGGCCACGCTCATCCGGGCTGCCGTCGGCATTCGTGCGCAATTCTTTGGGAAGCGAAAACATCAAATCCTCTTCGGCGGTCACAACCTGCGACACGTCACCGTACCCTGCATCCGCGAGATCATCGAGCACCTCCTGCACGAGTATCTCGGGAACGGATGCCCCGCTCGTGACGCCGACGGTGCTGACCCCGTCTAGCCACTCTTGCCGAATCTCACTGGCATAGTCGACGCGGTGCGCAGTTCTTGCGCCATTCTCGAGCGCAACATCCACGAGTCGCACGGTGTTTGAGCTGTTCGCCGACCCGACCACGATCACGAGGTCAGCATCGGGGGCGATCTTCTTGATCGCAACTTGACGATTTTGCGTGGCGTAGCAAATGTCGTCACTCGGGGGGTCTTGCAAGTTCGGAAATCGCTCCCGTAGCAGTCGCACGGTCTGCATCGTTTCGTCCACGCTGAGAGTGGTCTGCGACAACCAGACGAGGTGGTCGGGATTTGTGACCACCACGGTCGCTGCATCCGCGGGACCAGTCACCAGAATCGTGCGCTCGGGAGCGTGGCCCATCGTGCCCTCCACCTCTTCATGGCCGGTGTGACCGATGAGGAGAATCTCGAAGTCAGCCCGCGCGAACCGGGTCGCCTCACGGTGCACTTTGGTGACGAGCGGGCAGGTCGCGTCAATGGCAATCAGGTGACGAGCGGCCGCTCCCTGAACCACAACCGGCGATACGCCGTGCGCGCTGAAGACAATGTGCGACCCTTCTGGGACCTCATCAACGTCATCGACGAAGATCGCCCCCTTCTTTTCGAGAGTGGACACGACGTAGATGTTGTGCACGATTTGTTTGCGCACGTAGACGGGTGACCCGTAGCGTTCGAGTGCCTTCTCGACCGCGATGACGGCGCGGTCAACCCCCGCACAATAGCCACGCGGTGCGGCCAAGAGCACGCGCTTCGCCCCTGCGACCGGCAGGTCTTTGAGTCGGTTGCGCTCGGCGGGCATCCTTGGTACGTCAAGATGCGCGACGAAGGCTCCGTTGGTGATCGTGCTCACTCGTGGATTCTACGGCGGCAGCCTGTGACGAGCCTGCTCGGCGACGGTGGTGGCCGGTAACCTTGGCAGCATGACGATCGTCGACAGCCCGTCCACGGTCGATGCGCCGTGGGCGGTCGGCGTGCTCGCCACAAAGATCAAGGGCTGGATCGATCGGCTCGGAACCGTGTGGGTCGAGGGTGAGATCACCCAGTGGGGTATGTCGGGCGGCAATGTCTATGGCAAGCTCAAAGATCTCGAACTCGATGCCACCGTCTCGTTCACTGTCTGGTCGTCGGTGCGGGCAAAGCTTCCCGATGATCTGAAGCAGGGAGACCACGTCGTCACGCTGGTGAAACCCATTTACTGGGTCAAGGGCGGCACGCTCTCGATGCAGGTGTTCGAGATGCGCCATGTGGGCCTTGGCGACCTGCTCGAGCGCCTCGAGCGCCTGCGCCAGAAACTGCGAGCAGAGGGTCTCTTCGATCTCGACCGAAAGCGACCGTTACCGTTTTTGCCGCACTGTGTCGGCCTCATCACAGGCAAAGACAGTGACGCGGAGAAAGACGTGCTCCGTAACGCGCAGTTGCGGTGGCCCGCTGTCCGGTTTCGGGTGGTGCATGCGGCGGTGCAGGGTGACCGAGCGGTTGGCGACGTGATCTCAGCGCTGCGCACCCTGGACGCCGACCCTGAGGTCGACGTAATCGTGATCGCCCGAGGCGGTGGCGACTTCCAGAACCTGCTCGTCTTCAGCGACGAAGCACTCGTGCGCGCAGCATCCGCGTCCGTCACACCCATTGTGAGCGCGATCGGCCACGAAGCCGACCGACCGTTGCTCGATGATGTGGCCGACCTGCGCGCATCCACCCCGACGGATGCGGCAAAGCGCGTCGTTCCAGACGTCGCCGAAGAACTCGCTCGCGTACGGCAGGCCCGTGGCCGCATGGGCCTGCGCCTCAGCGGCCTGCTACGCACCGAAATCGACCGGCTCGAGCAGGTGCGCACCCGCCCGGTACTGGTGAATGCGGCGTGGATCACCGACATTCGCGCCGATGAACTCTCCCGCCACGTGGCACGAGGCACTGAACTCATCGAGCGTCTGATCGAGCAGTCCCGCGCGCGCATTGCCGAGCTGGCCGCGCAATTGCGCGCGCTCTCCCCGCAGCGCACCCTCGATCGTGGCTACGCCATCGCCCAGCTGCCTGGCGGCGCTGCGCTGCGCAACACCGCAGATGCCCCGGCAGGCACGACGCTGCTCCTCACCATCGCCGACGGCAAACTTGCCACCACCGTCGACTCCCCACTCGCCGAGGCTGGGTAGAATTTGCTTGTGGCCAGCCAAGCGAAGAACAACGTGACCGCCCTCAGCTATGAAGAGGCCCGCGATGAGCTCATTCGAGTCGTGGCTGAACTTGAGCAGGGTGCCTCAACCCTCGAGGATTCGCTCGCACTGTGGGAACGCGGGGAAGCACTCGCTAGCCGGTGCGAGGAGTGGCTCATCGGCGCAAAAGCACGCCTCGATGCCGTTCGCTCGACAATCGCGGAGTAGTCGTGGCTGGGCGCAAAGAACCCGCGATCGTCGCCGAACTCGGCCGACCCGAGACACCCGAGGAGACGGCATCCCGGCGCACCGAAAACTCTCGTGCTCACCGGGCAAATCAAACCTTCGTCAACCTGATCGGCGCGATCCTGGCCTGCCTCGCCGTCGTGCTCCTGATCGTCATTGTTGTTGTTCGGCCCACCCAGCCCCCACGTGCTGCTGTCGACTTTGCGAGCGTCGCATCCCAAGCACAAAGCGAGACAGACGTCGCACTCACCGTGCCACACCTGCCAGCCACCTGGTCGTCGAACGACGCTCGCGTCAACAAAGTCAGCGGAATCACCACGTGGTATATCGGCTTCATTACCCCTAAACAGCAGTTCATCGCACTGAACCAGGGCATTGCCGCAAACCCCACCTGGCAGTCGAACCTGCTGAATGGCAGCGCACAGTCGGGCACGGCAACCATTGACGGGGTGAGGTGGGCGGTGTTCGACGAGCGCTCGCACAACGCACCGGGCAACCTTGCGTACGCACTTGCCACGACCGCGGGCACAACGACGTTCGTGCTCTACGGCACAGCGAAAGACTCTGAATTTGAGGCCCTCGCTTCGGCTATCGCCTCAGATGTGCTTGCCATGAAGAACGGAACTCCATGACCGATCCGAAGCGCACCCCGGCTGAGGCCTGGTCGCAGATGCTGCGCGGCAACGAGCGATTTGTCGCTGGTGAGCCGCAGCACCCGCGCCAAGATGTCGAGCGTCGTGAGGCCGTCGCGCTTGCCCAGTCACCACACGCCGCATTGTTCGGCTGCAGCGACTCACGGCTCGCTGCGGAGATCATCTTCGATAAGGGCATCGGCGACCTGTTTGTCGTGCGCAACGCCGGCCAGATTATCTCGGATTCGGTGATCGGGTCACTGGAATACGCGGTCGGAATTCTGCATGTTCCCCTCATCGTCGTGCTCGGGCATGACGAGTGCGGTGCAGTACTTGCGGCCATCGACGCCGAGTCGGCCAATGCGACGCCACTGCCACCGCACATTACGAAGCTCATCACGAAGATCATTCCAGCGGTGCGGCGCGTGAGCGGGCCGGGTGTGGGGCCCATCGACCCCGCCCTCATCGACTCCCACGACGTGGGGCGAGAGCACTTGCGCGACACGATTGCCGAACTGCTCGATTCATCCGAGCTCATCAGTGATGCGATCGCCGCCGGTACGCTGGCTGTGGTCGGCGCGAACTACCGCTTGCTCGAAGGTCGCGCCGTTCCCGACGTTATTGTCGGCTCTGTCTAACCAAATTGCCCAACACACGTAAGGAATTTCCAGCGCCGTGAGCACCCCGATTGAGTACCGTATCGAGCACGACACGATGGGCGAGGTACGCGTGCCGAAGTCGGCGCTCTACAGCGCACAGACGCAGCGCGCGGTCGAGAACTTTCCCATCTCCGGCATGGGCATCGAGCCCGCTCAGATCATCGCGCTAGCCCGCATCAAGCGTGCAGCCGCGATCGTGAATGGCCGGCTCGGAATTCTCGATGAAAAGATCGCGGCTGCAGTGGTCGGCGCAGCAGACCAACTCATCGCCGGTGCACACCACGACCAGTTTCCGGTCGACACCTACCAGACTGGCAGCGGCACGTCGTCAAACATGAACATGAACGAGGTGCTCGCGACGCTCGCCACCGCCGCTCTCGGCTCGCCCGTGCATGCCAACGATCACGTGAACATGTCGCAGTCGTCGAATGATGTTTTCCCGACTTCTGTGCATGTCGCCGTAACGAGCGCGCTGCTGCGTGACCTCATTCCAGCGCTCGATCACCTTGCCGTTTCGCTCGAATCGAAGGCCGACCGGTGGGCGGGCGTAGTGAAGTCTGGTCGCACCCATCTCATGGATGCCACCCCGGTCACCCTCGGCCAGGAGTTCGGCGGCTACGCGCGGCAGGTGCGCCTCGGCATCGACCGCGTGCACGCGACGATTGTGCGCGTTGCTGAGGTTCCCCTCGGCGGCACAGCCGTCGGCACGGGCATCAATACTCCGGCCGGATTTCCGCAGCAGGTCATCGCGGAGCTTGCGGCAGACACGAAATTGCCCATCACCGAGGCACACGACCACTTCGAGGCGCAGGGGGCGCGCGATGGACTCGTCGAGGCATCTGGTGCCCTTCGGGTCCTTGCGGTGTCGCTCACCAAGATCTGTAATGACTTGCGCTGGATGGGTTCGGGCCCCAACACCGGACTAGCCGAACTGCACATCCCCGACCTTCAGCCGGGCTCATCGATTATGCCCGGCAAGATCAATCCGGTGATCCCCGAGGCCGTGCTCATGGTCTGCGCCCGGGTTATCGGTAACGATGCGACGATTGCCTGGGCGGGGGCATCTGGTAACTTCGAGCTCAACGTGGCAATTCCCGTTATGGGCACGGCACTGCTCGAGTCGATCCGGCTGCTCACGAATTCTTCTATCGTGCTCGCCGATAAGACCGTCGATGGGCTGCAGGCCAACGAGAAGCGCGCTCTCGCGCTCGCCGAATCATCGCCGGCAATCGTCACGCCCCTCAACAAGTTCATTGGCTATGAGGCGGCCGCCAAGATCGCCAAGCATTCTGTGGCGACGGGACTGACCGTGCGAGATTCGGTGATTGATCTTGGTTTCGTCGAGCGAGGCGAGCTCACGCTCGAGCAACTCGACACATCGCTCGATGTGCTCTCGATGACGCACCCGGGCTGATCCGCCCACCCGTGGGCACACCGGTACGCCCCCCGTCTGATCGGAGATCACTCTGGGCTGCTGCGCACTGACGGGGGCCGTTCCAAACCGGTAGGTGCTAGCTTGGCCCCGGCGCAGTACTCTGATCACTAATCAAGGGTCGTTAAATGGGGACTTTGCTCTACGGAAGTCCGGGAACCGAAGTTAATTTCGATGACCGGGCGCTTATGCATCTGCAGATCGTCATCACGGCCAAATTGCGCAGACACGAGGGGTTCGTGTTCTCGTGGACGAACGCTCCGGATGCCGGCAGCGGTCGCAGCAGCATCTGGCTGTACCCCGCAATTCCGCTCTACTTCCGGTACTTTGGTAGTCGCGTGCCCTCGATCAATCGCGAATGGATCGACGCACTGATGCAACTTGCCAATAGCGGATCCGGCCTGTTCTTTGCGTCGGAGCCAGGCACATCCGGTCCACCGGTCACCGAGAGCGGAAGGGTACGTCGATGATTCCTGGCGCACCGTGGCAAGCCGAACTCACTCAGCCCGAATATATGCTCGCCTCATATTTTCTCGCCATCGCCGCACTGGCGATGTTTGCCGGGTTTATGCGCGCCTGGATAACGCGCGGAGAAGTCGGCTCGCGCTACCGCATGGCGACCGTGGCCCGGCTGTGTCTGTCTGGGGTCGCTTTCCTGTCGTATCTCGTCATCAACCTTCAATTCCAGCTCGGCTGGTTACCGACCGGTGACACCTATACGCCCAACTCGCACGCAATTTTTGCCTTTGCTCTGCGGTATGCGGACTGGTCGATTACCGTTCCGCTTCTTGTCGTGGAGCTCATTGCTGTCTGTGCGATCAGTGGGGCCGTAGCGCGCAGAACGCGCGCGATGGCCATGGGGTCAGCATTCCTGATGATCTTCACCGGGTACCTCGGTGGAGTTGTGATCGGCGACGGGCGGACGGTGAGCCAGCTGCTGCTCTGGGGCGCGATCAGTGTGGGGTTCTACGCGGTGACGATCATCGTGCTCGTCGGCGCTGTTCGAAATTCATTGCCACAACTCACGCCCGCCGCGGCTGGGCTGCTCAGTGCCGCCACGATTGTGCTTTTCGGCGGGTGGTTGATCTACCCGATCGTCTACTCGATCCAGGTTTTTGCTTTCGGGGGAGCTTGGACAACAACGATGTTGGTCTCATACAGCGCGGCCGACATCGTCGTCAAGATCGGATTCGGTGGGCTCATCCACCGGGTCGCGAAACTGCGCACCGCGGAAGATGTGCGGGCGGGCGACGATGTGCACCCGGAGTCGATTTGGGTTTCCTCGGAGAAGCTCTCTGACGCCGGGGTACCCCCCGAGGTCTATCTTGCGGACGGTGCGGCCATCCACGGACGTCGCGCCCGACCCACCGACAACTTCGCTGTGTCGAGCGATGTGACTCCTTCAGAGGACGATCAATAGGCTACGGCAACAGCCAGCCAGAACCCGCCGAGCATGAATGGCCCGAACGGCACCCGCCGCCCGCAACTCCTGATCGCGAGCAAGCCAACAGCTACCAGGCCACCGACGCCGAACGCGAGCGCGGGAGACAGGATGGCCTCGGTGGGGCCCGCGAGTCCCGCTGCCAGGCCGAGTACTCCGGCAAGTTTCACATCGCCCATGCCCATGCCGCCGGCAATCGCGAGCACGAGGTAGAACGCGAAACACGCCGCGCCAGAAACGCTTGCGACGGTAACGTCTGCCCCGACCAGCCACTCGCCGATGACCCCGATGATCGCCGCAGCGAGAGCCACCAGAACCAGCCGATTGGGGATGCGGTGTTCGCGCAGGTCCGTCACCACGAGCGCAGGTGTGAGCGCCGCAATGGCGACGAATGGCACGCCTGCCGGCCCGAGGCCGATTGCCGATACCGCGAACGCCGCCAGCCCGATGGCGAGCACTACTTGCGCCCACTGCTGACGCCGCGCCCACCCGCACTGCACGGGAACGAAGGCGGCCAGAGAGTGTGCGACAGGGGCCGAACTCTCGGCTCGGCTCGGCTCGGCGGCTGAGGCGGGGAGCCGAGGCTTACACACGGGTGGCATGATGCGAGGCTAACGAAACCGGCACGGCATCCGCTGCTTCCGTCCACAAGCTCTATCGCACGAGCCGCACGGCCACTAGTGGCGTACCGTCAAGCGACTGAACGGTACGCTTTCCGACCGGCGCCTGAAGCCCGATAGGGATGAGCAGTGACACGGTAGCCGTCTGGCTGCGCGCACACGTCGTTGCGCTGTCGATGGCGGAGCCGTCGGTCGGCACCGGAAGTGCGTAGTAGATACCAACCTTCACCGTGTTGGCCGTCTCGGTTACGACCGCAGCCCGCGGAACACACAGCACATTGCCCCGAACGTGCACAACCAGGTCTGCCGTGTCTGCGCCGGTCAGTCCTCGGTCTGGTGGGTGACCAATGTAGCCATTGATCACTGGCGTTGCGACGCGGGTGAACGGCGTCATGGTTCGCAGATAGGAGGGAGTTTGGTCAGCATCCCACGACTGATAGTCAAGGATCGGCTGGTCGACCATGTCGGCGGGAGGCGACGTGAGCGGTGAGACGACGCGATCAACAAGGTAGGGATCGGGCAAACCCCACATCTTTTCGAGAGAGGTGTGAGGCGTTGGTGGCGGCGGCAGATGGGCAACGTAGTCGACACCCGATCCAATCGCGATCGCCGCCATGCTGGCGAGGCCGAGCCCGAAGAACAGTCGGCGGATGCCGTAGGCGACCGACCCGGGCTCGAACTCGAGCGGGTCGGCCACGCGCCAACTACTCAGCATCGTCCACTGGCTACGAGGGGCAAGCAGTCCCCAGAGAAACACCATTCCCAAAGTGACCGCGAGCGCCATAAATACAATGCTCACGCAATGACCTTACGTCGCGCGAGCACCCAGTGAGAATGACTCACCGACCGTCGACCAGTGATTGTCGTCCATCAGCCAGTCCGCCGCGCACTAAACGGTCTGGTTAGGTGATTTCATTCGACTCCAACATCTCGGTCACGAGCGCTGCGATCGCCGATCGCTCCGACCGCGTCAGGGTGATGTGGGCGAAGAGCGCGTGGCCCTTGAGCGTCTCGATCACCGAGGCGACCCCGTCGTGACGGCCTACCCGCAGGTTGTCACGCTGGGCGACATCATGGGTAAGCACGACGCGGGAGTTCTGGCCGATGCGGCTCAGCACCGTCAGAAGCACGTTTCGCTCGAGCGACTGTGCCTCGTCGACAATGACGAAAGCATCGTGGAGCGAACGGCCGCGGATGTGAGTGAGCGGCAACACTTCGAGCATCCCGCGTTCGATGACCTCATCCAGCACGTTCTGCGAGACGACCGAGCCCAGGGTGTCGAACACGGCCTGCGCCCACGGGTTCATCTTCTCTGCTGCATCCCCCGGTAGGAAGCCAAGCTCCTGACCACCGACCGCGTAGAGCGGGCGGAAGACCATGATCTTACGGTGTTGCTGCTTCTCCAGCACGGCCTCGAGGCCGGCACACAGAGCCAGCGCGCTCTTGCCCGTTCCGGCCCGTCCGCCGAGGGAGACGATACCGATCTCCGGGTCGAGCAGCATGTCGATCGCAAGGCGCTGTTCGGCGCTGCGGCCGTGCAGACCGAAGATGTCACGGTCGCCACGCACGAGTCGCAGCTCGCCGCGACCGGTAACTCGCCCGAGAGCCGATCCCCGATCCGAGTGAATGATCAGACCGGTATTAACGGGCAGGTCCTGAACGAGTCGAGAACTCAGCTTCTCGTCGTCGTAGAGCTTCGCCATCTGCTCGGAGCCGAGGTCAATGTCTGCCTGCCCCGTCCAGCCGGAGTCGACCGCGAGCTCGGCGCGGTACTCCTCGGCAGGAAGACCGATCGACGCAGCCTTGACGCGTAGTGGGAGATCTTTCGAGACGACGACGACATCCAGCCCGTCGTTCGCAAGATTGAGTGCGACGGCGAGGATGCGCGAGTCATTGTCGCCAAGTTGAAGCCCCGATGGCAGTACAGACATGTTCGAATGGTTGAGCTCAACCCGGAGGGAACCCCCACCGTCACCCACGGCGATCGGAAAGTCGAGTCGCTCGTGAAGCACCCGAAGTTCATCAAGATTGCGCAGGGCCTGGCGTGCGAAGTAGCCGATCTCCGGGTCGTTGCGTTTCGACTCCAGTTCGGAGATTACGACGACCGGCAAGACCACCGCGTGTTCGGCGAACCGGAAGATCGCTCTCGGATCTGACAAGAGAACGGACGTGTCGAGCACATACGTACGCTCTGCCTGCCTCCCCTTTGCTTCGGCCGAATACTGCTGGTTTCTCTTCTGCTTGGGGTTGACTAGCTCGGCCACGTGCACTCCATCCCCGAGTGCAGAACACTCGGATCCAGTCGCGCGACGGCCAGTGTTGGTTGCGAAACGAACTTACGTGGCCGTCTCGATCAGGCGCAGTGCCCGATGAGTTCGACGCTATGCGCCGAATGGGCACGGGCCCGGCGCGACACACCCCCACTTTGCGTCTAGCAGGTAAAAACTTGCGCTAACGCCGCGGAAGTTGCGCCAGCTCGCGCTTGGTGCCAGCGTCAAGGAAGCCTCTAATTGAGGCTAGGCCACGGTGCGGAACCCGAGCAGGCTCGCGCGTAGCATCGCGAATGTCTCATCGGTCGTCGTGACGTGCGGGCTCACTCGCACAGCACCGTGACGGACTGTCACGGTCACTCCGTGGTTGTGCAGGGATGCTGCGAGCACCGTGACGTGCTCCGGTGCCGGCTCGAGAACGACGATTCCCGCGCGCTCAGAGTGCGCTCGCGGGGATGACACGGCGATACCAAACTCGTCGGCGAGGTCAATGAGGGCACTGACCTTCTCCACCAGAAGACCGTTGATGACAGTAACGCCGACATCCGCGACGTCTTCGACCGCCGTCGCGAACCGAGCCTGAGCGATCGAATCGGGGTGGCTCACGGCAAACCCGCTGACGCCGCGGGCCGGCAACGGCACCTCGTGGACCGGAGTTTCCGCTGCATCGATCGCGCCGAATCCCGAAAAGACCGGGGTGAGCTGGTCGACCGCGCGCTCGCTGAGCGCGAGAAAGCCGGTGCCCCACCCCGCGCGCATCCACGTGTGGCCGGCGGCGACCACGACGTCCGCCACCGCGTACGGCGCATCGACGACGCCGAACCCCTGACTGGCATCGACAATGAGCAGCCGATCACCGATCACTTGCCGGATGCCTTCGAGATCGATGAGGTAACCCGTGCGAAAATCGACCAGGCTCACCGCAACCGCTACGACGGATGTGGTGAGCTGATCGCGAATATCGCCAGGCGTCAGCCGACCGTGGTCGGCCTCCAGCCACGTGGGCACGAGCACCCCCATGGACTCCACCGCGCGCACCGCCGCAAACGTGATACTCGGAACCTCGGCGGACGAGAGTGCCACTCCTCCCGTGAGACCGAACATGACGTGCATGAGTGCCTGGTTGGTGTTCGGTTGGAACCCGACCTGGTCGGGGCGAAATCCGATGAGTGAAGCAACCGCGTTGCACACGCGGGCGTTTTGCTCGGCGAGGCTATCGAGCGTACCGAACCGAGCGCGACCGAGTAGAGCACTCTGCGCCGATTCCTCGGTACGTACCCGCTGGCCGATCGGCCCCACGTCGCTGAAGTTCAGATAGCCGGGTTCTTCGGTGAACCCTTCGATGTACTCCTCGGCCGTCATTGCCCGAACCTCCGCTGTCGTCGGGAAAAGTCGCGCAGAGCGCGCAGAAAGTCGATTTGGCGGAGGTCGGGGCCGAGCGCCTCGACAAAGTAGAACTCGCTGTGGGCGCTTTGCCAGAGCATGAAGTCGCTCAGGCGTTGCTCCCCGGACGTGCGAATGACGAGGTCTGGATCTGGCTGACCCACGGTGTACAGGTGCTCACCGATCAGCTCTGGCGTGAGAATCTCGGCGAGTGCATCGAGCGTGCCGCCCTCCCCTGCATGTTTTTCCACGATGCTACGCATGGCATCCGCTATCTCGCGCCGGCTACCGTACCCGATCGCGAGATTAATGTGGAGGCCGGTGTTCGCCTTGGTGCGCTCCTGGGCCACCTGAAGCTTCTCAACCAGTTTCGCCGGGAGCCCATCGGTCGACCCCACGTGCTGCACGCGCCACCTGCGAAAGTGCGAAAGGTCGTCCGCGAGTTTGGCAATGATCTCGAACAGGCTGTTCAGTTCGGCCGGCGTTCTGCTGACCAGATTGTCGGTGGAGAGCAGATACAGAGTCGCGACCGAGATACCCAGGTCGTCACACCACTCGAGGAATTCGCGATACTTAGCCGCACCGGCACGATGACCATGGGCCGCGGTTTCGAGTTCGCGCAAACGCGCCCATCGGCGGTTGCCGTCAATGATCATGGCGACATGCCTGGGCAGTGATTGGCCTACCAACGAGCGTTTGAGACGCTTCTGGTACAGGCCGTAGAGGAGGCCTCCACCTAGCGGAACCTCGCGCTCTTTCACACGCCTACGTTAGTCTACGGCGCAGGACAGGTTGCCGAATCCCGGCTGTCGTACACTTTTCGCATGACCGCGAATCCCCCCAACGCCGCCCACGACGACGCTGACACCGAGACATCAGGCATCCCGCGCCTTCCCCTCGTCGACGACGAGATCGAGCATGGGGTCGCAGATGTCAAACCGACCTGGCGCGGCTGGATTCATGCGGGAACGTTCCCCGTTGCGGTCGTACTCGGCATCATTCTCATCGTGGCCGGGCAGGGGATCCCCGCCAAGATCAGCTCCGCCGTCTTTGTGGCATCATCGCTGCTGCTGTTCGGGGTGTCAGCGCTCTATCACCGCTTCACCGGCAGCGACCGCACCAAGCGACTGCTCAAGCGCTTCGATCACGCGAACATCTTCCTGCTCATTGCTGGTTCGTATACGCCGATCACCGTCTTATGCCTGCCGCCAGCTAAGGCGACCCTGCTGTTGTGGCTGATCTGGGGCGGGGCGGGGCTCGGCATTGTGTTCCGCATTTTCTGGATCGGAGCGCCGCGCTGGCTCTACGTACCGCTCTATGTCGCGATGGGCTGGGGCGCACTGGTCTTCATCGTTGACTTCTTCAACGCGAATGCGGTCATGATGACGCTGATTCTCATCGGCGGGCTCTGCTACACCGTCGGTGCCGTGATCTACGGCCTTAAGCGCCCAAATCCATTCCCCGGCCGATTTGGATTCCACGAAATCTTCCATACGCTCACGCTGCTCGCGTTTCTCTGCCACTGGACCGGAATCTTCATCGTCGCGACGAACCCACCCATCCTGTCGTAGCGTGGGCTAGCCGCTCCTCGGCTTCGTGGCAGGCTTCGCCGGGAGAGCACTCGTCGAAGCAGGCGATCGCTTCTTCGACAGCGCCGACGGGGTGGATGCCACTGCGTGTTGCTCGACCGCGAGTTGCGCCCGAATCTCCTCGCGGTAGCGCACCCGGCGGATGCGGCGCGTCATGTCGATGATCAGGAACACGGTTGCAACCGCCACCAGAAAGGTAATCACGAAGCCGATGACTCCCGGCGTGACAAGATCATCCGGCGCGGTGGATGCTGGCGGCAGCGAGGGTGTCGGATCGGCCAACCAGATAATTACCGGAACTAGTGCACTCATGCGTCGCTCTCATCTGTAATGCCGGCGAACAGGTCGCTCTCGGGTTGCGGCGAATCCACGGACGACCTCACCAGCTCGTAGTCCTCGAACGGCCACGCACCGCGCAGCACGTCATTCGGCCAGAAAAAGAACTCATCTTCTGGCTTAACCTGGCTCGCGTGTGAACGCAACGCCGCGTCTCGCACCTCCAGAAAGTCGCCGATCGGTACGCGGGTTGTTGCGGTGTCTGGGCGATCCTTCATCCACCCCGCGAGTTGCTCGAGGCGCTCGAGGCTCGGATGCGCCGGGCTCAGTTCACTCATCGCGGCGTGCACCGCGAGAAGCCTCGGCGCGTTGAAGATGCGTTCGTAGTAGACCTTGGAAACCGCCCACGAGGCACCGAGTTCTGGCAAAACCGAGGTATCGGCCGCTTCATCGACAGCACGCATAGTGACCTCGTGCGTGCGGATGTGGTCGGGGTGCGGATACCCGCCGTTCTGGTCGTAGGTCACAACAACATGCGGCCGGTAGTCACGGAGCAAACGCACGAGCGGTTGAGCCGAAATCTGCAGCGGAATCGTTGCGAAGCAGTCGGAAGCGAGAACTTCGCCGTTCTCGGGCAGCCCCGAATCTGCATAGCCGAGCCATCGATGTTCGACACCCATCACCTCTTGGGCTTCGGCCATCTCGATGCGCCTGAGCCCGGCGAGATCTCGCTCGCCCATCGGCCGCCGCTCGAGACCCGCGTTCAGGATGTCACCGCGTTCGCCGCCCGTGCAACTCACGATCATCACGCGCGCGCCTCGCGCTCGATAAGCAGCATAAGTAGCTGCGCCCTTACTCGACTCGTCGTCGGGGTGGGCATGCACAGCAAGAAGACGCAGTGTCACCAAACTCCTCGGGATAGCTAATAGCCTTGGAAGTCAAGACTATCCGCAGTACCGAGGAGTCAGTGTGACCGAAAACAGCGGGCAGGGTGCGCTGGACGTCGACGCTCGCTATGGACGCAACCCCCGGGCCACCAGCCGTACTCGGTGGATCGCGATCGGCACGGCGGTCGCCTTCGTGATCGTGTTTGCTGCGTGGGTCGTGTGGGGCGGGCTCTTCTCACCAGCCGCGTCGCTTGAAACCTCAGACACCGGTCAGGTGATCGTCAGCACACACGAAGTCGACGTGACTTTTGAGCTCACGGTACCCATCGGAATGACGTCGCGGTGCGCTGTGCAGGCTCTCAATCAGTCGTATTCGATCGTGGGTTGGAAAGTCTTCGAGGTTGCGGCATCCACTGTGCGCACGCGATCGTTCACCCAAGCGGTGCGCACCACCGAGGCCGCCGTATCTGGGTCGGTTTATCGCTGCTGGCTCACCTAGGCTTGTCTGATTCACCCGGCTGGCACGTGCTAGCCCATGTCGTTCTGTGAGGAGATCACCGTGTCGCACGACCGCCCCGTTACCTGGTTGACCCAGGAAGCGTTCGACCGCCGAAGCGCGGAACTCGAGCAACTCAGTGGTGAAGGCCGTCTCGAGATCGCCAAGAAGATCGAGTCAGCGCGAGAAGAGGGTGATCTCAAGGAGAACGGCGGATACCACGCCGCGAAAGAAGAGCAGGGCAAGATTGAGGCGCGCATCCGCGTACTCACCGAACTCCTGCGTCACGCCGTCGTGGGTGAGGCCCCGCAGAGCACCGGAGTTGTCGAGCCGGGCACCGTCATCAGGGCGAAGATTATGGGCGACGAGACCATCTTCCTCATTGGCAGTCGCGAAATTGTCGGCGACAGCGACCTCGATGTCTATAGTGAGGGCAGTCCCCTCGGCATCGCGATTATTGGGCTCGCCGTGGGCGACTCAACAAGCTACACGGCGCCTAACGGTAAACAGATCAGCGTCGAGATCGTCAACGTGGAGACGTACGTACCGTAGCTAGAAATCGATGCGGGGCTCGTAGCCCTCTTCACGCAATCGATCCAGCACCTGCTCGGCGTGCTCCGGCCCTCTGGTCTCGATGTGTAATTCGAGTTCGACCTGGCTGATCTGCATGCCATTTCCGTGCCGCGTGTGCAGCACCTCTACGACGTTCGCATTACTCTCGGCCACGATCGCCGCCGTGCGTGCGAGCTGGCCGGGGCGATCAGGCAGCGGAATGCGCAGCTTGAGGTAGCGCTCTGAGGCGGCGAGCCCGTGAGCGATCACGCGCTCCATCATGAGCGGGTCGATGTTGCCCCCGCTCAAAATGACCACGGTGGTTCCGGATGCGGTGATCTGCCCCGATAAAATCGCCGCGACCCCAGCGGCGCCGGCTGGCTCAACCACGAGCTTGGCGCGCTCGAGCAATACCAGCAGCGCCTGCGCCATGTCGTCTTCACTCACCGTCACGACTTCGTCGACCATGTCGCGCACGATGGCAAAGTTCAACTCGCCGGGCTTCGAGACGGCTATGCCGTCGGCAATCGTGGGCACGATCGTGATCTCGGTGGGAGCACCCCGCTTGAGTGAGATCGGGTACGGGGCCGCGTTCGCCGCCTGAACGCCAATAATCTTGACGATGCGACCGAGCTGTGCCGCACGCTGCTTCACGGCGCTCGCTACTCCGGAGATCAGTCCGCCGCCACCGATCGGCACGACGATCGTGTCAACGTCGGGGCGCTGGTCGAGAATCTCCAAACCGAGTGTTCCCTGGCCGGCCACGACATCCGCGTGGTCGAAAGGATGGATGAGCACTGCTCCGGTCGTGCGCGCAAATTCTGCCGCAGCGCGAAGCGGCTCATCGACCGTGTGACCGCGCAGCACGACATGGGCTCCATAGTCTTTCGTGGCCTGCAGCTTGGGCAGAGCCACGCCAACCGGCATGAAGATGGTCGCCGTGATATCTAGCTCACGCGCGGCGTAGGCCACCCCTTGAGCGTGATTGCCGGCCGAGGCAGCGACAACCCCACGCGACTTCTCGAGGTCGGTTAAGCGGGAGATGCGGTTGTAGGCGCCGCGAATTTTGTACGAACCGGTGCGCTGCAGATTCTCACACTTGAGGTAGACGGGCGACCCGAGAATGTCAGACAGAAAACGCGAGGTTTCCATCGGGGTGACTTTCGCCGCGACCGAGACGCGCGTGCGTGCCTCTTCGAAGTCCGCCAGCGTTGGGCCGGTCACTACGCGTTCAGGCATGAGGTAGCTCTTCTTCTGTTCTCGACCGCGGGTTAGTGCGCCACTCTGCGCGTGCGATGTAGTTGACCATGACGTTGAGCACCGCAATGATCGGCACGGCGAACAGGGCACCGGGGATTCCTGCGATGAATGAGCCTGCAGCCACGGCGAAAACGACCGCGAGTGGATGCACTTTCACCGCCGTTCCCATCACGAGTGGCTGCAGTACGTGGTTCTCAACCTGATGCACGAGCAGTACGACGCCGCTCATGATGAGGGCGGGCATCGGACCAAGATATACCAGTGCCACGAAGACGGCGAGCGATCCGGTGAGCACGGCGCCGACCACGGGGATGAAGGAGCCGAGGAACACCGCGATGGCGATCGGGATCACGAGCGGGAATCCGCCGAACACGAGGCCGACAATCCACGCGCCGAGACCTATGCCGATGGCGTCGACCGCTGCAACGAAGATCTGTACTCTGACGAAAGTCGTGAGCGTGAGCCACCCCGCGTGGCCCGATCCGTCGACGGCAGCGCGAGCCGTGCGCGGGAACAAGCGCACAATCCACTTCCAGATGCCGGCACCATCAATGAGGATAAACACCGTTGCGAAAAGCGTTAGCAGGAGCCCAGCGAGCACATGCCCGGCGGTGGAGCCAACCGACAGCACACCGCTGATGAGTACCTGGCTATCTTTTTGCACCGCAGCGATGGCTTCAGTGACGTAGGTGTTGATCTGTGCGTCGGTCAGTCGCAGTGGCGACGTGGCGAGGAAGTTCTTGAACTCTTCGTACGCGGTCAGTGAGCGAGTCTGCAGGTCAGGGAATCCGCTTCGGATCTGCGCGATCACCACAAACACCAGTCCCGCGACGATGGCGATCGCCGCAGCCATCACGACCACGATTGCGAGCCAGCGTGGCCAGCGACGACGGGTGAGTGATTGCACGAGCGGAACCAGAAGCGCGGCCACGAGAATCGCGATCATGAACGGGATCACGATGTACTTGAATTGGACGACCAGGAAGACGAATACCGCGACAACGCCGAGGACCACGAGGATGCGCCACGAGTATGCGCCAGCCGTCTGGAGGCCGGGAGGAACGGCGCCTCCGACGCGGAAGGGCACGACGCTCTCCGCGCGAATTTTTCGACGTCCGATCGTCACAACAACATTCTACGGCGCGACCGCATGCCCCGACGGGCATATGAATGCGTCGTCACACGCCGCACCTCGTACCGAGTGCTGCGCGCAGGTGCTGCGTGTGAGGCTACCGCGGCCCGACCAGCACCGGCCTGCCTTTGAGTCGCACACGCACGGTATCTCCCGGCTGAAGCTGGTCGGCGACATCGTGTTGAACCGAGATCACCGAGCCATCATCGAGCCGCAACTGGGTGCGACGAAGAGACCCCAGAAAACTCGAGGTCAGCACGGTCGACGTCATGCCCTGCGCATCGATGACAATATCCTCAGGCCGCACGAACGCGATGACCGGCCCGTCGAGGTGTGGCCGGTTGATGAGGTCGAGCGTCTGTCCGTGGACGGTGACCACTCCCCCAGACACCTCAGCGGGAATCTGGTTGCTGAGGCCAACGAAGTTGGCTACAAAAGCAGAGATCGGAGCCGTGTAGAGCTCCTCGGGCGTACCGATCTGTTCGACGTGACCGTCGCGCATTACCGCGACTCGGTCTGCGACGGCAAGCGCCTCCTCCTGGTCGTGGGTGACGAAGAGGGTCGTGATTCCCAGATCAGTCTGGATTCGGCGGATCTCGTCGCGCAACTGAACACGCACCTTAGCGTCGAGAGCAGATAGCGGTTCGTCGAGCAGCAGAACCCGTGGGCGAGTAACGAGTGCACGGGCGAGTGCGACGCGCTGCTGCTGGCCACCGGAAAGCTGGTGGGAATATCTCCCGGAGAGCGCGGAGAGGCCGACGAGTTCGAGAGTCTCCTCGGCACGCCTGCGACGCTCCGCCGGGTCGACTTTGCGCATCCGCAGTCCAAATTCAACGTTCTCACGGGCGGTCATGTGCGGGAAGAGTGAGTATGACTGGAAGACCATTCCGATATCGCGCTTGTTCACCGGAACATTGACGACATCCCGACCGTCGATCAAAATGCTGCCCCCGTTCACCTGCTCCAGCCCGGCGAGCGCTCGCAGCGCGGTGGTCTTTCCACACCCAGACGGCCCAAGAAGTGCGACGAACTCTCCCGGTTTGATCGACAGATTCACTCCGGTAAGGGCTCGATGCCCCGAGTAATCCTTGACGACGTCGATGAGTTCGACAGTCGCACCCGACGACATTGTGGTGATCGGCGCATCCGCGATGAGGGTCATGATGAGGTCCTGTCCCGGCGGGTGGAACCCAGCCGACCGATGAGTAGAAGAAGGAAGAACGCAAAAACGAGCGCAACCACCGCGAAGATCACGGCGACGTAAGGGTCGGTGTGCTGCAGCAGAACGAGTGCCGTCTGGAAGGTGTTCCTGCTGAGGAACGACGCAATCGTGTACTCGCCGAGCACGACGGCGATGGTGATAAAGCACGACGCGAAGATGCCCCGTCGAAGGTTCGGCAAGATGACCCGGCCCAGCACACTCAGCCAGCCCGCACCGAGAGATCGGCTCGCTTCACTCAGAATCACCACGTCGACCGACGCCAGGTTTGCCGCGATCGGGCGGTAGGCGTAGGGCAAGACGATCACACCCACAGCGAAAGCGAGGGTCCACGGCGAACTGCCGAAGATGCGAGCGACAATCGAGTACACCGGCACGAAGCCGACAACAAGCACGATGGAGGGGATCGTGATGGGAATGATGCAGACGAACTCGAGCACCCGCCGCAGATGCGGAAATTTGAGCTCAACGAGAATCATCGTCGGCAGGAGAAGCACGAGCACGATAGCAACCGTGATCACGCAAATGGTGAGTGAGTTCACGATGCCTTGGAACAACACGTCATACGTCGACTCGTTGAGCGGACTGAACAGGGCCAGGTAGTGCGCGAACCCGTAGGTCTGCACACCCTTGGCCGGCTGCCCCACCCGCAGAGTGAATTCGAGCATCGCGACAATGGGCACCATAAAGACGATTCCGACCGAGCCGAGAATCACCCATCGGGTCACCCGACCGGGCTCGGCTCCAAACCTCAGTGCGCTCATCGCTGCCACCGGGAGGCACGTCGCTGCAACGCCGAATACGCGGTCATCAAAACGACCATAATCACCACCATGCCGAGAGCGAGAACACCGGCAACGTTAGACACCCCGACCACAGTCTCGCTCGTGAGCTGTTGGCGGATCGTGAGCGGGATGATGCCGCCCTGGTCGATCAGCGCGGCCGCCGTAGCGTACGACGAAAACGAGTTCGCGAACAGCAGGATGAGGCTTCCGAAGAAGGCGGGCGCGAGAATTGGCATCGCGATGCGCGTCCAATACGTAAAGCGGGTGCCACCAAGAATCGCGTTGGCCTCACCCCACGTCGTCTTAAGCCCCTGCATCGCGGGCAGAAAGGTGAGGATCATCAGCGGAACCTGAAAATAGAGGTACGGAATGACCAGCCCAGGAACTTGATACAACAGCGGCCCGCCGTTGTTGAAATGCGAAAACAGATTCTGAGTGAACCCCATCGAGACGAGCCATCGGGTGAGCAGCCCCTGAGTACCGATCGTCGCGATGAACGCGAAGGCGAGCATGACGCCGCCGAATTGGGCGAGCACGCTGCTGGCCGAGTCGACGGCCGAGCGCAGGAAGCCCTCAGGCCTGGTTCCCATCAGTGCGAAGCAGACCGCGGCACCGAGCACGGCCCCCACAATGGCCGTGAGGGCCGCAACCCAGATCGATGCCCAGAACGCGGCGAGGATCTGCGGGTTGGCGAACGCGGCCAGATTCGCGAGAGTAAACGCGCCCGACTCGTCGAAGAATCCGCTACCGGCCGCGAGCACGGCGGGAATTGCGAGAAAAAGTACGACGTAGACGGCAAACGGAACGAGACCCAGCCAGACTACGGTGCGGCGCCGGGGGGTTACCCCGGCGCCGCTCGTGGCGGTGGCTGGCGCTAATGATTCGGCGACAGTCATCATCATGGTTGTGGTGTTAGCCGATCGCCGCAGCCCACTTGGAGGTGAGCACTGCCGCTGCCGCTTTGGCCTGCGCCGCGGTCAGCTGAACGAAGTCGGCCGGTGCGGCACCTACAGCGGCAAGCACGGTGGCGTCAATCGTCTTAGCGGATACCATCGCGGCCAACGTGGAGGGGTATGCACCAGAGGCGAGGAACAGGTTCTGCACCTCGGGGGTGTAGAGGTACTCCTCCCAGAGGCGGGCAGCCGCCGGGTGAGGTGCGTCGACGTTGATAGCCTGGTTGTAGTAGCTTCCGACAGCGGTGCCGGGAAGCACGACGGTCTTGAAGTTCGGGTTACCAGCGGTTCCGCCAGCGGCACCCCATGCGAGGTTGTTGTAGCTCCACTGGATTACGACGGGGGTTTCGCCAGAGACAACGGTCGCCTGCGAAGGCGTCACAGCAAGGAAGTTGCCGGCCGTCTTCAGCTTCTGGAAGAAGTCAATGCCCGCTTGGATGTTATCTGCTGAGCCCTTGCTCTGCAGCGCTGCCATGTACACGGCGCTTGCTGCCTCGTTCGCTTGGGTCGGGTTGCCCTTGATGGCGACCTTGCCGGCGTAGCTGGCGCCGAGCAGGTCGTCGATCGACTTCGGCGCGGTCTTGATCACGGTGGAGTCGTAGCCGATCGACATGAGGCCGGTGTAGTCGTAGTACCAGGTGCCAGCGGCATCCTTGAAGTTGTCAGGAATGTCTGCCCAGTTGGCGACCTTGTACGGTGCGGCGACCGCGAGGTTCGCCTGAAGCACCGCGGTGCCGAGGTCGAAGACATCGGGCGCCGTGTCTTGGCCCTTTTGAGCCTTAGCTGCCGAAATCTCGTCGGCGCTTGAGCCGTCAGGGTTTGCCGAGTTGATCTTGATCCCCGGGTACTTCTTCTGGAATCCCGCGATGATCGCGCCGTAGTTAGCCCACGACGGCGGAAGGGTGATGACGTTGAGCTGGCCCTCGGCGTTTGCTGCAGTGACCAGTGCAGCCATGCCGCCCAGATCAGCAGCGCTCGTCGCCGTCTTGGCGCTAGCGGAGTGAGAACTGCCGCCCGTGCTTCCGGTCGAGGTGCAGGCGGTGAGCGAGATCGCGACCGCGGCGATGAGTGCCGCTCCAGCGATATAGCGCTTGTTGATCAAGTGAATCCTCCCAATGGTCGACTCCGGGTGTGCACGCTGTGGGGTGAACTTGGGATCCCGAAGTTGACTCTCGAATCGTGACCCCGTCGGGTAGCGTGCCGGTGCTCGCTGGGTTAACGTCAGGACAACGGCAATCGTCTATTCGGGTACGCGCCGCCGATTGGGTGCGTACCGTCGATTCGGGTGCCGACCACCTAATCGAGAGTGGCGAATACTTTCGCTGCGAGGCCGAGTGAGATGGTCATCCCGACGCCCGAGGTCACGGTCACGGCGGTCACGCCCCGCTCCGGCTCTGCCACCAGATACGGGTGCTGCACACTAGACGCGTAAACGCCCTGCCACCGCTGCAGCACACGCAGTCGATTCACGCCGAGCACTCGCGCGACGCGAGCCAGCAGCAGCCGTGAGGTGGACTCACCGAGGAAGGGGTCTATCGTTTCCGCGTATCGATGGCTATCGCCCACGATGAGGGTGCCATCCGGTCGCTGAGTGAACATGATGTTAGCGTCGATCTCGATCAGCAATGGGTCGGTCTCGGTGAGTTCGATGCTGAGGTCAACGGCCGCAATCGTCTCTGCAAACGCCGGATACCGCAGCATTGAGGTGCCGGTAAGCACAGCGGCAGAGATTCGGACGGATGCGGGTGACGTAACAAGTGCCATCTGAAGCGCACACCGCTCAATCTCGTGGTCGGCCGAAAGCTGCGGATACAGATAGTCGAGATCGTGGCCCACGCAGACGATGATGCGGGTGGCTGAGATCGTGCCCCGCGAGGTCTCAGCGACACCACTAGACCCACCGAGAAACGCCGTACGCCAGAGAAACGTCACACCTGGTTGCGCCGCGAGCCACGCTGCGAGCCCACCGACCGCTTCACGTGGGTCGACGCGCACATCGTCACGCAATACCGCCCCACCCACCACTGCGGAACCGCCGATTGCTGCGAATCGAGCACGAAGTTCTTGTGTCGAGAGCAACTGCACCTGTCCTGGTTCACGCGATGCGCTGAGCTCGTCGAGCACAGCCAACTCACGCGAACTCTGCGCAACGGCGAGCGCCCCCGACTCAACCGAGAAGAACCCGGCATCCCGACTGTGGCGAAGCCAGCGCTCGCGGGCTGCCTGTGCAAGCTCCAGAAGCTCGCCGGATTGGGCCGTGACACAGCAGTGCCCGAAATTGCGAACGGATGCACCAACCGCGCGCGCATCTCGGTCGACCACGACCACCGAGAGCCCGCGACTCACTGCCTCAGCAGCGTGAGCGAGACCAACGATCCCGGCACCGACGACCAGTACATCGCAACCGGGTGGGGCAACAGCGCGCGAACTCATGAATAACGAGTCTGCTGGCGCTCGGCCGGTACGTCAACCGGCCAGCGCACTTCCGCAGGACTGTTTGCACGCTGTTCGACTGCTGTACCGGAATAGTACGTGCTGGTTCGTCTCGCAGCGGATATCCTCGAAAAGTCCGCGGGTAGACCACCGTGCGCCACCGCGGGACGCATAGAGCGCGTCGAAGGTGCGCCGAAGGGCGCAGAGTGCACCACACACACGTGGAGATACGGAGTCGATCATGATTGAACTGGTGGCGTTCGACATGGCTGGCACGACCATCGACGACCATGGCTCGGTGTACCTCGCCCTCTCGACCGCTGTCGAAGAGACCGGCGCGCGGGTCGACCCGATCGCCTTGCAGCACTGGATGGGCACCGACAAAGTGACGGCAATCACCGCACTGATGCGCCTCGGAGGCGTGACCGCGGAACCTCTGGCGGTCGATGCCGCCTTTGGGCGATTTCGGCAACTGCTCGCCGACTCCTATCGGCAGAACCCGCCGGTGGCAATCGAGGGCGTGGTCGACACCCTTCGCGAGTTGCGCCGCCGTGGCATCAAGATAGCGCTGACCACCGGATTTTCCGACGACGTCGCAGTTCCATTGCTCGCCTCGGTCGGCTGGAGAGTCGGCCAAGACCCGACCGATCTGCTGGATGCCGTAGTGACCACCTCGGATGTCGCCGAGGGACGCCCGGCCCCGTACCTCATCCATCGCGCGATGGAACGCACCGGTGTGCACGATGTGCGCGCCGTGCTCGCCGCGGGCGATACCATCGTCGATCTGCAAGCGGCCAAGAACGCCGGGGTGATCGCGGTCGGTGTGCTGACCGGCAAGTTGGGTCGCGCCGAGCTTGAGCCGCATCCGCACGACTACATCTTGGCCAGCGTTGTCGACGTGCTAGAGCTTGCCGAGGCGCGCGCCTGACCAGAGCGTAGGTCCTGAACCGGAGCGTAGTTCCTTAACCAGAGCACAGTTCCTGAACCGAGCGTAGTTCCTCAACCAGAGCGTAGTTCCTCAACCAGAGCGCAGTTCCTCAACCAGAGCGCAGTTCCTGAACCGAGCACCGAGTGTGGGCGGTCGGCGGTAGTGTCTCCCTCACATGGTTGAGACGATTTCTGCCGCCGCGGCGCGACGCATCGCCCTGGCGGCCCAAGGCTTCGGCCGGCCGCACGCTCCCGTTGCCACCCGCCAGCTGAATCTCCTGATAGCGAGACTCGGCCTGCTGCAACTCGACTCGGTCACCGTGTTCGAACGCAGTCATTACCTGCCCGTGTTCGCGCGGCTCGGGGCATACGACAAGGCCGCGCTCGACCGGCTTACATTCGGGCGAAAGAGTGCATATACCGAGGCGTGGGCGCACCAGGCCGCGATCATTCCCGTTGAGTCCTGGCCGCTCTGGCGGTGGGCGATGGAGGCGAGGCGCTCAGACGCCTCAGACTGGGCGCGATGGGGCGCAGAAAACGGGTCGATGCTCGACTTTCTGCGCGGCGAGCTCGCGGCGAAGGGGCCACTCACCGCGCGTCAGATCGAGCACGACGCCAATCGGCGCACGGGCCCATGGTGGGGGTGGTCGGATGTGAAGACCGGGCTGGAGACACTGTTCATGTGGGGCGAAGTGGTCACCGCTGGCCGTACTCGCTTCGAGCGCAGCTACGACCTGGCAGCGAGTCGACTGCCGGCCGACGTGGTGCAGCGCGACATCCCGAAACCGGAGGCCGTTCGCGAACTCGTGCGCTTCGGCGCCCGCGCGCTCGGGGTGGGCACGCATCGCGACATCGCGGACTATTTTCGCTTGACACAGACCACCACTAAGCAGGCCATCGACGAACTCGTTGAGACGGGTGAACTGTGGCCCGTGACGGTGCACGGCTGGGGCAAACCGGCCTGGCTGCATCGCGATGCCCGCATCCCCCGCCGTATCGAGACCACAGCGCTGCTCTCACCCTTCGACCCGATGGTCTGGGAGCGCGACCGCACGCTGCGCATGTTTGGGTTTCACTATCGCATCGAGATCTACACACCGGCCCCGAAGCGCGTCTTCGGCTACTACTCACTACCCGTGCTCGTCGATGAGGCCATCGTGGGCCGCATCGACCTCAAGAGCGATCGCCAAGCGGGCGTGCTGCGCGTGCAGTCGGCATGGCGGGAAGCGGATGCCCCGGCCGACATCGAGCAACGCATCGTTCCCATGCTTCGCGAGGCGGCCGCATGGCAGGCCCTCGACCGAATCGAGGTTGCCGGTCGGGGAGACCTGTCTGCCGCGATCGCGGGCGCGCTCGGTCACTAGATCGATCCCGCCGACCGTGTGCGAATCCCGGTACGACAAGGAGCCAACACTGCTGCGGAGAAGCGCAAGCCAGCCGCAACACGTGCACCCGGCCGAGCGAGAAGCTCGAGCCGATCGCAGCACCAGCTAGAAGCTCGAGCCGATCTTGCCCAGTCGCACGATGCGGTCGGGCAGCGGTGGGTGGGTGCTGAACATGCGCGAGAACAGACCCGGTTTCATCGGGTCAGAAATCCACAAGTGCGACATCGTGGAGTTTTGCTTCTGCATCGGGCGGCCATACTGCTCGAGCTTGGTGAGGGCGCTCGCCAGCTCGTCGGGGTTGCGAGTGGTCATCGCACTCGTGGCATCCGCCAGATATTCGCGCTGGCGCGAGATCGCGGCCTGAACCGCGGCAGCAACGACTGGTGCGACGAGCATTGCGGCGAGGCCGAAGACCAGCACGACCGGGTTACCGCCCCCTCGGTCATTTCCGCGGCCGCCGAAGAACGCCATGCGTAAGAAAATGTCGGCGATGAAACCGACGGCAACGACCAGCCCGAAGACGATCATCGAGACACGGATGTCGTAGTTCTGCACGTGGCCCATCTCGTGTGCCATGACGCCTTCGAGTTCGGAGTCGTTCATGAGGTCGAGCAGGCCGGTGGTCGCCGCAACGCATGCGTGCTGTGGGTCGCGCCCGGTGGCGAACGCGTTCGGAGCCGGGTCATTGACGATGTACACCTTGGGCATGGGCATACCCGTGGTGATCGACAGGTTCTCGATGATGCGGTACAGCCGCGGGTTATCGGCCTTCTGAATCTCTTGGGCACCGCTCATGCTGAGCGCGAGCGTCGACGCTGTGAAGTACTGGATCACCGCGTAGGCCGTGGCGATCACGAGCGTGATAACCACGATTGACGCATTGTTGTAGATGTACCCGGCCAACAGACCAAGGCCGCCAATGATCAGCAGGAACAACAGGATGATGAACACCGTGTTGCGTTTATTCTTCGCGATCGCGCGATACATGGAAGTCCTTAGATCGGGTTCGCACGGCTACAAACTACGTCGGAAACCTTAGAACTGCACCCGCGGTGGCTCGGCGATCGATGCGGAATCGGCCACTTCGAAGAATTCACGCTCCGTGAAGCCGAGGTTGCGCACGAACAGCGTGTTCGGGAACGTCTTGATTTTCGTGTTGAGCTCGCGCACGCCCCCGTTGTAGAAACGACGGCTGGCCTGAATCTTGTCTTCGGTGTCGACGAGCTCCCCCTGCAGCTGCAGGAAGTTCTGGCTGGCCTGCAGTTGCGGATATGCCTCAGCGACAGCAAAGATGCTCTTGAGTGCGGTCTGCATGTGGTTCTCGGCGACAGCGGCATCGGCAGGGCCCGAAACGTTGAGCGTCTCGGCGCGAGCCTTCGTGACGGCCTCGAAGACGCCCGCCTCGTGCGCAGCGTAGCCCTTGACCGATTCAATGAGGTTTGGGATGAGGTCGGCGCGACGCTTGAGCTGCACCGTGATGTCGCTCCATGCTTCGTCGACGCGCACATTGAGCGTGACGAGGGAGTTGTATGTTGCCCACAGATAGATACCGACGATGACCACGAGCAGCACGATTACGCCAATGACGATGAGGAAGTCCATACGCGCAACTATACGGGAGGGCGATCGGAGCATGCCCGCGATATTCGACGCTCGAAGCGAACTCGCGGGTAGCGGGCGTGGGCTTCACCGGCCAGCCGCGCGCCGCCAGCCACCGTCAGCCACCGTCAGCCGGCCACGGTCAGCCGCGCGCGCCGAGCAGTTGCTGCAGCCAGCGGTACGAGCGCTTGGGCGTGCGATCCTGGGTGTCGGCATCGACGTGTACGAGTCCGAAACGCTGGCTGAAACCTGCCGCCCACTCCCAGTTGTCGAGCAGCGTCCAGATGAAGTAGCCACGTACGTCAACACCGGGGGCACCCGCGAATGCCACCGCGAGGTGTTCGGCCAGGTAGGCGGTCCTCGACTCGTCATCGATCGATCCGTCGGCCTGCACGGTGTCGACGAAGCTCGCACCGCCCTCGGTGATGTAGACGGGTGGCAGTTTTCCCGCGTAGCGCGTGGCGTAGTCCGCTAGGGCCACCCGCAGATAATCTGGCGCGACCGGCCAACCGAAACTGGTGGTCGGTAGTTCTGGCCACGGCGCGATGTGAAAAGGTAGTTGGCTCGCGCCAGCCGCCCACACACCATCAGGCATTGTGTTGTCGGTGGGCGCACCGGAGGCAATGCGCGTCGGCATGTAGTAGTTGAGACCGTAGAAGTCGAGGGGCTGGGCGATGATCGCGAGGTCGGCGTCATCCACTTCGATGAGCGGCCGGAAGATCGTGCGCATCGACCGCGGAAACTTTGGGTACCGACCGAGCAGCACAGGGTCTGCATAGATGCGGTTGTGGATGAGGTCGAAAAGCTCGGCGTACGCGCCGGTCTTGAAACCCTTGCCATAGGGAATGACCGGCGAATGCACGTTGGCTATCCCAATCTGGCCGACCACATCTTCCGAGCGCAGTGCTTGCACCGCGAGCCCGTGACCGAGTAGCTGGTGGTGAACGGTGATCAGCGAGTCGAACATGAGAGTCGCACCCGGTGCGTGAATGCCCAGTGCATAGCCGTTGAGGGTGACGGTAGTTGGCTCGTTGATCGTGACCCACTGGGCGACCCGGTCGCCAAAGGCTTCCGCCGCGATGAGGGCGAAATCAGCAAACCGGTACGCGGTGTCGCGGTTAAGCCAGCCACCCGCGTGCTGCAGCGGTTCGGGGGTGTCCCAGTGGAAGAGCGTGGCCATCGGGCGGATGCCTGCGGCAAGCAGTTCATCGATCAGCCGGTCGTAAAATGCGAGCCCTTCACGATTCGCCTTGCCCACTCCGCCTGGCTGTACGCGCGGCCACCCGATCGAAAATCGGTACGCGTCGACACCGAGCTCTTTCATGAGCCGCACGTCTTCGGGATAGCGGTGATAGTGGTCGGTGGCGATGGACGCGTCAGATCCGTCACTGATGCGTTCTGGTTGCCCCATGAAGGTGTCCCAGGTCGACGGCTCACGCCCGCCTTCGCGAATCGCACCCTCGATCTGGAATGCTGCCGTGGCAACGCCAAACGTGAAATCCTTCGGTGCGAGAGCTGCGAGGCCTGCCGCGTCGTGGGTCCATTCGCTCTCGGTGAGCTTCGGTGACGTGGTGTTCTTCGCTGGGGTCATGGGCCGAGCACTCTTCCGAGGTAGTCGTTCGCGAACACTCGATCGGGGTCGAGCCTGTCACGCACTGCGAGAAAGTCGTCAAATCGCGGGTAGACCTCTCGCAATGACGCCGCATCCTGGTAGTGCATCTTGCCCCAATGCGGGCGGCCGCCATACTCACGCATGAGTATCTCGATGGCGCGAAAATACTCGGTCGGGTCTTCACGAAAGTACCGGTGTACTGCGATGTACCCACTAGCGCGACCGTTCGCCGTCGATAGCCAGTTGTCATCTGCGGCGGCCGCGCGCACCTCAATCGGAAACGAAATATTCCAGCCTTTCGCGTCGATCATGGCGCGCAACCGAGTGACGGCCTCTGGCACGTGCTCGAGCGGGATCGCATACTCCATCTCACGGAAGCGCGTGGTGCGCGGGCTCACGAAGACCTTGTGCGAAAGATCGGTGAACTCACGATCGCCGGTGATGTTCACTGCAAGCCGGTTGATTCGCGGAATGAGCTTCGGAAACGCACGGCCCAGATTCAGGGTCGCCGCCAGCACATCGTTGGCAACGAAGTCGTCGTCTAGCCAGTGCCTCACCCGGCCGAGCGGATGCCGCTGCGCGTCGATCGGCAGCCGCGTGTTGGTCTTGGTGAGCGCTACATCGGTGTGCGGCCACACGTAGAACTCAAAGTGGTCACTGCCAGCAACGCGTGAGGCAAACTCCTCAAGCACGAGCTGCACATTCTCTGGCCGCTCGATCGCGTGCAGGAGGAAAGCAGGCACGCACTCGATTGTCAGGTCGACGATCACGCCGAGCGCACCGAGCCCAAGGCTCACGGCCGGCAGCAGCTCCGCGTTCTCGGTCTCACTGACCCGCAGCAGTTCACCACTCGCCGTAACCATGGTCACCGCACGAATCTGGGTGGCCAGCCCGCCGAACGCAACGCCGGTGCCGTGGGTGCCCGTTGAGGTGGCGCCGCTGATCGTCTGCCGGTCGATGTCGCCCATATTGGCGAGCGCGAGGCCGTGCGTCTCGAGCAGCGCCGGCACCTGATACAGGTTGGTTCCTGCACCCAGGGTGACCTGATTTCCGTTCACGGCACGCAGCCCATCAAGCGCAGACAGATCAATCTGTAGGCCGTCGGTCGCCGCGATGCTCGTGAAGCTGTGCCCCGCTCCGACCGGCTTGATGCTCAGGCTGCGGCCGCGCGCGAAGGCGACAGCCTCAACAACGTCATCGACCGTCGACGTTCGCGCCACGAACGCGGGGTGCGACGATTCGGAGCGACCCCAGTTGCGCCACAGCCTGGCGGTCGCGATCTCGGTCACAGGAACGCTTTCCCCTCACCTCGGTAGGTCGGAACAGTTTCAACAATACGGTCACCATCGACGATAGCGAACGCGGTGAGGTGTTCACTCAGCTCGCCCGCCTTGGTGTGGCGCAGCCACACCCGGTCTCCCACGGTCAGAGCGCCGGCACCGGCACCGCGTAGTGGGGATTGCACCTCTCCTGCCATCTCGCGCGCCACGTACTCGAGCTTCTCAGGCCAGGCGAGTTGCGGCATCCGATCTGCAGCAGGCGGGCCGGATGCCACCCAGCCGCCGCCGAGAAGGGTCACCATGTCGGGGCGCGGCTTGCGTACTACCGAGAGCGCGAAGGCCGCGGCCGGGGCCGGCCTGAAGTGTGAGTAGGCGTCGAAGAGGTGTGGACCAAACAGTCCGCTACCCGCCGCGATCTCGGTCACTGATGGGTCAGCAGAGGTGCTTTCTAGCGAGCCGGTGCCTCCGCCATTCACAAATTCGAGGTCGGCGACACCGCGCACGGCGGCGACAACGGCCCCGCGACGTTCGGCCAGTTCGACAGCTGAATTCTTCTGCACCCAGCGCACGGTTGCGGCACGGAACGGGCGATGTGGTGGTTGATTGGTGACGCCGGCGATCTGCGCTTCGTAGGCCATGATGCCCACGAGGGTGAATCCGGTGCGGGCCACGACCGCTTCGGCGAGAGCACGGGCCTCTGCTGCGGTGTGCACCGGCGAGCGCCACACGCCGAGTGTTCCGAGGAGTCGCGAGTGCCATGATGCATCGAGCTCGAGCGCCACCCGGATCGGCTCGTGGGTGGTTTGCAAAGCCGAGTCGATGAAGTCAAGCTGCGCGACCGAGTCGACCATCACGGTGACTCGCCGTGCCAGTTCTGGCGAGTCCGCAAGCTTTCTCAGCGATGATCGGTCGACGGTTGGGTAGCCGACGACGACGTCATCGATGGTCTCGGCAAGCCACAGACCCTCGGCAAGTGTGGATGCGAGCACGCCGTGGAATCCGGGAACGGCGAGCACCGCATCCACAACGGAGCGCACGCGCACCGACTTAGTGGCGACGCGGATAGTGGTGCCGTGCGCGCGCCTGACCATGTCGAACGCGTTGTGCGCGAGCGCCGGGAGCGAGACAACGCCAAACGGGGTCTCGAGGTCGGTCGTCGCCGCACTAAGCCCACCCCAGTATGCAGCGCGGTCGAGCCACGGCTGGTCGGGGCAACGTACTAACTGCATTATTTGACACTCCTGATCGGCAGAACGGCGAGTGCGCCGAGCAGCGCGGCAGCCGCCGCGAGAATGAAGAGACCCTGAAAACCGGCGATCGCGGCGACAACGAGGGCACCAAGCAGTGGGGCGAAGGCTTGGGGAACGGCGGTGGCGATGTTCATGATGCCGAGGTCCTTGCCTCGCGTGTGCGGATCAGGCAGCACTTGGGTTGCGAGCGCCTGGTCAACCGAGAGAAAGCAGCCGTAGCCAAGCCCGAGGAGGCCCGCCGCGACAAATGCGACCGAGAGCTCAGGCACGAATGCGAGCAACAACGCCGCCACGCCTTGCACAGCGGATGCCACGAACACGAACACCTTGCGTCGCCCGAGCCGATCAGACAGTCGCCCCAGTAGGAGCGACGCGAGAATCACGAACACCATATAGACGAGCGTCAAAAAAATGAGTGTGTTCTCGGCGTCAGAAACTCTCAGCCCGTATTGCAGAAACTGCAGAAGGAGGGCGGTGCCGAACGCGTTCCCGAAATTGACGAGGATGCGGCTGAGCAGCGTCCAGCCAAAGTCCGGATACTGGCGCGGACTTATCCAGAAGCCGTCAATGAATGCGCGGAGGGTGAGCTTCGAACGTGCAGACGACGGCAGCACGGCATCCGCTGTTCTCATCAGGAAGGGCAGTACGAGTACGACGAGCAGGGTAGCGATGACCACGTAACCGACGAACTGGCTGAGAGCCAGCGCCACGACTAAGGCGAGCCCGAGGATCGTGCCGATGGCCTGAGGTGCCGAGATCCAGCCGGAGACGAACCCACGTTGGTTCACCGGAACCTGATCGGAAATGGTGGCGGTGAGGGCGGCCGTGAGAACACAAAAGCCGGTCAGTGCGAGCGACCAGAACACGCCGATGCCGACGATCGTCGACTGCACACCGAGCAGTGTCAGCGCTACAGCGAAGAGCAGCGCGCCCGCGGCGATCCACGGCTTGCGGCGCCCGAAGCGACTCGTGGTGCGGTCTGACAGCGCACCCGTAAGGGGGAATGCGATGAGCGCACACAGCCCGGCGATACCGGAGATAATGCCGAATGCGACCACGTTATCTACCCAGTTGGTGGCATTAAGTTGCTGTTCGATCTGCACAGGAAGCAGTAGCTGCACCGGGGTGAGCTGCGCCATCCAGATTCCCAGCCAGGCGGTGGCGAACAGCGCAATCCAGCCGCCGGTGACGGCCTTGGTGGGCTCGGCGAATGGCGCGGGCGCTGTCGTACTGGTGGTGGTGGTCTGGGTCATTTAACGCTTTCCCTGATCTGTGCAAGCGCGGAGATCGAGTCTGCCGCGAAGTCGAGTACCCGGCTGGCCGCAGCGAAATCACGGTCGGCAAGCCACGCCAGCGTCACGCCATCGGTGTAGGTGACGATGAGGCGCGCAATGTCATCAACCGGAATCACCCAAACCACCCCGGCAGCCGCAGCACCCTCGACGAGCAGTTCGGTGGCTGCCTGCCGGTAGCTCTCATACTGTTCGCGCGCCATCGTTTCGAGTCCCGGCGTGCGCAGCGCATATTGCACGAGTTCCTGCATCACCTGCTCGTGCCACGGGTCGGAAATCACGTAGTCGAGGAACGCCTGCAGCGCGTCACGAACGGAACTGCGGATATCATTGCCCGGTCGCAGTGCAGCGAACGCGGCCGTCGCCTCGCCGCCCACCACGTACGCGATGAGTTCGCGCATCATTTCGTCACGCGACCGAAACGCGTAGTGGAAGCTCGCGAGCGACATGCGGGCTTCGGCCACAATCGCGCGGGTTGTTGCGGCGGAAACCCCGTGAGCGGCGATCACGCGCAGGGCGGCCTGCACGAGTGTTGCACGGCGTTCGACGGGCGGGATGCGGGGCATTGCGATCCTCCGTGAGTCGTGACTGACCCAGCAGCGCGTCTGCGTGCGCTCCCAAGTGGGTCAACTGTCCCAGACAACTGACCAGATGGCAAGTGCCGCATCACATCTACTGCACAGCACGTGGTGCACGACGCCGCGCTGATTCTCAGGCAACGTGCGACCTGCCCCCGTCAACATGCGGCCTTCAGGTTGCACCGTCGCCAGACAGCGTCCGCGCGCCGCATTTCGCACATGACGCACGCGGAGAGCGCAAGTGCAACTGGTCATGGTCGTTCACAACAGCAGCGACACGGCGCACATCCGACACCTGAACCGGTTCGTGAGCAACCGGGTGATTCGCGTAACCCTCGCTGCTGACGACTCGACCGGTCCAGCACCCGCGGGTTTAGGCAGCGGAAGAGATCTTAGGACTGAAATACGGGTGAATTTTAGGAGCCGTTTCCGTAGTCAAGACATCTTTATATCATTCGACTGCGCAACCGCTGCGCGCGATCCTCGACTCGTGTTTGCACGTGCTCAGGCCAACTGCTTCAGGCGAGATGCTGGCCGGCGATGAAGCCAGCAACACGTACCTTGTCGGGCGAAGCGCTACTGTTCGCGAACGTGGCACCGAGTGGAGATTCGTCATGCCCGTCTGGAATCCGGTACGTCCGAGTCGGGAGCACAGCGCAACCATCGCGGCCTCAACGGTACCGTGCGGAACGTAATTCTCTATCACGTGACCTTCCGTGACCCAGGCTCGGGCGCGGATTTCATCTAGTTCGTTGAGCACGCGTTTCTTCGTTGCTCAGAAAGTCGCCGACGGGGAATTGCGGTCGGAGTCGATAAGGGCAAGATTTCGGTTGATTCGGAGCAGGTCGATCACCTCCCCACGCAACGTATCCTCCGCGGTCACATGGTTCAGTCACGATCCGCCATAGAACATGATCGAGCAGTGAACAGCCTCTTTCAGCTCGGGGTCACAAGCCGACAACCGATGTCATAGGTAAATCCGATCGAAAGAACCCCAAACCCCATGACGAAACTCGACTGAACTAGGTCCGGTGCCCGGTTGCCGAAGTCATCGACCGCGGCTGACCCGCCCTATTCGGCGTGCCCCGGCAGGGACTCGAACCCTGACTGGGACGATTTTAAGTCGTCTGCCTCTGCCGATTGGGCTACCGGGGCGCGGCCGGTTCGCCACAGATATCGCGGCGCAACCGGCTGCTCACTACTTCGTGCCTGCGGCCGACTTCGGCCTCGACGCGAACTCGACGAACGCTGCTCGGGGATCGGTACTGGCCGCAATCGAGACAATGTCGCGGCGCAGGAAAAAGTTGAGAGTCCAGTTGCCGAACACGCGGATCTTGCGCTCCCAAGTGGGCACCGCCAGCCCGTGGTACCCGCGGTGCATGAACCACGCGAGGAGGCCCTTCACCGCGAAGTTACCAGACTGGAAAGCGCCAGTGCCCAGGCCGATGCCGGCTACGGCGCCAAGGTTATCGTGGCGGTACTCCGTGGGCTTTTCGTCACGCAGTACCGCGACAATGTTCTTGGCCATGAGCTTGCCCTGACGCACAGCGTGCTGGGCGTTTGGCACGCAGAAACCGCCGACTCCCTTGCCTGTCAGGTCGGGAACGGCGCTCACGTCGCCCGCGCCCCACGCGTCGGCGACGTGGCCGTCATCGTTGATGACACGCAGGGTGGCATCGACGCGCAGACGACCGCGTTCCTCAACCGGCAGATCCGTGTTGCGCAGCATGGGGCTGGCCATGACGCCCGCCGTCCAGACGATCGTGTCTGATTCGAACGACTCACCCGTCGACAACTCGATCTTGCCGTCTACCGCCGAAGTAAGTTGCGTGTCGAGATGAATCGGCGCGCCGCGCTGTGCGAGGTTCTTGATCACCCAGAGGCTCGTCTTCAGCGACACCTCAGGCATGATGCGACCCATCGCCTCAATGAGGTGAAAGTGCACATCCTCAAACTTGAGAGTGGGGTAGTAGCGCAGCAGCGAGCTTGCGAGGCTGCGCAATTCTCCATAGATCTCGATACCGGCGAAACCACCGCCCACCACCACGAACGTGAGGAGGCGGTCGCGCGCAGGGCCAGCCGGAAGGTCAGCGGCCGTATCGAAGTTGGTGAGCACGCGGTCGCGCACAGCGATCGCCTCTTCGATGTTCTTCATGCCGATCGCCTCGTCGGCGACACCCGGAATTGGGAAGGTGCGCGACACCGACCCTGCGGTCACGACGATGGTGTCGTACGAGACCACCCACGGGTCACCCAACGACGGCGTCACCGTAGCGGCTTTTGCGGCGTGGTCGATGTGCGTGACCTTGGCGCTGATGATCTTCGTGGTCTTCAGGTGCCTGCGGTGATTGACCACGGCATGACGCGGCTCGATGGAACCGGCCGCCACCTCCGGCAGAAACGGCTGGTACGTCATGTACGGTAGCGGGTCGACCATGGTGACCTCGGCCTCGCCGCGCCCCAACCATTTCTCGAGTTTGCGCGCGGTGTAGAAACCGGCGTAGCCGCCGCCGACAATCAAGATTTTGTGCACGAGTGATGATCTCCCAGCTAGGACGCGTAAGCCAACAATCTACCCTGTCTTGCGGAACGCCCTGAAACTGCGAACGGCACGCATAGCGAGCAAAATAATGACGACCGCGAACACGATCAGCAGGCCGATCGGGATGCCCACATTCCGCAACAAATTTACGCTCGGCAGAATCACCCCGGTCGGATTCGTGGGTGCCGCAGCCTGCACAGGCGCTGGCGTCGGCGCGCCGGTGGAGACGGGTGCAGGACTCGGTGTGACGACCGCGCGACGGTTGAGTGTGATCCACTGTTGCAGATCCCCCATGGGGTTTGTCGTGACCGGGGCAACGGGGGCAGTGACGGCGGCCGCAGCATCCACGAGTCCGAATCCGTAGATCGGGTCGGCCCCTGCAACGCCGACATCACGCGCGGTCGCTATCACCCGTTGGATCACATTGTTGGCGTCGAGGGTGGGGTACGCGGCGCGCACCAAGGCCACAATCCCGGCGACGATCGGGGTGGCGCCACTCGTGCCGTTCCACACCACGTATCCACCCCCGGGCCGCACTCCGACGAGACCTTCGCTTGGCGCGGAAACGCCGATGGTGATGCCCTGCGACGACGCATCGAAGCTGGCCGTGCCGTTGGCGTCGACGCCCCCCACGGTGAGCACACCCGGCATCGTTGCCGGGGCCCCAACCTCGGTGGTTCCGCTGCCTCGGTTGCCAGCCGCGGCGACCACGACCACGTTGTGTTGCATTGCATAGAGGAACGCGACATCCCAACTCGGCGGCCAGTCAAGCGTGTTGCGGGTCAGCGACATGTTGATGACATTGGCCCCGTGGTCGACGGCCCATGTCACCGCTTCGGCGATCTGGTCATCTGAGCTGACGGCCCCCACTCCCAACCCGATCGAGATCGAGAGGATCGATGCTTGGGGAGCAACGCCGAGAACGCCGCTGTTACCACCCGTGCCACGACCGGCCGCGAGCGACGCCACCATGGTCGCGTGCGAACTATCGTTCGAGCCGACCGGCGTCTGGCCGTTCGCCGACCCCAGCCCGGAGAAGTCTGCACCGCCCACCACCGCGCCGGCGAGGTCGGCAACTGTACCATCCACCCCGGTATCGATGATCGCGATCGTCACGCCGGCACCGCGCGTGGTGTTCCACGCGGTACGGATGCCGTAATTGTCGAGCCAATACTCTTTGTCACGCACGGCGTCGGCGTGCGCCTGGGGTACCACCGCAAACGGTGCACCGCCCACCAGTACCGAGGCCAGTGCGGCCACGACCGCCATGCCAACGACGCCGCGTCTCACCGGTACTCCACGCAGGCACACACCGAGGGGCTCCAACTGCACCGAGCGAGCGCCAAGTCACCGATCGGGTTCACCCCGGGACCAGCCGCAAGTGAGTGGCCAGCGAGAGCGTGCAAGCACTTCACCCTGGTGGGCATTCCGCCGGCTGAGACGCCACTGATCTCATCGATCACCTCGATGCTCTCGCGATCGGCGAGGTAGCTTTCGTGGGCGGCCACATACGCCTGCTGCATCGAACCCTCGAGTAGCGCGGCCAGTTCTGGCATCACGCCGGTCGCCTCAAGCGTCGAGATGGCGGCGGTCGCGGCCGGGTGGCTCACGTAGTACAGGGTCGGAAACGGCGTGCCGTCGTCGAGCCGCGGTCGCGTCGCCACCACTGTCGGGTTACCGCACACACAGCGTGCCGCGATACCAACCACGTTGCGCGCCGGGCGCCCGAGCTGCAGCGCGACAGTGCGGATGTCTGCCTCGCTCGCAACCTCAAACGGCGGTCTGGTCACGAGCGGCGTTTCGTCAGGCTGCGTCCCGACTGGCTGCGTCCCGTCAGGCTGCGGCCGGTCGCCAAGTTGCCGGTCATCTGCCAGTCGGCCGCGCCGCGCTCGACAACGGGCACCGTCAACGGCACCTCAGCCGCCGATCGTCGGAGCGACGAGCTTGTCGGGTGCGGCATCCGTGAGTCCCGCCGTGTAGATCGATGACAACAGCGACTTCACCCAATCGACTTTCGTTGTCTGCAGCGTGCTACGGATGGGAGCGCCGTCGGTGGTGGTCTTCGCGCCACGATCGTCAATCACGAGATAGCTGTATTCGCCCGGGTACACATAGTAGAGCCGCTCGCGCGCCTGTGCCTCAACGTATGCGGGGTCGTTCCAGCGCGCCACATTTTTCGTCAGAGCGTCGACCGTTCCCTGCTCGCTATGCAGCCCGGTCTGCAGCGCGGCGATCTGCTGACGCTGCTCGATCAGGATGCGCAAACTGGGCGCAAGCACCGCCACAGTGAGAACGACGAGGCCGAGAATCACGATCGTGAACCCCGACATGCGGATGTTGCGCAACCACAATTCGGGAGCGCTCGGCTCGTGTGGTGTGCCCGGTGCGCCGCCCCGACCCGCCGGAGCCGCGCCGCCCGGTACACCAGTCCGACCGGCGCCGCCCGGTACACCAGTCCGACCCGCGCCGCCGACTTTAGCCATACAGCGACCCTAAGCGTTGTTGCTGAACGATCAGCCGTGGAATCGCGGGAACGCCGAGCGCCCTGCGTAGACGGCGGCCTCGCCCAACTCTTCCTCGATGCGCAGCAACTGGTTGTACTTGGCAACCCGCTCCGAGCGCGCCGGGGCTCCGGTCTTGATCTGACCGGCGTCCACCGCCACAGCGAGGTCGGCGATGGTGGTGTCTTCGGTCTCGCCAGAACGGTGCGAGATGATCGTGGTGTAACCGGCGCGCTGGGCCATGGCCACCGCATCCATCGTCTCGGTGAGCGTGCCAATCTGGTTGACCTTGATCAGGATCGAGTTGGCGACCTTCAGGTCGATGCCCTTCTTAAGGCGAATCGGGTTCGTCACGAACAGATCATCACCAACAATCTGCAACTTCGCGCCGAGTTGCTCTGTGAGGTGCTGGTAGCCCTCCCAGTCATCCTCAGCGAGTGGGTCTTCGATTGTGATGAGCGGGTAGTCGTTCGCCAGACCCACCCAGAATGCCGTGAGCTCTTCGCCGCTGAGTTTCTGCTTCTCGAACGAGTACACGCCATCGACGAAGAACTCGGTGGCAGCGACGTCCATACCGAGGGCAAGGTCTGTACCGGGTGTGAAGCCGGCTGCAACGATCGCCTCGGTGATGAAGTCGAGCGCCGCACGCGCACCCGGCAGGTCGGGAGCGAAGCCGCCCTCATCACCAAGCCCGGTCGGCAGCCCCTTCTTCTTAAGCAGGCTCTTAAGCGCGTGGTAGGTCTCGACACCCCAGCGCAGCCCCTCGCTGAACGACTCGGCGCCGATCGGCAACACCATGAATTCCTGAATGTCGAGCCCGGTGTCTGCGTGCGCACCGCCATTGATGATGTTCATCATCGGCACCGGCAGGGTGTGGGCATTCGGTCCACCGAGGTAGCGGAAGAGTGGCAGATCCACCGAGTCGGCGGCGGCACGCGCGACAGCGAGCGAGACACCGAGAATCGCGTTCGCACCGAGACGACTCTTGTTTTCGGTGCCGTCGAGCTCGATCATGATCGCGTCGATGATGCGCTGATCGGATGCGTCGATTCCTTCGACTGCTGGCCCAAGTTCGTCGAGCACGGCATCCACTGCCTTGAGAACTCCTTTGCCGAGGTAGCGGCTCTCGTCGCCGTCGCGCAGCTCGTACGCCTCAAACGCACCGGTCGACGCACCAGACGGAACCGCCGCGCGCGACACTACCCCGTCATCGAGCAGTACTTCCACCTCGATGGTCGGATTGCCTCGGGAGTCGAGAATTTCGCGGGCGCCAACTGCCTCGATCAAAGCCACGGGGGTTCTCCTTATATAGTGAAAATGCGGACACGAAGTGGTGGTTTGTCCGCTAGGAATCCTAGTCGTGCGAGAAGTCGCGAAAGTCGAGATCGTCGGCGTTCGCGCCGCCGACGCTTGCGCGGCCCGTCGTGCCGACACCGGCGCGGCCCGTCGTGCCGACCCCGGCCAGCTCAGCGTCGTCCGCCTCCAGCTCAGCGTCATCCGCCGCCAGCTCAGCGTCGTCCGCCGCCAGCTCAGCGTCGTCCGCCGCCAGCTCAGCGTCGTCCGCCGCCACAAATGCATACCGCGTGAACCCGGATGCCACGAGCTGCTTGAACAGTGGCTTCAGGTTCTTCGTGCGCCGCTCTAGCCGCACGCGCTTTCCGGTCGCGATGAGCTGCGAGGTGAGGATGGCGAGCCGCGCGGGGCTGACGGCTGCGTCGTGGATCAGGGCAACGGCATCCGCTGTCTGCGTGCTCAAATCTGGCAGCAACTCGACGAGCCGCTCGAACCCGATCGAGAACCCTGTTGCAGGAACGTCGGTTCCGAGGAAGCGCCCGATCATGCCGTCGTAGCGACCGCCGCCGCCAAGTGAGTAGGTGACGCTGGGGTGCGTGATCTCGAAAATGGCGCCCGTGTAGTAGCCCATGCCGCGCACCAGAAACGGGTCGAATATCACAAGCGGCTGGCGAAATTCGCCGATTACTCGCGCCGTCTCGGCCTCCTCAACGGCAAGGCCCATCACGGCCAACTCGCGCACGGCGAGCTCGTCGACTCCCGCTGGCAATAGCGCGCGAATCTGCGCCTCGCCGAATGGCACCGTGTCAACCGAGGTTGGCCTGCGAAAGAACTGCTCCAGCGCGTCGACGGCCGCGGCGAAATCCGCGCTGCGAGCGCCAGCACGGGCACCGCCACCGCCACCGCCACCATTCTTCTCGCGAAGCTCCGCGATGACGCCGTCTGGCCCTACCTTGTCGAGCTTGTCAAGCGTGATGAGAACAGACTCGTGAGTGTCAGCCGCGAACCCGAGAACCGTCAGCATGCTCGTGAGCAGTCGGCGATCATTAACGCGAACGTTGCATCCCTCCAGCCCCAGCGCGCGCAGCGTCGCGGCGGTCGCCGTAATCAGCTCAACTTCGGCGAGCGGCCCCGCCTCACCGATAATGTCGATATCGCACTGGACGAACTGTCGATACCGCCCCTTTTGTGGGCGCTCGGCCCGCCACACTGGCCCGATCTGCATCGATCGGAACACGCTCGGCAGCTCGCCGCGGTGGGTCGCGTAGAACCTGGCGAGTGGCACCGTGAGATCAAATCGCAGCCCAAGATCGGCGAGTTCGAGCGGCGTCGCGGCGTCGGACAGATCGTCGAGGCCCAGCCCGCGCTTCATCACCGCGTAGGCGAGCTTCTCGTTGTCGCCGCCGAGCCCAGCGTGCAGGCGGTCGCTGTCTTCCATCACAGGCGTCTCGATTTCGTCGAAACCGTGAGCTCGATACGTGTCGCGGATGACGCTCAGTACTCGCTCGCGCCTGGCCTTTTCTGCGGGAAGAAAGTCACGCATCCCGCGGGGGGGATTCACGGATGTTGCCATGCGTCGATTCTCGCAGGGGTTGCGCTCGCGTGCCCACCACTGCCGGAGCCACCAGGCAGGCCGCCCGCGACCGGGTCACCGCACGCCCACCCACCAGGCAGGCCGCCCGCGGCCGGGTCATCGCACGCCCACCGGGTGGCGCTGCTGCTTCCGCCGCGCTCTAGTTCTCGGCGCTGCTGCCGATGACCCCAGCATCCGCAGCGAGTTCGATCTCGTGGGCGCGAATCTCGCCCTGAAGGTCGCGCAGCGTTGATCTGAGCGCGCGTTCAGCGTCTAGCCCGTTCGCTTTCGCGGATGCCACGATCGCGAGCAAAAGCGGGCCGAGCTCACCTTCACTGGACACGTTGACGGCGCCCGGTGCGGTCGCGTCGAGGAGACCCACCGTGTCGGCACGACCGAGCAGTTTGTCGGCGAGGGCGAGGCTCGGCATGCCTTGGGGGATGCCGTCGAGCACGCTGGTTCGGCCGGACTTCTCGATCTTCTTGACCGCCTCCCACACCCCAATGACGTCGGCCGCAGTCTCGGCCGTGGCATCGCCGAACACGTGCGGATGGCGTCCGATCATCTTGGCCGTCATGTGCGCGGCCACATCTTCGAGGGTGAATTTGCCCGCTTCTGCGGCGATATCGGAGTGGAAAATGACCTGATACAGCACGTCACCGAGCTCTTCGATGAGCTCATCACGGTCGCCGATTTCGATGGCGTCGACCAGTTCGTAGGTTTCCTCGACAAGATATTGAACCAGTGATTGGTGGGTCTGTTCACGATCCCATGCGCAACCGCCCGGGGCACGCAGCCGCTCGAGCACAGCGATGAGTTCGTCTAGCTTCGGATGTGGCGCGGTCGGCCGGTCGCTCTCGGTCATGGAGTAATCCTGCCACCAGCGCTGGCGCGCGGCCGGTGTTACTCCGGTGGGCAGCCGAGAGCTTGCACGAGTCGTGACCAGTAGTTGACCTGAGCGGCTGTTGTGGCGAGTATGACAATCTCGCGTTCGGTAAAGACCTCGACCAGTCGAACGCCAAACTCGGCAGTGAATGCGAGCGGAGTTTCGGATGCCCGCCGTGCGTACTCGATGGCGAGTCGTTCCAGTGCACTGAGCGTAGCCACACTCTCTAACGGCGTGTGACCCTGAAGCGCATCGAGTTCGTCTGCGGACATCAGCTTCTCCCAGCCGGCGGAGTTCATTCCCACACAGAATGAACAGCCAACCGCGAATGACACGGTCATACGAACAAGTTTGAGCGTGCGTTCGGTGACTCGACCATCGTCGTGAGCGACGAGAGCTTCGAGAACACCGGAGCCGATCGCAGCGCGCGGATACCAGGCGAGCAGCTGGGCGGGGAGGAGCTCGGTGTGGGTTCGGCGTCGCGCGATTCGGAGCCCGATTCTGAGAAACAACGGAATTCGTCGGGGCGGGGCGATGAAAGCGCTCATGGGACTCCTGTCTGGTTCCATGATGGCCCCAGCGAGGGTCGGGACATCGCAACGACGCATGCTTACCGCGACGGCTCCACTCAACCCGCTCGTGTTCGCAAGAGGTCGCGGAGCGCAGCGCTCTTGGAGGGCAAGCGCTGGGGTGTTTCGGTCGGATCGATATTTGACGGGGCGGTGAGCCAGAAGCCTGAGGCGTCACGGGTAATTTGCCAATGATTGTTGTGCAGCAACAGATGATGATGTCTGCAGAGTAATATTCCGACGGCAACATCCGTTCGACCGCCGCTTTTCCACGGGTCGATGTGGTGTGCTTCGCACCACGATGGTGGGCGTTCGCATCCCGGAAACATGCACCCCCCGTCGCGAGCGGCAAGCGCTTCACGCTGGCGTCGGCTGAACAGGCGACGCTCCCTACCGAGGGCGAGCACTGCACCGTGCTCATCGAAAGCAATCGGCACAATCAATGCCGAGCAGGCGATGCGCTCGACCGATTCGATCGAGATCGGGTCGGCCAGGCCTTCGATACGACCATGCCCCGCGAGCGAGCGGAGCGACGACTCGGTTACGAGCACGTGGAGCGTAGGCGCGCCGGTGCCGAGAAGTCGGCTGCCATCAGCATCGGCTCCCTGACGAATGAGTTCAAGGAAAACATCTGACGCGAGTTGCTCTGTGGTTCGCGGATCATCGGCAATTGACTGGGCGATTTCACAGGCGCCGACGAATCGCGGGCCGCCGCGTCGCGGGGAGGTCGCCCGGTCGTAGAGTTCGGATGCGATGGCGGACGACTCCGGATCAAGCAACCAGACCAGTCGGCCCATACCATCGGGGAGTCTCGAGAAGCGGAGCGACCGGCGCTCCCGGCGCTCCTGCTCGCGGTCGATAATGCCCGCGTCATCGAGCTCGTCACGAAGCTCGCGAGCACGACGAAATAGTCGGTCGGCGTCGAGAACGACGGCTTCTGTGCACAGTTGAGCGGCGGCATCCGCTAGTGCAACGGGTGTGACCGCGTCGGTAGGTTCACCCAGTCCGCGTGCGATCGACTCGGCAGCAGCCGTGCCCAACGCGCCAGCCTGCAACGCGCAGGCAACCTCAGCGAGCCACGGCCGAGTGGGGATGAGAAGCTCGCCGGTCACAACGTCGGGAATGGCCGCGGCATCCTGAACCAGAAGCCCCACTCGCACCGCAGTCGACGCGTCGCGCGCCGTCGACCTCGAAAAAGAACGCACGAGTTCTTCGGGCGTGCGGAACCCATTCCGCTGGGCAAGCCCGCTGTCGCCGAGCGCACGATTCGACCGGCGTGCGATTTCGCCCGCGATGAGCGCAAGGTGGGTATCGGCCAGCTGGCGTTCCCGTGCGGCGAGACGGTTGAGCTCGAGGAGGTTCGAGTCGTCGGGCGCGCGATAGGCGGCGAGGTCAGTGGGCACCGCCGCAAGCGCGTCGAGCGCCGCGGCGAGCGCGGAACCGAGAGCGGGGGCGGAAGTGGACATACGAATATTTTCCCATATTAGAAGACCTGTTCGAAAGGGCTTGGGGCGAATCTTGGGATAACTCGAACAGCGACTACCTGTAGAGGAGAGGAGCCGGGGGAGAGGAGAGGAACAAGAGCCGCAGGAGGGCCGAAGAAGAACAAGAAGAAGAAGAAGAAGAAGAAGAAGAAGAGCCGCAACGGGTCGGCACCTGGAGCTTCGAGACCGAGCCCAACCCACGACCCGAGCCCAACCCACGACCCGAGCCCAACCCACGACCCGCGAACCCGCGAACCCGCGAACCCGGCCATGAAACAGCGGCCCGGCGCCACAACGACCGAAGTCAGCCCCACACGAGAGACACTTAACCCCGTGCTCTCGCCCACCAGCCCACTCACTCCGTGGATTCTCGGATTCGCCATCGCCGTGCTCCTCGCGACGCTCATCGTGCGAGCGATACGTAAGGATCGCCGCGAGTATCAGCAATTCAAGCGGCTCATGAGCAGCGCCCCGCGGCAACGGATGATGCGCAAATGGCTTCGTGAGTCGTTCGTGCTGTTTGGCGCGACATCCGCCGTCCTCCTCGTGTTGAGCTGGCAGTTCATCGCACCACTGCTCGTGGCGACGGATCACTGGATCCCGATCCACGACCTGCCGGGCTTCGCGGTCGGCATTGCGGTTGGCGTGATCGGCGCGGGGATTGTCGGGTCTGTTCTCGCGATTTTCGTGGCTCGCACGAGCGATGAGGTACCGACCATCGGCGACGTTAGTGCTTTGCTGCCTCGCAACCGCGAAGAACTTGTGATCGGCGCACTCTTGTCGGTAAACGCGGGTGTGGTGGAGGAGTTGATGTTTCGCCTTGCCCTGCCCGCCGCGATATTCGGCCTGAGTGGGAACGCAGTCGTCGCGGTCGTCGCGAGCCTTCTTGCGTTCGGAATTCTGCACGTGTACCAGGGTTGGGTCGGCGTGGTGAGCACTACGGTCTTGGGAGCGATTTTCATGGCGCTCTACCTCGGCACCGGTTCGATCGCCGTTCCCATCATCGCGCACGCGCTGGTCGACCTACGCTCGCTCGTGCTCATCCCGGTCGTCATCTACGGGGCGCACAGAAAGTCGGGGGATGCCGCTCCCGACACCCTCGAGCCTGCCCCGGTCGCGGCCGCAACAGAGCTACACGTGGCCGCCGACACCCCGCCCGGGCCTGGCAATTCAGAAGCTACCTACCCGAGGTAGTCGCGCAGCACCACCGCGTGGTTGACCTTCGGGTCGTGAGCGCCGTATAGCAGGGTGACCCGCGCATGGGCGCTGATCGCAGCCCGCAGCACATCGACAGCAGGGTTGCCGTCGAGCTCGGCCCGGTAACGCGTGGCGAATTCTTCGAACCGCACTGCGCGATGCCCAAACCACCTGCGCAGTTCGGGCGAGGGCGCCACCGCTTTCAGCCAGTCGTCGAGGTGGGCCCGCTCGTGCGTCATACCTCGCGGCCACAGGCGATCTACCAGCACGCGGTATCCGTCTTGTTCTGAGAATGGTTCGTAGACCCGCGAAATCGAAACAGTCATGCTACAAGAGTCCCACTTTCGCGATCGGTGTCGGGGATACCTGTCAGGCTGGCCGAGTGACAGACACCCGCGGCGGCGCCCTCGCCATTCTGAGATCGCTTGTCGGTCGCGACGATACCGACTTTCACGACGGCCAGTTCGAGGCGATAAGTGCGCTGGTTGACAACCGCAGCCGCGCGCTTGTGGTGCAGCGCACCGGTTGGGGCAAATCTGCGGTCTACTTTGTCGCCACGCTGCTGCTGAGACGATCGGGCAGCGGCCCGACGATTTTGGTGTCGCCGCTGCTCGCGTTGATGCGCGATCAGATCGCTGCGGCATCCCGAGCCGGTGTGCGTGCCGTGGCCATCAACTCGACGAACCCGCACGAGTGGGCCGAGATTCAGAACGCTCTCGCGAACGATGAGGTGGATGTGCTGCTGGTGTCGCCCGAGCGGCTCAATAACCCTGCCTTCCGCGAGTCGCAATTGCCAGAGCTGATGAAGCGCACCGGCATGCTCGTGGTCGATGAGGCGCACTGCATCAGCGATTGGGGGCACGACTTTCGCCCAGACTACCGCCGCCTGCGCGAACTGATTGCCGAGTTGCCGGTCGGCATCCCGGTGCTCGCTACAACGGCCACCGCCAACAGTCGGGTGGTCGCCGATGTGGAGGTTCAGCTGGGTTCGACCGTGACGATTCGCGGCCCGCTCGCCCGCGCGAGCCTGCGCCTCGGGGTGCTGCGCCTACCCGACGCGACAACCCGGTTGGCCTGGCTGCTCTCGCACCTCGCCGACCTGCCAGGCAGCGGCATCATCTACACTCTCACCGTCGCGGCCGCCGAAGACACCGCGCGGCTGCTGCGCGATGCCGGTCACAACGTGCGCGCATACACCGGCCAGACCGATACCCAGGAGCGCGAACAGAGCGAGCAGGCACTCAAGCGCAACGAGGTGAAGGCGCTTATCGCGACGAGCGCGCTCGGCATGGGTTTTGACAAGCCCGACCTCGGGTTCGTGCTGCACCTCGGTGCTCCCAGCTCGCCGGTCGCCTACTACCAGCAGGTGGGTCGCGCCGGCCGCGCCACCGACAACGCAGACGTTCTTCTCCTCCCCGGCCCCGAAGACGAGGCGATCTGGCACTACTTCGCGACAGCATCCATGCCTTCGCAGCAACGCGCCGAGGCGATCCTTGGCGCGCTCGGCGAGACCCCGCTCTCGACGCCCGCCCTTGAGGCTCGCGTCAACATCCGCCGCACGCCGCTTGAGCTGCTGCTCAAGGTTCTGGATGTCGACGGCGCCGTGCGCAAAGTGCAGGGCGGCTGGGTGGCGACGGGCAGGCCGTGGCTCTACGATGCTGAGCGCTACGAGCGCATCGCGGCTGAGCGGGTGGCCGAGCAGCAGCACATGCTCGAGTATGAGGCGCTGCCGGCCGGTGCCTGCCGGATGGAGTACCTGCAACGCGCACTGGATGACGACACGGCAACCGCGTGCGGGCGCTGTGACAACTGCGCGGACGCCTGGTACCCAGTGGATGTCGCTGCGTCCGCTGAGGAGACCGCCGCAGCATCCCTCGAAAAGGTAGGCGTACCGCTGGAGCCACGCGCCCAGTGGCCCGTCGGTTCGCCGAGCGTGAAAGGCAACATCGCGCCGGCCGAGCGGATGCTGGAGGGCCGCGCCCTCGCCCGCCTCACCGACCTCGGCTGGGGCAACACCCTGCGCGCGCTGTTCGCCCCCGGGGTTGCGGATGCCCCCGCCTCCCCCGCCCTCATCGCCGCCTGTGTGCGCGTGCTCGCCGACTGGCCCTGGGATGCCCGCCCGGTCGCCGTCGTATCGGTGCCGTCACGACGGCACCCGCAGCTGGTCGACTCCGTGGCCCGCGGTCTGGCCTCGGCCGGGCGGCTGCCCTACCTCGGCGCGCTCACCCTCGTCGACGGCGGCCCCACCGGCGAGCCCGGCGGCAACAGCGCATATCGGCTGGCGGGTGTGCTGAACGCGTTCGCCGTGCCGCCCGATCTCGCTGCGTCGATTCGGGATGCAGCGGGGCCGATCCTGCTTGTTGATGACCTGGCCGACAGCCGCTGGACGCTCACGGTCACCGCCCGCGCCCTGCGCCGCGCGGGTGCGGAGTCGGTGCTGCCGTTCGTGCTTGCGTTGCGGGGTTAGATCGGTGTCATGCGCTCGCGAGCAACCAGTTGAGTCTCCCGCTACATCGCCCTCCACATGCTTGCCTAGCCGTCCGTGTAGAACACCTTCCTGTGGCGGTAGATGTTCGGCGGATAACTATGCGATCGTTATCCTATGAATCCTGTCGCTAGTGCTACCGGGCCGGATGATGAGCCGACCGCCGGGCTCGGCGTAGTGGCGCCCAAGCGCCGGCCAGTCGCAATTGATCTCTTCGCAGGCGCCGGGG
>JANXVG010000091.1 GCA_025351795.1 Salinibacterium sp. | reverse complement strand
CGGGCGATCACGCCGTCAAGGTCGAAGACGACCCGTCGCACTCCGTGCGCAACTGTCGTCATGAGTGGCTCTGTTTCGGATGTCTTAGGCACGGTATGGGGGCCCAACGATCATCTCACTTGCGGCCTAAGGCATTCGAATCCGTAGCGCGCTCAGGCGCGGTCGGAGCCACGCCACCGCTCAGCTGCTGAACCGACCTCCCCGCGCGGCACAACTAGCTAGAATCGACGGAGCGTCGCGTGAGCGGCCACGCGGATGTAGTTCAATGGCAGAACTTCAGCTTCCCAAGCTGATAGCGCGGGTTCGATTCCCGTCATCCGCTCTCCGTGTGACGTCTCACGCTAGTTGAGATGCGCGTGTCGACGACGCGTAAACACTGACCTGTGGTGTCGCTGTCGACGCATGTGCCGCGGACCGCAGTGACAACGCCGCTATCGATGACGTGCTGGCCCGGCTGCGCCATGCACGGCGTGAGATTGCCCGTCACGGCAACGAGCCCCGCGCCGCGAGGCAAGCGGCGGTTCACCTTCGATCGATGCTTGGCGCTAGTCGTCGGAAAGCGAATTTTTTGGGTTCGAGTTCATGGTGGTGCCGAACCGGCCCAGGCGTGTGCGTGGTTGCGGCCCGTTGGGCGGCGGGGCGAACAGCGCGCTCGGCTCGGGTAGCTCCAAACCTTTCGCAATCTCTCGGTTTTCATTCTCGAACGCTCTCGACATCGCGCGAGCCCCCTCGGGCTCGACACCATAGCCACGGGCGACGTCGAACCACGCGGATGTCGCCCGTTCCACCTCGAGAACGATGCGTATGCGTCTACGTGGGTGAGGCTGAAACTCGCGGCCGCGGCGAGCAGGTTTCGGATGTCACGATGTGACGGGTCGTCAGTCGCAGACACGGGGGTGGAACTGCTCGTGCTGTGTGTGTAGAAAGGGTTGACCTCGAAAACTGGTGACAGTCGCCAGCCTGTGTTCTCGCGCAGCAACCCGTGGTTCTTCATGTGGTCATCGATGTTGTTCACGAGCAGGGTGACCGCCACTCGTCTGAAAAGCTCCTGACCATCTGGGCGTGCTGACGCACCGAGTGGTGCCATGGCTTCGGCGAGCGTCGTGTAGTCCACCACTTCGTTGGGTTGCTTTCGGAGCAGGCTATCCGCGCTGGGGTAGCCGATTTGCTTATCACCCGCTCGATCGAACCGCTCGATGGTAACTACTGAGCGAGGTCCGATTCGATGCAACTCGAAGGCCGGAGTGTCGACACCGGCACGGCGGGAGAGCTCGAGGGCAGTCGCTTCCCATGCCATCGCATCCCCAAAATCCGCATCTCTCGGCAATTTCGCGATTGCAAGGCGTCCTGCTGCGTTGCGAACAGTCGTTTTGGGCCTGGCGCCACCCGCTGACGTTCCTGCAACCAGGAGCTGCCGCAGTTGCTCCGGGAATACGAGGTGGCATAGCGAAATTCGGTAACCTGCCGGCCCGCGTGACCGACCTCGTCAAGCGTGCCGATGGGTGTTTCACGACCGCTCGGCAGTTGCACGGTCAACTCGGCGTGCATTAGCGAGCCCCTCCGTTCACGGCGCGTTGCACCAGCGCTCGTCCTCGCTCATCGTTGATGGGGTCGATGGCGGCCACTACGTTGCTGTCGAGCCCGAGCGCTTCAAGCACAGCAAAGACGTTCTCGAGTCGCACAGAACCGGAACCCACTTCGATGGCGCGGAGGGTATCCCGTGTGATGCCCGCGCGTTCCGCGACCAGATCTGCGCTCAGTCTGCTTGCTTTGCGCCAACTGCAGATGTGCTCGCCAAATTCGACCACGTGCCTGCGACGATTCATTGACTGCCGACTAGACATGATTGTGCTCTTCTGACTGCCACGATCGTCATTTTGTTTGATTATGACGACTATAGCCGTCATTGTGTAACTTCTCTCGGCGCGGCAGCAGGCCAGAAGACTCATGTGCAACCCTCAACTCGTGTGCAGGCGCGGGCCTGCGAAACTCACTAGCGATACGGGGAACTGGCCCGCACAAGGATGCGATAGTGTCAACCAACCTGGCACACAGTGTCAACTAACGTGAGAACTGATACCTGCGCCTCAGATGAGGCAGCCGGGGAAGGGACCGCGATGGATGACCTTGTTTCCATCCCGTCGCCCGGCGAATCGCTGTACTACGGCACCGCGGGCGATCCGCTGGTAGTGATCGTTCACGACTGGTACGGCCGACTACCGGGGCTCGCGCAGTATGCCACCGCGCTGGCAAGCCACGGGTTGCGCGTCGTGGTGCCCGACTTTTACGACGGCGTCTGCACCGTTAACTCGTCCACCGCCGAGCAGCTCATGCAGCGACTCGACGTGGGCGCCACGCTTGCCCGGCTCGAAGACGTCGTACAGGACGCGAGCATCGAGGGCTCGGCGCGCGCCGCCGTCGTCGGCTTCTCGATGGGAGGATGGCTCGCCCTTTTGCACGCCCAGGCCGGATCAGCGGATGCCGTCGTCGCCTACTACGCGAGCCTCGGCTCAGACGACCACGGGGTGATCCCCTGCCCCGTGCAGTTGCACTTCGCCGAAGTGGACGAGTGGGGTGACGACGATGACCCCGAGTCCTTCGTTGCGAGGCTCACCGAGCACGGCACGCCGGTGGACATGCACAGCTACGTCGGCACGCAGCACTCATTCGCGAACGCGAGCATCCCAGACAGAATCGATGCGCGTTCTGCCGCTCTCGCGTTCGCGCGCACCGCAGTTTTCTTGGAGAAGCACCTGCTCGACTGATTATCTGAGCGTGACATCCCATAAATGATGCACCACGTCGTGCAGGTAGTACTTCGAGATCGACTCGACCGTGAAGCTCACACCGTCACTCCTGCGGCCAGTGCGTTGCCACCCGTCGTCGCTCACGGTGCCGAAAGCGACCGCGAGAGCATGCGCTGATTCGACCAGCTCTGCTGAAACAACCGTGGGATTGTGGTCGTTGTAGCGGTCGGTTATCGCCGTCGCGTCCTGATCCCAGTTCGGGAAAAGCGGGTCGTCGTCGCCCAGCATGAGGGTCAGCCGCTCGAAGTAGAGACGGTGCACGTCGCGAACATGGGCGGCGTATTCGAGAGGCGACCATGTGGCGTCGTCGGGTCGAACCCGCACATCCGCACGCTCAAGCACGGCCGGCCACGCCGCGGCGTTGTCGCCGAGGAGGGCAGCGACATCCGGTGCATCGAAGGTCGACGCGTCGAACCCGCATTCGGGGCATGGGCGTTCGATGACCCAGGTCCAGTTCTTGGTATCAGGGATTATTGGCATGAGGCAATCTTCGCGGATGCGGGCCACCGACCGCTGTGAATCTCGCGCCACGCTGCTGAGCCGATTAGCCTGAGAACCGCGCATGGCGCGCCCGCGGCCAAACCGTTCGTCGCGGGGGTACGAATTGATCTACACCACGGGCAGACTGCTCGTGACATTGGAGGCACAACACCATGACTAACTCCCCGAACCGCTTGTTGGCCGTCGTCTTCGGCGCGGTGTACGTGCTGGTAGGCATTCTTGGATTCACCGCCACCGCAGGCGTCGGACTATTCGACACCAACGGCGGACTTCTATTCGGCATCTTCGAGGTCAACGTATTCCACAACGTGGCTCACCTGTTGATCGGAGCAGCCCTGCTGATTGCAGGCCTCTCGAACCTGAGAGCAGCGAAAGCGACGAACACGACCATCGGAGCGTTCTACTTGCTTCTCGGCGTGGTCGGGCTGTTCATGGTTGGAACACCGCTCAACGTCCTCGCTCTCAATGGTGCCGACCACGTGCTGCACTTTGCCAGCGCAGTCGTGTTGCTCGCCGTGGGGCTCGCAACCGAGCGCACTGTCAAGGCCTCGGTAACTGCCTAGCGAGTTCGCCGCAGACGAGAGGAGAGAGCGATGACCGCGATCACCAAAACCTGGCTGGGTTGTGCCGCAGGGGGTACCGGACTGATCCACCTGGCACTGGTCATCGGCTCTTCTCTTCCGATCGGCATTGTGCTGACCCTGTTCGGCATCGTCGAGTTCGGTTGGGGCGTGGTCACTTTCGCTCGGGAACAGATTCTCGCTCCCCGGTGGGTGGTCGCTGGCGCACTCATTCCCGTAGTTCTGTGGAGCCTCGTCGTTGCATCGTTCGTCGTATTCACTGATTTCCGGGTCGCATCGGCGCTCGGTGTGGTGCCACTCGCAATCGCGACCGTTTTCGAACTCTTCATTGCCGCGGTCATCGCCCTGCGGCTTCGGCGTGCGCCTGACACCACCCGCGCACCCCGAGTGTTGGGCGCCGGGCGGTATCTGCTTGGCGTGTTCGTGGCAGCCCTCACTGTCGCCGCACTCACCACACCGGCGTTGGCCGCAACCCCAGCGCACGGTGGCGCACCGTCGGCCGGCGAGCACACCGGATTCGTCGTGAACCGGCCCGAACACTCTGGCCACTAACGAGCTCAACTCGCGTGCCCACCGCGCGCACCCAGCTGGATGCGTTCTGTCCTGTCTCTAGCAAATGTCAACGTCAGGCTTCGATACCCGGTATCGCGGTCGCGTGTGACATGAATCGATCCACGTTCGCATCGACGATGATGTCGCTCGGCCGCAAATTACGCGACAGGTATAGCCCCTCCAGAGTACTAATTCGGCTAAGGGCCACATACGTCTGCCCGGGTGCGAACGCGCGCTGGCCGAGATCCACTATTGCGCGGTCGTAGGTCTTGCCTTGCGACTTGTGAATGGTGACCGCCCACGCCAACCGCAGCGGAAACTGAGTGAACTCGGCCACGATGTCTTTTTTGAGCTGGCGGGTAACCGCCGAGTAGCTGTAGCGATACTTCTCCCACACTGCTGGCATTACCTCGTGCACGTCGCCGCCGACCTCGACCCGCACCGTCGTGTCAATGTGCGTAACGGTGCCGACCGTGCCGTTGACCCAGCGCTGGTCAGAGTCGTTGCGGAGAAACATCACACGGGCACCGGTCTTGAGTTCGAGGCTCTCGTCTGCAGGAAAAGACCGCCCACCAAACTCGCCACTGATTTCTGCCTTGGCGGTGAGCGGGTGACCTGGCAGGCGAGCGAGCTCGGCGGCGTTGATGCGTGTGACCGTGCTGTTGGTGGTCGCGAGGGTAATCGCGCCATCCAGCGGAGCGGGGCGCGCGCCGCTCTCATTGAGCCGTTGCGCGATCTCGGCGGTAACCCGGCCGTGCCGCACTGCATTAAGCATGAACTTGAACTCTTCTTCATGCTGTCTGTGGATGCTCGTAAGCTCGTAAATACGCAGGTCGGTTTCGGCCCACACCCGTGCATCAAAAAACCACATCGACCGGTACTGGTCATCAAAGTAGGCACGCTCGTCTGCATCACCCGGCACGGGGGCGAGCTGGTATGGGTCACCGAAGAGCACGACCTGCACCCCACCGAACGACTCGTGTGGGCGCTGGCGAGCTTGGCGCAGACTGCGGTCGATCGCATCCAGCAAGTCAGCGTTGACCATCGATACCTCGTCGATTACGAGGGTGTCAATCGTGTTGAGCAATTTGCGCAGTTCAGCAGACTGCTCGATCTCATGGTCGGCGATCACACCGATTGGCAGTCGAAACAGTGAGTGAATAGTTTGCCCGCCCACATTCAGCGCTGCGACACCAGTGGGGGCACAAATCACGAGCTGCTTGGTGGTGTTCCACGAAAGGTGATTCAGCAGAGTGGACTTACCCGTGCCGGCGCGACCCGTGACAAAAATGTGCTCGCGGGTGGTCTCGATCGCATCGAACACTGCCTGCTGCTCGCCGGAGAGACGCAGCTCGCTCACGCTCTCGCTCCCTACGGTCGATTCCGAAGTCTCCACTGTACGTGAGCCGAGAAGTCGCCTCGCAGCCCCAGTCGAGACGGTGGAATGCTGTCACACGATTTACACTGTGGGAATGCGCCGCGCCCTGACGACCTGGTCGGTGATTCTCGGGGTAGTCATTCTCACCTTCGTGGGCGCAGTCGTCGTGCTCAATTCCACCCTCTACAGCGCGCACGGTTTCGTCGAGAGCTACCTCGACTCACTCGCTCGCCGCGACGCCCGAGGAGCTCTTGCACTTCCTGGGGTGACCGTTAAGAGTGGGGCGGCCAGTGACCTGCTCTCGCGCGCCGATATCGCGCCCATCACCGACATCCACCTACTCTCAGACGTGTCCACGAATGTGGGCACCCACCTGATCACCTACTCGTACACGATCGGCAGCCGCCCCGGACAGACCGCGTTCACGGTCGAGCCGAGCGGTACGACGCTTGGTCTGTTTGCGGCGTGGCGTTTCGCGACCTCGCCCATCTCGGTCGTTGATCTGACCGTATTGCATGATCAACGGTTTCGGGTGAACGGCCAGAACCTCGCATCGAGCGCTGCGCCGAGCGCAGTCGTCAAGTACGCGGTTTTTACCCCCGGGCTGTACACATTCGATCACCAATCAACCTGGTTGACGGCGGCCCCCCAAGTAGCAGTGGTGACAACGAGCGACTCGACCGCCGCCGTGTCGGTCGATGTGCAGGCGAGCGCGGCTTTCGTGCAGCGGGTTCAGCAGGAGAACAACAAACACCTGGACACGAACTGCGTGCCACAGACGGTTCTCATGCCCACGTCGTGTCCCTTCGGCGAGGCCATCAGCGACCGAGTGGTATCGACACCAGTCTGGACCATGAAAAAATACCCGGTGATCGCAATCAAACCTGGCGCCGCAGTGGGCAGCTGGCTCGTCGCGAGCACTCCAGCATCCGCTCACCTCGTCGTGCGTGTGCAGTCGCTCTTCGACGGAAGTGTGTCGCCGTTCGATGCCGACGTACCCTTCTCGGTGCGTTACCTCATCATGTTTCAGTCAGACGATTCGCTCATAATCGAAGCACAGAACTAGCGGCTACTCGGCATCAATCGAGCCGCGCGCACGCCGCGCGAGCATGGCGTTGTATTGGACAAGTTCGGCATCCCCGTCTCTCTCCGCCTTACGGTCGTAGCGCTTCGAGTCGCGTTCGTCGCTGCGCGCCCACATAAAAGCGACAACAATCGCGAGCACGAGAGTGGGTATCTCGCCGACGCTCCACGCGATACCGCCACCCGCTTGCTGGTCTGCGAGCGCGCTCGTGCCCCAGCCCATCGCGCCGTACCAGTCGGCGAGAAGAAGTCCCGTGCCAGAGAGCAGCGCGAGCCCGAAGAACGCGTGGAACGCCATCGTGATGAGCAAAATCAGCAATCGAATCGGGTACGGCGGTCGGAATGGCACCGGGTCGACACCAATCAGCGACTGCACAAAGAGGTAACCGACAGCGAGGAAATGGATCACCATCCACTCATGACCCACATGGTCGGTGGTCGCCCAGCTAAACAACGGCGTGTAGTAGAACTCCCACAGAGAGGCCGCGAACAGCCCGGCTGCGACCAGCGGATTGGCGAAAATTCCGAAGATCCGGGAGTGCACAGCAAGCATGATCCACTCACGTGGCCCACGACTCGCGTCGGTGCGCTTGTGGATCGCGCGCAGCGCAAGCGTGATCGGAGCTGCGGGAACGAGTAACACCGGAATGGCCATCGTCAGCGTCATATGCGCGAGCATGTGGGCCGAGAACAGGTACTTCTCGTACGCGTTCACACCGCCGTTCGTCATGTAGAAGAGCAGCAGGATGCCCAGAATCCACAGCACCGTGCGATGCACCGGCCAGGCGTCACCACGTCTCTTCAGGCGCCACACCCCCGCCAGGTAGAAGAAGATCGCGAATGCACAGATGAGGATCCACAGCAGATCGAAGTTCCACAGTGTGAAGTACTTATCGAAGCTCAGTGCCGGAGGGAGCGGACTGCCGGTGAGAAGCTGGGCGGGCGTCGAGTTCGCCAACTGGCTGGCCGGAACCTCTGGTCTAGGTGGCGCCGTGCGTGCGAGTGCTGCTGCAACGCCGGAGGCCAGCCCCATGAACACGAGCTCAGCGGCGACAACCCACCAGAACTCCTTCCTTCCCGAACTGGACGGCTGCCGCATCCGCCTGATGAAAAATTGTCGCTGACCCACACCGAAGAGGCCGAGCGCGCCGAGCGCGCCAATCTTGATGAGTACGAGGATTCCATACGGGGTGAGGAGATTGCCGAGACTCTGCACGCGAATCTCAGCACTGACGTAACCCGACGCAGCCACGATAATGAAACAGATCAGAGCGAACGTAGAGTATCGCGCTAAGACAACGCCGAGACGGCCGCCCTCAAGGCGCGTGCGAAGAAACACGATCGTGACGAGTGCACCGAGCCAGATACCGGCGAAGAGCACGTGCAGGAAGATCGCGGTTGTCGCCGCGTCATGGTCGGCGGTGCCTCCCGCGTGTCCCTGCAGCGACATCGGCACAATGCCAATCACGGCGAACACCAGCATGAACACGAGTGCGCTTAGATTGCGCACGGCGAAGCACAGCACCGTGAGACCGGCCGCGATGAGCACCGTCGCAAGCCATGCTCGGCCGAGTTCGGTATTGGTCAGAAAGCCGGCGAGCACGTTGCCGAAAGCGTCATCGATCGAGATCGGCTGATTGTACGCAGCAATGAACGTCAAAAAGCCGGTTACCGCCGCCGCGGCCGTCCACATGGCGGCGGATGCTGCCGCGATATCCAGAGTCTTTGAGAATTCGGCCTTCGTCGTATCGAGGGCGAAGCACGTCATGGTGAGGGCGCCGATCGTGCCGGCGACGCCAAGATTGACGAAGAGCTTTGCCACCGGAAGGCCGTAGCGCACGATCGGGCCCGGATCGAGAATAAGCGGGGCGGTGGAGCCACCACCGAACTCCAGCGCAGTGAACAGCGCCACGAGGGCGACCAGCACAAGGACAGCTGGACCGACAATCCGGGCGAGACGAGGCATCATGTCAGCCTATTCGACGCCGGTCGTCTGGACGATGGGTCGCGGTAGCCATCTGTCTGGGCAGCGAGTGCTTCGCGCGCTTTTCCGGAGCAAATGGCCCGAGGTCACACCCGTTGCACCAAGTCGCGGCGTGGCGAGCCGTTCCTCCTGAAAAGCGCGCGAGAACGGATGCCGCGGCAACCTCCGCCACACGCACAAAGGGACCCTAGCCTTGCAGCCCGGGTCCCTTCGAGTTGTGCGAAGACTACTTGGCCGCCGCCTTCAGCTTGCTTCCAGCGCTAATCTTCACGCCGAAGCTTGCCTTGATTTCGATTGCGGCACCCGTCTGCGGGTTACGACCGGTGCGTGCTGAGCGGTGGGTGCGCTCAACTGCGAGCCAGCCGGGAATCGCAACCTTGGTGCCTTCACCCACCGACTTCGCCAACACGGCGAACAGTGCGTCGACGACGCCGTTAACGGCAGCCTGGCTCTGGCCAGACTCTGCGGCAACTGCCGCGACGAGCTCGGTACGGTTTAGTGACTTGTCAGCCATGGAATGTCCTCCTCGGACTTCGCGCAGTTAGTGAATACTGCCAGTTGATTACGTCCCGCAAGCCGAGGCTCTTGGAACCGCCTGAAATCTACCAGCTTGACTTGGTAATCCCGGGCAATTCGCCGCGGTGCGCCATTTCACGGAAGCGAACGCGAGAAACACCGAACTGGCTGAGGAAACCCCGAGGGCGACCGTCGATCGCGTCCCGACCACGTACACGCACGGGCGAAGCGTTGCGCGGAAGCTTCTGCAGGCCGACACGAGCCGCTTCACGCGACTCGTCGGTTCCCGCAGGATCGACGAGCGCCTTCTTCAACTCGAGGCGTTTGGTCGCGTATCGCGCCACGATGACCTTGCGCTGCTCGTTGCGGGCAATCTTGCTTTTCTTAGCCATTAGCGCTCCTCGCGGAATTCGACGTGCTGACGCACGATGGGGTCGTACTTCTTGAGCACGAGTCGGTCGGGGTCGTTGCGACGGTTCTTCTTCGTCACGTAGGTGTACCCCGTACCAGCGGTTGAACGGAGCTTAATGATGGGGCGGACATCGTGCTGCTTAGCCATTAGATCTTCACCCCACGAGCGAGAATGTCTTTGACGACAGACTCGATACCACGGGCGTCAATAACCTTGATGCCCTTTGCGGATACCTGCAACGTCACGCTGCGGCGCAGCGACGGCACGTAATACCTCTTCTTTTGAACGTTCGGGTCGAAGCGGCGCTTGGTGCGCCGGTGCGAGTGCGAAATGTTGTGCCCAAAGCCGGGAACGGCTCCAGTCACCTGGCAAACAGCTGCCATGACGGTCTTCTCCTTCACTACCGTGAACCGGCTGTTTTCACAAAACCGGACCACCCAAGGTCTCTTGTCGGCACGCACACACACACTCGAGCACGAGCGGATGTTTGTACAAGTGGGCGAAACTGCCCAACCTGAAAATAGTACGGGGATCGACCCACACTCGCAAGCTCGCGCGGTGCTATCGAGCAGCCGCGCAGTCTACACAGAGCCCGAAAACGTCCACGATGTGGCTCGGCTGGATGAATCCGTGTTCGGCCGCAATGCCCTGCGCCCAACTCTCGACCGCATCCGCTTCAATCTCGACGGTGATTCCGCATGATCGACAAATCAGGTGGTGATGGTGCGAATTGGGGGTGCAGGCCCGATAGAGACTTTCGCCCTCCTGCTGCAGCGAATCGGCGTCGCCCTTCGTCGCAAGGTCCGCGAGCGCGCGGTACACGGTCGCGAGACCGATGGATGATCCGGAATCACGCAGGTTCGAGTGCAAAGCCTGCGCGCTCACGAAACCTTCGGATCCGCCAAGTGCTGCCTTGACCGCACTGCGCTGCCAGGTGTTGCGCTTCATGAGGCCGATTCTACCGCGAGCGGGTGGGGGACGAGCCTGCGGCCAAGCCCGCCGTGCGCCGTGCGCCGAGCACCGATCACGCGGCATACAAGGTAAATCGCAAACGAGATTGTCGTGACGTATGGACTAATCGGCAGGCCGCCTCCGAGGGCCAACAGGATCCCTCCGACCACCGACGTGACGGCAAACGCGACACTCAGCACGGGAGTGAGTATGGGTGACGCCGTGATGCGCATCGCCGCGGCAGCGGGCGTCACCAGAAGCGAGAGTACCAACAGCGCCCCAACCACTTGAATCGAGATCGCCACCGCGAGCCCCAGCAACATCATGAACACCATGGAAAGCACCTGCACCGGTAGCCCGCGAGCTAGGGCGATATCTGGGTCGACGCTCGTGAAACTCAACGGTCGCCAGATCACCATGAGGCCCGCGATCACGATCACGGAAATCACGACGAGTAGGGTGAGTTGCGAGGTATCGACAGAGACGATTTGTCCGGTAAGGAGGCCGAACTTGTTGGCGCTGCGCCCCGTGTAGAGCGCAAGAAACAGGATGCCGAGCCCCAGCCCAAACGGCATCAGCACGGCGATGATCGAGTTTCGGTCCCGAGCTCTCGAGCCAAGCACACCGATCAGGACAGCCGCGATGAGTGATCCCACCGCCGACCCTGCGACGACGTTGACGCCGAGCAAGAGTGCACCGGATGCGCCAGCGAACGACAATTCGCTAATCCCGTGCACCG
>JANXVG010000049.1 GCA_025351795.1 Salinibacterium sp. | reverse complement strand
CACTTCGAGCTGAAAATCAATCCGCCGGTGGGCAACCGACCCATCGGGCAGGTCAGTCCGGTCGGGAAAACACGGTCTTGCCGCCGTCTGACACCGGCCCACTCGAGAAGTCGACGCGCGAGTCATCCGCAACGCCGGCCGTCCCTCCGGTCACCAGCGCCGGCTTGGCGCTTGGGTGACCTCCGTCTGCAACTTCTCCCGCACCAAAGTGGAGCTTCGGCACCACGTCGCGCCACGGGGCCCACATCGGCGCGAAATCCTCCACCCGATCAGGCCCCATCCGAACCGCTCGGCTTTAGAGCTGTGGCGGTGTTCCTTGGGCATATCCGAACTTCTTCACCGGAAGTAAAACGGCACGAGACGAAAGACGGTTCACCGCTGGTCAGGGCGGGCGGGCGCAGTTCCACACCGCCAGCACGACTCAGAAATCGGGGCTTCCATCATTGCGCCGCACTCGGCGCAGACCCAAGCCAACCAGCAGGCAGCATCCCCGCCCTCATCCTGGCGCTGAACTGGAAACTCACTCTCCATTTCGCACCTCCAGCCCTGATTGTCCTCCCCGACCAAAAGTGAGACAACTCGCCAAGCGAGGAGCACACTTGGAGTGTGAGTTCACCAAGCCCGCGGCTGTCCACCGCCGTCACACGATTGCTCAACATTGAGCTTCCCATCGTGCTCGCACCGTTTGGCGGGCTCTCGTCAGTTGAACTGACTGCCAAGGTGAGCCAGAAAGGCGGTCTCGGTTCTTACGGTCTATATGGGTACGACGCTGACCGGATAGCTGTGACCGCGAGAGAGTTGTCCGCCACCACCCAACAACCGTATGCGTTGAACCTGTGGCTGCCGCTCGACGGCAGCGAGGAAGTTCACGCTACCGACCAAGAGTTTGCCGCATACCTCGAAGTACTGCGGCCGTACTTCGACGAACTGCAGCTGCCTGTCCCGTCTCGACCGGCCAGCTACTTGCCGAGCTTTGACGATCAGATGGCGGCGGTATTTGAGGCCCGACCCGCGGTAGTGAGCTTCGTTTTCGGCATCCCGCCTGCTCAGGTCCTCGACCGTGCACACGACCTTGGAATTCTTGTCATCGCAACTGCAACAACGGTCGATGAAGCGATTGCCCTCAACGGGGCGGGCGTAGACGCTATCGTCGCAACCGGTTCTGAAGCTGGTGGTCACCGGGTGTCTTTCCTGCGTGCGCCCGAAGATTCCCTTATTGGGACGTTGGCACTGGTGCCCCAAGTCGTGGATGCGGTCTCAGTGCCGGTCGTCGCCTCCGGTGGTATCGCCGACGGTCGCGGACTGGCTGCGGCACTGGTGCTCGGCGCTGGTGCTGCCCAAATCGGGTCAGCATTTCTGGCGACACGGCAATCGGCTGCGGCACCCGTCTACCGAACCGCGCTCACCAGCGAAGCCGCCCGCCGCACAGTATTCACCCGCGCCCTGAGTGGGAGGCTTGCGCGTGGCATCCCCAACCGAATTACTGACGACCTCGGAAGCAGTGAGGTTGCACCATTTCCCATCCAGAACTGGCTCACGGGCCAATTCCGTCCCACGGCAGCTGAACGTGGCATCGGAGAACTGATGTCACTGTGGGCTGGCCAGGGTTCACCCCTTATCGCTCATGCTGACGCCGAACAACTCATTGACGCGCTCATTCTCGACGCCCGTATGCTGCTTGGTTAGTCGCCAATTGCGACTGTTAAGGAGACCAGACCATGCAGAAGACTTCATTGACTGCCCTCGCCAGACAGCAACTCGCGCGGGCGCTCACTCTCCCAAGTGGGCGAAGCGCGAGCACAGTTTTCGGCGGCCACGAGCATCAACTGCGTCAGACCTTGATTGCACTGCGTAGCGGCGAGAGTCTTTCGGAGCATGCAAGTCCCGGAGAGGCGACCCTGCACGTTCTCAATGGACGGGTGCTTCTCCGATCGGGGGAAGTGACGTGGAACGGCTCACCCGGTGATCTGATCATCGTGCCAGATGGAAAGCACTCGGTTGACGCGTTGGCAGATTCGGTGATCCTCCTGACTGTTGTGAAGAAGCCGTAACGACGATGCCGCGGCGATTCAGATAAATTTTCGGTTACCGATCGGGATCTGGTTGTGGTCAACACTCTTCGAAAACTAGTGCGGTAAGTGACCCTCGACGGCGTCGGCGAGGCACTGCACACCGCACGGCTATCGTCGGCGATGGCCAGACACTAGCCAAGCTTGTGAGTCTGATCGATCGATTCGACGAGCGCTCGCGCAAGCTTGAGCATCTCCAGAGCCTTGCCCGTGGTGCAGTAGCTGCCGTACTGACGAAGCGACTTATCGCTTGAGCCACGAGTAGTACCTCTCGCGGCTGATGCCCTAGGAGCGGCAGGTCGCTGCGACATTGCCGCTGAGAGTGTTGATGTCATGAAATCTTTCTTCCCGATGGAAGACCCGACTGTCAACAACCTCCATCAGTTTTACACTCGCTGAATGGGTGGTAACGCCGACTGAAACAGGGCCACTTGGCGAAAGTTGCCCTGTTTTTGGTCGGCGCTAACACCTTCATCAACCTCCGCATTAGACCTCGCTTTTGACTTCCGAGCGCTTCACCCGTTAATCGAATGAGCTCGTTCTCATGACGGGCGTCGTCGAAAAGCGCCTTTAATCGCCGCTTGCTCGTTACGTGGCGGGATCGGGACTAAACAGCTGAAGAAATCGGCCACATTCACATCTAAGAAGCCGCTGCCGCGCACGCCTGTCACACCGCCCGGAAGACGGTACCTGCGATTTCGCTGTATTCCGTCGTGCCATTAACGTTAACAGCGTGAAGATTGCGGTCTTGTGCGGTGGTGTCGGTGGTGGGCGGTTCCTGCGCGGGGTGCGGGCGCATGTCCGCGACGCATACCCGGATGGGAGCGGCGGGAGCACGGCATCCATCACGGCCATCGTCAACACCAGTGACGACATCTGGCTGACCGGTTTGCGCATCGCGCCAGACCTCGACTCGATCATGTACACACTCGCCGGAGAAAACGACGAGGTGCGCGGGTGGGGGCGCATCGGCGAGAGCGAGCGCGTGAGTGCGGAACTGCGGGAATACGGCGTCGGCTGGCCGTGGTTCACGCTCGGCGACCTCGACCTTGGCACGCACATCACGCGCAGCCACTACCTGCGCTCTGGACTCACGCTCGCCGAGGCCACCGACCGCATCACCGCGCGATGGGATCTCGGTGTTCGCCTGCTGCCGGCGACGAACGACGAGGTCGAGATGCACGTCGTAGTGGAGGGCGGTACGTCCATGCATTTCCAAGAGTGGTGGACGCGGCATCGCGCCGTGCTTCCTGTTCGTTCTTTCGTGCAGCAAAATGTCGCCTCGGCGTCACCCGCGCCGGGGGTGCTCGATGCGCTTGCCTCTGCCGACGTGATCCTTCTCGCCCCGTCGAACCCGGTCGTCTCGATCGGCACGGTTCTCAGCATTCCGGGCGTGCGCGAGTCCGTAGCCGCGGCATCCGCTCCTGTCGTCGGGGTATCGCCGATCATCGGGGGCTCGGTCGTGTGCGGAATGGCGGATGCCTGTCTCACGGCGATCGGAGTCGAGACCTCGGCTTCGGCTGTGGCCGCGCACTACGGCGCACGAGCCTCCGGTGGACTGCTCAACGCTTGGCTAGTCGGCGAAGAGGATGCCGCGCTCGCGCCCGCGATTTCGGCGGGTGGCATCCGCGCCTCGGTCGTCCCGCTCTGGATGCGCGACGTGCCGACGTCCGCGGCACTCGCCGCCGCCGCGCTCGCCGCCGCGCGCTGAGCGCGGTGGAGCTGGGAAGGTCGAGAAGAAGGGTAAGCGAGCGCATCTCGCCCCTTCGACGAAATCCGGGAGCGTAGGATCAGTCACGAACCTGGCTATGCGCGTAGCTTTGAGCGGTCGTGTCGATCGAGGGCAGCGCCGCGATGACCTTCGAAACAGCATCCGCCGCCTCCCGGGCGTTGAAACGCGCGGAGTCCGGCGTAACGATCAACGCGACGGAGGGCGAGACCCTTCTGCACGCCCGTGAAACCGTTGCCTTCGGCGTAGGTGCTGAGTTCATGGATCGCGACCGGATGAAACTGTTCGAGCATTGCGGCGCCGCCGATGGGGGAGCCTAACCGAGCGCCCGTAACCGTGGCGCGAGATCCTTCTTGAACAGCTCGAGAAACCTGCGCTGGTCTTGGCCAGGACCATGGACGACCAGGTGGTTGAACCCCGCATCGACATACTTCTTCATGGAGGCGACGACCTCGTCGGGGTCTGAACCGACGATCCAGCGTGACGCGATCTGCTCGATGGAGAGAGCGTCAGCGGCTTTCTCCATCTCGACCGGATCGGTGATGTCGTGCTTCTGCTCTTTGCTCAGCGACAGCGGCGACCAGAAGCGAGTGTTCTCGAGTGCCCTCTCGTACGAAGTGTCGTAGCTGAGCTTGATCTCGATCATGCGATCGATGGAATCGGATGGGCGGCCGACCGCATCCGCGCCCTCCTGAACGGCCGGCATGAGCTGCTCTGTGTAGAGCTCCATGCCCTTGCCTGAGGTGCAGATGAAGCCATCGCCCTCGCGGCCCGCGTATCGCGCGACGACCGGACCGCCGGCCGCGACATAGACCGGCACCGGAACATCCGGCCGATCGTAGATGGATGCGCCGTGCGTCGAGTAGTACTCGCCCGTAAAGTCGACGCGGTCCTCGGTCCAGAGCTGGCGCATGAGTCGCACGGCTTCGCGCAGTCGGGCAAACCGTTCCTTGAATTCCGGCCAGTCCTGTTCGCCAGCACCACGGAACCCGGTCGCGATCTCGTTGAGAGCCTCCCCCGTTCCCACGCCGAGCATGATGCGCCCAGGATAGAGGCATCCCAGCGTC
>JANXVG010000082.1 GCA_025351795.1 Salinibacterium sp. | reverse complement strand
GGGAGGTGTCGCCGAGCTCGGCGGCTAGATCGTCAAGGAAGCTGCCGGCGTCGGCCGTCAGGCCGAGAGCGACGTCGTAGTTGCGGCCGATCTCTTCGACCGCGAGGTCGACCTGGATGATCTTGGTCTCGTCCTGGTCGTAGATCGCACCCTTGCGCCAGTTGCCAGCGTTGTTGTCGCTGAACCGGGCACCGAGCGCGATGATCACATCTGCGTTGCGCGAGGCATTGGATGCCGCCCAAGTCCCGGACCGACCGGTCGGGCCGACCGCCAGCGGGTGGGTCTCGTCGAGCATGCCCTTGGCGGGGACGGTCGTGGCAACCGGTACCTGAAACTTGTCGACGAAGGCCTTCAAAATACTCTCCCCTCCGGGCGAGCGCACGAGTCCGCCACCGGCAAGAACCAGTGGGCGCTTGGCGGCCTTGACGATCGTCGCAGCTTCGGCGATCGCGTCGCGACTGGCGCGACCCCCCGAGCGCACGGCGCGTGCCGTCGGAGCTTTGACGACGCCTGACACCTCGGCCTGCTGGATATCGGTGGGGATCTGAACGAACACAGGGCCGGGGCGGCCGCTGATCGCGAGCTTGTACGCCTGGTTGAGAGTGTCGATCACGGTGTCGGGTCGGATGGTCATCCAAGCACCTTTCGTGATCGGGCGCATAATGCTGACCGCGTCCTCGTGGCCGTGATAGTACATCTCCTGCATGCCCGCTTTGCCCATGAAGTGCGTGGCCGTTCCGCCGGTGATGACGAGCAGTGGGATGGAGTCGTGCATGGCGCTGGCGACACCGCCAACGGCATTCATCAGGCCAGGACCCTTGGTCACGATCACCGGCGCGATGCGCCCGGTCTCGCGGAAGTACGCATCCGCCATATGGACAGCGTGCGACTCGTGCTTGGCCTGAATGCCCTTGATCTCGGGGTGGTCAATAAGTCCGTCGAGAATCGGCCAGATCGCGCCTCCCGCGTATCCGAAGTAGTGGGTTATGCCAGCTTCGGCAAACCAGTCGGCGAGTGCATCAACAACGCGCATCTCTCAGTGCTCCTTTGCATCGATTTCTTTGTTCATCGTGTCAGCAACAAATCTTGCTGTCAAATGTAGTCTTAATGATCAGTCAAGTTGCAGAACCAAATTCAGTGAAAGAGTACGGACATCATGGTGTCGACTATCGGGCAGACATTCCACAAGAGACCCACGGCGCAGTGCGCGCGCTTTCCGGAAGTACTGTTAGTCGGCATGCCCCGAGCCATCGCCAGGCGACCGATCCGGGCGTGCTTCACATGATCGAACCGGAACCCTACCCGTCGACCCGACTGCGCGCGCCAACCATCCGGTCGCGGATCATGCTCCAGGTGGCCTCGCACCTTGTCGGACAGTCCGACTGGGCCGAGAAGCAGGTCATGGTGCAGTTCCGCGGGCAGGGCGACGAGGAGTTCACCTACCGTCTGCTCGGGGGTGACTCGCCCAAATCAGTCGCGGACGTCGCAGCGGGGCGAATCGACGTGGCCATCGTGAATCCCGCCGCCGCCGCGAGCGCAGGCCTGCGGCACGCGGGGCTCAAGCCCGGTGCGCTGGCATCGATCGCCACCATCCCGTCATACGACCAGCTCGGCCTCGCTGTGACGACGGGCACGGGCATCACGCGGATCGAGGAACTCCCGGTCGTGCGTCCCAAGCTACGGCTCACCCTTCGCGGCCAGCGCGACCACAGCGTGCAGGGCTTCGTCGTGGATGCGCTGGCAGCGGTCGGCGTAAGTCTTGCGAACGTGGAGGAGTGGGGCGGCTCGGTGAGCTACGACCGCGACATGCCGCATCTTCCGACGCGTATGGCCCTGATCACCGCCGGCGACGTGGATGCGGTCTTCGACGAGGGCGTCTACAACTGGGGGGAGCTGGTGATGAAGCACGGCATGCGCTTCCTCAGCTTCGGGGACGAGACGTTCGCGCGGCTCGAGGCGCAGGGCTACCGACGAGGAGAGCTCACCCCGCACCGCTTTCCTTCGCTGACGGAGCCTGTGTCGACCCTCGACTTCTCGGGGTTCATGATCTACACCAGGCGCGACGCGCCTGACCAGCTGGTGCAGGGTATCTGCGATGCGCTTCTAGCCAACCGCGACAGCATCGCTTGGCAGGGAGGCAACTCGCTGCCGCTCGAGCGCATGGTGATCGACGCCGTCGATGCGCCGCTCGCTGTCGCACTGCATCCTGCCGCTCAGCGATTCTGGGTCTCGCACGGACTGATCG
>JANXVG010000078.1 GCA_025351795.1 Salinibacterium sp. | reverse complement strand
GCGCAGGTGGTCATTCGCTGGAATGTGGAGCTTGGCAACGTTGTCATCCCGAAGTCAATTACTCGAGAGCGACTTATCGAGAACCTCGACGTGTTCGACTTCACCCTGGATGCGGCTGATCTGGACGGTATTGCGACGCTGGAAAACGGCATTCGCACCGGCGACGATCCTGACCTATTCAATGGCTAGATCGCTATCGGCCGCGTAGCCCTTATGAAGGTTTGGTCGGCTCAACGGATCCGACCAAACCGGCAGCCCCGCCGCCGCCGGGCGATAGTGCGCAGTTTCAGTCGGCGATAATTTTCGTGTTTGCTATGGTGTGAACCGTCCTGGGGTTCATGCCGCCTCGGTGAAGCGAATGGACGTGTATTGGGCGAGTTCATGAGGTTATTGCAACCACGCGAAACCCCCCACCTTCCCGGATATTCTGAGGAAGTTGGAGGGTTCTGTGGAGCGCTAGGAGCTACACGCTGTAGTACAGCTCGTACTCGAACGGGGTCGGGCGCTGCGCGGCCGGGATGATTTCCTTCTCGCGCTTGTAGGTGATCCAGGTCTCGATGAGGTCCTCGGTGAACACGTTTCCCGCGGTGAGGAACTCGTGGTCAGCCTCGAGTGCCCTGAGCGCCTCCTCGAGCGAAGCGGGAACCTGAGGGATCAACTTCGCTTCCTCCGGGGGAAGCTCGTACAGGTCCTTGTCGACCGGCTCGTGCGGTTCGATCTTGTTCTTGATTCCGTCGAGGCCTGCCATCATCTGGGCGGCGAACGCGAGGTACGGGTTTCCCGAAGCATCCGGTGCGCGAAACTCGATGCGCTTCGCTCGGGGGTTGGTACCCGTGATGGGGATGCGAATCGAGGCCGAACGGTTACCAGCCGAGTAGACGAGGTTCACCGGCGCTTCGAAGCCCGGAATGAGTCGACGGTACGAGTTGAGGGTCGGGTTAGTGAATGCAAGCACTGCCGGAGCGTGCTTGAGCAGTCCGCCGATGTACCAGCGTGCAATGTCACTCAGGCCGCCGTAGCCCTTCTCGTCGTAGAACAGCGGCGTGCTGCCATTCCACAGCGACTGGTGGGTGTGCATGCCAGAGCCGTTGTCTCCAAATAGCGGCTTCGGCATGAAGGTGGCAGTCTTGCCCCACTCGAGCGCCGTGTTCTTGATGATGTACTTGAACTTGAGCAGGTCATCCGCTGCGTGCACCATGGTGTCGAAGCGATAGTTGATCTCGGCTTGGCCGCCGGTGCCTACTTCGTGATGTGCGCGCTCGAGGATGAGGCCGGCATCAATAAGTTTGAGGCTCATGTCGTCGCGCAGGTCGGCTTGCTTGTCGACGGGGCTCACCGGGAAGTAGCCACCCTTGAACGGGGTCTTGTTGGCGAGGTTGCCGCCTTCTTCGATGCGACCGCTGTTCCAGGCTCCTTCGTCGGAGTCGACGGCCCAGAAGCTGCCGTTCTGCTTCACCTCGTAGCGCACGTCGTCAAAGATGTAGAACTCTGCCTCGGGGGCGAAGTAGGCCGTGTCGGCGATTCCCGTGGAGGCGAGGTACTTCTCCGCCTTCTTGGCCACCTGACGCGGGTCGCGACCGTAGATCTCGCCGTTGCGCGGGTTGTAGATATCGAAGATCATGATCAGCGTGCGCTCGGCGCGGAACGGGTCGACGTATGCCGTAGTCACATCCGGAATCAGCTGCATGTCGGACTCGTGAATCGATGCGAATCCGCGTATGGATGATCCGTCGAACATCTGGCCGACGGAGAAAAACTCCTCATCAACCGTGGATGCGGGAATGTTGAAGTGCTGCTGCACGCCGGGAAGGTCAGTGAAGCGGATATCAAGGAACTTGACGTCGGTGTCCTTGATGAACTTGAGCACTTCGGAAGAATCACTGAACATGTGAAGGACTCCAATGAGCGTGGTGCTGGTTAGCTGCAATCGCAACCACACTGAGGCTATGCGGGCACGATTTCGCTAGCGTCACGCAAATGTTTCCGGCGTGTTACGTGTCTGCGGCTGGGTAGGGTGGAGGGGTGTCGAACACCACCGAATCATCGAGCGGATGGCCGGGCAAGCGGCTCGGACTGCCCCAGTCAGGACCACGCTCGGTCGCACGGCTCGGCCGACGCGTCGCTGCCCTGGCGATTGATTGGGCAACTGCAGTACTCGTCTCGGTAGCCTTCTTCCACTACGACGCATGGGCAACCCTTGCAATCTTCGCTGCCGCTCAGATGGTGTTTCTTCTTACCGTCAATGGCAGCATTGGTCATCTGATCCTCGGCATGCGCGTGGTGCCGATTCGGGGCGGCTACCTGGGACTGTGGAGACCATTCGCCCGCACGGGGCTACTCTGCATCGTGATCCCCGCAGTGATCTGGGATGCGGACCAGCGCGGCATGCACGACCGGCTGATCGGTACGGTTCTCGTCAGGCGCTAGCGCGCGCCGAACCGTGACCCGCCTGCGCTACCGTGGGCGCGGCGCGCGCGCCTTGAATGGGTCGACACCCTTCGGTATCGGCAGCCCGTTCTTGCCGAGCGAGTTGAGCCGATTGGAAATGGCGAGCACTTCGGGCTTGCGCAGCGCCCGCTTGATGCCCTGGAGCTTGGCGGGAAGCTTGTAGAGGGGTGTGGACTCGGCGTCTGGCCCCACATAGAGGAACGTGACGGGAACATTCGGCAGAATTCGCGAGACGACGCGGCGCTCGTCTTCGAGCATCCGTTGGGTACGGCTGCGTGGCCCTTCGCCGATGAGCGCGACACCGCCACGGCCGACCGCACGATACACGGCATCCTGCGTCTTAGGGCTTACCGTGACGGGCATCTCGCTCGCCGTCCAGTTGCGACGCAGAGAGCTTTTGAGCACCGCTCCAACAGCACCCGGCTGCCCGGCGATCTGCGAGTATGCGGCTTTCTCGGCACGACGCCCGAGCACGATGAGAAAGAGCAGCACGCCACCGAGCACTCCAGAGATGATGTAGAGCACCAGTCCCAGAATGCTATCGCGCGCGAGCAGAAACCCCAACAGGATGCCCACCAGAACCGGTAGCAACACCGCGAGAAGCAGGTACCAGATCGCGAGTGAGTCGTAGCGCCGGGTCATTTGGAAGACCTGGTACATCTGCTTCAGGCGACCTGGCTCTTTTGGCGGCTTAGGTGCTGTGGTGGAGGTGCGTGCCATGCTATCTAGGATACGGCTTGGGCGAACCCGAGGTTCGCATTTGCAAGGTGCCTGAGGTCGTCGGGAATCGGCAGACCCTTGCGCACCATTGACTGTGCCCAGAGGCGACCTGCACGGTAGCTCGAGCGCACGAGTGGCCCGGCGAGCACCCCGAGGAAGCCGATCTCTTCGGCCTCTTCCTTGATGTCGACGAACTCTTCCGGGCGCACCCAGCGGTCGACCGGCAGGTGGCGCGCGCTCGGCCGCAAGTACTGGGTGACCGTGATGATGTCTGTACCAGCGTCGTGCAGGTCCTGCAGGGCCTGGCTAATCTCGGTGCGCTCCTCGCCCATTCCGAGAATCAGGTTCGACTTCGTAATGAGTGCGGCCGCACGTGCCTGGCTGATCACGTTGAGCGAGCGATCGTAACGGAAGGCCGGACGGATGCGCTTGAAAATTCGCGGTACGGTCTCCACATTGTGCGCGAAAACTTCCGGTCGCGAGTCGAATACCACCTGAAGCAGTTCGGGATTGCCCGAGAAATCCGTGGCGAGGATCTCAACGCCGGTTCCCGGGTTATGGGCGTGGATTTGCCGCACGGTCTCGGCGTGCAGCCAAGCGCCTTCGTCTGGCAGGTCGTCTCTGGCGACGCCCGTGACGGTTGCGTATCGAAGATTCATTTTGACGACGGATTCCGCGACCCTGCGGGGTTCGTCCGTGTCATAGTCGGCGGGCTTGCCGGTGTCGATCTGGCAGAAGTCGCAGCGACGCGTGCATTGGCTGCCGCCGATGAGAAAGGTTGCTTCGCGGTCTTCCCAGCATTCGAAGATGTTCGGGCAGCCGGCTTCTTGGCAGACGGTATGCAGGTTTTCGTCCTTGACGAGGTTCTGCAGCTCTCTGTACTGCGGACCCATTTTCGCTACGGTGCGGATCCACTCGGGCTTGCGTTCGATCGGTGTCTCGGCGTTGCGCACCTCGAGGCGCAACAACTTGCGACCCTCCGGTGGCTGGTTAGCTGCGGGGTGAGTTGTAGTCGGGTGGGTCACGATGCCACCGCCATGGCGGCGAGGAAGTGATTCTCGACGAGCGAAACCACATCTGACGGTGTGATTGTGCGACCCAACTCGCGCGAGATTGAGGTGACTCCGGCGTCGCGGATGCCGCACGCCACGATCTGGCTGTATGCATCGAATGAGTTGTTGCAGTTGAGTGAAAACCCGTGCATCGTCACACCCTCCGCGACGCGGATGCCGATCGCCGCGATCTTCGCAGCCGGTGCGTCGGTCGTCTCGCCGATCCAGACTCCCGAGCGCCCATCCACCCGACCAGCATCAACGCCGAGTTCAGCCAGCACACCGATGATGATGCCCTCCAGCTGCCGCACATATGCGACCACATCGATGGGGTCGGCGAGCCGAAGAATCGGATAGCAGACCAACTGCCCTGGCCCGTGCCAGGTGATCTTGCCGCCACGGTCGACATCGATGACGGGAGTGCCGTCGGTCGGCCGCTCGAAGTCTTCCGTGCGTTTGCCTGCCGTATATACCGACGGATGCTCAAGGAGTAGAACGGTGTCGGGCGATCGTCTGCTCACGACGGCACGATGGGTTGCGCGTTGAAGCTCCAAGGCTTCGCTATACGGCACGGAGTTGGCGCTTAGCCCCGCGACGACAAAGTCGATCACACGCTGAGTCTACGTGGCATCTGCTCCCCACTCGGGCGCGGTGCGGTGAGAAGTCCACTGTCGTTCGCTGTCGCGTGGCGCAGTACAACGGGCGTGGTCACTCTGGTTTCGTGACAATTGAATCGGTGGGTGGCTATCGGTTGGTGAGAAAGCTCGGCGCGGGCGAACGTGCCGAGGTGTATCTCGGGCACGCCCGCTCGGCCCCCTCAGCTGATACGGATGCCCACTCGGCCGCGATCAAGCTCTACCGCCCGGAGGCCACGCGTGACTCGATCGACCGTGAGATCGAGGCGCTGTCCCGCGGCAGTGTTGCCCACCGCGTTGTACTCCTCGATCTCGCGACGGCCGTCGACGGCAAGCCAGCGCTCATCCTCGAACGACTCTCTCTCGGCAGCCTCGGCAAGCTCTTGGTGGATCGCGATGTTCTGCGGGCGGGTGAGTGCGTGACGATCCTTGCCCCGCTTGCACTCGCAATGGCGCAACTGCACGAGGCGGGGGTCGTGCACGGCGGCATCCGGCTTGAGGCGATCGGCTTTCGTGAATCGGGCGCTCCGGTTCTCGCGAACTTCGGGCGCGCGCAATTGCTAGTGAAGAATCCGTCGATTGCCACACTGCAGTCTGACCCGTTGGTGGCGGCTGACTGCCACGCACTCCTCGCAGTCGCTCGTGCCACGATCGAGCGTGCTCGTGTCGCGTTGGGGTGTGCCGAACTCATCGAATGGTTCGATTTCTTGGCTCGCCAATCACTTCTGGACTCGTTCCCGACCGCACTTGCTGAGCGCCTCTTTGACTTCGCTGAAGCAGAGCCCGTGCGGTTTGATCTCGGCGCACCGCCGCCGCACGATGGAGTGCCAGCGCGCGCGGTCTCCACCCGGGTCGTCGACTACGTGCAGGCGCCTGAACCGCAGCGGTGCTCGAGCCTACTCGCCGCCTTTTCCCTGCCGGACTGGCTCGCTGAGCACCTTGTATCCAGTGTCGATTCCCACCCCGTGAGCGACCTGCGCGCCCGACTCACGGAGAACCTCAAGCGCGTGCGTAAGCCGTACTGGATCGTCGTCGGCGCCAGTGCTGCAGCGCTCGTCGTGGCCATCGCTGCTGTACCGTCTGGCAGCACAAATACCGCGCAGGCGACCGCACCGAGCGCGACCCCCACCCGTGTGCCGTTGGATCTGGGTGACGTCGGCGGCGACGACCCGCTAGCCGCTCTCGACGAGCTGCTGGCCGCTCGAGACCGATGCATCGCGGATGCCTCCGTGTTGTGCTTGGATGCAGTAGATCAACGCGGATCTGCCGCCCTCCGTGACGATCAGACACGCATTCGCTCGCTGCAGGGTGGCGCAGAGAGCGCACCGATCATTCGCTCGAGTCAGCCCTCCCTCGTAGAGCGGCTGGGAGACACAGCGCTCCTCAGTTTGGGGGATGTTGCCGAAAGTCAGCCAGCCTCGGTACTCATGATGAAGGGCGAGTCTGGCTGGCGAATCAGGGAATGGCTGGATGGCTGAGCGACCGATATTCGGCTAAATACCGAGTACGCTCGCGAAGTCGCCAGTCTCGAGGCGATCCTTCACTGCGACCAGGAAGCGTGCTGCGTCTGCTCCGTCGACAATGCGGTGGTCATAGCTCAAAGCCAGATACATCATCGAGCGGATCGCGATCGCATCTCCGCCGGCGTCGCTGATGACGATGGCCTTTTTCGAAACGATTCCCGTTCCGAGGATCGCGGACTGGGGTAAGAATACGATTGGGGTATCGAATAGCGCCCCGCGCGATCCCGTGTTTGTTAACGTGAAAGTTCCGCCTGCGAGCTCGTCGGGCTTGAGCTTATTGTCACGCGTGCGAGTAGCCAGATCGGCGATTTGTGTGGCGAACCCGGCAAGGTTCAGGTCAGCCGCATCCCGGATCACGGGTGTGAGTAGACCACGCTCGGTGTCGACAGCGATACTCAGGTTTTCGTGCGCCGGGTAGACGATCGTGTCGCCGTCGATAGAAGCGTTGATGATCGGGTACGCCTTGAGCGCTTGCGATGCCGCAAGAGCGAAGAACGGCAGAAAGGACAGCTTGACGCCCGTCTTGGCGTGGAATTCGGTCTTGACCGCATCACGGAAGTGCGCGATAAGGGTCACGTCCACCTCAACGACGGAGGTGAGCTGCGCCGATGACTGCATCGAGATGACCGCGCGCTCCGCGATCACCTTACGAAGGCGTGACATCGGAACGCTCGTACCGCGCAGCGGCGATACCTCAATTGGCGGTGCTGGAACGGTTGCGACAGCCAGTGTGGGGGATGCTGCTGGCGCTCGTGAAGCGGAAAGCACGTCTTGCTTGCGGATGCGCCCGCCCACGCCCGTGCCGTTCACGGTGGAGAGGTCGATGCCCTGTTCATGGGCGAACTTGCGCACGATCGGCGTGACGTACCCGGCGTTGGAGCCCGTTGAGACGGGCGCGACCGCGGCCGGCACTGGTACCGCAGCCGGCACTGGCACGTCGACAGCGGGTGTGGCGGCAGCGGGTGTGGGCGTCACCGCAACCGGAACTGCCTCGATGTGGGCAGGGACGACCTCGGCGACGACCGGTGGAGCCGGTGCCTCGGGCACTGGTTCTGGCGAGGGTGGGGGAGTCGGCTCGGGTGATGGTGCTGCCGGAACCGGAAGCGGGGCCGCCGCAGTCGCGGCTACAGCGCCCGAGCCATCGCCAATCGTGACAAGCGCGGTACCCACTTCTACGGTCTCATCCTCGGCGACCAGGATCGCTTCGACGACGCCGGCAACGGGCGAAGGGATCTCGGTGTCGACCTTGTCGGTGGACACTTCGAGCAGAGGCTCGTCTACCTCAACTCGGTCGCCGACCTTCTTCAGCCAGCGGGTAACCGTTCCCTCTGTCACGCTCTCGCCGAGCGCAGGAAGGTTGACGGATTCGCTCATCAGTGATGCTCCTTTGTAACCGTTCGTTCTAGTTTAGTTGCGCGACTATCGCGAAAGTCAGGCCGAGTGGAGAGGCTTGCCGGCGATGGCAAGGAATGCTTCGCCGAGCGCTTCATTTTGCGTGGGGTGCGCGTGGATGAGCGGCGCGATATCTTCGGGATATGCTTCCCAGTTCACGGCGAGCTGTGCTTCGCCAATCAGTTCGCCGACGCGTGCACCGATCATGTGAACGCCGACCACGGGGCCATCGTTCACCCGCACAATCTTGACGATGCCCGAGGTTCCGATGATGTGGCTCTTGCCGTTGCCAGCGAGGTTGTAGTCATACGACGTGACTTTGTCTGCACCGTACTTCTCGGTGGCCTTCGCGTGCGACAGCCCAACGGATGCCACCTCAGGATCGCTGTACGTCACCTTGGGAATGTTCGTATCGTCAATCACGATGGGGTTGAGGCCGGCAATCTCTTCGGCGACGAAGATACCCTGTTGGAAGCCGCGGTGAGCGAGTTGAAGGCCGGGAACGATGTCACCGACAGCAAAGACGCCGGGAACGCTCGTGGCGAGCCGTTCGTTGGTGATCACGAAACCGCGGTCGAGGGTAACGCCGACTTCTTCGTAGCCGATGTTGGCCGTCATGGGTCCGCGTCCCACAGCGACTAAGAGAAGTTCGCCCGCAAAGGTCTGACCATCTTCGAGGGTGACGACAACGCCCTGCTCGTTCTGACTGACCGACTGGAAACGCACGCCGAGGGAGAACTCGATGCCGCGCTTGCGGAAAGCCCGCTCGAATTGCTTCGAAATAGCCTCGTCTTCGTTGGGCACGAGGTGCGGGAGCGCTTCAATAATCTGCACGTCGGCTCCCCATGACTTCCACACGCTGGAGAATTCGACGCCGATGACGCCGCCACCGAGCACGATGACTTTTTTGGGGATGAAGTCGAGTTCGAGAGCTTGCTCCGAAGTAATCACGCGGCCTCCGATGTCAAGACCGGGAAGCGAACGTGAGTATGAGCCCGTTGCGAGTACGACATTCTTACCCACATAGGTGTCTTCGCCGACTTGTACGGTGGTGGGCGAGACAAGGCGCCCCTCACCTGCGATCGTCGTGATGCCGCGGGCCTTGATAAGCCCCTGTAGTCCCTTGTATTTGCTTGCCACTATCTCCTCGCGATACGCAGTCACGGCGGAGATATCAACGCCATTGAAGGTGGAGTTGACGCCGTATCTCGCGGACTCTCGGGTGACATCCGCTACCTCGGCGGAGTGCAGGAGAGCCTTCGTCGGAATACACCCGACGTGGAGGCAAGTGCCACCGACCTTATTCTTTTCGATGAGGGCAACCGTGGAGCCGAGTTGGCTCGCGCGCAGCGCTGCTGCGTAGCCACCGCTTCCGCCGCCTAGGACTACAAGGTCAAAGTTCTGCTCAGACAAGCCGGCTCCTCGTGTAAGGATCTCTTCGATGGCACGGCCTCAGGATGTGTGGACGGCCGGGTGGGACAGGTTCAGCCCGCCCCAAAAACCTTACTACCCTCGGGAAAATTCCTCGGCCAGCGCGATGAGTGTTCGCACGGTGACCCCGGTAGCACCTTTGTCGTTGTAGCCGTAACCTGGCCCGTTGTTGTCGGCCGGGCCAGCGATATCTAGGTGCGCCCACGGAATCTTTCGCTTGTGTTCGCCTTCACCCGTAGTGCCAATGAATTCCTGCAGGAAGATTCCGCCGAGCAACATGCCGCCAGCGGTGCGTCCTGGCGTGACATTAGCGAGGTCAGCAATGTCGGAATTGAGCAGCGGACGCATCTCTGCTGGCAGCGGCATCGGCCAGAACGTCTCACCCACCGCCGTGGCCGTTGTCACGATCCGAGCGACTAACTGATCGTCGCCCATTGTGCCCACATAGCGTGCACCGAGGGCCACCGATTGCGCCCCGGTGAGCGTTGCTACGTCGATGATCAGGTCGGGGTTCTCCTCAGCAGCAGCCACGAGGCCATCGGCGAGAACGAGACGACCCTCCGCATCGGTGTTGAGGTTTTCGACGGTCTTACCGCCGCGGATACGCAGAACATCTTGAGGCCGCCCCGATGCGCCTGATGGCATGTTCTCGGCGAGACACAGCCAGGCGGTGATTCGCACTGTGAGCCCGAGGCGGGCCGCCGCAAGGGTCACGGCGAGCACGGTTGCTGCACCGATCATGTCATACTTCATACGCAACATGGAGGCGGCAGGTTTGAGGTTGATACCGCCGGTGTCGAAGGTGATGCCTTTGCCAACGAGGGCCAGATGTGTGGTGGCGCCTGCGGGGTTGTAGCTGACCTTGACGAGGCGCGGGCCTCGAGTCGACCCGCTTCCCACACCGAGCAAACCACCGAAGCCACCGTCGACGAGTTCCGGTTCCGCGAGAACGGTGACGTCGACGGGCAGGCCCGCCGCCAACCGCTGCGCTTCGTCTGCGAAAGTCTCGGGATAAAGTTCTGACGGCGGAGTATTGCCGAGGTCACGAACCGAGTGGATTGCTGTTGCCACGGTGACGGCGTGTGCGGCGAGGATGTCGGCACCAGCTACCGCTGTCGAGACGATAATCGAGTGGGCGGGCAGCGTGGTGGCCGCGAGCGAAGCGACCCGGTACGCGGTAAAGCTGTAGGCGCCGACAGCCGCGCCCTCAAGCACAGCGCGCACCTGGTCTTCGGTCGTGGCTGGCAGCCCGAACACAATGGACTCGACGCCGCGCAGTTGCCGCGCGGCTGATCCGCTGGCATAACGAAGAGAATCTGCGGTCGGTGCTCCACTGCCGAGGCCCATGAGAGCGATACTCGCACTCGCTCCGTGGGTTGCTGGAATGCGACGCAGTTCGTCCTGACTTCCCGTAACTCCAATCGCCACAAGAGTCGACTGCAGGGCGGCCAAGTCGGGATCGGTCGCGAGTAAGACTGGCCCGTTGTCGGTCTTGAGCACACCGAGAACGAGTACATCTGCTGCAATCATGAGGAGTGGCTCTGACGATACGGTGAGCGATGCGACTGTCATGGAGACATGCTAGCTTTCGCCGCGATCCGGGCACCGCCGAGGCTGAGTGATGAGCAGGGGATGCCCCGCAGTGCGTGTACCGATGCCAGCTAGTCACGGACGAGAATGTGTTCGCTCAGGGCATCAGCGTCGATAGCGGTTCTCCTGATCGGGCATCGACACCACGATTAGAGTTGGATCATGCGCGATCCAGCAGGTCTGTACGACATTTCGACCGATACGGCCGACGTGCCTGGTGGGCTGCACCTCGTGGCAGGTCTCACTGGCTTCGCCGACGCTGGTGGCGCGGTCAGCCAAGTGAGTCAATACCTTCTCGACACACTGCAACACACAGTCATTGCCGAATTCGACTCGGATGCCCTGCTCGACTACCGCGCGCGTCGCCCGATTATCTACTTCGACCAAGATCACCTGTCGGACTACCGACCAGCGAAGCTCGTGCTCTACCTGGCGTCAGACGAGCTCGGCCAGCAGTTCCTGCTTCTCACCGGCTACGAGCCGGACTTTCAGTGGGAGCGGTTCACCGCAGCGGTCATGCAGCTCGCTGAACGATACTCGGTCAGCGACACGACCTGGGTGCATGCGATTCCGATGCCCGTTCCGCACACTCGCCCGATCAGCGTGACCGTGAGCGGTAACCGCAGTGATCTGATTGAAGCGTTGTCGGTGTGGAAGCCCCATACCCAAGTTCCGGCGAATGTGCTCCATTTGCTCGAATACCGCCTGCACGAGGCCGGCAGATCGGTGGCGGGGTTCGTGCTGCTGATTCCGCATTACCTCGCGGATACTGAGTATCCGGCGGCAGCAGTCGCAGCGCTCGAGAGCGTGAGCTCAGCGACTGGTCTGATCTTCCCCACGGATCGACTTCGCGAGGACGGGCGCGACTTCTTGTCGAAGATCGACGGGCAGGTCGCCAACAATCCTGAGCTTGCGCGACTGGTGGTCACGCTCGAAGAACGCCACGACAGCTACATGCACGACAATCCGATTCGGTCGCCTTTGATGGACGAAGACGGCGAGCTGCCAAGCGCCGACGCGATTGCGGCTGAGCTGCAGAACTTCCTTGCGTCCCGTCGCAACGGAGAGGCGGACCACCCGCTGTCCTGAGATCGTCCTCTTTGGGGCGCGCGAGTCCGCGCAACTAGATTGGAATCGTGAATTCTCGGCGGTCCTGGCTCATCTTCAGCATCGCCGCGTTTGCGTACCTCGTCGCTGTTCTCCAGCGCAGCTCATTTGGCGTGGCCGGGGTTCAGGCCACCGAAAGATTTGGTGTGGCCGCGGCCGCCCTCTCCACGCTTGCCGTGGTGCAGCTCGTGGTCTATGCGGTGCTGCAGGTTCCGGTGGGGGTCGCTGTAGACCGGGTGGGGCCTCGATTCTTGATCACTGCCGGCGCCTGCCTCATGCTCGCGGGTCAGGCAACACTCGCAGTCGCACCGAATCTCGCGATCGCGATTCTTGCGCGAGCACTTGTAGGCGCTGGCGATGCAATGACGTTCATCGCGGCCATCCGCCTACTTTCTTCGTGGTTCGACGGAAAGTCGCTTCCGCTCGCGTCCCAATGGTTGGGCACGACCGGTCAGCTAGGTCAGGTTCTGTCGGCTTTACCGTTCTCGTTGGCGTTGCACGCCGTCGGCTGGACGCCCGCATATCTCAGCGCAGCCGCACTTTCGATGGTTGCCGCTGCGGTCGTGCTCCTCGCGGTGCGCAACTATCCTCCGGAGACGGGGCCCATCGCGGTGCCGCCGGAACGCCATCCGCCGCTCATTCAGTTGCGGGATGCTCTGGCCCGACCCGGCACACAACTGGGGTTCTGGTCGCACTTCGTCAGTCAGTCGTCCGTCACGATGCTCACTATCCTTTGGGGTTTCCCGTTCCTTTCGGTTGCGCTGGGCTATGGACCTCAGGGCGCTTCGCTACTGCTCACCTACATCGTCGTGATCGCGGCGATGAGTGGGCCGCTCCTCGGGCTGATGTCCGCCCGGTTTCCACTGCGGCGCAGCAACATCATCATCGGGATTGTGATCGCAATGGGCGTGGCGTGGGGCATCGTTCTGGCTTGGCCGGGCACTCCGCCGCTCTGGACCGTGCTGCTACTACTCACCGTAATTTCTATCGGCGGTCCCGGGTCGCTGATTGGCTTCGACTTCGCGCGCACCTTCAACCCGACTCGAGCGCACGGCTCGGCTACCGGAGTAGTGAATGTCGGGGGTTTCCTCGCGAGTTTTGTTCTGGTGTTTCTGGTGGGAGTCGTGCTCGACGCCATCGATCGCAGTCGCGGTGGCCACGGCGTTCCCTCGCAGCTGTACTCGTTCGATTCGTTCCGCGTTGCATTCCTGACCCAGTATTTGGTCATTGGAACAGGCATGGTGTTCCTATTTTCTGCGCGCAGACGCACGCGCAACCGACTCCATGAGGAGGAGGGAATAGAGGTGGCACCGTTATGGGTTTCACTAGTGCGAGCGTGGGGCAAACGCCACCGGTAGCACGTGGGGGGGCGACTGGCTGGTCTGCCTGGTAAGTCGTGCAATAATTGAGCACGAGACCCGGTCTAGTCGACGGTGTTGGAGTGGCTAGTGATAGCGCTTCGGCCCCGCACTTGACATGGGTCTTAATGCTGCCGAAAAAACTGCTGCCGAAAAAAACTGCTGCCGAAAAACGTACTGGTCGGCAGCGCGCATTGGCCACAAATTTCTGAAAGGTGTTCGAATGGCAACCCGAACAAAGACGGCGCCTGGCTCCGAGAGTGCTGCAACCCAGACTGTTGGGGTCGTTTCTGCGGCCGCTGAGAAGCTGGCAAGCACGGCTTCAGCACCTGCGGCTCACGCTACCAAGACGGCTGCCGCGAAGGCACCAACGAAGAAGACCGCCGCCAAGTCGCCGGCAAAGTCGACAGCCAAGACGTCAACGAAGAGTATTTCCGAGTCAAGCGTTCCGCACGGCGACGACGATGAGAGCGGCGACCTGGACGACGTGGTCATCGATGATGACGAGATCGAAACTGTCGTCGTCGTAGCTGAGGTAGTCGAAGCCGCTGAGGTCGACCCGGATGCTGACGACTCAGACGACGATGAGAAGCCAACGAACAAAGATGACGATCTGCCGACCGGCGCTCTCGTTCTCTCGCTTGTAGATGATGATGACGATGTTCCGGTGTATTCGTCGGCGATCACGGGCGCAACTGCTGACCCGGTCAAGGACTACCTGAAGCAGATCGGCAAGGTCGCCCTCCTCAACGCAGCGGAGGAAGTCGAACTCGCCATGCGCATCGAGGCTGGTCTTTTCGCCGAAGATAAGCTCGCGAACACGCCAAATCTCACGAAGGAACTCGAGCGCGAGCTGCGCTGGGTTGCCAAAGATGGCCAGCGCGCAAAGAGCCACCTCCTCGGCGCGAACCTGCGTCTCGTGGTCTCGCTTGCGAAGCGCTACACCGGTCGCGGCATGCAGTTCCTTGATCTGATTCAAGAGGGCAACCTCGGTCTCATTCGTGCCGTGGAGAAGTTCGACTACACCAAGGGCTTCAAGTTCTCTACCTATGCAACGTGGTGGATTCGACAGGCGATCACTCGCGCAATGGCTGACCAAGCCCGCACCATTCGCATTCCGGTACACATGGTCGAGGTCATCAACAAGCTCGCCCGTGTGCAGCGACAGATGCTGCAGGACCTCGGTCGCGAACCCACGCCCGAAGAACTGAGCCGCGAACTCGACATGACGCCCGAGAAGGTCATCGAGGTGCAGAAGTACGGCCGAGAGCCGATCTCCCTGCACACGCCACTGGGCGAAGATGGAGACAGTGAATTTGGTGACCTCATTGAAGACACCGAGGCCGTCGTCCCGGCGGATGCCGTGGGTTTCACGATGTTGCAGAAACAACTCGAGAGTTTGCTTGACTCCCTTTCTGAGCGCGAGGCAGGCGTCATTCGCATGCGTTTCGGATTAGGCGACGGCATGCCAAAGACACTCGACCAGATCGGCGACACATTCGGCGTGACGCGAGAGCGCATTCGTCAGATCGAATCGAAGACGATGGCCAAGCTGCGCCACCCGTCGCGGTCTCAGTCGCTGCGCGACTACCTCGAGTAGACCGATACTGGCCGTATACGCGCCGGCGATCGTGGTCGGCCGACTCGTTCGGGTTGCCGCCAGGCTGCGTAAGCGCGGTGGTGGCTCTGCCGTGCCCGGACTCGTAGTGAATAGCATCGCACCCGGCTTCCTCAGTGCAACGCTCAATGGTTTCCGGGACGGTCTCGTGATCGTCACGGGGTCGAGTGGAAAGTCGACGACCACAAAGATGCTCGTTGCTGTGCTCGAAGCGCACGGCATGCGTGTTTTCACCAACCCCTCAACGGCCAATATCGCTCAGGGGATCACGAGCGCACTGATCGAGCGAGTCTCGCTCGTCGGCACGATTGACGCCGATATCGCGGTGCTCGAAATGGATGAGGGTCACGGTGCGCTCATTGCGCAGCGGCTTGAACCCACGACGGTCGTTCTCACCAACGTGATGACCGATCAGATTGATCGATTCGAGAACTCTGAGAAGGTACTCGCGATGCTGGGCACGATAGCCTCGCGTGCCAGTGCCCGTGTCGTCACGAACGGGGATGACGCGATGCTCGAGGAGTTCGCGGCCACCTTGACGAGCGTGACCATCGATCGTTTTGGTGTGTCCAAGCGAGTGCTCGCCGCGAACCCGCGGGGGCTCGGATACGCGCGCCAGTCTGGCTCTCGGATCGTTGCTGGCACGGTAGTTGCCGCCGTTGATGGCGCATCGGCCGTCATCGACGTCCTTGGTTCGTCGCTCACCGTCACTCTGCCGTCCCGTGGCGCACACTACGCGGTAGATGCCGCCGCCGCACTCTCCGCGTCCGTCGGCATCGTGGGTGCACGGTTTGACGCTGCGACGGCCGCCGCAGCCATCAGCGCGATGCGCCCAGTGTTCGGCCGCGGGGAAGTGGTGGAGGTACGTGGCCGACGAGTGGAATTCGTTCTCGTGCAAAATCCGGCGAGCTTTCAGTTGAATGTCGACCAACTGCCGGCTGGCCTCGACCAAGTTCTTGTCGCGATGGGATCAGATGTGCGCGACCCGTCCTATTTGTGGCCGGTTGATCTTTCTGGATTGACGCGAGTCACCACCGTCTCGGGTTCGAAGGCCTACGAAATTGCGCTGCAACTCGAGTACCAAGATGTCGTGATTGATCGTATCCAGCCCGATCTGGGCATTGCCATCGATGACTTCCTCGCACTGCCCGACCCCTCGGTTGGCGTGAAGACGGTCATCTTCTCAGCTGATTGCATGCGCCGAATTCGAACTCATTTGGGGCTTGCGCAGTGATCACCGTGCTGTGTGTGATGCCTGAGTTGCTCAACGTGAACGGGGATGCGGAAAATGCGTCTGTGCTCGCTCAGCGCGCGCGCTGGGCCGGGTTCGATGCACGAGTCGTAACCGAGACGACCGTGCGGCCCGACCTGGTGGTGGTCGGCTCCGGGGTCGACGCAACTCTAGGGCAGGTGGCATCGGGTCTGCGGCTGATGTCAAATGACCTGTGGGGGTGGTTGGCGGATGGCTCGGCTCTTCTCGCGGCAGGTACAGGGTTTGAACTTCTCAGCGCAGGTGTGCAGGTTTCTGCGGCTGAGTGGATCGAGGGACTCGCGTTGTTTCCAGGACACGCGGTATCTGCTAACAACCGGGTTAGTGATGACCTTGTGGTGGACACACCGTTTGGCCGCCTCATCGGTTACGAAAATCACGCCCGTGGCTACTCGCTCCCGCCGGACGCCAGTGCGCTCGGCTCCGTCATGGTGGGGCGTGGCAACGACGGACGATCCGAGGGTGCGTCGAGTGGAGCAGCGTTCGGCACCCACCTCACCGGGCCGGTGCTCGCGAAAAACCCAGGATTTGCCGATTTTCTGCTGGCACGCGTGCTGCCCGGGTACCATCCAGATGCAGATCGCACGAGGCGGGTCGATCACATAGCAAAAGCCGCGCGCAATCAGATCGCAGCACGGCTTTCGCTCAGGACCGAATAGTACCGGTCGGCGTCGCCTTCCTGAGCGTCGCTGGATCAGCGCTCGCGTCGGCTAGCTGTTGCGATCTTCGAGGAGACGGGCGCTCTCGTCGTGCCAGTTGAGCACTGTGGCTGAGAGCTTCTCTTTGTACTTTGCGCCGTGGTGCGCGCAGAACAGTAGATCGCCATTGTTCATGGTTGCGCGAATGTATGCCTGCGCACCGCATTGGTCGCACCGGTCGAGCGCGGTAAGCGCGTAGTCCAGCTCGTCGACGGTGCTGTTCTCGGTGGCGATCTGAGACATGGGCTGCTCCTTCGGGCTGGGTGACTCTTAATCCGTAGGTATATCCAAACACGACCCCGGCGCAACCGTGCGATATTTGGCGGGTATTTCGCTATCCGCGTAGACAACCACTCGGTTTGGGAGTGGCAGCATCAGCACTCAGCCGAAGGAACGTATTCTGGATGATGGCCTGTGGCCTCACTACCCGAGGAGACGAAGATGGCGAGTTCCGATTACTCGGCGCGGCACCTCTCTGTGCTCGAGGGACTCGAAGCTGTACGCAAGCGCCCGGGTATGTACATCGGTTCCACTGATTCGCGCGGACTCATGCACTGCCTGTGGGAGATCATCGACAACTCTGTCGACGAAGCGCTTGGTGGTCATGGCAGCGTGATCGATGTCATTCTGCACCGAGACGACAGCGTGGAAGTTCGTGACACCGCCCGCGGGATACCCGTAGATATCGAACCTAAGACGGGTCTGACCGGTGTGGAGGTCGTGTTCACCAAGCTTCACGCGGGCGGCAAGTTCGGCTCGGGGTCGTACGCGGCGTCTGGTGGACTGCACGGGGTCGGGGCATCCGTCGTCAACGCGTTGTCCGAGCGCCTCGATGTCGAGGTTGATCGGGACGGTAAGACCTGGGCGATGTCGTTTCGCCGCGGTGAGCCCGGCATTTTCGACGACCGCGGGGGCGAGCCGACGCCAGACGCGGTGTTCACCCCATTCGTATCGAACAGCGAACTGCGCGTCGTGGGTAAGGTCGGAAAGAATGTGACGGGCACACGCATCCGTTACTGGGCCGATCGGCAGATTTTTACCAAAGGCGCGAGTTTCCAGACCGATGAGCTACTCGATCGCCTACGCCAGACGGCTTTTCTCGTGCCCGATCTGCGCTTGGATATCGCCGATCACCGGGGATCTGACGATCGGGAAGCCGAGCCGGTTCGCGAGACCTTCAGATTCGCCGGGGGTATCTCTGAGTTTGTCGATCACCTGTCGACGGATGCTGCGCTCACCGACACCTGGCGCATGCAGGGTTCCGGAACCTTCACGGAAACGGTGCCGGTTCTGCAGGAAAACGGGCACATGACGCCGAGTGAGCTCACTCGCGAGGCAGTGGTAGATGTCGCGCTGCGCTGGGGCACCGGGTACGACACGGTCTTCAAGAGTTTCGTCAACATCATCGCTACGCCAAAGGGTGGAACTCACCAGGCTGGCTTCGAGCAAGGCATGCTCAAGTTTCTGCGTGCGCAGGTCGAGCAAAATGCCCGCAGATTGAAAGTGGGCGCCGGTTCTGGCAGTACTGACAAGCTCGAGAAGGATGACATTCTCGCTGGGCTGACGGCGGTGCTCACGGTGCGACTGCCCGAACCACAGTTTGAGGGCCAGACGAAGGAGGTTCTGGGAACGCCGGCAGTACGGGCAATCGTCGCCAACGTCATCGCGAAGACAATGGGGGAGCGTTTCTCGTCGTCCAAGCGCGATGACAAAGCCCAGTCTTCGCTCGTTCTCGACAAGATCGTTTCCGAGATGAAGTCGCGTATTTCGGCACGCGCTCACAAGGAGACACAGCGCCGTAAGAATGCTCTGGAGAGCTCGTCGCTGCCCGCCAAACTCGTTGACTGCCGATCGAACGATGTCGTCAACAGCGAACTGTTCATTGTCGAGGGTGACTCAGCGCTCGGCACGGCTAAGCTGGGCCGCGACAGCGAATATCAAGCCCTATTGCCCATTCGAGGCAAAATTCTCAATGTTCAAAAGGCGTCGGTCTCTGACATGCTGTCTAACGCGGAGTGCGCATCGATCATTCAGGTGATTGGTGCTGGCTCCGGGCGAACATTCGACATTGATCAGGCGCGTTACGGCAGGGTGATTATCATGGCCGATGCGGATGTCGATGGTGCTCACATCCGAACTCTGCTGCTCACGCTGTTCTTTCGCTACATGCGGCCCATGATCGAGGAGGGGCGGGTGTTTGCGGCCGTTCCTCCGCTGCACCGGGTAATCGTGATGAACCCTGGCACCAGACCCAACGACACGATCTACACCTACTCCGAGACAGAACTCACCGGTGTGCTCGCCGGGCTGAAGAAACATAACAAGAAGTACCAAGACCCGATCCAACGCTATAAGGGGCTCGGAGAAATGGATGCCGACCAGCTCGCGATCACCACCATGGACCGCCGCAATCGCACGCTGCGTCGCGTGCAGGTGCGGGATGCCGAGCAAGCGGCGACCGTCTTCGAGTTGCTCATGGGCAACGATGTCGCGCCGCGGAAAGAATTCATCATTGCGGGAGCTGGCCTCAACCGGGATCGAATTGATACCTGAGCTCTCGTTAACCCGTCGCCGGTGGGTGCCCATAGCCGCAGTGGTTGCGGCCGTCATTGTCGTTGGGGCCGTGACGGCGCTGGTTTTTTTGGTGCGCGCAGGAGATATCGGCGACGCCAATTGGCCGGTGACCTGGAACCTACGCAGCAGCGACAACGGAGTGCTGTTCCAGGTAATGCAAGACGTGGTGGCTGGCCGTCGGCTGGATTGGAGCTTCTCTCCACAGGTTTTCATTTTCCCGGAGCTCCCCGTGAGCGCCATCGCGTTCTTCCTCGCTGGCGGACGAGTGTACGGCTACTACATTTTCGTTGCAGCGCTCAACAACGCGCTGTTGTTTCTCGCGATCTTTGGTGTGTTGCGAATGCTTCATCCGATCGAGCGCGTTGGAGCGGTGCTCGCGCGCGCTGGCCTTGCCGCGGTGCCGTTGGTGGCACTCCCGCTCGTCGGTACGAGTTGGTTGCTCTCCTATCAACTCGCCCCGACGTACTACTTCGGCATGTATCTCATGGTCTTCGCCGCCCCGATGTTGTTTCTGGCAAAGACACCGTGGGTGCGGATCGTACTCGGAGCGGCTATTGCGCTCACAGCCGCCTCCAACCCGCTCGCACTCGTATTTTCATTCCCCGCTTTCGCGTGCGTACTCGTGGTGTGGTGGATCAGACACGGATTTCGCAGTGCACTGCGACCCGCCGTCGCGGTGGTCGGCATCCTGATCCTTGCGCTCGTGGTGCGAGTAGTGCTGTTCAGTTCGCTGCAGGGCACATCGCCGCTCACCTACGTCAACGCGACGGTGTTTGCCGGGCGACTCGCGGCCATCTTGCCGTACTTTGCGACCCTCGCTCTCGACCCGAGCAGTGGATTGATCTACATCATTGGCGCACTGCTTGCCGTGGTGTGTCTCGTCGGTGCGGGGATTGCCGCTGGCGTGTACCTGAGGCGGCGACCCGCTGACGATAGGTTGCTCGCGGCGGTCTACCTGGGGCTGGTACCCCTCGCCGGGCTCGCGGGAACCTTCGTTCTCATGATCACCCACTACCTCTATTTTTGGCTCGTGCTGATCGCCCCATTCATCGTGATCCTCATGGCGGTACCGCGTGGCTGGGCACTGCGACTCCTACCCGTCGGCGTGGCCGGTCTGCTGGTGATTGCCGTAGTGACCGGAGCAGGAACCACGCTGGCTAATGACAAGCAATATTTCGGATACCGTGACCACGAGACGCAGTGCCTCGATTCGCAGTTGCCGCCGGGGGCTACCCTCGGCTATGCGACCTTTTCTGATGCTCGTCGACTCTCTCTGACATCGGATCGCCCGTTTCGGCTCATCCAACTCCTAAGCGGTGGCACCCCCGCGTACTGGCTCACTAATCGCGCATATGCGAAAGATGAAGCGGGTACGTTTTTCTATATCAACCGTCAGGGTGACGAGATGCCGATTGATTCACGATTCCTGACCGAGCATTTTGGGCAACCCGATTCGACCTTCAACTGTGGGGTAGGCCAGTCGGTCATGGTCTACAGCCAGCAGTCCAAGCTCGATGCCATCGCAACGTATTATCGATCGCGCACACCGTAGGTACCGACGGCTCTCACCCGCCAGCCATCTGGCCGACATAGAATCCGGGCGTGCCCGAATCCCAGCGTGTCGTCGTAACCGGTGGCGAGATTGAGGGCATAGTGCGCCGCGGACTTCAGATGTGGCGTGGCATACCGTATGCCGCCCCGCCGGTCGGCGACCTGAGGTTTCGCGCGCCGCGTGCTGTCGTGCCGTGGTCGACCCTGCGCGATGCTACCGACTTCGGCCCGGTCGCGCCCCAAGATCGGAAGGGACAGTTCCTCGGCCCACGCCAGAACGTTGCGATGGCCGAGGACTGCCTCACGATCAACGTCATCGCCCCGCCCGCCGCGGCCGCCTTGCCGGTCATGGTCTTCATCCACGGTGGTGCATACAGCGTGGGGTCGAGCCGGGAAATCCGCAAGCAGGGCGAGGGCCTGGCTCGGGCCGGGGTGGTATTTGTCAACTTCAATTACCGGCTGGGAGCATTCGGATACCTGGATTTTTCGAGCTTCTCGACGCCGCAACGCACCTTCGAGAGCAATCTTGGCCTGCGCGACCAGGTCGCAGCTCTCGAATGGGTGCGTGACAACATCCGCTCGTTCGGTGGAGATCCGGCGCGGGTGATTGTGTTCGGTGAATCGGCTGGGGCGAACGCCGTGACGACGCTGATGACCGTACCGCGCGCGCAAGGGCTGTTTGCGGGGGCAATCGCGCAGAGTCCCCCACCCAATGCGATCTACCCGAGAAACCTCACAGCGCAGTGGGCGAACGACTTTGTCGAGTTGCTCAGCGAGACTGTTGACAACTCAAGCACGGAGAGTACTTCGCCCGAAGACGCCGGAGAGTTGCTGGGTACGGCTGACATCGAGGACCTCATCGCAGCAACGACGCGGATGCAGTTGCGCACGCCGGACGCCCAGCCCGGTACGATCGCGCTCTGCCCCGTGATTGACGGCGACTTCGTGCCAGAGCGACCACTTGATGCCTTCAAGGCCGGGCGAGCCCACCGGGTTCCCCTCATTATCGGAACCAATGACCGCGAAGGTTCGCTGTTTCGCGGCCGTCTCGACATTCTCGCAACGACTCCGTCGCGCATCCGTGCCATTTTTGCGAAGACTAAGAAGAAAGCCCGCAAAGCCGTTAAAGCGCAATACCCGGGCCTGCCCGCGCGTCGGCCCGCCGCGGACTTCGGTGGTGACTACGCGTTCTGGTATCCCACGGTGAAGGTGGCCGAGCGCCATGCGGTGTTCGCACCCGTGTATTTCTACCGTTTCGATATCGCTCCCCGCCTCGTGCGCCTCGCGGGCTTCGATGCCACGCACGGCCTCGAGCTCTTCGCCCTGTTTGACCGCATGGATGGCCCGTTCGGGCGTGCAATGGGGGTGCTCGGGGGTCGTCGCGCTTTCAAACGCGCCGGCGAGCGGATGCAACTCGCCTGGCTGTCTTTCGCTCGAACCGGTGATCCCGGCCCCGGGTGGCCCCGCTACTCGCCGCGCAAGCGCCGCACGCTCATCATCGACGTCGTGGACAGGGTCGAGGCCGATCCTCGTAGCGAGCGCCGCGTGGCCTGGCAGGAGTTCGTGCCGCACGTCTGAGCGACCGGGCTAAATCGACGACCCGATCGACCCTACGACACCGTCGAGTGGGGTACCCGAGGCATCCCGCTTCGCGCCTCCCTCAGGTAGCTGCCGAGCCGACCCGTCAGGACCGCTCGCGAGTGCGGGGGCCGTGCCCACCCACGCAAGATCGACCACGTCTTCGCCCTTAAGAAATGAATGGGCGCGAACGCCCCCGGTGGCGCGTCCCTTTCCGGGAAACTCGGTCAAAGCGGAGACCTTCGCGCGGCCCGGGTCGGCGCCGGCGATCGTGGTGGTCGACATTGAGATGGTCGTGACCACGGCATCCGTCATCGAAGCGAGCGCTGTGAAGTAGATGACGCGTGCCCCAGTGCCTAGGTTCATTCCCGCCATGCCGGCCGCGGATGGCCCCTGCGGGCGCACGGCCGATGCGGCGAAGTGCAGCAACTGGGCATCGGAGGTTACGAACACCAGCTCATCACGATCGCCGCCCTGCGCCACGCCAACG
>JANXVG010000066.1 GCA_025351795.1 Salinibacterium sp. | reverse complement strand
CTGAAGGATTGCCTTGACGCGAACAGCCGTGTTGTAGTGATCGGCACCCAGGTAGCGGGGGTCGAGGATACGGCTGGTCGAGGTCAGCGGGTCAACGGCCGGGTAGAGCCCCTTCGACGCGATCACCCGGGAGAGCTCGGTGGTGGCATCGAGGTGGGCAAAGGTGGTAGCAGGCGCCGGGTCCGTGTAGTCGTCGGCCGGCACGTAGATCGCCTGCAGTGAGGTGATCGAGTGACCACGCGTCGAGGTGATGCGCTCCTGAAGAACGCCCATCTCATCCGCGAGGTTTGGCTGGTAGCCAACGGCGGACGGCATCCGCCCCAGAAGGGTCGACACCTCGGAGCCGGCCTGCGTGAAGCGGAAGATGTTGTCGATGAAGAGCAAAACGTCCTGCTTCTGCACGTCGCGGAAGTACTCAGCCATGGTCAGGGCGCTGAGGGCGACGCGCAAGCGCGTTCCCGGCGGCTCGTCCATCTGGCCGAAGACCAGGGCCGTCTTGTCGAAGACACCGGCCTCTTCCATCTCCGCGATGAGGTCGTTACCCTCGCGGGTGCGCTCGCCGACACCGGCGAACACCGACACTCCACCGTGATCCTGAGCTACCCGCTGGATCATCTCCTGGATCAAGACGGTCTTACCGACACCGGCACCACCGAAGAGTCCGATCTTGCCACCCTGAACGTAGGGCGTCAGAAGGTCGATGACCTTGATACCGGTCTCGAACATCTCTGTCTTGGACTCGAGCTGGTCGAATGCCGGGGGCTTGCGATGGATGGGCCAGCGCTCGGTGATCTCGATCTTCTCGCCGCCGATCGTGCCATCAGCATCCGCATTGAGAATCTCACCGATGACGTTGAACACTTTGCCCTTGGTTACGTCGCCGACGGGCACCGAGATCTCCGCTCCCGTGTCGCGCACCTCCTGGCCGCGCACAAGGCCATCTGTCGGGTTGAGCGCGATAGCGCGCACAAGATCGTCGCCGAGGTGCTGGGCAACTTCGAGAGTGATCTCGGTGCTCTCACCACTGAGCGTGATCGTCGTCTTCAGCGCGTTGTAGATTCCCGGAATCGAGTCGTGCGGAAACTCGATGTCAACGACCGGGCCGGTGACCCGCGCGATACGGCCGACACCGGCCACCTTCTGGGTGGCCGTGGATCCTGCCGACTTCTTGGCGGGGGCTGTGGTACTCATATGGTTGGTTCTCCTCTTATCTACACTGTGTTTGTCTGTGACTGCGGCTGCGCAGCAATCACTTCGAGCTCAGGGCGTCTGCGCCGCCCACGATCTCGGAAATCTGTTGAGTGATCTCGGACTGTCGCGCATTGTTGGCCAAGCGCGTGTATGTCGTAATGAGCTTGTCTGCATTGTCGCTCGCTGACTTCATGGCCTTCTGCGTCGCCGCATGCTTACTCGCGGCCGACTGCAACATCGCATTGAAGATACGGCTCTCGATGTACACCGGCAGAAGTGCGTCAAGCACATCACCGACCTCGGGCTCGAACTCGTAGAGCGGAAGCGCTTCATCTTTCGTGGGAGCCACAAGACCTTCGACGATCTCAAGGGGCAGCAGGCGCACAACCTCAGGCGTCTGGGTGAGCATGTTGATGAAACGGTTGTATACGATGTGGATCTCGTCGACGCCACCCGTGCTCGCCGGTTGGATGAAGCGGGCAACGATGACCTCGCCCACTTCTTTCGCCGTCTCGAACAGCGGACTGTCAGTTCCGCCCACCCAGTATTGCTCGATGGGGCGCTTGCGGAAATTGAAATACGCAACCGCTTTGCGGCCGACCAGGTAGTGCACGACGTCTTTGCCCTGCGCGCGCAAGCGTGCAGCAAGCTCCCCGGCTTCCTTCATCACGTTGGTGTTGAAGGCGCCAGCCAAGCCGCGGTCCGACGAAAATACGACGATCGCCGCGCGCTCGATCGTTGCTGGCTCGGTGGTGAGGATGTGGTCGACGTTGGAGAAGGTCGCCACGGCCGATACCGCGCGCGTTACGGCACGCGAGTATGGCACGGATGCCGCAACCCGCTGCTGCGCCTTCTGGATGCGCGAAGCGGAGATGAGTTCCATGGCCCGAGTGATCTTCTTGGTCGTCTGGGCAGACTTGATCTTCTGCCGATAGACCCGAAGTTGCGCTCCCATGTGCTGTGATTCCTATTCAGTCGTGTGTATCGCGGTCGAGGTTCGTTAGCGCTTTTGCTTAATGATCTGTTCCTGCGCGATGTCTTCCGGCGCGATCTCTTCAAACGTCTCAACGCCGACCGAGGAGAGCGACTTACCCTCTCCGGTCTGAAACTCGAGTTTGAACGCGTCGACGGCTTTCTCAAGCCCTTCGACGGTGGTGTCATCGAGCACGTTGGTGGTGCGTAGCGTCGTAAGAATTTCGGTATTGCGAGCTAGGTAGTCGAGCAATTCCCGTTCGAAGCGCAACACGTCTTCGACCGCGACCTCGTCGAGCTTGCCGTTTGTACCGGCCCAGATCGACACGACTTGGTCTTCAACCGGGTACGGCGAATACTGCGGCTGGCGCAGGAGCTCCGTAAGTCGAGCACCACGAGCGAGCTGCCGGCGGCTGGTCGGGTCGAGGTCGGAGGCGAACATCGCGAATGCCTCGAGTGACCGGTATTGGGCAAGCTCGAGCTTGAGCGTGCCAGACACCTTCTTGATCGACTTCACCTGAGCGTCACCTCCGACGCGCGAGACCGAGATGCCGACGTCGACCGCCGGGCGCTGGTTCGCATTGAACAGGTCGGACTGCAAGAAGATCTGGCCGTCGGTGATCGAGATCACGTTGGTGGGGATGTAGGCAGAAACGTCGTTCGCCTTGGTCTCGATAATCGGAAGGCCGGTCATCGATCCGGCGCCCAACTCGTCGGAGAGCTTGGCGCAACGCTCGAGCAACCGGGAGTGCAAGTAGAACACGTCACCCGGATACGCCTCGCGTCCCGGCGGACGACGCAGGAGGAGTGACACAGCGCGATAGGCCTCGGCCTGCTTCGATAAGTCGTCGAAGATGATGAGAACGTGTTTGCCGCCATACATCCAATGCTGGCCGATGGCCGAACCGGTGTAGGGAGCGAGGTACTTGAACCCGGCCGGGTCGGATGCTGGGGACGCGACGATCGTCGTGTACTCCATCGCGCCAGCGTCTTCAAGCGCGCCCTTCACTGCCGCAATTGTGGAACCCTTCTGGCCGATGGCGACGTAAATGCAGCGAACCTGCTTCTTCGTGTCGCCCGACTGCCAGTTAGCTTTCTGGTTGATAATCGTGTCAATCGCGATGGCGGTCTTACCCGTCTGGCGGTCACCGATGATCAGCTGGCGCTGGCCACGACCGATCGGGATCATGGCGTCGATGGCTTTAATGCCGGTCTGCATGGGCTCGTGCACACTCTTGCGCTGCATCACACCGGGCGCCTGGAGTTCGAGCGCTCGGCGCCCTTCGGCCTTAATCTCGCCCAGACCGTCGATCGGAACACCGAGCGGGTCGACGACGCGGCCGAGGTACGCGTCGCCCACCGGAACGGAGAGAACTTCGCCCGTGCGGGTGACCTCCATGCCCTCGACGATTCCGGTGAATTCACCGAGGATGACGACGCCGATCTTGTCTTCCTCGAGGTTCTGCGCGAGGCCGAGGGTGCCATCGGCAAACTTGATGAGTTCATTAGACATGACCCCGGGCAGGCCCTCGACGTGCGCTATGCCATCAGCGGCATCCGACACATAGCCGACCTCGGTCGTCGTTGCCTTGCCTGGTTCGTAGGCCTTGACGAAGTCTTTGAGCGCGTCGCGGATCTCGTCCGGACTGATCGTGAGTTCTGCCATTGTCTTCCCTAACTTGTGACATAGCTACGCGCGCTAGCGAGCGAGCTGAAGCCTGAGGTCGTTGATTTTGTTGGAAATGCTGCCGTCGATGACATCGTCGCCGACCTGAACGCGCAGGCCACCGATGAGTGCGGGGTCAACAACCTGGTTGATGCGCAGCCCACGGCCGTACTGCTTCGTGAGGCCAGCAGCCAATCGTTCGAGCTGAGCAGGTGTGACGTGCGCAGCAGAAGTCACTGTCGCCACGGAGAGGTTTGCCTGGTCGGCGACTACCGAGATCGCAAAACGCAGTAACTCACCGATTCGACGCCCGCGCGGCTGCTCGACAAGTTGGCGCACAATGGCCACGGTCTGCTTGCTCGCCTTGCCCGCAAGGAGTGCGTCGACGAGCTCAATCTTGGCAGCGACCGATCCGAGCTTGCTGCCGACCGCCAGTTCGAGGCCCGGATCAGAGCTCACTGCACGGTCGAAGACGAACAGTTCTTCTTCGAGCGACGTGCCAGCGGGCACCGACTCGGCGAGAGCGCGGATGCCCAGCTCTTCAATCGCGGCGACCAGATCGGTCTCGCTCGACCAGCGTTCGGACACGGCCGACCGTAGCACCGTGAGCGCGTTGGGCGTGAACGAGCCGAATACTTTCTCGATGATCGACGTACGACCGGAGTCGAGCGCTGAGTCGTCGGCGAGAGCAGCGCGCAGCGCAGCGGAGTCGGCAATGGTTCGCGACGCCTGGAGCAACTGCTCACCGGTCGCGAGGTCTGCGGAACCCGGGAGCACCGTGAGCACCGCGACAGATGCTGCGAGCGCCTCTCTCGTTGCTGAACCCATTACTTGCCTGCCTTGGCCTTCTCAGCCCGGCTGATGCGAACGGCATCCGTCTGCTCGTCAGCTTCCAGCTCGGCGAGGAATCGGTCGACGATCGCTGACGCCCGCTTATCGTCGGTAAGGCTTTCGCCGATCACGCCTGAAGCAAGGTCAATGGCGAGCGTGCCGACTTCTGAGCGCAACGAAACCAGCGCGCTCTGGCGTTCGGCCTCAATCTGTGACTGCGCGGTCGCGGTGACCCGCGCGGCCTCTACTGTCGCCTGCTCCTTGAGATCATTCAGAATCTTGGTGCCGTCGAGGCGAGCCTGATCCCGGATCTTGGCGGCTTCACCACGAGCTTCGGCAAGCTGATCTTTGTACTGGGTCAGAGCCACAGCTGCCTCAGCCTGGGCGGCCTCAGCTTTGCGGATTCCGCCTTCGATTGCCTGCGAGCGTTCGTCGAGCGTCTTGGTGATCCTCGGCAGGAACCTGCGCCAGAACAACACGAGGATGATCGCGAAACACACGGCCGACCAGATGAGATCGGGCAGCGCCGGAACCAGGGGATTGATAACCTCCGAAACCAGCGGACCTGGCGTGGATGCCGTGGCAAGGATTGCGTGAAGCATTCCTGCCTCCTTCTACTGATCTGTAATTAGCCGGGGAATGGAATGAAAGCGACGGCGATTGCGATGAACGCAAGCGCTTCGGTAAACGCAATTCCCAAGAACATAAGACCGGTGAGTCGCCCCTGAAGTTCAGGCTGGCGTGCGACCGACTCGACGGTCTTCCCAACAACGATGCCGACGCCAATGGCCGGTCCGATTGTCGCGATACCGAAGGCGATCGGGGCAAGACTGCCCGAGATGGCGGCGGTCGTAATGGGATCCACGTGTGTTTCCTTCCGTGATGACGAGCTGGCGGATGCCGGGCCCGTTAGTGCTCTTCAGCCAGCGCGAGCTGGATGTAGACAGCGGCGAGATAGGTGAAGACGTAGGCCTGCAGCACGGCAACAAGCACATCGAACAGCGTGAACGCGAACCCGAATGCGAGGGTGAACGGGCTGAAGGCTTTGAAGAGCCCCTCGGTCTCAAGCAGAAAGAATGATGTGGCCGAGAAACACAGCACGAGCAACATATGGCCCGCGACCATGTTCATCAGGAGTCGGAGCGTGAGCGTCACCGGGCGAAGGATGAAGGTGGACAGAAACTCAATCGGTGTCACCACAATGTAGAGGTACCACGCGACACCGGGCGGGAATAGCGCGTTGCGCAAGAACGACGCCGGATGCTTCCTAATTCCGGCGTAGATGAACGCCCCATAGGAAATTATGGCGAGCACGAGCGGCAAACCAATGACCGAGGTGCCGGCAAGGTTGAGACCAGGGACGATGCCCGTGATATTCATCGAGACGATCGTGAAGAACATCGCCGTCAAAAGCGGCGCAAAACGCTTCCCGTCTTTCTTACCGAGAGCCCCCTCGATGATCGCGGATTGCACGAAACCGACGACGAACTCGAGTGCGACCTGGCCTCGACCTGGAACCACTCTCAACCGGCGCGTACCCAGCCAGAAAACCACTACCATCACGACGACCACAAAGAAGCGGATGAGCATGACACGGTTTATCTCAAATGGGGTACCCGCGAACAACACGACGGACGGGAAGAAGTCCGCCAGAGAGGGACCATGGAAACCACCATCGCTCGACCCGTCGTCAGCGGCGAATGGTGCAAACAGGGTGAGAGCGTGGTGTAACAGCGCTATCTCCAGAATCGGGGCGTGAAAACACGCGGCGATGGAAAAGGGGGGCCGAACTCTCATAGCCTATCAAGAGATAGGCGACCGTTCGACTCCCGCGTCGTCGTCCGCGATGGGATGTGGCTCCACCGCGGGAGGTAACTCGGTTGTGTACGGTACTCGCGACCGCACGAATGCCAGCACGTCGACAGCGAGGCTACCGATCACGGCAGCGAGGATCGCGACGAACAACACGACGGGCTGAATGAACGACTGGCCCCGCAGCACAACCATGATCACGATAAACACGATGAACTTGAGCAGCCAGACGCCGAGAACCACTCCGAAAAAGAGTGTGCTCGTGGCTTCGTTATGCGAAACGCGGGCGGCAAGCACAATGCTCAACGCCGTCAACCCCATAAACAGGGCCGTGAGCCCGGAGCCGATGAGTGCACTCACAAGGCCAGGAACACCTGCTGCGGCATAACCAAGGATCGAGCCGATCCCGGCGATGGCAATCGTCAGGATCGCCCCGTACACCATGGCTCTGGCGAGTATTGATGCAGATCTCATGAGGTGGATTCCTTCACATCGAAACCATCGTCGGCCGCGGTGGCGGATGCCGAGTCGAGCTGGTCAAAACGCGCCCCCTCGGCGTGCGCCGCAGCACCGGTGGGGGCTCCAAGCTGAGCGGCTGCCTCGAGGACTTTCCGCCGGCTCAGTGGCGCGAGGGTAATCGCCGTGCAGATCGTGAGGCCGAAGATGATGAGACCCGCGGCCCAGTACCACGGCATGAACATGAACGCGAGGCATCCGACCGAGAAGACGAACGTCCACGAATACAGGATGAGTACGGCATGCAAGTGGGAGTGCCCCATGTCGAGGAGGCGGTGGTGGAGGTGCTGACGATCGGCGGTAAATGGTGATTTGCCGGCGCGCACGCGACGGATAACGGCGAGCGCGAAGTCGAGCAGCGGAACGACGAGCACCGCGAATGGAAGCAGGATGGGGATGAAAGCTGGCAGAAAATAGGCGCTGAATTGTTCGGGCTGTGCCGCGACGCCTGGATCCACTTGCCCGGTTACCGATATCGCGGACGCCGCCATCAGGAGCCCGACCAGCAGCGCCCCAGCATCGCCCATGAAGAGCCTCGCGGGGTGAAAGTTCAGTGGCAGAAAACCAAGACAAGCGCCAATGAGAATTGCAGTGGTGAGCGAAGCCAGGTTGTAGTACGGCGTTTGCTCGTTGTACTGCAACAGGTAGCTGTAAATGAAAAACGCGCCATTCGCGATGATCGCGACCCCGGCGACGAGGCCATCAAGACCATCGATGAAGTTGATCGCATTCATCACCAAAACCACCACGAGCACCGTGATACCGAGAGAAATGTACGGCGAGACAATCGTGACACCACCGATTGGCAGGGTAGTGAGCTGCAGACCCGACCAGGCCAGGAGCGACGCAACGATAACCTGCCCGGCTAACTTCGTCCACCAGTCGAGATCCCAGATATCGTCAGCGACACCGATCAACACGATCGTGAGCGCGGCTACGAGTAGCCCGGTCACCTTCACTGTGGACTGCCCGGCAAAGACGATGCTGAAGTTACTGATTTGGGAGGAGACCGCGAACGCGACAACAATTCCGAGGAACATCGCGACACCGCCGAGTCGTGGAGTCGGCCGAGTGTGCACGTCGCGCTCCCGAATCTTCGGGTAGAAGCGGTACCTGGTGCTCAACTTCCAGATCAGGATCGCGAGACCATACGTGACGATGGCCGCGACCGCTGCAATGAGAACATAGAACGCTATCCGCATCGATTGACCCCCACAATTTCGCGAATTGCGGCGGCAGAAATGGTACCCGCGCGCACGATGCGCAACTTCCCGTCTGGCAAGGGGAGGCTCGTGGCGTCAACAATCGTGGACGGCACTGAGCCACCTGAGCCGCCATCGAGGTAGACGTTCACGGCGTCTCCGAGCATCCGCTGTGCATCGTGCGCGCTCGTCGCTGCGGGCGATCCCGTGATGTTGGCGCTCGAGACGGCGAGCGGGCCGGTTTCAGAGAGCAGTTCGAGCACGATGCGGTTGGACGGCATGCGCAGGGCAACCGTGCCGCGCGTCTCTCCGAGATCCCAGATGAGCGACTGCCGCGCCGGAACAATGATCGTGAGACCACCGGGCCAAAATGCGTCGACCAGCGCGCGCACCTCGGCTGGCACGTCTTCGGCGAGCGCGTCGAGTGTGGGGATGTCTGGCACGAGAACGGGCGGAGGTGACTGCCTCGTGCGGCCCTTGGCATCGAGCAGCTTCTGCACGGCCGCAGGCGAGAATGCATCAGCAGCCACGCCGTAGACGGTGTCTGTGGGGATCACCACAAGATCGCCACGCCCGATTGCCGTTCTGGCGAAGCGCATCCCGGTGAGCAACTCTGCTTCGACGGAGCAGTCGTAGATGGAAGCCATGTCGAAGCCATTTTAGTAGGGCACACTTGGAGTGCCGTGGACCTCTACTTTTTTGACCTTGACAAGACGCTCTACTACTACGACTTTCGGTACCGATTGCCCGAACTCAGTCGACTGACGGGTGCCAGTCAGTACGCGATGGCCAAATACTGGTGGGCGGCGGGCTACGAGCGACGTGCCGAGGCCGGGGAGTGGCCGAGCACTGACCAGTACTTGGACGAATTCGCGCGAGTCACCGGGGGCACCCGGCTAACCCTCGACGGCTGGACCTATGCTCGATCGCTGGCCATGACTCGCATCGACGGAACCGTTGCCGCCCTGCGGCGAGCATCCACTCTGGGAATCGTGTCGCTCTTGTCCAATAACCCGGCACCTCTCGCGGCAGCGCTCCCCCGGCTCGCGCCAGACGTGAGCAGCATTCTTCGCGGCAATGTGGTCGTCAGCTACATGCTGGGTGCCCGCAAGCCGACGCCCGAGCTCTATCGGCGCGCGCTCGCCCACTACGGCGTGGCTGCACAGAATGCTTTTCTTGCCGATGACTCACCCGAGAACGTCGTCGGTGCCCGTGAGGTCGGAATCACTGCCCATCAGGTGATCTACATGCGAGGGGTCGCCCAGACACGCGCACTCGATGCGGCGATTACCGCGTTTTCGACGCGACACGACTCGACGCGCGTGCGATGACTCTGCTCTTTATTTTTGACATGGACGACGTGCTGTACGACTACGACTGGCGCGTGCGCATGGCCGGGATGACGCAACTCACCGGCCTGTCACTCGATGAGTTGCGGCGCCGCTGGTGGCACGAGCGCGGTGAGTGGGCGGCCGAGGCCGGAGTGTTCGCGACGGCCGAGGATTATCTGGCTGCGTTCGAGAACGCGATCGGCATGGAGATCGACGAGGCGGAGTGGGTGCGGGTGCGCAGCGCGGCGATGACCGCCTGGCCGGAGTCGCTTGCCGCGGTGCAGCGGGCATCCGAACTCGGCACGATAACCCTGTTGACCAACAACGGCGCGCTCGCGGCCAAACACCTTCACACTCTCGCGCCTGAGCTCGTCGAATTGTTCGGCGACCACTTGTTTACCTCGAGCGATTACGGGGCACGCAAACCGAATCCGGTGGTCTTCGAGCGCGTTCTTGAGTCATACCAGACAGCTGCCGCGGACGCGTTCTTCGCAGACGACCTGCACATCAACGTCGAGGGGGCCGCGAGTATCGGCATCTCAGCGCACCTGTTCACGAGTTCGGGCGAGCTACTCGCCGCGATCGAGGCGTTCGCTTCGATGCGTGGCGCGGCTGACGGGTCTATCGAAGGGCGGTAGTCGCACGGTCTCGCCCCAGGAGGTCGCGATGTGACGCGATCGCGCGCCACCCGTCGGTTGCCAGCAAACGCGCAATGGCCGCGGCCTGCAACTCCCCGTGCTCGATCACGAGGGTGCCGCCCGGATGCAGCAACCGCAGGGCCGTCGTTGAGACGTCGCGCACGATGTCGAGCCCGTCTTCACCGCCGTACAAGGCGATCTCGGGGTCGAACAGGCGCACCTCCGGGTCGCGCGGAACCGCTCCGGAGGGAATGTATGGCGGGTTGGAAATGACCACCGAGACGGTGCCATTGAGTTCTGGCAGGGCATCCGCGAGGTCGATGAACACGGCCCGAACGTTGTCGAGCCCACTCTCACGCACATTCTGCTTCGTCCAGGTGAAGGCACGCGGTGAGACTTCTACTCCGTACACGAGTGCATGCGGCACCTCGCTGGCCATGGCGATAGCGATCGCGCCGCTGCCGGTCCCCAAATCGACGGCGATGGGGCGCTCAGCTGCCGCGGCCTGCAACGCGTCAATCGCGTACTGGGCGACCAGCTCGGTTTCTGGCCTCGGCACGAAGACACCGGGCCCGACCGAGAGCTCGAGGGAGCGGAACGGCGCTCGCCCGGTGATGTGTTGTAACGGCTCGCGTGCGGCGCGGCGGGCGGCAAGCGCGACGATGATCGCTGTATCCGCGTCGGCAAGACTCGCGGACGCGATCGCCGCTGCTTGTACTCCCCCGCGACTCAGGCCGAGCACGTGCCCGATGAGTAGCTCCGCATCGACGCGCGGGTTCGGCACACCAGCACTCTCGAGCACACGCATGGCACTTTCGAGCGCCGTCGCAACCGATGAGTTCATCGTCTGACGGGCTTCGGCAAACTCAATCGGTCTCAGTCCCCAGGTCGTCGAGCCGCGATTGCTCGTCCGCTTCGATGCACGACTGGATCACCGGCTCGAGCGCGCCGTTCATCACGGCATCGAGGTTGTACGCCTTGTACCCGGTGCGGTGATCCGCGATTCGGTTCTCCGGAAAGTTATAGGTTCGGATGCGCTCGGAGCGATCCATCGTACGGATCTGGCTCTTGCGGAAGACCGAGGCTTCGGCATCCGCTTCCTCTTGATAGCGCGCGAGGATGCGGGCGCGCAGCACGCGCATGCCCGCTTCACGATTCTGCAGTTGGCTTTTCTCGTTCTGCATCGCGACCACGATCCCGGTCGGAATGTGGGTGATGCGAACAGCCGAGTCGGTGGTGTTGACCGACTGTCCCCCGGGGCCGCTCGAGCGATAGACGTCAATCTTGAGGTCGTTTTGGCTAATCTCAACCTCCTCCGGCTCGTCAACCTCGGGGAAGACCAGCACGCCGGCTGCGGAGGTATGGATGCGCCCTTGCGACTCGGTTGCAGGAACGCGCTGCACGCGGTGAACTCCACCCTCGTACTTCAAGTGAGCCCAGACACCCTCTGCCGGGTCGCTTGAGTTGCCCTTGATGCTCAACTGCACTTCCTTGACACCGCCGAGGTCGCTCGAGGCCTGCTCGATGATCTCGGTCTTCCACTTTTTAGATTCCGCATAGTGCAGATACATGCGCAGCAGGTCGCCTGCGAACAGGGCAGATTCGGCGCCGCCCTCTCCCATCTTGAGCTCCATGATCACGTCGCGGGCATCGAGCGGGTCGCGTGGAATCAGAAGGCGCCGCAGTGTCTCCTCCGCGGCCGCGAGGCTCGCTTCGAGGCCGGGGAGTTCCGCGGCGAACGATTCGTCGTCAGCGGCCATCTCTTGGGCAGCCTCGACGTCATCGGTCAACTGTCGCCACTGATGGTAGGCGGCGACGATGCGCGAGAGTTCCGCGTACCGCCGATTGACCTTCTTGGATCGTGCCGGGTCCGAATGCAGATCAGGGTCAGCAAGCTGCTCCTGAAGCTCATCATGCTCAGCCAACAGAGACTGCACCGACTCGAACATCAGGCCTCACCGACTGTGGAACCGGGGCTGGCCAGCACTGTTAGTCCTCTTTGTGTCCTGTGGTTGTCGGCATCGACTTCTGCACCTGCATCAGAAACTCGACGTTCGATGAGGTCTCTTTGAGCTTGTTCAGTACGATCTCGAGCGCCTGCTGCTGGTCAAGTCCGGCAAGTGCACGACGCAGCTTCCAGGTCACCTTGACCTCGTCGACGCCCATCAGCATCTCTTCGCGGCGAGTGCCGGATGCGTTGACATCGACCGCGGGGAAGATGCGCTTGTCAGCGAGCTGGCGCGAAAGACGCAACTCCATGTTACCGGTGCCCTTGAACTCTTCGAAGATCACTTCGTCCATCTTGGAACCGGTCTCGACGAGCGCCGTCGCGATGATGGTGAGCGAGCCGCCCTCCTCGATGTTGCGTGCAGCGCCGAAGAATCGCTTCGGTGGGTAAAGCGCAGACGAGTCAACGCCGCCTGAGAGAATACGCCCGGATGCGGGAGCGGCAAGGTTGTACGCGCGGCCGAGGCGTGTGATCGAGTCGAGCAGCACGACCACATCGTGGCCGAGTTCAACGAGTCGCTTGGCACGCTCGATGGCGAGTTCAGCAACCGTGGTGTGGTCTTCGGCGGGGCGGTCGAAGGTCGAGGCGATGACCTCACCCTTCACCGTACGCTGCATGTCGGTGACCTCTTCGGGCCGCTCGTCGACCAGAACGACCATGAGGTGAACCTCCGGATTATTCTTCGCGATCGCGTTAGCAATAGCTTGCAGAACGAGGGTCTTGCCTGCCTTGGGCGGTGACACGATCAGTCCGCGCTGCCCCTTGCCAATCGGCGATACGAGGTCGATGATGCGAGTGGAGAGCTTTCCCGTCTCCGTCTCGAGGCGCAGGCGCTCCTGCGGGTAGAGCGGAGTCAGCTTGCCAAACTCGACCCGATTGGCCGCCTCTTCAACAGGCAGACCATTGATCGAGTCGATGCGCACAATGGCGTTGTACTTCTGGCGACCCTGTGCGTTATCACTATCACGCGGCTGGCGGATGGCCCCGACAACGGCGTCGCCCTTGCGCAGGTTGTACTTCTTAACCTGCCCGAGCGACACATAGACATCATTATTTCCAGGCAGGTATCCGGACGTACGCACGAAGGCATAGTTATCGAGAACGTCGAGGATGCCTGCCACCGGAATCAGCACGTCATCTTCCGTGATCTCGGGCTCGAAGTCGTCGCCCACCGGTCCACGTCCACGCTTGCGGTCGCGGTAGCGGTTGCGACCGTTGCGGTCCTCTTCCCCTTCGACCCGTGGGGACTGGTTCTGCTGGTTCTGGTTATTCTGCTGGTTCGCGTTGCGGTTGCCGTCGTTCGACTGGCGACCATCGTTCGCTTGGCGACCGTTGGCTGTCGCGCGAGGAGACTGCTCGGGTGCGGCCTGGCGATCCGCGGCATTGCGATTGCGATTGCGATTGCGCGAATTTCGGGTTGAGGCGCCGTCTCCCGGCTCGGCATCACTGTCCGTTGAGGTCTCCGTGTCTGGGGCCTCGGACTGGTAGTCGCCGACATCGCTCCCAGAGAGTGCTGGCAGTTCCCCACCATGCCGCTCTTCTGACACGTGATCGACGGCCGCGATGGGCGATGCGATCTCGATCGGCGACGCCGCAAGGGCTTCGGCAACCGCGGCCGAAGCCTCGGCTGCGCGAGCTTCTGCATCGGCGGTTGTCGCGCGGCGCGGCGCACGGCGTTTCACCGGCTGTGCTGCAACCGGAGCCTCAAATGAGTCGAAGCTGGCAGATTCGAGCACGTCGCTGGCAGCGGTCGAACCGTTGCTGTCACCGCTCGACTGAATCTCGTTGATTGCGTCCACGAGTTCTCCTTTACGAAGTTTGGAAGCGCCAGCGAGACCCAGTTCTATGGCAAGAGCCTGAAGCTCGGGCAGTCGGAGGGCGCTCAAGGAGGCGTGTGAGATCACGCCATCGGCGCGAGTGTTGACATCAGTCACTACGTGGGATTCCTTTCCCCTACCAAGAAACGTGCATCTCGGAGGAGAGATTGATCGGCCATCAGGTGCCTGGGCGGATGCACAGGAAAGTGCCAGATGAGCCGGGTGATAGGTGCAACTCGGGAAGGTGCGGCTAGGCCGATGCTTCTACCGGGTGCGCAATTACTGTAGCACCTTTGAAGTCGACGGCCAGCATGAGCGATTGCCACGGCGTGGCTGCGTGTTTCGCGACGAGATCGGCCGCGACCAGTCGCTGAGCGGGATCACTCGCGAGCACGAGCAGGGAAGGGCCAGCGCCCGAAACGACGGCGGCAAGTCCATTCTTGCGCAACACCTGAATCAGCGCGTTCGTCTCAGGCATCGCGCTGGCACGGTAATTCTGGTGCAGTTTGTCTTCCGTTGCCTCGAGCAGCAACTCGGGGCTCTGAATCAGGGCGGCGATCAGGAGAGCAGATCGCGAGACGTTAAACACCGCATCCGCGTGAGGAACCGACGCCGGCTGCAGCGAGCGAGCGAGCGCTGTAGACATCGTTGCGGTCGGCACGAACACTACGGGAGACACTCCCCTGTGCACTATGAGCTTTTTGTGGCGCGGGCCGTCTGCGGTTGTCCACGCAATCGTCAGTCCACCGAAGAGGGCGGGTGCCACGTTGTCTGGATGGCCCTCCATTTCAGTGGCGAGGCCCAGCAGTTGGTCTGCGGAGATGTCAACGACACCCTCGAGCAGGCCCTTGGCGGCCATGATTCCTGAGACAATTGCCGCGCCGGACGAACCGAGGCCGCGACCGTGCGGGATCGCGTTGCGCGCGAGAAGGTCGAGGCCGGGCATCTCGATTTCGTAGTGGTCGAAGGCGTGCCGGATGGCGGTGACCACAAGGTTAGACTCGCCGGACGGCACCTCACCAGCACCCACACCGATGACCTCGACGTGTGCACCCTTCTCGGCGCGCACGGTGACGGTCAGTTCGTCGTACAGGGCCAGAGCGAGACCGAGGGTGTCAAAGCCCGGACCAAGGTTCGCGCTCGTCGCCGGCACGCGCACGGTGACGGAGCGACCGACGAGGTCGACCGTCATGCCTTGCTCAGTCCAAGCACGTTTGCGATCTCAGCCGTGTCTACCGGCACGACCGTAGGCTGCACATCCGAGCCGTCCGCGGTGCGGAGTGCCCACTGTGGGTCTTTGAGCCCATGGCCGGTTACCGTGAGAACGACGGTGGCACCGCGGGGAATGGCTCCGGCATCCGCTCGCTCGAGCAGCCCTGCCACGCTGATTGCGGATGCCGGCTCAACGAAAATGCCAACCTCGGCGGAGAGAATACGGTGCGCTTCCAGAATCTTGGCGTCAGAGATCGCTCCGAAGTAACCGTCACTCGTTTCGCGCGCGGCCATGGCGAGTTGCCAGGACGCCGGGTTGCCGATACGGATTGCGCTCGCGATAGTATCGGGGTTCTTCACCACGTGGCCGAGCACGATGGGTGCGCTTCCCGCGGCCTGAAAGCCGAACATTCGAGGAAGTTTTGTGGTCGCGTTGCGCGCCAACTCTTCGCCGTAACCGCGGAAGTATGCGGTGTAGTTGCCCGCGTTACCGACCGGAACGATGTGAAAGTCTGGCGCGTCGCCGAGCACTTCAACGACCTCGAACGCAGCGGTCTTTTGCCCTTCGATGCGATCGGGGTTGACCGAGTTGACGAGGTGCACCGGGTAGTTGTCGGCGAGATCTCGCGCGATGTCAAGGCAATCGTCGAAGTTGCCCTGCACCTGCAAAAGTTCTGCGTTGTGAGCGATGGCTTGGCTGAGCTTGCCCATCGCGATCTTGCCTTCGGGCACAAGTACGACGGCCTTAATCCCCGCATGGGTTGCGTAGGCAGCGGCCGATGCCGATGTGTTGCCCGTCGATGCACAGATGACCGCCCTCGCGCCGTGCTCGATGGCCTTGGAGATGGCCATGGTCATACCGCGGTCTTTGAAGGAGCCCGTGGGATTCATCCCCTCGAATTTGACCCATACCTGCGCTCCCGTACGTGCGTCAAGTGCGTCCGCGCGGATCAACGGCGTACCGCCCTCACCCAGGGTGATGATGGGCGTCGCGTCTGAAATGTCGAGGCGATCGGCGTATTCGTGGAGAACTCCACGCCACTGGTGGGCCATTAGTGCAGTCCCTCAACTCTCAATACGGAAACCAAGCTGCTCACGACCGGGCTGTCGGTCAGCGCCCCGACAGTCAGGGCTAGCGACGACTCGGTCGCCTCGTGGGTCACAATCACAAGGGTAGCGGTGGGCTTCGCGTCGTCGTGACCGTCACGTATCGACACCGTGCCCACTGACTGCGTGACCGCTTCGACCGATACTCCGTGCTCCGCGAAAAGGCTTGCGATCCCCGCGAGCACGCCGGGTTGATCGACCACTGTGAGGGTGATCTGGTACCGCGTGGTCACGCTCGAGATCGGCAGCACCGGGAGGTCGGAGTGAGTCGATTCGGCAACTCCCGGCCCACCAGCCACGTGCCGGCGAGCTGCAGAAACGATGTCGCCAAGCACAGCAGATGCCGTCTGTACTCCCCCCGCACCTGCGCCGTAGAACATCAGGGAGCCCGCGGCCTCGGCCTCGACAAACACGGCGTTATTGGCACCGTGCACAGCCGCGAGCGGGTGGTCGCGGGGAATGAGCGCGGGGTGAACACGAACCGAGACACCATCGACGCCGTTCTGGTCGGTCAACCGCTCGCAGATCGCGAGCAGCTTGACGACGTAGCCAGCCTTGCGAGCGGCGACGACCTGATCAAGCGTGATCGACGACATGCCCTCGCGGTACACCAGGTCCAGCGGAACCGTGGTGTGAAAGGCAAGGCTCGCGAGAATCGCGGCCTTCTGTGCTGCATCGAAGCCCTCAATGTCTGCTGTCGGGTCGGCCTCCGCATAGCCGAGCGCGGTCGCGGCGGCGAGCGCCTCGTCGAGCGAGTCGCCGCGGGTATCCATGCGGTCGAGAATGTAGTTAGTCGTGCCATTGACGATGCCGAGAATGCGCTTGACCCTGTCGCCGGCCAGACTGTCGCGCAAGGGGCGGATGATCGGGATGGCGCCACCGACGGCCGCCTCGTAATACAACTGTGCGCCAACCTGGCCGGCAAGTTCGAAGAGTTCGGGCCCGTGGGTGGCCAGCAACGCCTTGTTGGCGGTGATGACATCCGCACCGCTGTTGAGCGCCTGCAGGATCCACGTGCGCGCTGGCTCGATACCGCCGATCAGCTCGACCACGATGTCTGCACCAAGGATGAGCGATTCGACGTCTGTCGTGAGGAGGTGCTTCGGGATGTCTGCGCTGCGCTCTGCGTCGAGGTTACGAACTGCGACTCCCACGACTTCAAGCCCCGCCCCGGCGCGCGCGGCGAGTTCATCTCCATGCTGGATCAGCAGGGACGCTACCTGAGCGCCCACGCTGCCACCGCCGAGGATGGCCACCCGGAGGTTGCGATACTCGATCATGCTGACACATCCGTTCTGGGCACTCCGACATCACGGCTCAACAGGTCGGCCTCGGTCTCGCCGCGCACAATTAGCCGCGCCGCGCCGTTGATCACTGCAACCACCGGCGGGCGAGCGAGATAGTTGTAGTTGCTCGCCATCGCCCAGCCGTACGCGCCGGTCGCGGGGATGCCGAGCAGGTCACCCGGATGCACGTCGCCTGGCAAGTACTCGGCGTGCACAAGAATGTCCCCCGACTCGCAGTGCTTACCAGCGACACGCACGAGAACAGGGTCAGCAGCGCTGCCGCGGCTGACAATCCGCGCCGAATAGTCTGCGCCGTAGAGCGCTGGCCGGATATTGTCACTCATGCCGCCGTCGACGCTCACATACGTACGAATTGCCACTCCATCGACCAGCACAGCTTTAATCGTGCCGACCGTGTAGATCGTGGTCGTTGACGGCCCGATGACTGCCCGACCAGGCTCGACCGCAATCACCGGTACGGGAATTCCGAGCGCCGCCGCGCCGGTCGCGACAATGTCGGCAAATCTGCGAGCGATCTCGGGCACAGCGAGAGCGTGATCGACGCTCGTGTACGCAATGCCAAACCCGCCGCCGAGGTTGAGCTCGGGCACCGGACCGTCCTTAAGCAATTCGGCGTGCACCTCAAAAAGGCGTCGGGCTGCCTCGGCGAATCCGTCGGATTCGAAGATCTGCGAGCCGATGTGCGAGTGAAGCCCCAGAAATTCGAGGGCGCCATGAGAGCGGATCTGTGCAACAACGGCCGCGGCATCCGCCAATGGGATCCCAAACTTCTGGTCTTCCCGGGCGGTAGCGAGATACTCATGGGTACTGGCATGCACCCCGCTGTTGATGCGCAGGCGCACCGGCTGGATTCGACCGTGCCGGGAAGCGGCTTCCGCCACCCGCTCGATCTCGACCACGCTGTCGATCACAATCGCACCGATGCCCACGCTGACGGCACGGTCAATTTCGGCAAGACTCTTGTTGTTGCCGTGCAGGCCCAGTCGCGCTGGGTCGACGCCTGCAGCGAGTGCCACGGCGAGTTCGCCACCGCTGGCGACGTCGATGTTGAGACCGGCATCTGTGACCCAGCGTGCAACCTCGGTCGACAGAAATGCTTTGCCCGCGTAGTACACCTTCGCGCTCGATCCGACCAAGGCGAACTCGCGTTCAAAGGACTCGCGGATGCTTCGGGCCCGGGCTGTGACGTCGGCCTCATCCACGACATAGACGGGCGTACCAAACTGTTCGGCGAGTGCGGTCGCTGTAACGCCGGCAATCTCGAGCTCACCACTCGTCGAGCGCACGGCGTTCTGCGACCACACGCTCGCGGGCAGGGCATTCGCGTCGTCAGGCACTGACAGCCACGACGGGGCAAGTGTATTGACGGACACAGGCGAACCTCACGCGATATTGGGCTAGTGAGGCGAGCGAACCCGGATTGGTCCCTGAAGCCGGTTCAATGCTATCGGGATGGCAGTGAGGCGGCCGAATCGATGAGAGCACAGCCCCCGCCGACCGTACCCGGGGCCCTTGGCGGACGCGTCGGCGTCGCACCCGTGTCGCCATGGCACCCGTGTCGCCGTGGCCCTCGCACCCCCGCCCGCACCCCCGCTCCCCGCTCCCCCGCATCCGCTCCCGCTCCCCGTGTTGCGGCGGGCGCATCGAGAGTGCAGAAACGGATGGTGAACGCTCGTGTGACTGTGCGTTTGTGCACTCTCGGCGCCCGTGCCAGCACATGCTGACCGTCGTCGCCTGACGCTGGCGCCACCCACGTGCTGGCCATCATCAGCGGCCAGAGTTCAGAAATAGGCAGAGCGCCCGCAACCAACCATGCGAAGCCCACTCTCGCGGGAGTTCGTGGCGTCGAAAGTGCAGAATCACACAGTGCAACAAGAATCAACCGTGCGAAGCTGCACTCTCGACGGGCGGACGGAAACGGACCGACCCGACGGGAACGGACCGACCCGACCGGGACGGGCGGACCCGGCGGCGACGGGGCGACGGGAACGGACCGACCCGACCGGGACGGGCGGACCGACCGTGTCCCCGAGCTGCCCAACCGTGTCCCCGAGCGCGTCGGAACCCGCTACGCAACCCCGGCAGCGACTACTTGCTCGTCCCCGAGCACACACCCATTGTCTGCATCTCCGGTCCGCCCAGCGCCACACGATCGCCGGACACGGAGACAATCACGGTGGATCCGACGACGTGTACCGCATCCAGTTTCAGCGCTTTCGGCAGGTATTGGGCCACACAGAACTCGCGCGAGGCAAGAAACTGACTGGCGAGACCAGCCAGTTGCGGATTGTTACGCAGGTCAGCGACCGAGATTTTGCTCGTCCCGAGTGTCACCGATTGCGGATCGAAGGCGATACTGCCGTTGGATGCGGATGGAGTGAGGTCTACGGTCACCGGAACGGTGATCAATCCGAAGATCGGAAAATCGGCGGCGATCGAGATCACGCCATTGCCCACGTCAATGGATTTCAAATCCGATCCGCTCAGATAGCTGGCGAGTTGGCGAACGTTGGCTTGACTGACAGCGACCGAAACGTCGATGGTGCCAGTCGGCTTCGACGGGTCGAGTGGAATATCGGTTGCCGTGAGCGTTGCCGTGCCGACAATCCCACCGAAGTTCACTTCTGGCACGGTGATGTCAACCCGTTTTACACGCCCGGCAATCGCTTGGGCGATCAGGGATTCTGAGCCGAGATTGACATCGACGGGGGCTGTCGGAGCGAGGTGCAGAACGGATCTGATCTCGTTCTTCACGTAGCTAACCGCATACTGTCGAGCTAGGCCATCGGCCACAAAGTAGCCGACGACGCCCAGAACAATAAGGATGCCGAGCGCGATAACCCAGCCACGCCAGCGTCTGCGCTTCTTCTTCGCCGGTCGCATAAAGACGACGGTTTGCGCGCGAGGCTCGAGCGCCGAAGGATTCGGGGCAACGGGAACAACCGGGCGCCCGTCGGTGGCGGCGTCAAAAGTGGTGGTGGCATCAGTGGCGGCGTCGGGGGTGGTGGCGTCGGGGGTCATAGCTACATCCGTTCTGGGGCGCTCACGCCAAGAAGTTCAAGCGCGTTGCGCAACACGGTACCGGTGGCGTCGTTGAGCCACAACCGAGTGCGGTGAACATCGGTAACTTCTTCTTCACCGAGCGGAGTGACCCGGCACGCGTCGTACCAGCGGTGGTATGCGCCAGCCAGCTCTTCGGCATAGCGAGCGACCCGGTGCGGCTCACGCAGTTCCGCCGCCTGACGCACAACGCGAGGGAACTCGGCGAGCACACCGAGCAAGATACTCTCCGTCGGGTGGGCGAGCAGCGAGGGGTCGAACGCACTGCGATCCACTCCCGAGCCGTGTGCGTTCTTCGCCACCGACCTGGTGCGAGCGTGTGCGTACTGTACGTAAAAAACGGGGTTGTCGGAGGTCTGCCGTGCCCACAGGTCGAGGTCGATGTCTACTTGAGAGTCAATCGACGAGCGCACGAGAGCATAGCGGCCAGCATCCGCTCCGACTGCATCAATGAGGTCTTCGAGTACGACGACGGTTCCGGCCCGCTTCGACATGCGGTGCGGATTGCCGTCGCGCACCAAATTGACCATCTGACCAATCAGAATTTCGAGATTGACGTGCGGCTCATCACCAAAGGCCTTGGTCATCGCCATCAGGCGGCGCACATATCCATGGTGATCGGCGCCCAACATGATGAAGTTGCGCTCGAAACCGCGTTCCCTCTTGTTGAGGTAGTACGCGAGGTCGCCCGAAATGTAGCCAGCCTCTCCGTCACTTTTGATGACCACGCGATCCTTGTCGTCGCCGTAGTCGGTGGAACGAAACCAGGTCGCGCCGTCGGCCTCGTAGATCGCGCCGAGATCGCGCAGCCGCGCGATTGCGCGCTCGACCGCGCCGCTCTCGTGCAGCTCATTTTCGTGAAAGTAGACGTCGAACACGACGCCAAACGCGTGCAGGCTCGCCTTAATATCGCCGAACATGAGCTCAACGCCGACAGCGCGGAAGGTCTCCTGCTGCTGCTCGCGCGTCGCGTTCGACAGGTTACCGGGGTAGTCGTTGAGAACGCGCGCTGCGATGTCGGAAATATACTCGCCGCCATAGCCGTCTTCGGGCGCCGGTTCATCGAGGTAGCTCGCAAGCAGACTGCGCGCAAACCGATCGATCTGGGCACCGTGGTCGTTGAAATAGTACTCGCGCGTGACGATGCCACCCTGCGCCCGGAAGATGCGAGCGAGGCTGTCGCCCACCGCGGCCCAGCGCACTCCGCCGATGTGGATCGGGCCGGTCGGGTTCGCGGAGACGAACTCGAGGTTGATCGTCACGCCGTCGTAGAGGGTGCCGGAGCCGTACGACGGTCCCGCCTCGACGATCGTCTGGGCGAGGGCCCCGGCGGCGGCGGCGTCGAGCGTGATGTTGATGAACCCGGGGCCAGCGACATCGACCGAAGCGACGCCAGCGATCGCGCCGATGACCCCCGCCAGTTCGTTCGCGAGGTCGCGGGGGGTGACCCCGAGCAGCTTTGCGAGCTTCATGGCAATGTTGGATGCCCAGTCGCCGTGGTCGCGATTACGCGGGCGCTCAAGAAGCACATCATCGACGGTGAGGGTAACGCCCGTCACCCCACGACGTTCCACGGCAGCCACTGCAATGCTCAGGATTGACTGGGAAAGGTCGGCAGGATTCACGATTTCCAAGCTTAGCCGGGGCAACCATGGCCGAATTTGCCCCGTCGCGACCGGATCGCGGCGTCAATACGGAGAACACGCGGGATGACCAGCGAAGATGGTTGCATGCGCCCTCGTCAGCCTGCTCTCGTCTTCGTACCCGTAACCGCCATGGTTTTGCTCGCGCTCGCCGGATGCGTTCCCGTCGGCCAGGGTCACGCAGGTGCAACAGAAATGCCCACCGGAACACCCCGTGCGACGCCCACGGCTGCGGTCAGCCCGACGCCCACGGCGACCTTGGTTGGTGTGCCAGTGACCATCACGTGTGATCAGCTCATCACCGCTAAGGCGATGTACACCTACAACAGCAACTTCGGGCGGCAGACCGCTTACACGCCAGCGTCAGGCAGTGTGGGCGCTCAGGCTGTCAGCGAAAAGGGCATCGCCTGTAGTTGGATCAACCAGACCAGCGGCGACACGATCGAGGTCGCTGTCGCGCACCTGCAGTCGGCTGACTCGACGGCCATGAAGAATGACCTCGTGATGTCGAGCAAATCGGTGCCGACCTATCAGGTCGAAGGATACTTCTCGGTGAAAGGTACAACCGGGGTTGCTCAGGCGTTCCCCGATCCGTACTGGCTGACCGCGACATCCACCGTGTTCCTCGAGCCAGGGGATGCCCAGCCGCTTGTCGCCGCTGCGATCGCGGCTCTCGGCTGATCCTTACGAACGAGAACCGGTTGGGGAGTTCTACCCCAACTGCACGAGGCTCGTGCCGTCGTCAACCGGCAACTCATCGACGGTCGCCAGAATATTAATGTTCTTGAGCTTGAGATCGGCCCAGTGATTGGTGAGGAACGCCGTGTCGGCGGCGTCGCGCCCGGTCGAGATTCGCAGCATCGCCTGCCGCGGGGCGAGCCTGGTGGCGTCGACGACCCACCATGCACCGTCGACATACGCCTCAGCCACCGCATGGAAGTCCATCGGAGACAGGCCGGGCGCGTAGACGGCGACCATGCGCGCGGGAACGTCGCGCGCGCGCAGTAGCGCGATCACCAGATGGGCGTAGTCGCGGCACACCCCGCGTCGAGCGAGAAGCGTATGTTCGGCCCCATCGGTTGGCCGACTCGAGCCCGACACGTAACGCAGCCGCTGCCACACCCAGAGGGTTACCGCAGCCAGCAGTGCGTGGCCGGAAAGTCCAGCAAACTCTGAGCGCGCGGTTGGGGTGAGTGAGTCTGATTCGCAGTATCGGCTCGGGCGCAGGTAGGTGACGAGGTCGAACGGATCGATCGGAAGCGGATGCGTTCGGTCGGCAACGATCGCCGCGTACTCCACGATCATCGAACCCGGCCCGCTGACGAACTTGTGGAGCCGCGTGCCATGGGCGTCGAGTAGTTCGACCGCCTCTTGGAGTTCACCGTCGAGAATGAAGGTCAGTGATTCGGAAACAAAATTCGCCCCCCGTGCGGCGACGATACTGAAGACCATGTCCGTTCGCCCAGAGATCGAGAGGTCAAGCCGGGCGGAGACGGTGCGCTGCATTACTAGATCCTGCCACGTTGCGGTAAACGTGAGGTTAAGGCCAGAGGAGGGTTCGCATCCATTCGCCGTCTGTTTTGTCGTACCGCAAGCGCTGCTGTTCGCGGTGACGTGTGGCCTGCCAAAACTCAATCGAGTCTGGCTTGAGCACGTATGCATTCCAGCTCTCCGGGACGAGGCCGGGCGTGTCATGCACCCGCGCGAGCGCCGAGCCAACCGCCGCCTCGTACTGCGCCTCTGAGAAAATCGGCGAGCTCTGGTTTGCCGCGATCGCGGTGGCCCGTGCTTTCGGATGCCGCTGCAGAAAGTCGAGATCGCTGACCTCGCGCGGCCCCAGCTCGACACTCCCAGAAACACGCACCTGCCGACTCTGTTCCCGCCAGTACAACACAGCGGCGGCTCGCGGATTTTCGGCGAGTTCGAGACCCTTGGGGCTGGATGACATGGTCGCGAACCACAGGCCCCCCGCAGTGACGTCTTTGAGCAGGAGCGTGCGATTGCTCGGAACCCCGGCTTGGTCGGCAGTCGCGAGCGCCATCGCGTGCGGTTGAGCGACAGGGAACGCGATGGCCGACTCGAGCCAGTCGATGAGCAAGGCGAGTGGATCTGCCGGGGCGGTATGTGGATCGATAACGGGCAGATCGCCACCGAACGCGGGCAGGGCGCGAAGTCGATCGCGCAAAGAATCGGATGTCATAACGGCCAGCCTACGGACGCCAGCCCGACTGGTAACCTAGTGAGGCACTCCTGGCCCCCATAGCTCAGGGGATAGAGCACTGCCCTCCGGAGGCAGGGGCGGCAGTTCGAATCTGCCTGGGGGCACCACGCGAAATAGTTGGTCAGAGGCTATTTCGACTTCGGAGCCAAAGCAGCCTTTCCCATCCGTGGCAACACTTTGGCAACACTCATGCCCGGCCAAAACGGCCTCACCATCGCGGGAGCCTAAGGTCACGAAGCCCGAACCCGCCTCGCGGTGGCAGTGCAGCTTCGATCTGCTCAACGGAGAACGGCAGTGTCGGCCGGAGTTCATCCGGTAGGCCCGGAGTGGGTGGGGCGGCTTCGGAAACGCCTTCGGCCAGCATTCGGGCCTGTGCTTTCGCGATCAGGGGGACTTTCATCGTCCATTCGGCGACCTGGGCCACGATCCGGATAAACCACACTGGTGACGGCATGACGGCAACGCGACGACCGACAAGTTTCGCGACGCGGTGGACCACTTCGCTAAGCATTAACTCCTCCCCACCGGTGACGGCGACGGTGGATCTCGGAAGCTTGCCGTCAATCGACGCGACGAGCACATCGACCATCTCGCTGACGGGAATTGGACGGATCGACTTCTCGTGGAATCCCACTGTCGCAAAGAGCGGGATTGTCTGAACGGAGCGGCTGACGTGGCCCACGAGGTGATCACCGTGACCGTAGATCATTCCGGCTTTGAGAATTGTGTAGTCGAGACCTGAGTTGCGCACTAGCTCCTCGGCGGCCCATTTCGACTCGTGGTAAGGCGAACCGCAATCCGGTCGAGCTCGTAAGAAGCTCAGCATCACGATTCGTTTGACCCCGGCTCGCTGTGCAGCCTCGACGACAGCGCGGGTGCCGTCGATGTGAACTTTTTGGTAGGTTTGCTCGCCGATCTCACGATTGATACCCGCGCAGTGTGCGACAACCTCGCAGCCCTCAAATGTTCTCGTCAGAGCCTCAACGTCGTCAATGTCGACGCCGGTCCGGCGAGAGACCGCAACGACGTCCGCTGCGTCGAACCGCTCGGCCAGATGGCGACCCACGAACCCGGCGCCACCCGCTATTGCGATCTTCATCGTTGTTATGCCTTCACAAAAGTCTGCACACCCAGAAGCTAGTCTCTTGTTAGCTATTTAGCAATAATGCTACAGTGTGTTCATGCAAGACAACGTCAGCGACATTTTCGAGGCTCTCGCGCATCCCACGCGTCGCCAGATTCTTCAGGACCTAAAAGACGGCGAACTCGCCGCGGGCGAGATCGCATCCAGGTTCCACGCATCGGGCCCGACCATCTCGAGGCACCTGAGCGTGTTGCGGAGCGCCGGCCTCGTAACCGAGCGAAGGGATGCCAACCGCATCCTTTATTCGCTGGTCGGCGATCGACTCGCATTGTCTGTTGGCGATTTTCTCTCGACCGTGTGCCCTGAGCAGATCGTCATGCGTGTGGTTCGCAAGCGACCCACCCCGTCCACTCCCGGGAAAGTACAGGAGGCCAGAGCATGAGTGGATTCAAGACGCTGCGGGCCCAGGTTCGCCGTCGCCTTCTCATTAGCTACCGGGTGCACCCTGAAGTAGCACAGACCCTCATTCCCTCGCAGTTTCGGCCGCAAATCGTGGACGGCAGCGCAGTTGCTGGCGTATGCATGATCGGGCTGCAGTCGGTGCGCCCGGGGTGGCTTCGCCCGCAAATTGGTTTTCGCACTGAGAACGTGGCGCACCGGATTGCGGTGGAGTGGGACGAAAACGGCAAGACTCGAAGCGGCGTCTACATCGTGGAGCGCCACAGCTCTTCGCTCGTTCCCGTCCTGGCCGGTGGCAGACTGTTTCCGGGCGTGCAGAGGCGGGCACGGTTCGATCTCGACGAAACCGAGTCGCGATTCCGAGTGAACATGGCCGCCCCTGGAACCCGCGTTGCAGTAGACGTGCGACTCGGTGGCAAGTGGACGAGCACACTGTTCCCAACTGTCGAGGCCGCGTCCGCTTTCCACGAGCAGGGCGCTGTCGGCTGGTCGCCGCGAAGAAACGGTGCCGGCGTCGAGCCTCGTGAACTCACCTCAAAGGAATGGGCTGTCGAGCCTGGTCAGGTGATCAGCCTGAAATCTTCGTACTTCGATTCGCTACCTGACGGAGCTTCAACGCTCGACAGCGTGGTCGTGATGCGCGACGTTCCGTTCTTCTGGAACACACCGCATATCGAGCCCGACAACACCACCCAAACGATCTCTAGTTCGGCAATCGCGTAGACCTCGGCGATGCGAGACAGTTCCGACTCTCACCGCGCCACCCAGCGATCACAGAACACCGCCATCTACCGATCAAGTCCATAATTGTTGAGTGTGTCTGCGGCGCGGAAGTTTCCGATACCGTTTTTGAACGACCCCTTGAGCGGGACATCGATCGTGGATGGGGTGCGGCCGTCAAGCCACCAAATACTCCATTCGTCCGTATC
>JANXVG010000060.1 GCA_025351795.1 Salinibacterium sp. | reverse complement strand
CCTACTTCCGATTCGCAGTTGCGCAACTTTGGTCGTTCGTCCCGAGGATGTTCGACTTGTTCCGCCAGCGGGGGCATCGGTCGTTGGTACCGTCGTGGACACCTTCTTCTTAGGGGGATCCTCGACTGTCTCCATCGAAGTTCCCGGGCTTGATCGACCGATTAACTGTACGGTGCATGCGGCGAGCGTTGCTCGCTACGGGGACCGAGTGGGTCTCATTTTTGACTTACCTCGTGCTGTGGTTGTGGCAAACCCTGCACCGGATCCCTTATCAGACGGCGACAATACGCCTCGGTAACCCGGTTGAGGTGAGAACCAGCTGACTCCTCGCGGCATCCATCGACGATGGCGAGCCGCGCAATGAACACGGGTGAAGGCCGGTAGCGGTCCTCATGAATTTAGCCCGTCGGCACCACAAAGCCCTCAAACCGATCGGTGAATCGACGCTTCGTGGAGGCGGCGGAAGTCGAATTCGAGTCTGTGCCGCGCGCTTTCTCCAGAACGAAGGATGGGCAACTCGCCGGCATCCCGAGCACCTGCACGCCCCAAGAAACTCTGACAGTTGGTTGGTTCGAGGCCGAGAACATAGGTGGAACTCTTCAACAGCTTCCACTGGTTGATCCACGGCAGCGTCTCCGACGAGAACCGCAGCGAGAACTCAATTCCGAGGATCGAATTTGTTAACAGCATTGTGTCCGACCCCTCCGCGAGGGTGTGTTGAAAAACCTGTTCAGGATACTGGGCCATCGGTGCCGTGAGCACCGCGCACGTCGTAAGGCCGGCTCGCGCATCCTCGTCTCGCGCAATCGTCGTCGCCGCTGGGATCTCCAAAGTCGCCTGCGGAGAGAGCATCGGCCAGCCCATATTTACGTGGTAGAGAGCCATCAACGGGCTGTCGTCCGCAGATTCGTTCGTGATCCGGTCGTCGACGATGATGCTGCTGCCGCCTACCGAGGAGCTGATCTTTCTCTCTAATCGGAGGTTCTCGCCGAAGGCGGTTGCTTGGCGCACCGTGCCCTCAATTCGGATCCCCTCACTAACCTCGACCCTTGTCAGCTCCGCAGGGAGGGACCCGATTCGACCGTGGAGCCCGTATGTGGTGGTGCCATCGGTGCCGGCTTCCCCGAAGTTGTCGAGGCCACACGTCGACATCAGGCCACCCCCGAACGTCTTCGTCCAGCCGTCGCCAGCCGCATCGGAAAGTGCCGGCGCGGCGAACCCGGTAGGAGACAACCATGCCATTGGCACGCCATCGAACGTCACGCGACCGATATCGAGCGCTCGATCGGGATGTACCTCGTATTCGAGACCCGATCCGGTAATCACGCGCAGTCGTCGGGCTCCGCGAGCGGAACCGTCGTCCTCCACGAGCCGGTCGATGCGTACGACCTGGCCGAGGGATCCAACATGCGCGCGAACGGAGGAGAACGGGAGGCCGAACACCGATGCGCCGGAAGGCTCGTCCATTTTCTTCACAGCCTGTGGTGAAGCGTTCCACCGTCGACGAACCGGCGCAAGTCTGCCGCGATAGTAGAAGCTGCGCGGCGCGCGACATTCTGGGTTGCGCCAGCGATGTGAGGAGTGGTCACGATGTTTGCCCCGCCATCGAGCAGTGTGAAGATCGGATGCGCGAAGTCCGCTGGTTCACTTGGGTACACGTCGAATGCTGCTCCTGCGAGTTGACCGGAATCGAGCGCCACAGCGACCGCGTCGTAGTCGACGAGTGGCCCGCGAGCTGCGTTGACAAGATAGCTTCCGTGACGCATCTGGGCGATTCTCGCAGCCGAAACAATTCCGTGCGACTGCGGTGTCAACCGAGCATGCACCGACACAATAAGGCTTCGTTGGAAGAGATCAGTAAGGTCGACCACCTTGGTAACTCCTGGAAGTAGGGCGGATTGTTCGACAAACGGGTCGTAGACGAGAACCTCTGCCCCCATGGCCGCGAGAGCCCGCGCGACCACGCTGCCGACGGCCCCGTAACCGAGCAACCCGATCGTCGAACCATCGATTTCGGGGCCAGTCTCATCAAAGCGGTAAAATTCGCCGCGCCACTGGTTACGGGCGAGCGTTCCCTGCGATTGAGTAATCCTCCTCGTAACCGCGAGGATGAGTCCGAGAGTCATTTCTGCAGTGGCAATGCCATTCCTACCGGGTGCGTTTACGACGGTGATGCCACGCTCACGTGCCGCCTCCACGTTGATGTTCACAGGTCCACCGCGTGAGACCCCGATGAACTTGAGCGACGCCGACGCTTCTATTACCCGGCGTGTAACCGGGGCGAGTTGCGTGACGATCGCCTCCACTCCGCGCAAAGCCTCGATCAAACTCTCTTCCGTCCCTGACGCCTCATCGACTTCTCCAACCGACACGAAAGCCTCATCCGGCCAGGACATCTCATACTCGGACACCATCGCCCGCGAACCGAGCTCTGCAGTGACCGCGGCGGAGAGTAATCGCGGCAGCACAAACCGATCCCCCGCCGCCAGAACGCGGATTTCTCCCCCTAGCGCCTCGACTGTCATTCGGTGCCGTCGGCTTTCAGCGCAGCAGCCGGAATCGGATCACGCCGCAGCCGCAGGAACCCACGAAGATCAAAGTGCCCCCGTCGCTGCTGCACGAGCACGGCGACAATGAGCAGTAAGCCCTGTGGCACGGGCTGGTAGAGAGCGCTCACGTTGAGAAGCAACAGCCCATTGGCAAGCACGCCGAGGATGATAACACCGAGCACTGTGCCGGAGATAGTTCCGATGCCCCCTGTGAGGGCGGCTCCACCCAGAACAACCGCCGTGATCGACTGCAACGCGAGATCAGGGGCACCGGAGGCCGGAACACCAGCGCCTTGCTTGGCCGTGAGGATGATTCCGGCCACCCCACCGATGAATCCGACAAAGGCGTAGATACCGAACAAATAGCGATTGACGTTCAGGCCCGCAAGGCGCGCGGCCGTTGGGTTACCCCCAACTGCGTATATGTTCCGTCCGAAATCGGTGAACTTCATGAAGAGGGCGAGGGCTACAACGGCTACCAACAAAATGATCACCGGCAATGGCACTGTGGCGATTTGCACGGAGTTGACGTTGTTGAGCGTCGAGTTAAGAACCGCGGTCGACTTGCCCTGAGTGACAATATATGTCACTCCCTGGAAGGCCGTATAGGTACCGAGGGTGGCGATCAAGGGGCTGACCCGCCCGAAGGTGATAACCGCCGCGTTGAAGATGCCGCCCGCGGTGCCGACTGCGAGCGCAAGCACAATGGCCAGCACACCGCCGCCCGCACTGGGCGACTGCGCCGCCACAAGTGCGCAAACCACGCTCGAAAGTCCAACGTTCGAGCCGACTGAGATGTCGATACCCCCGGTGAGAATGACAAGCGTCTGCGGAAGCGCACACAGACCAATCAGTACCGCTGCAACTGCGATATTGAGGAGATTGTCGAAGGTGAGGAAGGTGGTTGGCCGCAACACCGTCAAGATCGCCATGAGCACGATGATTGCGATAATTAGGCTGAAATTGGTGCTCCTGACCGCGGCAATCACGCCGGCTTTCGCCGAGCCCCCTCGAAGTCGGGCGGTTACGCTTGTCTCAGTCATTCTTCCTCCTTCATACCCAGGGCGAGCCTGAGCAGAGTTTCTTCTGTTGCATGTTTGCGATTGACTTCCCCAACGACGCGGCCTTCGCGCATGACCGCAATACGATCGGCTAAGCCGATGAGTTCGGTCAGTTCGGACGATATGAGCAAGACGGCCATTCCGGCTCTGGTGAGTTCGTTAATCAGTTGGTAGATCTCAGCTTTTGCACCAACATCGATGCCCCGCGTCGGTTCATCCAGAATGAGCACTTGGGGATTGCGGGCGACCCATCGTGCGAGCAGCACCTTCTGCTGGTTGCCGCCGGATAGAGTGCGCATCAGTGAGTGCACGGAACGTGATTTGACCCGCATGCGCTTCGTCATTGAATCGACGAGTTGCGATTCGACCCTGCGCCGTACGACATGCCAGCGCGAGAGTGAACGCAGAACAGACAGGCTCACGTTGTCGCTCACGCTGCGGTCGAGAAACAGTCCTTGCGCTTTGCGGTCCTCTGGCGCCAGCCCGATGCCCACGGCTATGGCCGCTCGTGGAGAGCGCAGTCGTCGCTGAATTCCGGCGACCTCGACCGTACCGGCGGTCATCCGGTCAATTCCGTAAAGCGCCTGTGCGACTTCGGATCGGCCAGCTCCTACGAGGCCGGAGAGCCCAACGATCTCGCCCGCGAAGATGTCGAGATCGATGTCGGAAACGTGGTGAGTGGTAACCCCCCGCATGCGGACCGCGATCGCTCCTCGTGCGGAGTCGCGAACCGGGAACATTCGCGAAAGCGGACGGCCGACCATCAGCCGGATCATCTCGTCTTGGGAGAGTTCGGATGTGAGGCCATCGGCCACCCGCTTACCATCCCGCATGATCGAGACACGCTGGCAGAGTTGGGTAATCTCTGGCATGCGGTGGGACACGTAGATGATCGCTGTTCCTCGAGCGCGGAGTCGTTCCATCAAATCCCACAGCCGCTGGGATTCGTCTTCGGCGAGTGATGAGGTGGGTTCATCGAGACACAGCACTCGCGCGCCATCCCGTATCGCCTTGAGGATCTCTACGCACTGGCGCTGTGCCGGGCTACAGTCGCTCACCAGTTGTGTCGCCGAAATCGTCCCGGCAAACCCGTGCTCGACAATGAGCCGCTCCGCTACGTCGATGATGCCGCGCAGCGTGACCCTATGTGCTTTCGACGGCAGCGCCCCAAGCGAGAGATTCTCGGCAACAGTGAGGAATGGTACAAGCTCAGGCTCCTGATAGACGACATGGATGCCTAATGCATGGGCGTCATGAGGAGAGCGCAGGTAGACGACTTCACCGTCAAGAACAATTTCTCCCGAGTCTGGCTGGTAGTCCCCGGAGAGAATGCGAAGCAGGGTCGATTTGCCCGCGCCATTTTCGCCGAGCAGACCGTGCACCTCGTACGAATTGAAGGTGAGCGAGACATCGTCGAGCGCACTGACCGGACCGAACCGCTTACTGATTCCGCGGAGCGTGAGGACGGGTGTCGAGACGCCTGTCCTCACGTCCTGAGTGGAGCTCAGTGTCACTTGCAACCCAGCGTTGCCTTGTTGTCCCGATTGATGACCGGGCCAGGAACACTCTGCTGCGCTGGCAACGCGGTGCCGTTCTTGAGCAGGTTGTACATTGCGGTGAAGGCGATTTCACCGTTTTTCGAGAATGAGACGAAGTTGCCCGCCGCGAAACCATTGTCCTTTGAGAGCTCGCTGCAGGCGAGCGAGCCATCCATGCCGTAACCGAAGGAGTTCGCCTTCGTCACGCCCTTGGACTCAAGCGCTCGGAGCGCTCCAGCGACACCGTCGTCATTGCAACTGGTGATGTACCAGTTCTTGATTCCAGGGTTCTGGGTGATCGCCGCGCTCATCGCCGTGACTGCCGTTTGCAGCGTTCCGTCATGGGGCACGTCAATGAAGGTCGTCTTCTTGTCGCCCCCGGCGGCATTAAACGCCGCTTTGGCCGCATCGGTTCGTTCAGTGCACGCGCTGATGCTGTTCTGGCTCACAACAACGAATGCTGCCGTTGCAGGTGTTGCTGAACTGTTCGTGGCGAGCGCTGTAGCGAGTTGCTCACCGGCTTGCTTCCCGAGTGCGGCGCCGTCGAGTCCGATGAATGGTGCTAGAACGCCTTTCGCGTCCTTGATCGGGTCATCGGATGCAAGAACGGGGATGTGCTTTGCCGCTGCGAGTTCGAGGATCTGCGGCCCGATCGCCTGGTCTGGAACGACGATAATGAGACCCTGGATGCCGTTGGCGATCATCTGATTCAACGTGCTGATCGCCAAGCCGGTGTCCTGTTTTACGTCCGCAGTAACGAGTTCGACTCCGACCTTCGTTGCTGCAGCCTGGGCGGCATTGACTTGGTCGCTCGCAAAGGAATCGGTTCCTCGCTTGACGATGTAGCCAATCTTGATGGTGCCTGTCACCTTGGAAGTCGATCCGTTGGTCGTCGTGTCCGCCGTGTTGGAACAACCCGCCAAGGCTGTCATCGCCAGCAGAGCGCCGATCGCCACGACTCCGATTGTTGTCTTTTTCATTTGTAATTCTCCTCGTTGAGATGGGTTGGGATTGTGCTGCGTGCGGGAAGACCACGAATCGTGCTCACCCCATCACCAGCCCGCCGCCTACGTGGAGGACGGCACCGGTGATGTATGACGCCTGTGGCGATGTCAGATAGCCGACAGCGGAGGCAAGTTCTTGGGGAGTGCCGAGGCGACCGAGGGGTGTCGAATCGAGCCACTGTTCGACTTTTCCATCCATGCGGCTCGAGACCATTTCACTTTCGATCCGGCCGGGTACGACGACGTTCACTGTGATCGCCGAAGTCCCGAGTTCTTTCGCAAGGGAAAACGTGAGGCCGAGGAGGCCTGCTTTGGCCGCCGCATAGTGCGCGCGGCCAACTGAGCCGCGGTATGCCGCCTGTGACGAGATATTGACGATTCGGCCGGAGCCGGCTGCGAGCATCTCAGGGATGACAGCGCGGCTCATCCGAAATGCCGACGAGAGGTTGACGTCGATGAGGGTGTCCCAAACGTCGTCGGCCATATCTTGCGCGAGGGATTCGGTCATCACCCCAGCGTTATTGACAAGAATCGTCGGCGCTCCGAATCGCTCGGTGGTCGACGCGACGATGTGCTCGGCTGCCGACCGGTCGGCGAGGTCAGCCATAACTAGGTGGGTGAGCTCACTACCGAGCTCATCCTGCAATCGCTTGGCAGCATCCCCGTTCGAGCGGAAGGCAATGACGGTCTGGCATCCGCGCGAGACCAACTCCCGCACGATGGCCGCACCGAGTGACCCTGCCCCGCCGGTGACAATTGCGATGCCGGTCACGAGCCGCCCTCTTCCGCTGCAATTCGCATAAGCATTACTCGTTGTTTCCTTTCCGGGGAATACCGTGCATGCGGGCGTGGACTGAACGTACGGCCCGCGTCAGTTCGAGGTAGCTATCGAAAAGGTCGGCATACAGCGACCGAAGCTCGGGGTCCGGGGTGAAGACCCGGTCGATGCGGTCCGCCCCACCACCGAACGACGACAACGAATCGGCGTGACCGGTACCGACCGCCGCCAGCAGAGCATCGCCATAGGGCGCCCCGACCGACGACTCCATCCGGGTGATGGGAAGGTCGGTCACGTCGGCCTTGATTTGACACCAAATGTCGCTCAAGCTCGGCGCACCGGTGGAATGCAGTGCCTGCGGAGCAATTCCCGCCTCTGCCGCAACCATGAGATTGTGCCTGACCGAGAAGGAGGTTCCTTCAAGCACTGCTCGCGCGAGGTCTGCTGGAGTCGTTGCCAGACTCATCCCCGTGAAGGTGCCGCGGCTCGCGGTATCCCAGATCGGCGAACGCTCGCCCATCATGTGTGGGACAAAGATGACACCGCCTGCACCCGGGGCAGATGTAGACACGGTTTCAACGAGTGCCGTGTAGTCTGCGGCGGGCGCGATGACCCCGCGGATCCAGTTGAGGCTTGCGCCGGAGGCGACCGTGGCGGCAAGCGTCAGCCACGTGCCGTCTTGGGGGGATGACATCGTGATGAACGCCTGGTGCGCGCGCGGATCGGCTGACGGCAAGACGAGCACCGTAGAGGTGCCGGTCATTTCGGTGGCTGAGCCGGGTTCGAGCGCGTCGACCTCGATGGCCGATGCAGCGCTATCGACGGTGCCGGCCACAACAGGTGCCCCCTCGGGGAGTCCAGTCAGACGGGCGATCTCGGCAGTGATGGCACCGACGATTTCATGGGCCTTTGACACTGGCGGCAACTGGGATGCAGAGATACCCACCACCGTCAACGCGTCCTCAGACCAGGAGTCGTCCCCCGGCGCTCGAAGCGCGTAGAGCGACGCATGCTGATCGTCCAGTGAGATCTCACCAGTCAGCCGCAACACGATGTACCCGTTGATCTGCACAAACCAACGGGTACGTTCGAAGTGATCTGGCTCATTCTCCCGGAACCACATGATCTTGGGTGCAACGAAGAACGGGTCGATCCGATTGCCAAAGCGACGCAGGTACTCGGCCTGGTCGTAAACCGCGGCAAGTTCGGCACACTGCGGTTCGGCGCGGCGGTCCATCCAGATGAGCGCCGGGCGAACCGGAACTCCGTCATCATCCAATGCCACCAGCGACGGTGCCTGCGAACTCACCCCGATCCCCGCAACGCGGTCGAACGCTGCACTCGAGCGCAGTTCCGCGAGGACTGCCTGCGTGACCCGCCACCAGTCGAGCGGGTTCTGCTCAACCCAGTCGGGTCGCACATAGCTGGTTGGGTAGGCGCGAGATGCCGAGCCGATCACCGCACCGTTCAGGTCAACGAGCGCAGCCTTGATCGTCGTCGTGCCGATGTCGATGCCGAGGAATAGAGGACTGCTCGCGGCTGTCACAACAGGTCCACGTGATCTCGGTATTCGTCGAGAGCGGGATCGGCCGGGTCGAGTTCCGTTACCAGGACATCAACATCGTGCAGGTCGAGAGCGCGTGCCATGGCAGACTCGCCGAGCTTCGAGGAGTCAACTGCCACCACGACTGAACGAGAAGCGAGGTGGAGGGCTCGCTTGATCTCGGCCCCTTCAATAGTTGATTCCATTAATCCGAATTCCGGGTGCACGCAAGTCGGCGACACGAAAACCCGGTGGAAGACGAACTGGCCGATCGACAAGACGGCAAGCGGCCCAACAAGCGCGCCCGTCGATTCCTGCACCTCACCGCCAGACAGAAGTACTCGAGCAGTTCCGGAAGCGCTCAGCACGCCCATGGTCTCCACACCCGTGCTCAGGATGCTGATGGTCCCCGGGTCCATTTCGAGCGCGAACTGATAGATGGTCGACGAAGCATCGAGGGCGATAGCGCCGGAGCGCGGGAGAAGTGCCAGCATCTTGCGTGCGATAACCTGCTTGGCTGCAGACGCAACGCTCCGGCGGCGCTGGAACAGTTCCGGTCCCACCGCAACCGCGCCGCCGCGAACCCGACGGGCCAGCCCTGCCTGTTCCATCTCGAGCAAGTCGCGGCGGACCGTCATCTCACTTACACCGTAGGAGACGGCCGCCTCGGCGAGGCCGATCGCACCGTCGCGCTCAAGAAGTGACTTCAAGTGCGCACGGCGAGACTCGACATCCATCGAACCTTGTGCCAATGTTCACACCTTTCAACACTGAAAGTGCTCAAAAATCTCTGGTCTGGTTGGACCTGTTTCGAAAACACTACATCACTTTGTGTGAAACTGCGAAAACAATCACACACATTCACATTGAGACAGGTGGACCCTGTGAGGGAAGGTTGCATAATGACAGGTCTGTCAACCACAGTGGATGCGACAATTCCGGCCACGCGAACCACTGGGGGCCGACGCGCCCGCGCTGGCCTGATCGGCGGTTTCGCAGAGGTCTTGTCTTCGGCGTCCTGATGAGCATGATGGGCATGCTTCCCAGGACCGCATCGATGGTCGGCTCGAACGCGGCCGTCGTCAGCTTCGGTATGCACCCATTTGGCTTCGACTCCACCACGTTGCCGTGCCCTATGGGACACCTTGTCTTTGGGGCAATTCTCTGGGCTGTCGCTGTCCGGATCATCGCGAAGCGTCCATGATTGACACGTGCGCTACGGATGTGATGTCTGCACCCACCAGCGACCGCCACCCGTGGTCGCCACATCGCGGGAGGTCAACCCTTTGCAGCTCAGCAGCGACATCCCTATCAGTCGCCCCAGCGAAGGGGATTTCTTCGCCGACCTAGTTCGGCCGAAATCGCGATGCCCAACTAAGCATCCTGCCGCACCTCGGCTACAGCCTCGCCGACGGCGGATGCGAAGTCACCGTGCGTGTGCAACCAACGACCTAGTGGACCATCGCCTAGACGACCGAACGTGGGGCGGCGGAGCCTTACCCGGCGCCCAAGTAGGCTTCCTTGATCGCGGGGTTCGAGAGAAGTTGCCTGCCGGTGCCGCTGTGCGTAATCGTTCCCGTCTCGAGCACGAATGCGCGGTCAGCACGCGCAAGAGCCTGGTTTGCGTTCTGCTCGACCAGCAGGATGGTCGTACCCTGCTCGTGAATCTCCGAAATTATTGTGAAGATCTGTTTGATGAACTGCGGGGCGAGCCCCATCGACGGCTCGTCCAGCAAGAGCAAGCGTGGCTGTGACATCAGTGCACGACCGATCGCGAGCATCTGTTGTTCACCGCCCGACATGGTACCGCCGGCCTGATTGCGTCGCTCGGCGAGCCGCGGAAACAGCGAGAACACCCGATCGAAGTCTGCCGCCATGCCGCTGCGATCCTTGCGTCCGAACGCACCCATGTCGAGGTTCTCGAAGACCGACATGCCGGGAAATATCCCGCGACCTTCCGGCGCCTGCGAGATTCCCCGCACGACGCGGATGTGCGCCTTCATTCGGGTGATGTCTTCACCATCGAAGGTGATCGACCCCGTGGAGGGGTTGAGCAAGCCAGAAATAGTCCTCATCGTCGTGGACTTGCCCGCCCCATTGGCGCCGATAAGACTGACAATTTCGCCCTTGTCCACGGTGAACGAAATGTCGTGGATCGCTTCAATGCGCCCGTAACTGACGCTCACGTTCTTCAGTTCAAGCAACGTCATCTTCGGGCTCCCCCAGATAGGCGGCGACGACGCGCGGGTCGTTTCTAATCTCGACCGGCAGTCCGTCGGCAAGCTTTTTGCCGAACTCGAGAACCACGATTCGATCTGTGACACCCATGACGAGCTTCATGTCGTGTTCGATCAGCAGCACGGTGTAGCCGTCGCTTCGGATCGCCCGGATGAGTGCCATCAGGTCTTCTTTTTCGGCCGGGTTGAACCCGGCGGCCGGCTCGTCGAGACAGAGCACTTTGGGGTCCGTGGCCAGCGCTCGCGCGATTTCGAGACGCCGCTGGTGCCCATACGACAGGTGTCTCGACAGCATGGCAGCGTCATCCGCTATTCCGACGAACTCGAGCAGTGCCATTCCTCGTTCGATGGCTGTGCGCTCTTCTCGCCGGTGGCGCGGCAGGCGGAGCAATGCACCCACAACGCTGGTCTTGTGCCGTGCGTCGAGTCCGACGACGACATTTTCAAGGGCCGTCATCTCACCAAACAGTCGGATATTTTGGAAGGTACGCGCAAGGCCCAGTCGGGTGATCTGGTGACGCAGCTTCCCTCCTATGCTCTGACCCTCGAGCAGTACCTGCCCACTCGTGGGTTTGTAGACACCAGTCATTACGTTGAAGCAGGTAGTCTTGCCCGCACCGTTCGGACCGATCAGGCCGAGAATCTCTCCCCGCTTGATGGTGAATGACACGTCGTCGAGTGCGACCAGACCGCCGAACTTCACCGACAGGTTCTTGATCTCCATGATGTTCTCACCGACTTCGACGGCGATGTCACGCTCAGGTGCTACAACATCCGCTATTGCTGGATCCATATCGCGCGCGGCACGGTCAGCCGGCGCAGCCGACGATGTCGGATTCTGGTTGCTCATTTCGCCTCCCGCTTGCTGGGTTGCGACGGCGACTCAGCGGCATCCCTCCGAGCAACCCGTGTGTACGCAGCTCGCGCATAGGCGAGGAGCCGCTGTCGAGCGGCGAAAAGTCCCTGTGGTCGGAAGATCATGAGCACCACGAGTGCGAGACCGAATATGAGGTATTTGTAGGGAGCGATTGCCGTGAAGCGCAGCGGGATGTACACGACCAGTGCGGCACCTAGCAGCACCCCAACCTTGTTGCCTGCCCCGCCGAGAATGACGGCGGCGAGGAAAAGGATCGAGGTGACGACGTCAAATTTCTGGTTGTTGACGAATCCGTTCGCGCCGGCGAACAACGCCCCAGAGAGGCCACCTACGCTGGCTCCGATCGCGAAGGCCCATACCTTGTACTTGAACACCGGCACACCCATGATCTCAGCGGCATCCTCGTCTTCACGAATGGCAACCCAGGCGCGACCGACCCGACTGCGTTCAAGGTTGCCTGCGAGCAGGAGCACGATGATGGTGACGGTCAAGGTGAGCCAGTACCAGGGCGTTCCATTGGAGTTCGAAAAAATGGGGACCCCGTCGGCACCGCTACCCGGCGGGCGACCGACGTTCTGAAAGCCGACCTGGCCTTTCATCGCAGGGATGATGGTCGCCAGAATGCGCACGATTTCGCCGAAACCGAGCGTCACAATTGCGAGGTAGTCCCCCCGCAGTCGCAGCGTCGGCACGCCGAGGATCACTCCGAAGAACATGGTGACCGCCATTGCGACCGGCACGGTCCAGAGGTACGGAATGTGCACAAATGGAGAATCCGGACTGGTCAGCATCGCCGCGGTGTACGCCCCGACGGCGAAGAAAGCAACGTATCCCAGGTCGAGCAACCCGGCGTATCCGACAACGACGTTGAGCCCAAGGGCACCAAGCGCAAAAACGGACATCTGAAAACAGGCGATAGGCCAGTCGGTGCCCGGTTCCGTTGTGATCAAAAGCGGGTTGATCACCGGGAGCAAATAGGCGACAGCCACCACGACCAGCAAGAAGCCCCATTGCTGCACTCTGGGCAGGTCGTTCCACTTGTTCCTGAGCGGCTGGGCCCAGCGTTTCCTGGTCCCCCTGCGGGTATCCCGATCGATCGCGTCTTTAGCGGATTCCGAATCGGGCATCAGGGTCGGCCCATCGACAGTGCTCATGCCTTGCTCCTGGTCAGTGAGGTGCCGAGTATGCCCGTCGGTTTCACAATGAGTACCAGCACCAGCACGATGAATCCGACAACATCGGTCCACTGCGAGTTGCCGAGCAGGATCTGGCCGTAGTTGCCGATCAGGCCCAACAGCAGGCCGCCGAGGAGGGCGCCGCGCACGTTGCCGATTCCTCCGAGGACCGCGGCGGCGAATGCCTTGATTCCGAGCACAAATCCGCCGCTGTAGAAAACGCCGGAAGGAACCTTCATCACGTAAAACAGTGCGGCCGCGCCCGCGAGCAGCCCGCCGATGATGAACGTGAGCACGATGATGCGCTCTTTGTTCACCCCCATCAGCGTCGCGGTATCTGGGTCTTGGGCCACAGCCCGGATTCCTCGACCGATTCGAGACCGCCGGATGAACTGGTCTACACCGATCATCATGATGACCGCGGCCACGACGATGATGATTTGCTGGTTGTCGACGATGGTTCCAAACACGTTGAAGACGGGCGTCGGCTGGAACATCGTGACGGCCGGCTCGGGGTTTGCGCCGCGAACGAGGAAGATCGTGTATTGGATCGTGAACGATGCGCCGATGGCGGTGATCAGGAAGGCCAATCGTGGGGGGTTGCGCTTTCGCAGCGGTCGGTAGGCCAGGCGTTCGAGCGCATAGGCCGTCACGGCAGCGGCGATCATGCCGACGAGCAACGCAAGCACCAGGTCGCCGATGATGGCGATGGGCGACAGCGTGGGGGGTGAGGGACCAAAGCCCAGGGACGTCAGAGTGAAGACGACGCCATAACAGCCCACGATGAAGACTTCGGAATGGGCGAAGT